>NZ_JBMPPC010000001.1:0-863042 GCF_049340185.1 Undibacterium sp. Rencai35W
CAGCCGGAAGTGCATCTGCGGCCCAACAAGCTGGTGGCGTACAAGTCGGTGGCTCATGTGATGGCAACGGCTCAGCGTCTTGGCGTCACTAAGATCGGTATGGTCGGTAATGAGCAGTTCTTGAAGTAGTAGTTTTCAATTACTTGGCTTCTTGCTGTTTCAAGCGCAAAAACTAAGGTATTATTCAAAATTGGCAGGGTTACTCCTGCCTTTTTTCATATTCAAAATGCTGTAACGTCCACATTCATTATATTTATTGATTTTTATTGATTGAGAGATCAAAACATGAAGCAACTACGATTGTCACGTCTCGCTGTATTACTTGCTGCGATTGGATTCTGTGCTGTACCTGAGTTGACAACTATCGCTGGAAATACAGCCTATGCTCAGGAAGCAATGCGTCCGGAAATCGGTAAGGTAGTGCAAGCTGCTGGTGAATTATTTAAGGCCAAAAAATACAAAGATGCTCTGGCAAAAATTCACGAGACGGATAGCGTAAGCGGTAAAACCGTGAACGAAAATTTCACCATTGAACGCATGCGCGCCGCTATTGCGAGTGCTGCTGGTGATAACGACACGGTGATTCGTTCTTATGAAGCCATTATTTCTGCGAACAAATTACCTGCTGGTGAACAACTGAAATATGTACAAGGTTTGGCATCTGCTTATTACAAAGCGGGTAATTACGCCAAAACGACACAATGGGTAAAGCGTTACTACACTGACGGCGGTAGTGATCCTGCGATGCGTCCTTTCCTGATTCAATCGATGTACATGAGTGGTGACTATTCTGGCACGATGAAAGAAGTTCGTTCGGATCTGGCTGCTGAAGAGAAGTCTGGCCGTGCTCCAAGTGAAACAAGTTTGCAGTTATACGCCAATGCTGCGCTGAAACAAAACGATAAAGCAACTTATGTTGCTGCGATCGAAAAACTGCTGACCTACTATCCGAAGAAAGATTACTGGATTGATTTGCTGGGCCGTATTCAGAGCAAGCCTGGCTACTCCGAGCGTTTGTCACTGAATTTGTATCGCCTGAAATTCGCATTAGGTCAGATTACCCGTACGAACGATTTCATGGAAATGTCTCAATTGTCTTTGCAAGCTGGTTATCCGGCAGAGGCAATCAAGATTATTGAACAAGGTTACAAAGCAGGTGCCTTAGGTGCTGGTACTGAAGCGGAGCGTCATAAGCGTTTACGCGATCTGGCGAACAAAAATCTGGCAGAAAGCAAAGCCAGCGCAGCTGCGAATGAAGCAGAAGCCAATCAAAGCAAAGACGGCACAGGCCTGGTGAATCTCGGCTATGGCTACGTGACTGCTGGTCAAGCTGATAAAGGCTTGAAAATGATTGAGCAAGGTATTGCTAAAGGTGAGCTGAAGCGTGCTGACGACGCCAAGCTGTTGCAAGGCATAGCTTTGATCGAAGCAGGTAAAAAAGCTAACGCCATCAAAGTATTGAAAACAGTTCAGGGCACCGACGGCACTGCCGATCTGGCGCGTTACTGGATCATCTACGCGAATCAATCGGGTAAGTAATCGTATGAGTTGAGCATCGGCTAGTAAACCGATGCTTACAAATATTGTGCGAATAGCCAATAAGCAGCTCGCAAGTAAAATAAGCAAGGCGTAAATAAAAAAGGCACATTTTGTGCCTTTTTTATTTACATCATTAGAAATACTTTACAGCATTTGCAGCGCAGCGGAAGTCCTAACTATGTTTTTTGCCAGGCTTTGCTTTTGCCAGAGCAATCTTTGTTGTCGAAGTATGGATTTTAGACGCTTGGCTCATTACTTTACCGTTGCGGTTACTGCGATTATTTTGTGCAACGATAACACGGGAATTTTTTGCTCTTGCTTGCTGAACAGGCACATGAATTTGTAATGCTTGTCCTGCTGTCAGCGTATCCCGCTTCAAATTATTCCAGCTTTTCACATCCGCTACGCTGACACGATAATGTCTGGCAATGGAATTCAGATTGTCGCGTTTGCCGACTTTGATATTGACTTGTCGGGTAGATGGCGTCTTCTCAATAATCAACTGCGCTTTTTCTGCGATTTCGAGAGAAATATCCTGATCAGGTGTTTTGCTTGATTTCGGGACGAGCAGGGTTGAGCCTGCTTTGACCAACATCTTTGCCGGGATTAAATTTACCTCACGCAACACTTCCGGTTTTAAGCCTAATCGGCTCGCCAGAGATTCGATACGTTCTGTTTTTCCTACGGTATGGGTTGCCCAGGAGGAGAGAGGGCCATTCCATTTACTCAGGTTATCCCTGAAAACCATCGCGTTATCAGTCGGTAACAAGATCTTGGTATTGCTACCCCCTGTAATCACAGGGCGATTGAATTGCGGATTCAGTGCAGTGAAATCACCGACTGACATTTCTGCCAATTGCGCTGCCACGCGGACGTCAATATCACGAGTTTTTTCTACTGAGACGAAGTAGGGCTGATTGTCCAGTTTCGGCAATTCAATGCCAAATTGCTCGGGATGACCAATGATATTTTTGACTGCCTGCAGCTTGGGAAGGTAGTTTTTTGTTTCATTTGGCATGAGGGCAGACAGGCTCTCAAAATCGATTGGCAGACCCATCGCTTGCTGCTTCTTGATGGCACGCTGCACAGAGCCCTCGCCCCAGTTGTAAGCAGCCAGCGCTAATTGCCAGTCGCCAAACATACCGTGCAGACGCTCCAGATATGTCAGTGCCGCATCGGTTGAGTCCAATACGCCGCGCCGATCATCCTTGAACATATTTTGTTTCAGGTTGAAGTCGCGCCCGGTTGCCGCCATGAATTGCCACATGCCTGATGCTTTCGCAGTCGAGATAGCTTGCGGGTTAAAAGCGGACTCAATAAATGGCAGCAAAGCCAGTTCCGTTGGCATCCCGCGTTTTTCTAATTCCTCGACCACATGAAACAAATAACGCGAACCGCGTTGTACCGTGCGCTGGATGTAATCAGTACGCGTACTATACCAAGTCAACTGGTTGCTGACGAGCTGGTTGTCCAGATCCGGTATCGCGTAGCCACTACGGATGCGATTCCACAAATCCGTTTCTTGTACGATCGTATTCAGTGGAAGTTCAACCGCCACCGTGCTGGCTGCCGGAGCGGTCTGGATCAGACTGACGCTCGATTCTGGAGTACTGATTGATGTGGCGACGTCGCGTTCTTCTGCATAGGCGGCTGACGATAAACACAAGACGAATGTGGATGTCAGAACAGAAGAAATTGCCGGAGAAAAAAGGGAGGAGAGAGATTGTCGGTTACGTTTCATAGGCGGTGTATTGTCTAATCGATCATGATCGACGGTTTTTAGGGGATCGTGAGAGTGTACGCAAGTGCCAATTACAGCGTCAAGAAAAATGTCATTCTTGTTACAAGATAATTGCTGTGCGAGAGGGCTTAACTGAAGCGACTCAGACACAATCAGAATAATCTTTAATCCACATCAAATCTGATGATGTTTAAAGGACTTACTCTGCGAAGTCATTGGTTGTCCGGCCTTCGCATGTAATGCAAATTGTGCTGGAAGTTACTAAGCAAGATGCCGGCGATACGGCCTTGCAAGTCCTATTTAATAAGGAAAAATTGTGCTCATCAGTTCACTCCCTTTATTTCAATTGAGAGAAAAGTTTCTATTGCCCGTCGTACAGGGGGGGATGGGGATTGGTGTCTCCGCACATCAACTGGCGGGAACCGTCGCCAGTCTTGGTGGAATGGGGACAATTTCCAGTGTGGATCTGCGTCGTCACCATGACGATTTGATGGCGCAAACCGGTAACAGCAAGGACAAGGACCTGATCAACAAGGTGAACCTGATCGCACTCGACCGTGAAATCCAGGCAGCAAAAGCACTTGCCGGTGAAGCGGGTGCAATTGCCGTCAATGTGATGCGTGCCGTATCTGAGTATGCAAATTACGTCAGGCAATCTTGCGCCAGCGGTGCGCATGCTGTCGTCGTCGGCGCTGGCTTACCGATGGATTTGCCGGAAATCACCATCGATTTCCCCAAAGTCGCCTTGATTCCCATTTTGTCGGATGTCCGTGGGATTTCCCTGCTCATGAAAAAGTGGATGCGCAAAGGTCGCTTACCCGATGCGATTGTGATTGAGCACCCGCGCTATGCCGGTGGTCATCTCGGTGCGCCACGGGCAGAGGATATCAGCGATGCGCGTTTTGAAATGGCCGGTGTTTTGTCGGGTACCCGTGAACTTTTCAGAGAGCTGGGACTGGAGAAAGAAAATATTCCATTGATCGCCGCCGGTGGTGTCAATAGCCATGACAAGGTACGCGAGCTGCTATCGCAAGGGGCAAGCGCCGTACAGTTCGGTACGGCCTTTGCCGTGACGGAAGAAGGTGACGCGCATGTGAACTTTAAGAAAACGCTGGTCGAAGCCAGGCCGGAAGATATCGTCACCTTCATGAGTGTTGCTGGGCTACCTGCGCGAGCTGTCAAAACGCCATGGCTCGCCACGTATCTTGAAAAAGAGCAGAAACTCCAGGATAAGGCGAAACAGAAAAAATGCCTGATGGCTTTCGATTGCCTCCAGCAATGCGGCTTGCGAGATGGCTTAAGCAAGGCAGGGCAATTTTGTATCGACACACAATTGTCGTTCGCACTCAAGGGCGATGTGAAGCGCGGATTGTTTTTTCGCGGCTCAGAGCCTTTGCCGTTCGGTACTGCGATACGCTCAGTGTCTGAATTGATGCAATATTTTTTGACTGGTCAACGCCCTGTTGAAATGACCTCATGCTGATCTGAGTGCGTGCTTGGGATGAAGGTGTATTACCTATACCCCCTATATCTGTTGATAAAATAGTGCCTAACTCGCTTTATTTGATTGGTTATTAAAAATATACTCAGGTAGAGTATATTTTTAATCAATGTCAGGATCATGTTTTAATAATATAAATCCGGAAAGTACAACACCGGATTTTTTATTGAATCTATTTAGTTGATTGAATCAAAATCAAGCCATTGCAGGTCTCAGCTTTTTTTCTTTAATAGGCAAATGCAACAGAGCCGCACCAGCTGCCAGCATGATATCGATGTACCACATCAAATTATAGTTACCGGTGGCGTCAAATACTTTGCCGCCTAACCATACGCCAAGGAAGCCACCTATCTGATGCGTGAGCATCACGATGCCAAACAGAGTTGCCATGTTTGCCGGGCCAAAAAATTTGGCGACCAGACCTGCCGTTGGTGGCACGGTAGATAAAAACGTCAACCCCATGATCGCGGCGAAGACCAGCATCACGGTTCCTGTTTTTGGCGTCATCAAAAAAAGAAGTACAGCGAGAGCGCGTGTTGCATACAAGGCTGACAAGAGCGATTTCATACGCCAGCGTCCGACCGCCCAGCCCATACTTACGCTACCGACGATATTGAATAAACCCAGCATCGCTAACGACCATGCGCCGAACTGTGCTGGTAAGCCGCAAGAAGCAATTACCCCAGGTAAATGCGTCGCCAGAAAAGCGACATGAAACCCGCACACAAAGAAGCCCGCGCTTAGCATCAGATAGCTCGGATTGCGCAGCGCACCGCGTATCGCATCCAAGGTAGATATCGGCGCGATCCCCGATGCTGCATTCATCTGCAGCGAATTACCACGCAATAAAAAAGCGGCTGGCAGTGCAAGCAGGACGATCACTGCCAGCACCTGCATTGCATTGCCCCAGCCATAACTCAGCATCAGCGCACCCGCTAGCGGTGCCATTAAAAACTGTCCGAAAGAACCGCCCGCATTGATGATGCCAGTCGCCATGCCACGCTGATGTGCAGGGATCAGACGGTTTGCTGTAGCCATCAACACTGCCGGTCCCGCCATGCCAGCGCCGCCGGCAGACAAGATGCCGATACTGAAAATCAATCCTGCGGTTGTAGTCATCATTGGCGTGATAAATGTCCCCGTCGCGACCAGCAAAATACCTGTCAGCAGTACACGGCCAGCACCAATTTTATCGGCCATCGCACCGGCAAATGGCTGCGTCAGACCCCAGCATAACTGGCCGAACGCAAACGCCAGACTGATGCTGCCTATCCCTAATCCTGTCGCGGTATTTAAGGGACTGAGAAATAAGCCCATGGTTTGCCGGGTTCCCATTGTGAGTGAAAAAGTCCCGGCGGCAGCGAGCAATACCAGCCAGACTGCCATGGCTTTATTGCCGGTATTTGCTGCATTCTCAGTTGCAGTTGTCATGATTATGTCCTTTGTTATTGGATGTGGAATGTGGTGCGCGCAGCAGGACTTAGGTCTCAATCATTCGTTATTAATCCGCTCCGCCGCATCTGGTGTTCCTATGTTCGGAATGATCGGGACGCCGCTACACGCTGGTAGCGCGGCGCGGCATGCTGACGCGATAAATTGGGCCCTAGCTTCGCGCGGGCGGCAATGAAGTTCGTCCAGTCCGCGGTATCGGGCAGGGAGGGGATCGTGATCAGCTCACCGTCGTCCAGTCCTGCTAAGGCGGCATCGACCAGTTCATCGACTTCCATGATCATTGCCGCGGGCAGATTCGCGGCATCTATACCGCTGCGCTCCCATATCTCGGTGCGGGTGATGCCGGGCAATACAGCTTGTACTTGTACGCCGTATTTGCTGATTTCGTGATGCAAGGTTTGCGTCAGACTGAGTACATAGGCTTTCGTTGCGCTGTAACTGGCATTAAACATCTCTGGCGCTAATGCCACGACGGAGGCGATATTGATCAGCTTGCCTTGCTGGCGGGCGACGAATTCAGTCGAGGCGATGCTGGCCAGTCGTGTGAGGGCCAGCACATTGAGTTTGATCATACCCTCGATCTGATTCAAATTCGCCCCCGCCAGCGGACCGTTGGCGGCGATACCTGCGTTATTGACCAGCATGGTGATACTCGTGTCGCTGGTGAGTTGATGTTCGACAAGCGCCAGATCAGCCTTGTTCGTCAGGTCGGCGCGCAAGACGCTGATTTTGGTGCCAGTCTTTGTGCGGAGTTTGTCGGCCAGTTCGTCCAGGCGCACTTGGTCGCGTGCCACCAGTATTAGATCGTAACCGCGATGTGCCAGACGGTCTGCATACGTGGCGCCGATGCCAGAAGAGGCCCCGGTAATCAAGGCTGTGCCGAGGGTGGCTCGGGGCGCATCGCTATTGAATTGTGCTTGTGTCATTCTTTACTCCGTGTGCTTTTAAGAGGTTGGCAGGCTTTGGTGCTGTTGGGTGTGGTTGAACATTATTGGGCGTCAGTAATTGCCTTTCTCTTTCACGGAACTTGTTTCAATCCACGCGCAGTTGACATGCAATTACCTTTATTTATAAATGATGATCATCATGATTGAATATATTACGACCATAATCTATAATGTCAAGAATTAAGTGCAAAATAATTGAGGCTTACAATGAGAGTCAGCAGAGAACAGGCAGCAGAAAACCGCGAGCGCATCCTTGATGTTGCTGCGCAGTTATTCCGCGAAAAAGGTTTTGACGGTATCGGTGTCGCCGATTTAATGAAGAGTGCGGGGCTGACCCATGGTGGCTTTTACGGACACTTCGTTTCCAAAGATGACCTGGTTGCGCAAAGTTGCGCAAGAACTCTGGAGCGCTCTGTCGAGCATTGGCAGGCCATGGTTGAAAAGCATCCCGATCATCCGCTGGAAACTATCACGTCATTCTATCTGACTGCCAAGCACAGAGATCATCCTGGCCGTGGCTGTGCAATTGCCGCTCTTGGCGCCGATATCGCCAGACAAAATTCCTCAGTTCGCACCAGTGTCACTGAAGGTGTGCGCGGACTGGTCGGCATATTGAGCAAAGTATTGCCCGGTAAGTCGAAGGCGGCAAAGCAGGATAAAGCACTAGCAACGTTTGCCAGTATGGTCGGTGCCTTGGTATTGTCGAGAGCGGTAGATGACCCTCAATTGTCTGAGGATATTTTGCAGGCAGTAGCCTCATCAATCAACAGGCGGACAGCAGCGGAACCATGAGTGAATGAATAACGGTAGTCGGGCGATAATCGACCGATGTCTGTGCGGTAGTTCGTGAGATATGGCAGAGAAATCAAGCTCAAAAAAATCGCTGCCATCATTGCATGAAGACAGCGTTGTGGTTGAGTGAGTGAGATGAGGTGATCGTACAAATTAAACTGGAATCAATCCCGGTCCCTCAGCCACCCATGCAAAATACGTTGAGCTTATTTCCATCCAGGTCGCGGAAATAACCCGCATAGAATCCGCCACCACCACGTGGACCAGCGGGGCCTTCGTCTTTGCCACCGAGTTCAATGGCTTTGTTGTACAGCGCATCTACTTTGGCTGGACTGTCCACGATAAGAGCCACCATTACGCCATTGCCGACCGTCGCAGCGTTACCGTCATACGGCTTAATTATCCCTAGCGACGGTTGCGTCGGGCTGACTGCCCAGGCGATGAATTGATCCGATTCCATATAGCGCTTTGCGCCGATAACACCGAGCAAGCTGTCATAGAATTGTGCTGCACGTTCAAAGTGATTGGTGCCTAGCGTGACGTAACCGATCATGATTGTCTCCTTGTGGTTGATGATTAATAGGTGCCAAAACAGGTGCTAACTTAGGTCCTAATTCAGTCTTGAATGTAAATCTTAATTCAGACCCGAACTTAAGCGAGTTATTCTGCCACAAGGAGCGTGCCGGATTACTCCAGCATCGTATTAAATTGGAGTGAGGCGAGCTTGGCATAAATGCCGCCCTGTGCCACCAGCGAGGTGTGTGTGCCAGTTTCGACGATGTGACCGTGCTCCATCACGATGATGCGGTCGGCGCGCAGTACGGTTGCCAGACGGTGAGCAATGATCAGGGTCGTGCGACCTTTCATTGCGACCTCGAGTGCACCCTGCACCAGTCGTTCTGATTCCGCGTCCAGCGCGCTGGTTGCTTCATCGAGTAATAGTAATGGCGGATTTTTCAGCAAGGCTCGTGCAATCGCAATTCGTTGACGTTGACCGCCGGACAGGCGTACGCCGCGCTCACCCAAAAAGGATTGATAGCCTTCCGGCAGGCGCTCGATGAACTCATGTGCTGCGGCCATTTTGGCGGCGGCAATTACCTCTGCATCAGTGGCATCGGCTTTACCGTAGCGAATGTTCTCCATCGCGTTCGCAGAAAAAATAACCGTATCCTGCGGCACGATACCGATCGCATTGCGCAGCGCATGTAGATCTAGCTGACGTAGTTCAATGCCATCGAGTTTGATACTGCCTTGCTGCGGATCATAAAAGCGCAACAGCAACTGGAATAAGGTAGTTTTGCCAGCGCCGGACGAACCGACCACGGCGACTGTTTCACCTGGAGCGATGTCTAGCGACATATGACCGATAGATGCCATATTCGGGCGCGAAGGATAATGAAATACTACATCCGATAGTGATAATGCCGCGCCATTCGTTGTCAGAACCGGCAGTGGCAGTGCGGTTGCTGGCGATTGTATCGGTGATTCGAGCGACATCAATTCCAGCAGGCGTTCTGTTGCGCCGGCAGCACGTTGCGCCTCTCCCAATACTTCGGACAGCGCTCCCACTGCACCTGCCACAATCGAGGCATACAAAATGAATTGACCAAGTTCGCCGCCACTCATGCTGCCGTCCATCACGGCATGCGCGCCTAGCCACAACACAAATACAATCGCACCAAACACCAGCAAAATCGCCAGCATCGTCAGCAGAGAACGCGCACGGATACGACGCATCGCCGTAGCGAAGGCGCTTTCAACCGAACCTGAAAAACGCTGCGCTTCGATATGTTCATGGGTGAAGGCTTGCACCGTTGGCATGGCATTCAAGATTTCACCTGCAACGGCAGATGCATCCGCAATCCGGTCCTGCGAGTCGCGTGACAGCTTGCGGACTTTACGACCGAACAAGACGATGGGCAGGATGGTTGCCGCCAGCGTGACGATGATGATGGAGGCCAGCTTCGGACTGGTCACAAATAACATCGCCAGACCACCGATGAACAAGAGAATATTACGCAAGGCCATCGAAATACTGGTGCCCACCACCGACTGAATCAGCGTTGTGTCTGTCGTCAGACGCGATAGTACTTCTCCTGTCTGCGTCGTTTCAAAAAACTCCGGACTCTGCGTCACCACATGCGAATACACCGCATTGCGAATATCCGCCGTCACCCGTTCGCCTAACCAAGACACCATGTAAAAGCGCGCCGCCGTTGCGACACCTAGTATACATGCCACACCAAATAAGGCCAGAAAAGTCAGATCCACATGCTTGATGCTTTGCGCTCCGGTCGTACTAAACCCCAGATCGATCATCTGCCGGAACGCATATGGAATCGCCAGCGTCGCACTCGCTGCAATGATCAGCGCAATCCCTGCCAAAAAAAACTGACGACGATAAGGAAGCAAAAACGGAATTAAACCTTTGAGTGTCGCCAGACTACTTTTGGACGCAGCGTCAGTATTGTCAGTATTGGAAGGGGCGGTCATAGTCGCTTCAGGTGAGAGGTGATGGAAATGGCGGAAATGGCTGAACTAGTTGAGAGTAGCGGTATTGTGTCAGCTTTCTCCTGCGTTGGAGCGAACCGGACACATTAGGAAATAATACGAAGCATGTATATGGGGATGGAGTCGGTCGAAACAAGAATGCCTTGGTGCGGGTTGCTGAGAACGTTGTTTTCGCTTTGAGCGTGACTCTCTTATATTTTTTATATAGTGTTTATGGGGATAATATGGGGAGTATATGAATAAATACGGCTGTATCCGATTATTTTAAAGCGCCTTTAAAATATACATCCCCTTAGTATAGGTGCGGTAATGGCACGCTTGTGACGCATGAATTCGTTAGCGCTAGGCCATATGACATCACAAAAAATGAGGCGCACTTCTCAGTGAGCCTCATTTTTGACCTGTCAGAAACTATCAGCGAGAGTTGATGTCACTGCTTACGCTTTTTTACGCTTCGCAATCCAGTCATCAATCACACGTTCCAGCACCACTAACGGCAGGGCGCCGTGGGTCAGTACCTCGTTGTGAAATTGTTTGAGATCGAATTTGTCACCGAGCGCGAGCTTGGCTTTTTCGCGCAGGGCGAGGATTTTTAGCATACCGACTTTGTACGCCAGTGCCTGACCCGGATCGACCATGTAACGCTCGATTTCGGCGGTGACATCTTTGATTGCCATGCCAGTGTTCTCTGTCATGTAATCAATCGCTTGCTCACGTGTCCAGTGTTTGTAATGGATACCTGTATCTACGACCAGGCGTACTGAACGCATCATCTCTGCCTGGAGGCGACCCAGATTGTCCATGGCATCTTTTTCAAAACCCATTTCCCATGCAAGTCGCTCCGCATAAAGCGCCCAGCCCTCGACATAAGCAGTGAAGGGAATAATTCGGCGGAAGAAAGGAACATCTTCCATTTCTTGCGCGATCGACTGTTGGAAATGGTGGCCAGGTATGCCCTCATGATATGCCAGTGTGCGCATGCCAAATTTGGGAGTCTCTGTGGTATCTCGCATATTGGCAAAAAACAATCCGGGTCTTGTGCCATCAAATGCACCCGGGTCATAGTAAGCTCCTGGGGCCGTTGCTTCGGCAAATTTTGGTACCGCTTTAACTTCAACACCGAGTTTTGGGCGTATGTCAAAGGCATTTCCTAAACCCTTATTCACTTCGTCGAGTATCGTTTGATAGCCTTTCAGCATGGCTTGCTTGCCTTCGGCAGTATTCGGATACTGCTGTTCAGGATCCGCTGCCAATTTTAAGATTCGTGCACCTACAGATCCCTCTATCAAGCCCTTGCTTTTTAATATAGCGTCCATTTGTGCGCTGACATTAGCAACTTCGGCCAAGCCAAGTTCATGGACTTGCTGCGGCGTCATATCGGTGGTGGTGTGCTTTCGGATTGTCCATGCGTAATAGGCATCGCCATCAGGTAAATGCCAGGCACCAAAATTACCCTGCGCTTTAGGTTTTAGTGCGATGAAGTATTGGATCAATTTGCCGTAAGCAGGGTATACCTTAGTTTGGATCGCTGTCTCTGCTTGCGCTAACAAGTTGGTACGCGTGGCGGCATCAATTTGACCAGCAGGTACTTTTCCTAGCTTCTCTTTAAGACCAAGATATAGTGGATTATCTTTAGCCGGTTTACCGACAAAACCTTGCATTTGCTCAAGCACTTTTTCGACCGTAAACTGTGGGGGAATTGCATTTTTACTCTCACGCAGCTTCAGACCCTCTAATACCTGATCAAAAGTTTTTTCGAAATGATTTAGCCGTGCAATGTAGTTCTTAGCCTCGCTAACCGAGGTAACCTGATGTACATCGTTCATGAAGTTGGGCAAACTTGACTGTATGCCGAAGAGCTGATTGACCGGAAAATCGAGATAACGATATCGATCACCTTCATCCTGGATGCGTAAATAGTATTCGAGGGTATCAAACGATAACTGACCGTCGCGATCAAACGAAGCACGATCATAGCGTCGTAAAGTCTGCAAATTTGCTTTGACGTCGTCAGCTAACTTTTGCTCAGCGGCTGAAGATGCATCATTGAGTTTATCGCTATAAAAATCCAGCCAGTCCGGCAAAACACGCATACCCGATAACATCTCTGGCTGATCTAAGGCAAACCGTGCCATGACACGCGCGTAGAACCAATCGGCTTTAAGTGGCTTGAAATACCAGACATGAATAAAACCGACTGCGAGGATGAGCAGTAGCACGAGTAGTGCACGCCCAGTCCATTTAAAGAACCGCGCCATATTGTTTTTCCTTGATCGAAGTGAAAAAATAATTATAGTCAGAATTGTTTCTGTAAAAGCAAAAAATTTGCGAATTGACTACATCTTTTGTCAAAACAAATAAACTGCCCGGTCAACAAAACCGGCAACGCAAACGTTGAGGTAACACCTCCACCACATTAAAGCCCCTCTATGCTCACAATAAGTCGCAAGGCTCTTTTCGCAGCCGTTATGCTGCTGCCTCTGGCCGGATGTCAGACGACCATGAATCAGAGGCAGGATTGCAAGGTAGGTGACTGGAATTTCATCGGTAATAAAGACGGCGCACAGGGTTTCGATCCGCGCTTTGATGAGCGTCGCCAATTTTGTGCCGCGGTTGATGGTGACAAGATTAAGCTGGAATCAGCGGGACAGTATCAGGCTGGCTGGCAACAGGGTAATCAGCATTTTTGGGAAGAAGTCGGTGCGCGGGATGGCGTCAGTGCACTTGCGGTATCCAACTATGAGCGGCAATTAAAAACCGAGATTATCGTTAAAAACCATACGCCACCAAATCCCGATGCGTATCAGCGGGGTTGGGTGCGAGGCAATGCCGATTATTGGTACGGTATTGGCGACACAGATGGCAAGGCAGGTCATTCGTCAAAAGATGAACAACTCAGGGCAGTCAGCGGACAAGCGATCGGTTTTAATCAAACCAGTTATCAGCAAGGCTGGCGTGCCGGTAATTATGCCTACTGGACACAAATCGGTTTTCAGGACGCGCATGACGGGGTGCCAGACACTGAGCTGAAACATCGTGCGCAGGCGGCACAGACAGACGGTGTGTTGGTGCGTGAAGATGCCTACAAAGAAGCCTGGAATAAAGAGATCATCGAATACTGGCGTCGTCTGGGCTGGAGTGATGCAACCGAGGGACGGGATGTGATAACCCGTCGCGCGGATGCCAAGGCCAGAGGCTTGAAATTCAGTGAGACCGAATACCAGCAGCAGTGGGAGCAGCGATTAATCCAGTACTGGCGTGAGGCTGGCAACACCGACGGTTTTGGTCAGCCCAATCAGCTCGAAGACCGCATGAGTGCTGCCCGTCGCAATAATGTGTTTGTCATTCCGCAAACGCGTGACACCTATAATCAGGCGTGGTTTGCGCAAAATGCTGTCTATTGCAGTCCTGATAATGCTTTTGCTTTTGGTCGCAGCAATCACCGTATGGCAATCGAAGTCTGTCAGGCGAATCAGCAAAACAGAGCGCGACGCGCCTGGAGCGCCGGGCAGGATTATGAGGACATCGCCAGAAAACTCAGTAACATCAACATGGATCTGGCGTCATTGAACGATCGCCGTAGCGACGCCGCCCGTCGGCTAGATCGGATTGAGCGGGAGATCCGGCGCGATCAGGATGACAAAAATCGTGTGACCAATAACGATACCGCGAACAATGACCGCAAACGTGAGCGGGAGCGTCAGGAGTTGCGTGAGTTTTTGCAGGGAACTGCGCACCGCATGGAGGATTTACGTAGCTGGGAGTTCCGTTATAGCCAGCAAATGCAGCAGATTAAGCGTGATATATATCGTGATTAAATAAGCGTGATTAAATAAGCGGACTTAAATTATCGGATTAAACCGGCAGTCCATCGCGATGGGTTGTTTCATTATGTCGATGGAAGATTGTTGATCGATCGAACACTCAGTCAAATAAATAATCAAACAATCAATAAATAAACAGTCCCGCAAAAAACTGCTAGAAGCCCTTTGGCTGTAACGCTGGTATAGCGTCAGGTTTGATCGTCAACAGCGGTGCAATAATCTTCCTTTAGGGTGTGTTTTACGTTTTTGCAATAAAGCCACGCAATGCGTCTGAGCAAGAGTTGTCAGGCATTTCTAGAAACGAATCCGCATATTCCATGCGCCTTTTAAGTCATTTATGTCTGTAAAGCCGCATGGAATATGCGGATTCGTTTTTAAACCGGACTGACACAAATATTTAGCCCGCTAAAGTTCACATTAAGAGGCGAAGCCCTTATAATCGCGCTACTTGATCAGGAGAGCGTGACCAGCGAACGAGCCATGGTTACCGCCGAAGGGGCTAACACCCAAAAACTCTCAGGCAAAAGGACTGATCAACGGGGCTGTAGAAACACCCCAAACTCTGGAGAGCGATAGCGGCATGTTGGTATCACGCCGAACTATCCACCGAAGGTGCGCACGGATGGGCCGCAAGGTCAATCCGTAATCTCTCAGGTATCAGGACAGAGGGGTCTGCGATGTGATCGCATGCGATGAGCTGTAGCTCGTCCGCGTGACGCATTGTCCCTTCTATTTTTGGTAATGAGGTTCTCATGACGCAAGCAGCCGCAACTCTTCAAGTAACCCCACTTAATTCTGCTCACCGTGCCGCTGGCGCAAAAATGGTCGATTTCGGCGGCTGGGACATGCCTGTCAATTACGGATCACAAATCGAAGAACATCATGCCGTCCGCACCGATTGCGGAATGTTCGACGTCTCCCATATGTGTGTAGTGGATCTGAAAGGCGCGAATGTCCGCAGTTTCCTGCGTGGCCTGGTTGCCAATAACGTCGATAAATTACAAGTCCCGGGCAAAGCATTGTATTCCTGCATGCTGAAACCTGAGGGTACGGTTGTCGACGATCTGATTATTTATTACTTCAGCGAAGACTGGTTTCGCCTCGTCGTCAATGCAGGTACTGCCGCAAAAGACGTTGCCTGGATGACCGCGCACAATGCTGCTACCAACGCCGGCATCACCATTACACAGCGCCGCGATGGTGCAAATGCATTTGCTCTGGTTGCCGTACAAGGGCCTAATGCCCGCGCTAAAGCATGGGAGGTTTTGCCAGAAACCAAAGCGGTCAGTGCTGAGATCAAACCATTTAATGCAGTGATCGTTGCCGACACTTCTTTCGGTGAAGTGATGGTGGCACGCACTGGTTACACCGGTGAAGATGGTTTTGAAATCGCTGTTGCCGCAGAGCGCGTGACTGAATTGTGGAATGCACTGGTCGCCGCCGGTGTCAAACCAGCAGGCCTTGGCGCACGCGATACCTTGCGTCTGGAAGCTGGTATGAATCTATACGGGCAGGACATGGATGAAACCGTGAATCCATTGAATGCCGGTCTGGCATGGACGATCGATCTGGTTGCCGAGCGTGACTTTGTCGGTAAAAAAGCGTTGCAGGAACAGGGACAGACAGCACAGTTTCTGGGTCTAATTTTGCGTGAAAAAGGCGGCATCCTGCGCGCGCATCAAAAAGTCATCACCGCGCAAGGTGAAGGTGAAATCACCAGCGGTACATTCAGCCCAAGTATGCAAGAAGCAATTGCTCTGGCGCGCTTGCCTATGGGTGTTGCGATTGGCGACACAGTTCACGTACAAATCCGCGATAAACAATTGGCAGCAACAGTAGTGAAATTGCCGTTTGTACGTAACGGTAAAGTTTTGGTGGCTTAATTTTTTTTTGCCGCAGAGACGCGGAGGTCGCAGAGGTTTTTGAAATATTTCTCAGCTACCTTTGTGCCTTTGCGGCAAAGGTGTTTAGTTTTTAAAGATAATCATTTTAAATTTTTTTGGAGAGCAACATGACAGTTCCAGCAGATCGTAAATACACAGCGTCCCATGAATGGGTACGCGTTGAAGCCGACGGTACAGTCTCCGTTGGTATTACCGACTTCGCGCAAGACGCGTTGGGAGATATCGTTTTTGTTGAATTACCAAAAGTCGGTACGGTGTTGGCTGCAGGTAAAGATTGCTGCGTGATTGAATCTGTCAAAGCAGCGGGTGATGTGTATGCACCCGTAGCTGGTGAAGTTGTTGCCGTCAATGATGCCGTAGTTGACGCGCCAGACGCGATCAATGCAGGCGCATTTGATGCATGGTTGTTCAAATTGAAGCCAGCCAATGCGGCGGATGCTGATGCTTTGATGTCAGCAGACGCCTACCAAAAAAACATCGGCTAATTTTGTCCTGATAAATGTCATTGTCGGGGCGCATTACGGCGTAGCTAATGCACGCAATATCGACATATTGCTGTGCCTCTTGTTCCTTGCCTTGTGCTGCATTCCGACAATGACATTTCCCGGAGCACCAAATTAATCCGGACAGGTCGACTATCCGTGATTCGCCACACTCTGTTCTAACCAGTTTCTACCCCACAAATACCATGACCCGCACTAGCCTAACTCAACTCGAAGCGCATGACGCTTTCATCGCCAGACATATCGGACCTTCCGAGGCAGAACAAGCCGCCATGCTCAAGACCTTGGGTTATGCGACACGCACCGCCCTGATCGATGCGATTGTCCCTGCCAATATCCGCCGCCATGACGTACTGCCATTGGCGCAATTCACCGAAGCCAAATCAGAAACGGAAGCGCTGGCAACATTAAAAGCGCTGGCAGGCAAGAATAAAGTACTGAAATCCCTGATCGGCCAGGGCTACTACAACACCCATACGCCGGGCGTAATTTTGCGTAATATTTTTGAGAATCCAGCCTGGTATACCGCGTACACACCCTACCAGCCAGAGATTTCTCAAGGTCGTCTGGAAGCGATTCTGAACTTCCAGCAAGTCATCATGGATATGACAGGCATGGACATCGCCAACGCATCGATGCTGGACGAAGGTACCGCCGCAGCCGAAGCGATGACCCTGATCCAGCGCGTTGGCAAATCGAATTCCAATGTGTTCTATGTCGCGCATGATGTGCTGCCACAAACCCGCGAAATCATCGAGACGCGTGCCAAGCCTTTGGGCATTGAAGTGCGTACCTTGACGGCAAACGAAGCTTTGGAGAACGATTGCTTTGGCGTGCTCTTGCAATACCCGGGCGTTGATGGCGAGATCCGTGATTACCGCGAATTCGCTGCCGCTGCACATGCGAAAGGCGCGATGGTCATCGCCGCTGCTGATTTGCTGGCGTTGACGCTGATTGAGGCACCGGGTACCTGGGGTGCTGACGTGGTGGTCGGTAACAGCCAGCGCTTCGGTGTGCCGCTCGGTTTCGGTGGTCCGCATGCTGGTTATATGGGTACTAAAGATGCATTCAAACGTTCTATGCCAGGTCGCTTGGTCGGTGTGACGGTTGATGCGCAAGGTAAGCAAGCTTACCGTTTGGCGTTGCAAACACGTGAGCAACATATCCGCCGCGAAAAAGCGACCTCGAATATCTGTACTGCACAGGTCTTGCTGGCAGTGATCGCGTCGATGTATGCGGTGTACCACGGCCCGGCTGGTTTGAAACAAATCGCGCAACGTACCCACCGTCTGACCGGTACTTTGGCGGCTGGCTTAAAAACGATGGGCGTGGCAATTGCCAACGCAACTTTTTTTGACACCTTAACGATCAACGTCGCCGATGCCGCAGCTATTCATGCAGCTGCACAAGCGCAAGGCTACAACCTGCGCCAGATCAGCGCGACACAAGTAGGCGTCTCTCTGGATGAAACAGCGACACGCGCGGATGTCGATGCTTTGTGGAGCATTTTGGGATCAGGGAAAGCAATGCCAGATTTCGCCGCCATCGAAGCGGCCGTGGCAGATGCCTTCCCGGCAGCCTTGGCACGCACCACGACGTATCTGACGCATCCGACCTTCAGTCGCTACCACGCAGAACACGACATGTTGCGTTATCTACGTAGCCTGGCAGATAAAGATCTGGCTCTGGATCGCACCATGATCCCGCTCGGTTCTTGCACGATGAAGTTGAATGCGACTTCCGAGATGATCCCAGTGACCTGGCCAGAATTTTCTAATATTCATCCTTTCGCACCGGACGACCAGACCATCGGTTACCGCGAAATGATTGATCAGTTAGAGGCGATGTTGTGCGCGGCGACCGGTTACGATGCCGTATCTCTGCAACCTAACGCTGGTTCGCAAGGTGAGTATGCTGGTTTGCTGGTGATTCAGGCTTATCACGCATCCCGTGGCGAAGCGCATCGCAACATCTGCCTGATCCCTTCATCGGCACATGGTACTAACCCGGCATCTGCCAGTATGGTCGGCATGGATGTCGTGGTCGTTGCCTGCGATGACAACGGTAACGTTGATCTGGTGGACTTGAAAGCCAAAGCCGAAAAACACAGCGCCAATCTGGCAGCGGTGATGGTCACATATCCGTCCACGCACGGTGTGTTTGAAGAAGGCATTCAGACTTTGTGCGAGATCGTTCACGCCCATGGCGGTCAGGTTTATGTAGATGGCGCGAATATGAATGCGCTGGTCGGCGTCGCTGCCCCCGGCAAATTCGGCGGTGACGTCAGTCATCTGAACTTGCATAAAACCTTCTGTATCCCTCACGGTGGCGGCGGCCCGGGCGTTGGTCCAGTCGCCGTAGGCGCGCATCTGGCAAAGTTCTTGCCGAATCAAAAATCAACGGGTTACGTCCGTGGTGAAGACGGCATATCGGCTGTCAGCGCTGCGCCATTTGGCTCTGCCAGTATTTTGCCAATCTCGTGGATGTACATTGCGATGATGGGTTCTGAGGGTCTGAAAGCAGCGACAGAGACAGCGATCCTGGCGGCGAACTATATTGCTAAACGTCTGGCACCTCACTATCCAGTGCTGTACTCCGGTCACGATGGTCTGGTCGCGCATGAATGTATTCTGGATCTGCGTCCATTGACCGATGCAACTGGCATCAGCAACGAGGATGTTGCAAAACGCCTGATCGACTTTGGTTTCCACGCACCTACGATGAGTTTCCCGGTACCGGGTACTTTGATGATAGAGCCAACAGAAAGCGAATCACAAGCTGAGTTAGATCGATTCATTGACGCGATGATTGTCATACGTGAAGAAATCTCTAAAGTCGCCAGCGGTGAATTCGATGCGAAAGACAATCCGCTCAAAAATGCACCGCATACAGCAGAAGTGCTGGTCGCAAACGAATGGACACATGCGTATGGCCGTGAAGTCGCTGCCTTCCCTGTACCATCTTTGCGCAAGCAAAAATACTGGGCACCGGTAGGCCGTGCAGATAACGTGTATGGCGATCGCAATTTGTTCTGTTCTTGCGTTCCTGTAAGTGATTATGAATAACATTCGTAGCCTGTAATATAAAAAAGCGGATATCTATAATCAGATATCCGCTTTTTGTTTTGTGCTTTATTTTTTATTTTACTTTCTCAAATTACTGACCAAAAACTACTGGCATAATTTATTTACCTAACTTCGGCATCGCAGGTGCTTGCTGTCGTTGCACCGCCTGGTAAGTCTGAAGTTTTTGCATGACATGCTGAATCGCTGCATCCAGTTGCGTGTCTCTGCCGGTATTGACTTCGGACGGATCGAGTTCGATATCCATATCTGGCGCAACCCCCTCATTTTCTACACGCCATTCACCGTCCGGAGTAAAGAAACGGAAGAAGGGCACCAGTAAAAATCCGCCGTCGATCAATTCAGGGTTCGTCGAAATGCCGATCAGACCACCCCAGGTACGCTTGCCGATCAACGTGCCTAATCCCAGGCGTTTAAATGAATACGGCAGGAAATCACCGCCCGATCCGGCGTCCTGATCGATCAGCATCGCTTTAGGTCCGTAAATCGCTGCACCTGGCGTATCAAACAAGAGGCCATCCCGGTCTTTCCAGCTTGCCAGATATTTACGACTCAGTATATCAGTGATGTAGTTCGCCGCTTGTCCGCCGCTGTTGCGACGTTCATCAATGATCAGCGCAGCTTTATCTGCCTGCGCATAAAACATGCGGTTGAAATACTGATAGCCATCAGAGCCAGTATCGGGCAAGTACACATAGGCGACTTTACCGTCTGTTTTTTTCTGGACGTATTCGCGATTTTTCTCTATCCAGTGCCACTGACGCAAGGCGCCTTCATTGGCGACGGGCTGCACGATTACTTGCCGGCTTGACTGATTGCTCAGGTCGCCGGCCACGGTCAGCGTTACTTGTTTACCTACGGTATTGGCCAACAAGGAGTACAGGTTTTTGCCGCTATCCAGTGCTTTGCCATTGATCGCGAGCAGGTAGTCTCCCTCTTTGATCGCCAATCCCGGCGTGGCTAAAGGTGCTGCCAAAAACGGATTCCAGCGATCGCCGCGATAGATAGTTTTAATACGATAGTGGCCTTGCTCATAGCTATAGTCGGCACCGAGCAGGCCAACTGAGACCGATTTCTCTTGATAGATGTCGCCGCCACCGACGCGATTGTGTCCGACCTGTAGCTCACCGATCATTTCGACCAGCAAGTCATTTAAGTCTTCACGACGTTGCACGTGCTTGAGCAGGGCATGATAGCGCGTGTAGATCGCATCCCAGTCGATGCCATGCAGATTCGCATCGTAGAAAAACTCTTTCTCCATCCACCAGGTTTCGTTGAAAATTTGTTCCCATTCTTCGCGTGGATTGACCTGCATGCGGACTTGCGACAGATCGATCGATTTTGCATCCAGTTTTTCGCTGGCGTCACCGACATCGAGTTTGCTTTTCGCGTATTGGATCAGAATTTTTTTGCCATCCGCACTCAGACTAAATGAAGCGATACCTGGACGCAGGGATTTTGCTTTTTTATCTTCAAAGCTAAATCGCATCAACTCGGCATCATCATCATCTTTGGTGGCAGGCGGCTCGTGGCTAACGCCTGGCTGGCGATGTTCGAGATAGAACAGCGAGCCATCGGATGCGACTGCCAGATTGTCATAGTTACGCTCTGCGACGGGCAAGGCGACGATGCGTTGCTGTATGCCTGCGAGATCAATCCGTACGGCTTTGGGCGTTTTAGCTGCCGTATCCTTAGTGCTGTCTTTATCTTTAGCGGCATCCTTGCCTGTCTCTTTGTTTGCGTCTTTTGCAGAATCTTTTTTAGCCTCGTCTTTTTTGTCCTCATCCTTTTTTGCCTCCTCATCGCCACTCTTTGGTAACAAAGGTGATTTGCCGTCGGCCGCGAGTACGGCGACATACAAGCCATTGCGCAGAGGTCGTTCCTGTGTTGACATGTCTAGGCCGACCTGCGTTGGTCCTGAGTTGATTGAGGCCGTGAAGTACAGATAGTCAGCAGCAGCAAAGACGGGATTGTCGGCATGACTCATGCCATCCGTCAGGCTGGTGTGTTTGCCGTTAGTAAAATCATGCAATTTGATTTGTGAAAAATGATTGGCGCCGACAACGGTATAGGCCAGCCATTTACTGTCTGACGAAAACGAGACATTGAAGCGGGAGCGTCGTGAGCTCGTATCGATTTTACTGATGCTGCCGTTACTGAGATGGATCGCATACAACTGGAGATGGTTATCCTGATACACAATTATTTGGTTATCCGGGGACCAGTCCAGTAGCGTGTAATAACCAGGCTGACCGAGACTGAATGTTTTTGGTTTATCGAGCCCGGTCTGATCTCGCAGTATCAGATGATGCTGTCGTCCTGTATCAGACAGGTAAGCAATTTGTTTGCCGTCAGGGCTCCATAAACCATCTTTTTCGCGAATGCCTGAACTTTCGGTCAGGTTACGTACCGAGCCGTCTTTGACCGGAACGGTAAATACATCGCCACGCGCACTGACCACGACGCGCTTGCCAGTAGGTGACAAGGCGGCAGAAGTGATCGTACTGCTAGCATCTTTCCATTGAGGGCGGGCTTGCATTGCCTGGCTAATTTGCGCATCCAAATTGACGTGGATGGTATGCGTTTTTCCTGTTGCAGCGTCAAGCTCTTTTAACTCGCCACCGACTTCATACACGACTGTATTACCCGCTGCGCTGATATTGCGGATATCCCAGACAGTCTCTTGCGTGACCTGGCGGACAGCTTTGGTTTTGCGGTTATAGGCAAATAGATTCGCTACTTTGTTGTCGCGGTCAGAGATAAAAAATACCTCGTCACCGACCCAGACAGGATTACTGTCAGTTGCGTTTTCATGCGGTATTTTTTCTAATTTGTTATTGGCGACATCCATGATCCAGACCGGTGGCGTAGTGCCGCCGCGATGAAGTCGCCAACCGCTAGGGCCGCTATATGCCTGACGGAAGGGACGGTAGGCGAGAAATTTACCATCGCCCGACCAGTTGCCCTCAAAGGCGATGGCTTCCATGACTTTTTTCTCATAACCACCTTCGAGCGGTACTTCGTAGAGCTGGTTACTGCGGCTATTGCCGATTTCCCGGTTCGATGCGAACAGAATACGCTTGCCATCAGCACTCCAGCCAGCGACGACATCCTGACCCGGATGCCAGGTCAGACGGCGTGCCTGACCACCTTCGACTGGGATCACATACACATCCGTGTTGTTGTCGTAGCTGGCGGAATAAGCAAGCCATTTACCGTCAGGAGAAAACTTAGGAGAAAACTCCGATGCCGGATGTGTCGTCAGTCGTACGGGATTTTGTCCGTCGCGACCAGTCAGCCAGATATCGCCTGCATACACAAAGGCAAGATGATCACGTGAGACGCTAGGCTGGCGCAGCAATAGTGTGTCAGCCATCGCCGATGGCGTCATAAAGCAAGAGCCTAGCAACGAGGCTAAGGCTAGGCTTAAGATCTTCTTGGTGCCGGGAGTTGTTCTGCGCATTCGATTCTCCTTTGATCGGTTTTTGGCCGCGTTAATATGATTTTTAATGGAGCAAGCTTGTCTTTGACGCGTTTGGTTAAATTAAGTTTAATGACTTTTAATTATTTTTCACATGCTTGAACAGCTACCTGTTCAGGTGATTGTTGATTGTTGATTGTTGAAATTACTGCAATTGTGCAGGTTATATGAAATAAACGAAGCTTACTAGTTTGTTATTTCTACGAGACCTCCGACTTTGCTTCCAACGGAATAAGCATGGCAGATGTTAGGAACAGAGAGATGAGGCGGTTAATGAAACCGGTAGCCAAACAGCTGAGGATGCGTGATTAGCGACATGGAGACCGGTCTGCGATTGCAGACCGGTGCCTTGAGGGAAGTGTGTTGATACCGAATCTAGAGAGGTCCTACACAGCAGACCGGATAGCAAGTGCTGGACATAAGCAGGCAGCTGCTTATTTATAACCAATAGTTTGTGCAGCTTCATGCACGAGCTGTTCAAACAGATCATGACGCATTTGTGCAATCTCACCGGATTTGACGGCATGTAAAATCGCACAGCCTGGCTCGGTGTGGTGATGGCAATTATAGAATTTACATTGACCAAGATGCGGTAAAAATTCTGGGAACGCACGTTCCAGCATACCTTCACTCAGATGATGCAGGCCAAATTCCTGAAAGCCTGGTGAGTCGATGACGGCGGTTTCTGCATCCATTTGATACAGGCGGGTAAAGGTCGTGGTGTGTTTGCCCGTGTCCAGCGCAGCAGAGATTTCTCTGGTGGCGATGTCAGCATCGGGGATCAATAAGTTGATCAGTGAGGATTTTCCCATGCCGGACTGGCCGATCAGGATGGTATTGTTGCCCTCGATTAGTTCCATCATGGTTACACGTGTCGCCTCCGGTGCTGCGGTGACTGAGACTTCTAACACGGGATAGCCAAGGCCTGCATACAAGGCAAGTCGCTCGCGTGCCTTTGGCAGGCTGGCTTCTACGTCGATTTTATTCAGGACGATGGTGGCTTTGATACCAGAGGATTCAGACGCGACCAGGGCGCGTGAAATCAGATCATCGGCAAAGCTGGGTTCGGTTGCGACGACAATCAGCAATTGCGTGAGGTTTGCCGCCAGCATTTTTGACTTATATTGATCCGAGCGATACAGCAAGGTCTTGCGCGGCGTGATGGCTTCAATCACCCCCTGGTTCTTTGACGTCAACTGGTATTCAACGATATCGCCGACGGCGACATCTGTTTTTTTGCCACGGGTGACGCAATGCAATTTGATGTCGTCTGCCTGTACCAGATAGTGCCTGCCATGGGCCGCGATGACGGTCGCTAACAGCTTGGTCTTGGTGTTACTCATTAAGAAAAACTTTGCTGAAAAATCGCATCGACTTTTGCGGCACAGATAAAGTCATTTTCCGAGATACCACCTTTCCCGTCATTGACGGTATGAGTATCGAATTTAATGGTACAGCGGTTGTAGGTGACGACCAGCTCAGGATGGTGATCTTCTGCATGGATGACATAGGCGATCGCATTGATGAAGGCGAGCGTCTCGTAGTAATTTTTAAAGTTGAACGTCTTGACGATACGCGGGCCGTCCTGAGTCCAGCCAGGTGTTGCTGCAAAATACGCAGGCAAGACGCCGGTGTCTAATGCGGTTTCTGTATGCAGCGATTTTTTCGCGAGCAGGGCAGTGGTAGTAATCATGATGGATTGACCGAAAGTAGTTGATGTATGCGCACAGAGGCTGGCGGATGGGAATCATAAAATTTGGAATGCAAAGGATCAGGCGTCAGGGTT
The DNA here is from genome assembly GCF_049340185.1 of Undibacterium sp. Rencai35W. Lineage (NCBI taxonomy): Bacteria > Pseudomonadati > Pseudomonadota > Betaproteobacteria > Burkholderiales > Oxalobacteraceae > Undibacterium > Undibacterium sp. Rencai35W. The sequence continues at coordinate 25,065 of NZ_JBMPPC010000001.1, forward strand.
GATGCATTGTCCTCGTACAGTTTTACCAGCGCTGCAACCAGATCGTTTGCATTGGTGTGTTTTGCTGCAAAAGCATCGGCTTCAAATTCATGTTTGCGTGAACTGATCGACGTCAGCGGAGACAAGATGAATGTAAAAACAGGCAGGGCCAGCATAAACAGGATCAGTGCCATGGCGTCATTCGAGGCGAGCAGCATCGGGTCAACGCCGAGACCGTTATAAAACCAGAGCTGCTGTTTCAGATAGCCCAGCAAAGCGAGAAAGCCGAGCGACACAAAGAACATGACGCTGATTCGTTTGACGATATGTTTGAGTTTGAAATGTCCCAGTTCATGGGCTAAGACGGCTTCGATCTCTGGCGGTGACAGGCGGGACAGCAAGGTGTCAAAAAACACGATACGTTTTGCTGCACCGAAGCCAGAAAAATAAGCATTACCATGCGCGCTGCGCTTGGAGCCATCCATGACGAACAAGCCGCTGGAGGCAAAGCCGACACGTTGCATTAAACCTTCGATGCGGGTACGCAAGCTATCATCGTCCAAAGGCGTGAATTTATTAAACAGTGGAGCAATGACACTGGGATAAATCAACATCATCAACAACTGAAAACCGCTCCACACCAGCCAGGCATATAGCCACCATAATGAACCGGATTTTTCCATCAGGCTGAGTACAACCCAGATCAGTGGCAGGCCAATGGCGGCGCCGAGCAAGCTGCTTTTTAGAATGTCGGCAAAAAACAGGGCAGGCGTCATTTTATTGAAACCGAATTTTTGCTCCAGCACAAATTGCTTATAGTAATCAAAAGGCAAGTCGATCAGACTGCCGATCAGGGCAAAAGAGGCAAGCAGGCACAGTTGATAGGTCATGCCGGGACCGGTGAATTTAATTAGTGTGACCGACAATAGCTGGAGGCCGCCGAGCAGGGTAAAACCAATGAGCACAGCGGTGTTCAGCACCAGCAATACCATGTCCAGCTTGGTTTTGGCGATGGTATAGTCAGCCGCTTTCTGGTGTGCGGCGAGCGGAATTTTTTCTGCAAACTCGGCAGGGACCGCGGCGCGATGCTGCAAAATATGGCGAATATGGCGCGAACCCAGCCAGAAACGTAAGACCAAAGTAAGCAGTAAAAATGCCGCGAATAAAACAGAAAATGCTACAGAAATCATGGGAAAATGCCACATTGATCAAGAGAAGGAAGAATTATGTCACAAGCTAACGACATTCAAGCAAACACAGTCGCATCTGCAACTGTAACAACCACAGCACCTGCAACGCCGCCAGCCAAGCCTAATGAGTTTAATCTGATTTGGCTCGATATGGAGATGACCGGGCTAGACCCGGATAATGATCGTATCATTGAGGTCGCCGTGGTCGTCACTGATATGCAACTGAATGTCCTGGCTGAGGGACCGGTATTTGCGATTCATCAGCCAGACGAGATTATGGACAAGATGGATGCCTGGAACAAAGGAACGCACGGTCGCTCCGGCTTGATTGATCGTGTAAAAGCCTCGACAGTATCCGAGGCAGATGCAGAAAAAGAACTAATCGCTTTTCTAAAACAATATGTCCCGGCCGGCAAATCGCCGATGTGCGGCAATTCGATCTGTCAGGACCGGCGTTTTATGGCACGTGGTATGCCGAAGCTGGAAGCTTTTTTTCATTACCGAAACCTGGACGTCTCTACATTAAAAGAACTCTGCAAGCGCTGGAAGCCAGCCATTGCCAGCGGTTTTAAGAAACATCAGAAGCATACGGCGATGGCCGACATCATTGAGTCGATCGAAGAGCTCAAATACTATCGCGAGCACTTCATCAAAGAGTAGTTTAAGAATCACTTTTTAAGCGCTGCTCACATCTACCCGGGGCAAACCATCCCATGCCTAGATCAAAACAGCAAAATGGTGAATCATCTGATGAGTACGCCAGTGCGGCTCATCAGTGTGATCCGGTCATTGATATCGTCCGCCTGGAAGCGATGTGCGTTGCGCACGAAAGCTTCCGGACGGCGGTCGATGGCATGATGCAAAGGCTGATTGACCGGGGGCTTGCTCCGATTGAGGAGGCTCGATATGCCTGGTCATCAGGGTATCGTGACGATGTTAAAGCGACATTTCATACTCTGCGCGGCACGCTAGGTACACTCGGTGCAACAGATTTTCAGAACGCGGCTTACCAAATCGAGATGGCGATCCAAGACGGGCAGGATCAGCAAATGCCTGTTCTTCTGGATACCGCTGCACAATGTTTGCAAGTTGTGATTAACGCTGCAAGGCAATGGCCGCAGCGCTTATCGGTAGATGTGGGCAATCAGGGAAGTTTTGGGCATGCTCTTGCTACAGAGTTACCTGACAGGTCAGGGATTCAGGATTTGCAAGAACTGAAACTGCTTCTCGCACAAAAAAATATGCGTGCTTGTGACGTGTACCTTCAGTTGCGGCCTGCGTTGTCGGCGTCTTACTCCGAAACTGTCATGCGCGATGCCGACCAAGGCATGCAAAACCTGGATTTTGTCCGCGTAGCCGCCTTACTTGCCTGATATCGCAACTTCATCGTTGAGTTGATTCGCATCAGAGCAAGATGCTCGCTTCACATTATCACGTTATTTGATTGCGCAGATTACATTGATGGTATCGATCGCATAGGCCACATAAATTGCATGGACCGCATAAATTGCATCAATCGAATTGATTCTGTCGTTATTGAGATTTACGTTCTGGAATAGGGAATTTCGCAGTAATTCTGGCGCCTTGTCCAAGCCTGCCATCAATATCAATCGTACCGCCATATAAGCTTGTCACTAGATTGTAGACCGTGTACATCCCAATACCTGAGCCGCCTCGTCCGGCTTTGGTTGTAAAAAACGGATCAAAAATACGTAGCTTAATATCGTCCGAGATGCCGACGCCATTATCTTCAAAACTCACGGTGAAATGATGGTCGGTATGTCGTGCACAGATACGCATGGTGCCCGCTTCGCGATCAGGGAAGGCGTGGGCGATGGAGTTGGTGATCAGGTTAGTGATAATTTGTTCGAGCGGGCCGGGAAAACTATCGATGATGATGCCGGCCGGAATATCAATTTCCACACTGTGCGATGTGGTCTTGAGCATCGGTCGTAAAGTGCTGACTGTATGCGACACAATATCCAGCAGGTCGAATTCACAACGCCGGTCACTGCTTTGATCAACGGAGACCTGTTTGAAGCTTTCGATTAGAGAATACGAACGTTCTGACGCTCGCTCGATCAAGGCGCTGCTTTCGCGGCAATACGTAATGAATCCGTCTAGGGTTGACCTGGAAATTTTACCGGCGCTCAGATCATCCGCCAGTTGCTCCACACGATCCAGCAGGGATGCCGAAACAAGGCGCATATTGCTAAGCGGTGTATGGAGCTCATGCGTGATACCGGCGACGAGACTGCCCAGTGAGGCCATTTTTTCTTGTTGCACTACATGATCCATGGCTTGTTGCAATTCCGCCGTACGTTCAGCCACTCTGGCTTCTAATGTGCGATTTGCTTCCTCAATCCGCTCCGCCTGAAACTTTAACATCAGATGTGTCTGAACCCTGGCTCTGACCACCGTTGCATTGACGGGTTTTGAGATAAAGTCCACGCCACCTGCGGACAGGCCAATCGCTTCTTCTTCGGGATTGCTTTGGCCGGTAACAAAAATCAGAGGGATGTCGGCAGTTAGCGGATTCGCCTTGAGGCGTCTGCAGACCTCAATTCCGCTCAGGTCCGGCATCAGGACGTCAAGCAAGATCAGGTCAGGATGCGTTTCCTGGCAGAAGGCAAGCGCCTGCTCGCCACTGGTCGCCATGAAAACATCATGGTCTTCTGAAAATATCTGGTAAAGCACCTGAATGTTCATGGGCTGATCATCAACTACCAGTAGTCGAAATCGCTTCGCAGGATGCTTGCCATGTTGTTTTAATAGACGGTACATTCTTCAGTCTCAGTCATGCAATCAGATCGTTGCCCGTCGGGCATTTTGTATCTGTCTGGCAAGCTTACACTGATGCTGTAAAGAAAATCGTCAAACACTGTTAAACCTGTTTTATTTGCCAACACATTGAATTTATTGGTTTTATTTATGTTTTCAGGTGCTATTCATGTTGTTTGATGATGCAAAATATGGCAATCGTCTGGTGTCATGAAATGGCTCAGCGGATGATTTGAGGTCTGAGTGTCATTTGCCGATTTCTAGCAAATGTGGATAGAAACGGGGTTGCGTCCCTTTAAAACGCTTAATTAAAATTTGAAATAAAAAAGCCTCGATATCGATCGAGGCTTTTTCACATACTGCTTAGGAGTATTGTTTTAACACGCAATCAAATTAAGCGGGTCAAGCACTGTTTTAGTACATACTCCCTATGCGGCATGTTTTTTAAACACCCAGTAACTCAACTTCAAAAATCAAAGTGGCATTTGGTGGAATCACGCCACCAGCGCCGCGCGGGCCGTAGCCCAGTGATGACGGGATCGTCAGTACACGTGTGCCACCGATTTTCATGCCTTGTACGCCTTCATCCCAGCCTTTAATGACATGACCTGCGCCTAACGGGAAGGAGAACGGGTCATTACGGTCTTTGCTGGAGTCGAATTTTTTACCGGCGCTGCCATCGGGATTTTGCAACCAGCCTGTGTAGTGCACAACAACGTGGTCGCCCGCAGTTGCTTCTGCGCCTTCGCCAAGGACTTTATCTTCGTATTGCAAGCCGGATACGGTAGTAGTAGTGGACATGAGATTTCCTTCAATGTTGATCAAAAAACTGGCGCAATTGTACCCAAATTCTGCGCATGAATTCGCTACGCACCCATAAATCCAGTCTGAGCCGGTTAAATATTCGTTGATTTTTATCAAAAACAGGTAAAAAGCCGGTCAGAAGCGGGAAGAAAGCTGTAGTAATTAACAGCTTGTCACGATGCGACTGCGTCTGGCAGGTTAAAATACGGTAACTCATTTTAGAACTCAGTCAAAACCGCCGCACTGCTGTTACAGCGCCTTACCGCAGCGTAATCCCGTATAGCCAATTGCCTTGGTGATTACTTATTGCGGCAACAGTTTTGCGTAAGTTCTATTTATCTTTTCCCTCATTGCAAAGCGGTAGAAATTCATGCGTAGTCGTTTTTTGTGTGTGCTGTTGTCCTTATCCTCCGTCCTCATTTCACAAGCAGAAGCCAGTGTGGTCGTGATTCTGAATTCGCGTGATGCAACCGTGAGTTTGCTGGATCAGGATACGCAAAAAGAAATCAGCACTTTTCCTATCGGTAAAGAGCCGCATCATCTGATGGCGACACCCGACAACAAGTCATTAATCGTCGCAAATGCGGTGGGCGATGAGCTGGTATTTCTCGATCCTAAAACGGGGCAAATCCAGCGCCGTATCAAGGATATCGCCGATCCTTATCAAATCGGTTTTTCTCCCGATCAAAAATGGTTTGTCTCCAATTCACTGCGCCTGGATCGCGTCGATTTTTATAAATACGACGGCAAGGATCTGACCCTGGTTAGCCGGGTCCCCCTGGCAAAATTGCCGAGCCACATGGCATTCGACGCTGCCAGCACGACGGTGTTTATTACGCATCAGGGGAGTGACCAGGTTTCTGCAATTGATCTGGCAACGCAAAAAGTGAAGTGGACGATCCCGGTTGGCAAGCTGCCTGCCGGTATTGCGATGACACCTGATGATAAATATTTGTTAGTCGGCATTATGGGTAGCGATTACGTCGAAGTCATTGACTGGCATACTCAAAAAACCGTGAAGCGTATCAAGGCCGGTGCGGGTACGCATAATTTCCGCGCATTGGGTGATAAGCGTCATGTGTTCGTTTCAAACCGGGTTTCAAACACGATCAATATCATTGATCAGGTCACTTTAGAGAATGTTGGTACGATTGCTGTCCCTGGTGGACCTGACTGCATGGAGCTCAGCGATGATGGTAAAACCCTCTGGGTAACTTTGCGCTGGATTAAAAAGGTGGCTGTCATTGACGTGCCGTCGAAAAAAGTCATCAAGCTGATTCCGGTCGGACGTTCTCCACACGGTGTGTATTTCATTAATCATGCGTCCCGCATGTAAATCTGGTTGCTTGATGGCAATCACTGCGGCGCTCCCTGTCCTTGCTGTTGCAGTGGGCGCAAGCATATCGCTGCTTCTGTCTGCGGACGCAATTTCAGCAACTTCAGCAACCACGCTGGTACCCGCATGCAAGGGTAAGATTTATCTGACTTTTGATACTGGCAGCCAGTCTCAGGCAGAGTTAATCGCCACGAGTTTGCGTCGCCACCAGATCAAAGCAACTTTTTTTCTGGCGAATGAAAAAACCGTGAACGGTGATTATTCACTGGATCCGGCATGGGGCGCGTATTGGAAGCAGCTCGTCGCTGACGGGCATGCGTTTGGTACGCATACCTTCGACCATGTGTATGCCGTGAAAGATCTTGCTGATGGCCGCATTACTGTGAAGCCGCAATTTGGCGCGCAGGCAGGACAACATATTGTCTGGACTGCTCAGCAATACTGCAATGAATTGAAGCGGGTAGATCAGCGCTTTGAACAACTCACGGGCCGTAAGCTGGATCCGTTCTGGCGCGCTCCCGGTGGCAAATTAACCCCGAACTTACTAAAAGCGGGGCAAGCTTGTGCTTATGCCCATGTGGGCTGGGATCCTGCCGGATTCTCCGGTGATGAATTGCCTAGTGAAAAATGGAGTAATCCGGTTTTATTGCAGCGTGTTTTGGGGCAGCTGAAAGACGGCGATATTTTTATGGCACATCTGGGGATCTGGTCGCGCAAGCAGGCATGGATGCCGGAGAACCTGGAGCCGCTGATATCAGGCCTTGAGCAAAAGGGTTTTTGTTTTGCCACCTTACGCGAGCATCCGCTGTACCGGCTGAAGTCAGCGAATCAGACTAATTGAATGTCGCTCTTACGCAAAGACAAAACCTTTAGGCGATAGCAAAAACGACATATCGGTGAGTCGCTAGAGGAAGCGGTTTAATCGGGTGTTGATCGCAGTTGTCAGAATGAATCCGTAAGCTGGACGCGCCTGTCAGCCTGAAATGCCTCTAGAAGCCGCATGTACGTTGCGGATTCAATACGGTAATTTCTAAAAATCTTCATATTAAAAAACACATTGATAGGACATCCAAAAACCAAGTCCTCTCACTGCATAGATAAATACACACGGAGACACGGAGCAAAGGCAGTAGCAGCAGGAGTAAGTGATTCCGTGAAATATCGATGTAAGGATTTTTAGGCGTTCCCTCCGGAGAGCTTCACAAAGTCGCCTTGACTCCGTTTATGTTGCTCCTGAACTGAATCAAATCAACAAAATACTGTCGAATACAGCGTGACTCAGGGGTTACAGGTAAGATTCATTCATGATGCTGATTGACAGACCAGCCTTGGCGTTTTGACCGGTTACAAAGTAACTTACTAATTTTTCCGAATTTCTTTAATTAGCTTTCACCTCATGATTTTTTCAGACGCATTTGCCTGGTTACAGGCATGGATTTTTGAATCACTGGTTCAACCCTTTGTCTTTTATGCCGGGCTGGGCGAGTTCACAGAACAGGCATTTGAAGGTGTTGAATGGTTCCTGATCGGTATCTGTGAATTGCTCGTACTGTATATGATTTTGCGTCCTCTGGAGGCGTGGATTCCGGTGCATCGTTTTACGGATTCGTACGCGCGCTGGAATGATTTCATTTATACCGCCTTACATCGTCTGGGCGTATTTACGCTGCTGATATTTTTTGTTCTTGATCCTGTTCTGGATGCATTCACAGGCATGCTGAGGCTGGAAGGGATGAACCCGTTTAATCTGGAAAATCTCTGGCCGGATATGAATAACCATCCGGTGCTCGTATTTATGCTGTATCTGGTGGTGTTGGATTTTTTTGATTATTGGTATCACCGTGCTGAACATCAGTTTGACTGGTGGTGGGGACTGCATAGCCTGCATCATAGTCAGCGCAATATGAATCTGTGGAGCGATAACCGTAATCACTTGTTTGACGACTTTTTACGTGATGTCTACATGGGACTGATCGCGATTGCGATTGGCGTACAGCCGACCCAATATGCTTTGCTGGTCGTGGTGTCACGCATGATACAGAGTTTGCAGCATGCCAATATCCGTGTGCATTTTGGCGTAATAGGTGAGCGTTTGCTGGTCTCGCCGCGTTATCATCGCGCCCATCATGCGATTGGTATTGGTCACGAATCGAGAGGTGAGGGGACACTTGGCGGGCATAATTTTGCAGTACTGTTCCCTGTCTGGGACATCGTATTTGGCACGGCTTTATTCAATCAAGAATTTTATATGACCGGTATCCGTGATCAGTTGCCACCGCCGGAAGGCAGTGCGCGCGAATATGGTCGCGGCTTCTGGTCGCAGCAGATATTGGGATGTAAACGGATGCTGGGCTTGGATGGACATCTGAGCAAACAAGTCCATACGCAAGTTCAGCAAGCTCAGCAAGTCCACAAGCATATTAGTCAGGAGCATTCTTGATGCGTCGTCTGTTGAGTGTAGGTAGCGCCCTGGGGCGTGCGTTTGTCGGTCAGTTTCATCCGCGTATGCTGATGCTTACTATCCTGCCTTTGATTATCTCCATCTTGTTATGGGGCGGGCTGATGTGGTGGGGACTGCAATCAATGATCGATTATATTCAAGCAGCTTTGATGGAACATGACGGCTTTCGTATTGCCGGAGATTTTCTTGCTCTGTTAGGCGCATTAGCGCTGAAAGCAGTGCTGGCGCCGTTGCTGGCGATGTGGTTGCTGTTACCGCTGATGATCGTGACGACCTTGATGTGTATCGGTGTATTTGCGATGCCGATGATTTCCCGTCATGTGCAGCGACGCCAGTATCCGGCTATGGAGGCGCGTCATGGCGGTTCTTTGCTCGGCAGCCTCTGGCATGCGGTTTCCTCTTTTTTGATTTTTATCGTGTTGTGGGTGCTTGCCTTGCCCCTGTTATTTGTTCCCGTCGTGAATGTGGCCGTGCATGCCGTATTGTGGGGTTGGTTGACTTACCGGGTCATGGCCTATGACGCTTTGGCTGAACATGCGGATGCGGACGAGCGGATTGCTCTCCTGCGCACGCATCGCTGGTCTCTGCTGCTGATTGGTACGATTACGGGAGCACTCGGTGCAGCGCCTAGTATGATGTGGCTCGGTGGCGTACTGGCCGTCGTCTTTCTTCCTGTGATGGCGGCGGTAGCCGTATGTTTGTATATTTTAATTTTTGTATTTAGCGGATTGTGGTTTCAGTATTATTGCCTGGATGCCCTGACACAATTACGTGCAAAACCCCTCTGAAGGAGACTCTTATGGCTATTGGTGTCATCATTATCGGCGATGAGATTTTGTCAGGCAAACGCGCTGACAAGCATCTTTCCAAAGTGATTGAGTTGCTGGCGGAGCGTGGTTTGCAATTAGACTGGGCTGAGTATATCGGTGACGACCGAGCCAGAATCACGGCGACGTTGGCACGTTCATTTGCGAATAACGATATCGTATTCAGTACCGGTGGGATTGGTGCTACGCCCGATGATCATACGCGTCAATGTGCCGCCGCTGCTTTGGACGTGCCCCTGGAATTGCATCCCGAAGCGAAGCTGCTGATACAGCAACGTATCACTGACATGCTGATTGAGGCTGGCAAGCCAGTGGAACTCGATACGCCAGAAAACCTGCATCGCCTAAAAATGGGTGAGTTTCCGCAAGGTGCTCAGATCATTCCTAATCCTTATAACAAAATTCCTGGTTTTGCGATTCAGAATCATTATTTTGTCCCCGGTTTTCCTGTGATGGCCTGGCCTATGATTGCCTGGGTGCTGGATACCCATTATTCGCATCTGTTTCACCAGCATGCCCGTGAGGAAAAATCTGTTCTGGTATTCGAGGCGATGGAGTCAACACTGACGCCGATGATGGAGGCTTTAGAGGCAGAGTACCCATTGATCAAAGTGTTCAGCCTGCCGAGCGTGGGCAATCATCAGATCCGCAAGCATATTGAGCTGGGCGTCAAAGGTGATCCTAAACAGGTGGATGCCGCGTTTGAGCAGATGTTACGCGGTCTGGATGGTTTCAATGCTGAGTATGTGCCTGCTTAATGTACCTACTTAACGTAGTGATCAGGTTACAGACAACAAACTACAACCGATTCAATAATAAGTAAGCCAATCAAGTAAGTCCATGAAATAAATACTTACGAATTAAGCGTGCAAATTAAGACCATGCCAAAAATAAAATTTACTTTATTTTCGATCCGAGATTTATTGATCGCTTTTGGACCGATAACGCTGATGGTATTGCTGGTCTGCGGACTCGGCTATTGGCTGGTCGATCCGGCGCCGCCACGCACGATTGATTTTGCGACGGGGCAGGAAAATAGCGCTTACCAGCGGTTTGCAAGGCAATATGCCGATGAGCTAGCGAAGAACGATATTACGATTCACTTTCAGGAAACTCAGGGCTCGCAAGAGAATTTGCAAAAAATCAGTGATCCTGATTCAGAGATTGAATTAGGTTTTGTACAAAGCGGTTCTACCAACGAGGCAGAGGCAGAAGAGAAAGGCCTGATCTCTCTGGGAAGCTTATTTTATGAGCCGATCTGGATTTTTTATCGCGGTAATAAAGAGATTACCAGTCTGGCGCAATTCAAAGCTAAGACGGTGAATGTTGGACCCGATGGCATGGGTGTTGCACGATTATTCAAACAGATTTTGTCTGTTAATGGCATGGAAGAGTCGGATGTTCACCTGAGCAGTCTTGAGAATACACCTGCAACCGTCGCGCTACTGGATGGTAAGGTTGATGTGCTGGTATTCAGTTCTGCATCCGATTCGCCATTGCTGCAAATGTTGTTGCAAACACCGGGAATCAGGCTGTTTGATTTTGTCCAGGCAGAAGCTTATACACGCCGCTTTCCCTTCCTTTCACACGTCGTTCTGCCGCGCGGTATTGTCGATTTAGGGAAAGATATTCCCTCTCGTGATTATCATTTGATTTCTCCGACGGCGACGATGGTGGCTCATGAGAGTCTGCATCCAGCGTTGATCAGTCTGTTGCTACAAGCCGCACAAAAAATCCACGGTGGAACCGGATGGTTTCGTAAGCAAGGTGAATTTCCTTCGGATAAATATACCGAAATTCCCGTCGCTGCCCAGGCAGAAAAATTTTATAAAAACGGCCCGCCATTATTGCAGCGTTACCTGAGTTTTTGGCTGGCCAATTTTATTGAACGCATGTGGGTCGTACTGGTTGCCTTGGGCGCATTGATACTGCCCTTGTCAAAGATTATTCCTCCGTTGTATGTCTGGCGCATACGCTCGCGTGTATATCGCTGGTATGGCCAGTTACGTCTGGTCGAGCAGGCGATTGAGGAGTTGAATCCGGCGCAGCGTCAGGAAGTCTGTGCGGTGCAGTTGAAAAGACTGGATGAGATCGAAGAAAAGGTGAATCGCATATCCATCCCCTTGTCTTATGCGGAGGAATTATACGGCTTGCGCAGCCATATTAATTTTGTGCGCAAGCGTGTAGAAAATTTGCGTCAGATGGATAAGCCTGTTCCGGCTTGAGGGTAATCACTGCCCGCTGCTTATTCTGTTCTTATTTTGTACTTATTTTTTACTTATTTAGTGCTGATTCATCACTTCGTTATTGTCACTTAATTATTGATTGCTCGATGATTCAGCAGTACTTGATTCCTGTTGCTTGCCCGGTAATGTGAACCAGAATGTCGTACCCAGACCTTCGGTTGAGGTAAAACCAATTTGCCCGTTCATTTTTTCTAGCAAGGTTTTGGTGATATTCAAACCTAGGCCCGTACCGCCTTGCTGGCGCAGGTTTGTACCATCTGCCTGTGCAAATTTACCAAAAATCCTCTCACGGAAATGCAGAGGAATACCTGCACCATGATCTTCGACTTCAACTCTGAATAAGTGCTCATGAGTCTGGACGCGTATCTGGACTACGCTGTTCGCCGGTGCAAATTTGGCGGCATTCGATAAGAGATTCGCAAACACCTGCAACAGCCTGTCGACGTCAGCGTTGACAAGCGCCTCAGTCAGATTGGTCTGAAGCTCATAACGCACGCCGTAACTGTCAGCATACGCGGCATTCTCTTCTATTGATTGACGAGCAGTGCTGACAATGTCTACCGTCTGCATACGTAAATTCAGTGCGCCTGATTGAATTTTTTCCAGATCCAGAATGTCATTGACGAGGCTGACCAGACGCTGACAATTTTTATGGGCGATCTTGATTAAGTCCAGAGCTTTGCCAGGCAATTCGGCGATCCGTCCTGATTCCAGCAGCCCCAGTGAGCCACGAATCGAGGTGAGCGGCGTTCTTAATTCGTGACTGACTACGGAGATAAATTCTGATTTAAAGCGATCGGCATCTTTGAGCTTGTTACTCTCTCTCAGCAGTAATTCGTTTGCAGCGAGTAATTCGCTAGTGCGCAAAGCAACTTCCTTTTGTAAGGCTGCTTTTTGCTTATGCAGATAATTGACGCGTTGACGGTAAAGTAAAAAGATCAATGCGCATAACGTCAATATTGATGTCACGTAGAACCACCAGGTTTTCCAAAATGGCGGCATGATTGTGACCGGTAATGAGATTCCGTCTTCGTTCCAGACACCATTATTATTGCTGGCTTTGACACGGAAAGTGTACGTCCCAGGGTCAAGATTGGTATAGGTCGCGATACGGTGTGTCGCATCGGTTTCTATCCAGCTCTCGTCAAATCCTTCTAACTTGTAGGCGTATTTATTACTGACCGGATCGGCAAAATGCAATGCCGCAAATTCGATAGAAAAAACGGACTGGCGCCATGACAAACTTAGCGATTTTGGTGCGTATTCTGTGCCGATCAGCTCAATGCCGCCAGCCTGCTTACTTTGCAGTAGCGGCCGGTTGAAAATCGTAATATCAGTGATCGCGATCACCGGAGGCAGGGCATTCACCTGCACATGTCTTGGTGAGACCGATGTCATTCCTTTATAGCCGCCGAAATATAAAGTTTCGCCGTCTTTAAAAAAAGACCCATCATAAAAGCGTCCGTCGGTGATGCCATCTGACGAGAAGTAATTGTTGGCCTGACCGGTTCTTGGGTTGAACTGGGCCAGACCTGTCTGGTTGGCAATCCATAATATGCCGTCGTCATCACCGATGATGGCGCCATACTGGCTGACCTGCACGCTGCTGTCCTGTGGATTATATGAAACGAACTTGATGTTGCCGTTCGCTTGTATGAGCACCTTGCTGAGCCCGAGTAAGGTACTGATCCACAACTGTCCTTGTTTGTCCTCAAATAGGCCGCGCACATCATTGCTGAGGAGACTGTTGATGTTTTCCGGATCATGTAAAAAATGATGGAATTTTCCGCTTATCGGATCGAGCATGTCGAGTCCGCCGCCGTTAAATCCGCTGACCCACAGACGCCCGGCTTTGTCCTCAAGAATGAAGTTGGTGTAATTGACCGAACGGCTGTCTGGATCGGCCATGTCATGCTTATAGTATTTAGTGGCACCGTTCTTGATGTCGTAGCGTATCAATCCTCCCTCCGTACCTAACCAGAGTATGTCGCCCCGGCCCGGAACGATTTTGCGGACGATATCTGTCAGGCGAGAGTCGAAATGCACCGTGCTGTAGCGCCCGTTTATCGGATCCCTCCAGCTTAGTCCTGCAGACGTTCCTATCCATAAGGGACCATTCGGTTGCTGATATAGGCTAGCAACATTATCTGTCGGTAAAGACAGCGGATCTTTTGCGTCATGCTTAAAGCTGCTGATGATTTTGTTTTGATCAGGATTAAATAGCAGCAATCCGTTTCCCATGGAGCCTAGCCAGAGATGGCCTTGGCCGTCGCTGGCGATACTGCCAACGGCATTATTAAATACATCGTTTTTGGCATCGGGAGGTCTTGGGAAAAAACGTTGAAACCCTCGGTTAGCCAGATCAACCCGGTTGACTCCTGAGCGCCATACACCAACCCACAAGGTATCGGAGTTATCTTGATTGATGAGCGTGACGGCGCCGTTTGGCAAACCATACGGATCACTTGACCAGTATTCGTAAGCGCTTAGTTTTTGGGTATTTTTGTCCCAATACGATAAGCCGGCTTCGGTGCCTATCCAGAGCGTTGAAGCGCTATCTTCAAAAAAAGTCCTGACCGTATAGTCCTCAATACCCTGTGGTTTATCGAGATGTTTTCGTTCTGACCAGGGGGCTCCCGGTTTCCACACAAAAATGCCATCACTGGATCCTATCCACAGCACTTGTTTACGGTCTACATAGACCGCCCGGACATTATTGGATTTGGAATTCGATTTCAGTCCTGGATCCAGAATGTAATGCTGGAAGCTGTCGGAACCGGATGCCAGATAATCGACACCGGAAGATTCTGTAGCTATCCACAGGCCTTGTTTGGCATCAAGGTGGATATCGTTCAATATGTCGCCAGAGATGCTGTCTTCTTTGTCGTTGTTATGAACGATATTTTTAAAAATACCGGTTTTGGGATTGAAGTGTTGTAAGCCATCTTTACTCAATATCCACATGGCGCCTTTACCATCACCAATGATTTTGACGATGGCTTTGTGCAGCGCCACTCGTTCTGAACCAGCGACAGGCGAGAATATTTTAAAACCATTGATTTCAGGATCAAACCTGGCAATCCCGTCGTTAGTACCGACCCAGACCTGACTTTGTTCGTCTTCATAGATTGCATTGATGCGATCAGCGGTCAGGCTATGCGGATTATTGCTATCGTGTTTGTAATTGATCGCCTTATAGCCGTCAAACCGGTATAAACCAATATAGGAGCCTATCCAGATATAGCCATGCTTGTCTTGAATCAGGGAAGTAATGGCATTTTCAGGCAGTCCGGGCGCAAGTTTGGTGATGTTCTCAAACCTCATGGAGCGCGAAGGGAGGGCATCGGCGCTGCTGCTAAAAAGCAGGCAAAAGATTATTAAAAATAGTCCGGAAATAACTGCGGTGCAGCCATGAGAAAAGCAGGTGACGATGTCACGGTCGGATGCGCAATTCAGGGAATTTTTAACTTGCGGAAGCGAACTTACTTTTGCCATAACCTAAATCACGTCATCAACTGCATGGAGGAGGCAGAATGGATCAATATAGTCCGCCTGTCTGGAGCCTCATCATAATCTACATAACTGACTTAAGGCGCGCTCTTCGCAATGTGAATTTGCTACGTGATAGTGAAGGTTGCAAAAAACCAACTTTTATTTTTGATAGCGCAATTTTAAACTTAGCTTGAATGTGGTTGGAATGTGGCTTGCATGAAATTACCTCGTCAAAACCACATAAAAAACAAAGCCAGCTGGCGGCGCTGGCTTTGTATGAGGTTGCTTTGACAGTGTAGACGTTTATTTTTTTCTGGCAATCAGACTGATGATGCCAATGATCAGTAATAAAGGTAACAGAGCCGGGAGGATCGCCAGCAAGATTGCGCCAGCGATGAACGCGAGCAAGGCAATCAAAAAAATGCTGACACCCGCTAATACTATGCCAGTGACACCCAGAGCAAAGAAGGTCGCAATACAGCCGATCACTACACCCCCGATAGCCAGACCAAGACCGGCGATGCCATGCACAGGCTCACCGTCAATGGTGATCGCCGAAGTATCCATAGAGAAATAACTCAGGCAGACCAGTACAAAAAATGCGCTGAGAAGGCTGATAGCGAGGGCGTAGTTGCGTTTTGTGTTTGTCATGATGGCTCCAGTCAAAGTAGGGATTCTGTGGGTACGTCAATATCTGGTGTCGATGACTGCATCATAGGTATGACGACTCAGAGCATCAATACGCTTGCGACAAACTGCAGAAAATGATGGCTCAAGCGAAATATTCGCCTGATGAGCGTAGTCAATATTGGCGGGACGGGGGCTTAGGCGTATCGTTACGGAGGTAATAGAGGTAGGCGGGATAGGGATATCGCCCGGAGCAGGGTATTCGGCCGACTCCGGCGAAATGATGCGGTATCAGCGTAAAGTAGCAATCACTGGTGCATGATCAGAGGGTTGCTCCCACTTGCGCGGTACCTTGTCGATGACGCAAGCGGTGCAGCGGCTTGCCAATGGTTCAGACAGCAGGATATGGTCAATTCGTACGCCTTTGTTGAGGCGAAATCCTAACTGACGGTAATCCCACCAGCTGAATGATTTTTCTGCTTGCTCGAACATCCGGAAGCTATCTTTCAGTCCTAAGTCAATTAATGCCTGCAAAGCAGCTCTCTCTGGCGGTGATACCAGGTTCATGCCTTCCCATGCAGCCGGATCATGTACGTCTCTGTCTTCCGGCGCGATATTGTAGTCACCCAGTAAAGCGAGCTCAGGGTGTTGCTGTAGTTCTTGCTGCACCCACTTTTTTAAAGCCTCCAGCCAGCTTAATTTATAAGGATACTTCTCTGAATCGAGTGCTTGTCCGTTCGGGACGTAAGCGCAGATGATGCGCATGCCAGCAATGGTGGCGGCGATGATTCTTTGCTGCTCATCTTCAAAGAGAGGATTGTTTTTTTGTACGTCACTGATAGGGTGGCGCGACAGAATCGCCACGCCGTTATAAGTTTTCTGTCCGGTAAACGCAACCTGATAACCCGCGGCCTCAATTTCAGCCTGAGGAAATTTATCGTCGGTCAGTTTGGTTTCCTGTATGCAGAGGACATCAACAGGATTCGTTTCTAGCCACGTAAGCACTTGCGGTAAACGTACTTTCAAGGAGTTGACGTTCCAGGTAACTAATTTCATGTAGGTATATCCTTTGATCTCTCAGACGGAGAGCTTTTCATGTTGTTCAGTAAAAATGTTATTTAAGTTTAGCAGACCTGAGAGTGTTGTCAGACTGCGCTACTAGTCGCTGCCCAAATAAAAAAGCGTGTGCTGACAGGTCAGCACACGCTCATATCGACGATTTCGTCTACAACAAATTAGCCAGCGCGATTGATCAAGAATGCTGTCAGCATCGGTACCGGGCGGCCGGTAGAACCTTTGGCTGCGCCCGATTTCCATGCGGTACCTGCGATATCCAGGTGCGCCCAAGTGTATTTTTTGGTGAAGCGCTCAAGGAAGCAAGCGGCAGTAATACTGCCACCAGCCGGACCGCCGATGTTCGCCATATCAGCAAAATTCGATTTCAGTTGCTCGTTGTAAGCTTCTTCAATCGGCATGCGCCATGCGGTATCGCCTGTTTGTTTGCCAGCAACCAGCAATTCTGCAGCGAGTTTGTCATGAGCATCGTCGTGACGTGTAAACAAGCCGGTATTGTGATGACCTAAGGAGGTAACGCATGCGCCAGTCAGTGTCGCCACATCGACAACGGCGGCAGGCTTGAAGCGTTCTACATACGTCAGTGCGTCACATAAAATCAGACGACCTTCAGCATCGGTGTTCAAAATCTCGATAGTCTGACCAGACATGGAGGTCACGATGTCGCCAGGACGTGTTGCGCTGCCAGAAGGCATATTTTCGCAAGTAGGAACGACGGCGATGACATTCAGTTTTAATTTCATTTCGCCGATAGCGCGCATGGTACCGATGACGGAGGCTGCACCGCCCATGTCGTATTTCATCTCATCCATACCCGCGCCAGGCTTGAGGGAGATACCACCTGAGTCAAATGTAATCCCTTTACCAACCAGCACAGTCGGTGCGTCTTTGGCTTTGCCGCCCATATGTTTCAGGACGATGAATTTCGGCGGTTCATCTGAGCCGTTTGTCACCGACAGGAAACTATTCATTTTGAGCGCCTGCAATTGCTTGCGATCCAAAATTTCTATGCCCATTTTGTATTCAGTAGCGATTTTTTTCGCGGTTGTTGCCAGATAGGTCGGTGTGCAGACATTCGGTGGCAAATTGCCCAGCTCTTTTGTCAGATCCATGCCATTCGCCAGCGCGACGCTTTGCGTCAGGGCGTGCTTAGCGGCAGTTGCCTCTGTGGCTGCAACGCCGATTGCAATTTTCTTGACACCGGTGCTACTAGTATCTTTTTTGCTTTTTAAACCGTCAGCGCGGAAAATCGATTCGCGGAATGCCAGAACCGCCGTGCGGACAGACCATGCCGCGTCACGTTCTTTTACGGCTGGTAACGCCAAAGTCGCATCATTGGCACCCAGACCGGAGAGTGCGCGGGCCGCCGCCTGAACGGCTTGTGAGTAGGCTTTTTCAGAAACAACAGCCGCTTCTTCGCCCAGACCGACCAGCAAAACACGGTCAGCAGCAACGTCAGCGACGTTGCGTAACAACAAGGAGGAGCCGATCTTGCCAGTAATATCGCCTGATTTCAGGGCAGCGGCGATTTCGCCTTTTTTGTCCAACGCGGCAGCGGATGACGATAATTTTTTGTTTTCGAATACGCCTACAACTACGCAACCAGTTTTGGTGGCATTCACAGTGCTTTTGGCGTCGAATGTTTTTATGCTAAAGTCCACGTATTACTCCTCTTTGTAAGTCTCGTAAAACCGACATTATAACCCTCCATGATTTTTCAGCGCGCGCTTCGACGTGAATTACTCAGTGCCGCAGGTGCTGTTTTTACGATTCTGTTCACAATTACCATCACATTTATGTTGATCAAAATCCTCGGCCAGGCCGCAGGAGGCAAGGTTGCATCGGCTGACGTAATTGCTCTGATCGGCTTTTCAGTATTGCAGTATTTGCCAGTCTTGTTCATTTTGACCGGGTTTATTTCGGTTTTAATGGTGGTTACCCGAACTTACCAAGACTCAGAAATGGTGGTCTGGTTTGCCTCTGGACTCAGTTTGTCTAAATGGATCGCACCGGTTCTACGCTTTGGCATGCCCATGGTCATTCTTACCGCCTTACTGAGTTTTGTTGCGACACCTTGGGCAAACCGCCAAAGCGCCGAATTCAGGGAGCGTTATGAAAAGCGCGAGGACATTGCCAAGGTCTCGCCGGGTAAGTTTCAGGAGTCTGCATCGTCTGACAGAATCTTTTTTGTCGAAGAAGTCGCCGGGGATTTGAGCAAAGTACAGAATATTTTTATTAATACCTTCCGCAATGGCCGCTCCAGTGTGGTCGTTGCAAAAGAAGGGAAAATCGAAATAGATGCGCGTGGCGATAAATTTCTGGTCATGAGTCAGGGGCGTCGTTACGATGGCTTGCCGACGGAACCTGATTTTCAGATGATGCAGTTTGAACGTTACGGGATTCTGGTATCCGGACAAACCAAAGCCACTGCCGGTGATAAATCCGCGAAGTCACTGAGCCTGCAAGAGCTCTTGCAAGATCCGAATAATTTTAATCGCGGTGAATTGTTGTGGCGGATTTCGCTTCCTTTGATGTGTCTCGTATTGCTGTTGCTGGCAATACCGCTAGGCTTCGTGAATCCAAGGGTAGGGCGTTCTGCGAATGTGATCGTGGCATTGCTGTTGGTCGTGCTATATCTGAATCTGGTGAATATTATGCAGGCTGCGGTGGTGCAGGAGCGATTTAGCTTTGGTAATTCTTGGTGGCCGATTCACTTATTTGCAGCCGTTGTGGTGATTTTGCTATTCGCCTGGCGTCTGTACGTGAATAGTCATTATCATCCGCTGGTACTGTGGTCCAAATTGAAGTGCGTTATGCGCGGTAAAGATACGAAAGCGAAGTGCGCATCATGAGAGTCTTGCAACGTTATTTTAGTGTCGAAATTATCCGCGCTGTCTTGTTTGTGATGCTGGCATTGCTGGCATTGTTTGCCTTCTTTGATCTGATGGGCGAACTGCAATCCGTCAACAAAGGTGGCTATCGCCTGCAGCATGCTTTGTTGTATGTGGCCTTGGGATTGCCGGGCTATATCTATGAATTCATGCCCATTGCCGTGTTGATCGGGACGATTTATGTGCTGGCGCAGTTCGCCTCCAATTCTGAATTTACCATCATGCGTGCGGCCAGTATGTCGACCGTTATGGCAGGTAGTATGTTGGCAAAAATCGGTTTGCTGTTTGTGGTATTAACGTTTGTATTCGGTGAATTCGTTGCACCGATGACGACCAAATTGGCAGAAAAAGTAAAGCTCAATGCGATCGGCGCGTCGCTGGCGCAAGAGTTCAGGACCGGTTTGTGGACCAAGGATCTGGTGCGTGACAATGGTTTGAAGGGCAGTGTGGTCGGCTCACGCTTTTTGAATGTCAAAGAAATTCTCCCTAACAGGCAATTAGTTGGTGTGAAGGTCTATGAGTTCGATAGCCGTTTTAATTTATCGAAAGAAGTGACAGCGGAGCATGCAGAATATATTGGTGACAATGTCTGGCGCTTATCGAATGTAACCCAGACTTCTTTCCCCAAGAGCTTATTGATGCAAGATATTTCGACCGTGGCGAGTATCAAGCTGGCGAGTCTGGATGTGGCTTCTGAAATTACACCCGATATTCTGTCCGTATTATTTGTTGACCCAGACCGCATGTCCGCCTATGACTTGGCGGCTTACACTAAACATTTATCCGACAACAAGCAAGGCACAGAGCGCTATGCCATCGCATTCTGGAAGAAAGTCACCTATCCGTTTGCAATTCTCGTCATGATGGCGCTGGCATTGCCGTTTGCCTACCTGCATGCGCGCAGCGGTGGTATCAGTCTGAAAATTTTTAGCGGGATCATGATCGGGATGGTGTTTTACCTCATGAATAGTTTGTTTTCTCATGTAGGTTTATTAAATACCTGGCCACCCCTAATTACGGCATTGGTACCGAGTATGGTATTTTTATTCATGGCCATGACAGCGCTATGGATGGTAGAGCGAAGATAAGAGAAGATAATGCAAAAAAAAGCACAAATATTATTTGCTCATGGGGCGCGTGATCCACGTTGGGCTGCGCCGTTTGAACGACTGCAAAAACTCACACAAAGCCGGTTGCCAGATGTCACGGTTGCTTTAGCATTCTTGGAATTTATGACGCCGGGTTTGCCTGATCTGGTCGCTCAGTTTGTAGCGAATGGCGTGACGGATATTAGTATTGTGCCGATTTTTTTAGGCCAAGGTGGTCATGTATTACGTGACCTGCCGCTGATTCTTGATGAACTGCGAAATAGTTATCCCTCATTGACGATCAAGGTCGCTGAAGCCGTCGGAGAAAATGCTACGGTGCTGGCGGCCATCAGCGATTATTGTGTCCATGCTTTGTGAGCAGGGCGACAGCTACAGCAATGATGTTTTGAACCTACGGAGCTGGTTTGCGCGCTCGCATCGCTTCACCTATCATCACCAGAACCGGGCCTTCGCAGGCGCTCAGGCCTTGTTCTAGATCACCAAGATTGAGCCGTAAGACGCGTTCGTTTGAACGACTGCAATTTTCGATCACAACAACCGGCATATCGATCGCATAACCTGATGCTAGCAGTCGCTGCGCGGTCAACGCAGCTTCTTTGCCCCCCATATATTGAATGAGCGTATCGCAGTCGGGGATGCGGGTGTCGGCGTTTTCGCCTGGCGCTGTGCTAGAGGTAAAAAACGCTACGCTACGTGCTATGCCGCGTTTAGTGAGCGGTTGTCTGGCGCTTGCGGCAGCGGCAACGGCGGTGGTGATGCCGGGCACGATATCGTAATCGATGCCCGCTTGTTCCATTGCAATTAGTTCTTCATCGGCGCGGCCAAATAACATCGGGTCACCACCTTTAAGGCGAACAACGATGCCATATTGTTGCGCGTAACTCAGGATTTGCTCGTTGATATACGATTGTGCTGCAGAGCGTTGGCCGCTGCGTTTGCCGACGGAGATTTTAACCGCTTGCGGACAAAGCTCCAGCATCTCTGATGTGACCAGCGCATCGTGCAAGACAACTTCTGCCTGCGCCAGAATCCGAGCGCCGCGAACCGTAATCAGGTCAGCAGCGCCAGGGCCAGCACCAATAAGATAGACTTTGCCGCCGGCTTTTTGCATGCTGTTATTCGCTTCAGGCGAGGCGTATCATGCCTGCGGCAACAGTCTGATGCGTGACTTCATCAATCAGGATAAATGCGCCTGTTGAACGTAAATCATCATAGCCATCGGCAGCCAAAGGCTGTTGTACGTTGATGGTGACACGGGCGATATCATTGAGCTTCAGGTTTTCTGCAGCCCGACGCTCTTGCGTATTGATGTCGAGCAGCGTATCAATCGCACTGACTTTAGCCGCGACTTGTTTGGTCGTGTGCTTGAGCCAATATCTACGGCGAATATCCAGCGCATCTTCGGACAGCCAGCATAAGTCTGCCTGCACAGTTTTTAGCAAACTTGCCGGACGATCAGCGGATGCCAGCATATCGCCACGTGAAATATCCAGATATTCATCGAGCAGAATCGTGACCGACTGACCAACTACTGCAGATTCCAGCGAACCGTCCAATGTCAGGATATCTTTTACGGTTGCTGTCTGACCGCTAGGCTGGACAAGCAGCTTATCGCCTTTGCTGACTTTGCCTGCTTCAATACGACCCATATAACCACGGAAATCATTCGCTTCATGACCATTATGGCGTGCAACTAATTGCACCGGGAAGCGGAATGGCTCGTCATGGCAGTCGTCATAGACGCTCAAGGATTCCAGTAACTCAATCAAGGTTGGCCCCTGATACCAGGACAATTTATCACTAGCGGTAACAACGTTATCACCGGCCAGAGCTGACAGCGGAATCGGGCGAATATCTTTCAATCCCAATTGCGCTGCAAAACTTTGATAGGCACCGATAATGCGGTCGTATACGGACTGATCATAATTGACCAGATCCATCTTATTGACAGCCACAATCACATGCTCAATCTGCAGCAAATGGGCAATTGTAGAGTGGCGTTTAGTTTGTACCAGCAAATCGACACTACCATCATCACCCAGCTTGACCTTAGACACGTCGATCAGAATGATCACAGCGTCGGCGGTTGATGCGCCAGTCACCATGTTGCGCGTATATTGCTCATGCCCTGGTGTGTCGGCGATGATGAATTTGCGTTTCGGTGTCGCGAAATAGCGATATGCAACGTCAATCGTAATACCTTGTTCTCGCTCGGCTTCCAGACCATCGGTGAGCAGGGATAAGTCGATGGTGTCGCCTACGGTGCGCTTATGTTTTGCGCGTGACATGGCATCAAGCTGGTCGGCGAAAATACCCTTGCTGTCGAACAGCAGACGGCCAATTAATGTGCTCTTACCGTCATCAACGGAGCCGGCAGTAATAAAGCGTAGCAGGCCGCGTTCTCTTGTCGCATCTTGGATCACAGGTGCGGCCGAAGTTACTGTACTCATTAGAAATATCCTTCTTTTTTACGTTTTTCCATTGAGGATTCTGAGGTCTGATCATCCATGCGGGTCGCGCCGCGTTCGGTAATCTGCGTAATTGCTGTTTCCGCGATAATGGCTTCTACAGTTGCGGCATCGGACGATACCGGGCAGGTGCATGAGATATCGCCGACAGTCCGGAAACGTACGACCTGAGTCTCTACCGTTTCACCATCACGTGCCGGTGTCAGGTCCGTCAACGGGACTAACAAACCGTTGCGCGGAATCACCTGGCGTTCATGCGCAAAGTAGATCGGTGGTAATTCTAATTTTTCACGGGCGATGTATTGCCAGACGTCGAGCTCAGTCCAGTTTGAGATCGGGAAGACACGCATGTTTTCACCAGGATGAACACGGGTGTTATACAGGTCCCAGAGTTCCGGGCGCTGCGCTTTAGGATTCCATTGACCGAATTCATCGCGGAAAGAAAAGATACGCTCTTTAGCGCGGGCTTTTTCTTCATCACGGCGAGCACCGCCCATACAGGCGTCGAATTTATGTTCGGCGATTGTCTCCAGCAGCGTTACGGCTTGTGCCGCATTGCGTGAGTCAGTGGCCGGATTGCGCATACGCACTGTGCCGCGCTTGATGGAATCTTCGACGGAGCCGACGATCAGCCGCTCACCTAGTTCCGCCACTTTTTTATCGCGAAATGTGATGACCTCTTCAAAATTATGTCCGGTATCGATGTGCACCAGCGGGAACGGGAACTTGCCCGGACGGAAGGCTTTTTCGGCGATACGCAACATGACAACGGAATCTTTGCCACCTGAAAAGAGCAGGGCAGGATTACTGCACTCTGCTGCCACTTCACGCATGATATGGATCGCTTCCGATTCCAGCCAGTCCAGATGGCGATTGCTCGCAGCATCAATAAAATGGTTTTCCGCAACTGTATTCATCATTAATTTTCGCTTAACTTACTTGTTTGATTCGGATCAGCTTGCCATCGACGACATGTAATCCGCATTCTTTGGAGTCAGGATTTTCCCACCACCAGCGACCAGCACGCACATCTTCGCCAGCTTGTATCGCACGGGTGCAGGGCTCGCATCCAATAGACGGGTAGCCTTTGTCATGCAAAGGATTGTAAGGCACATTGTTGCTGCGAATATAGTGCCAGACATCTTCTTCTGACCAGTCCGCCAGCGGATTGAATTTTTGCATGCCATGTGCTGTGTCATCTTCCTGTACCGCTAATTCGGTGCGGGTGGCAGCCTGCGCGCGGCGCTGACCGGTGACCCATGCCTGATTGCCCGCCAGAGCACGATTGAGCGGTTCGACTTTACGAATACGGCAGCATTCTTTACGCATTTCGACGCTGTCATAGAACGCATTCAAGCCATGTTGCTGAACATAGGCGTCTACTGCACTGGCCTCGGGTTTAAATAAGACGATGTCGCTGCCATAGGTCTCTTTCACTTTGTCGAGCATCCCTAGAGTCTCTGCATGCAGACGACCTGTTTCTAAGGAGAAGATGCCGATAGCCAGTTGGTGACGCAAAATCAGATCGGTCAGTACCATGTCTTCAGCAGCCAGACTCGAAGCAAATACCGCAGGCGCGAAGTCCGCTGCAATACGTGCCAAGATCGCCCGGGTATCTGCCAGGCGTGAGTCAAAATCGCTCATTGCGCGGCTCCACTACGTTCGGCGCGGCGAAACAGAGGATTTTTTTCATCCCATGAGGTCTGATATTTTTCTGAAAAATCAGTCAGACCTTTGATCGCATCGCGGATATTTTTATCTGGACGTGTCGCAAAAGAATTAAATCCAACACGCTGCATATAAAACAGCTGATCGCGCAAGACATCGCCAATGGCACGTAATTCGCCGGCGAAGCCAAAACGGGTGCGCAAGTTGTAAGCGATCGAATAGCCACGGCCGTCGGCAAATTTGGGAAAGTCCACCGCCAGCAAACTAAAATGAGCGATATCGTCCTTTAATTCCTTGGCTTGTTCATCGCTGCTAAACCAGACCCCAATATCCGTGCGGCTTACCAGACTATTTCGCTGTAACAGCCAGACTTTAAGCGGGACAATGACCTTGCCTTGTGGCACAACAACGGCATCCGGCGTCTCATCTTCGGCCAGGCTCAAGACGGTCCAGTCATCCTGAACGATCGCTTTATCTTTGATAATTTCTCTCATGATTTTCTTTCTGCGCTTTCGTCTAAGTGCCGGATTTAATATGTGACAGCAGAGCCGGCATCTTCGCCATGATGCTCTGTTGTTTTGATCGGACTGGCATAGACGTATTCCTTGAACGGCGCAATTCCCAGCCGCTGAGCTGTATCGATAAAGCGTTCGTTCTCCAGGCGGTCTCTGACATACACTTCAATGATGCGGGCAATGACTTCCGGCATTTGGCCAGCTGCGAACGACGGGCCGATAATTTTGCCGATAGCCGCATGATTGCCCTGAGCGCCACCGATAGAAACCTGATACCACTCGCTGCCATCTTTATCCACGCCTAAAATACCGATATTGCCGACGTGATGATGGCCGCAGGCATTGATACAACCGGACATGTTTAATTCGATGTCGCCAATGTCATGCAGGTAGTCGAGGTCATTAAAACGATCGGTAATATCCAGTGCGATAGGAATCGATTTAGCATTCGCCAGCGCGCAGAAATCACCGCCCGGGCAGCAGATCATATCGGTCAGTAAGCCGATGTTCGGCGTTGCCAGACCATGTGCTTTGGCTTCTTGCCATACCTTGAACAAATCGGACTGCTTGACATCAGACAACACCAGATTTTGTTCATGCGTAACACGCAACTCACCGAAGCTGAACTGATCCGCCAGATCGGCCACAAAATCCATTTGTTCTGCGCTCGCATCACCCGGAGGCACACCGGGCTTTTTCAGGGATAAAACAACTGCAGAGTAACCGGCAACTTTGTGCGGTTTCACATTGCGTTTGACCCAGTTGGCGAAGGCTTTATTGTCTGCCAGATGCTGTTCATATGTCGCATCGCTGGCGGCTAAGGTCTCGTAGTCCGGTGTCGTGAAATAACTGGCGACGCGTTTTAATTCGGCTTCCGTTAATGTGGCAGGACCATCTTTGATGTCTTGCCATTCCTCTTCCACCTGACGAGCGAACTCTTCAGCGCCGATTGCTTTCACCAGAATTTTGATACGTGCTTTGTAGATATTGTCGCGGCGACCGTACTGGTTATAAATACGCAGGATCGCCTCCAGGTACGTCATCACATGCTGCCATGGCAAGAACTCACGTATGACACTGCCAAGAATAGGTGTACGCCCCATGCCGCCACCGACCATGACTTTAAAGCCGACGTCGCCAGCCTCGTTATAGACGACGGTCAGACCAATGTCATGCACCGCAATCGCGGCGCGATCTTCTTTCGATCCATTGATGGCGATTTTAAATTTACGCGGTAAGTAAGCGAACTCAGGATGGAAAGTCGTCCACTGACGCAAAATTTCAGCATAGGCACGCGGATCAATGATTTCATCCGCAGCCACACCGGCAAATTCATCCGACGTGATATTGCGCATGCAGTTACCGGAGGTCTGGATGGCATGCATTTCTACCGAGGCTAATTCTTCCAGGATATCCGGTGTGTCTTCGAGATTGATCCAGTTGTACTGAATATTCTGACGCGTCGTGAAGTGACCATAGCCACGATCATATTTGCGCGCAATATGCGCAAATTTACGTACTTGCGCCGACGACAGCATGCCGTAAGGAACCGCCACACGCAGCATATACGCGTGACGCTGCATGTATAAGCCGTTTTGCAAGCGCAGGATACGGAACTCATCTTCAGACAGCTCATTTGAAATCCGGCGACTTACCTGATCACGGAATTGGGCAATCCGCTCTTTGATGATTTGATGATCGTGTTGATCGTAGCGATACATAATCTAATCCTAAAATTCGCTTGAAGGGTGACGAAATAATGACAAACAATCGTTGCAAATAATTGCACACGGCAGCTTACAAAACCAGCTTGGCAGCAACCAGCGTCAGTGTCGTTGCAAGCAATCCGCGTAAAAATTTTTCTGGTACAGCGCGTGCAGCCATGGATCCTATTGTGATACCTGGCAAAGAACCGAGCAATAATGTCCCGAGTAATTCCCAATTAATCGATCCCAGCCACCAGTGACCTACCGCAGCGATCGCCGTCAACGGTACCGCATAGGCAATGTCTGTCCCGGCGATATGTGCTGCTGACATACGCGGATACAGCATCACCAGCAGAGTCGCGCCAATCGCGCCTGCACCGATCGACGAAATTGTGACCAGCGTACCGAGCAAAGCACCGGAAACGATCGTCGCTACGGCCAGGGACGTGCCATGCAATTGTTTTTCCGGATGACGATTGAGCCAGGCTAACATTTTAGCCTTGAACAGCAATGCGATGACAGTCAGCAAGACAGATCCGGCAATGGAATAGCGTATTACCTGACCGATTTCTTTATTCAGCGTGCCAAAATACTTCAGACTCAGCGTGGCGATCAACGCCGCAGGCAATGCCCCGTAGCACAGTAAACGTACAACATGCCAATCTACCGTACCGCGCAAGCGATGCGTGAAAGTGCCGGTGGCCTTGGTAATCGACGCAAAAGCCAGATCAGTGCCGACGGCGACACTAGGCGACACGCCGAACAATAAGGTCAGCAAAGGCGTCATCAATGATCCGCCGCCTACGCCAGTCAAGCCGACCAGCGTACCCACCGCAAATCCAGAAATCACATAGGTTAAAGTCATACCACCTCACATTAAGAGGAGGAATCGTAATAGCTAAGGGCTTTATTCCAAACTACTTAGTATTTATTTGCTTATATGTGGTTTTGATATAAGTAAATTTGTTTCAAGAATACCTATGCCTGCATGAATAAATAGTAAGAATTGCGCAAAAACCAAGACCGCTTACCCCATAGACACAAAGATATTGAGACACTTAGAAAAGGCAGGAGTAAGCGGTTCCAGAAAATGTCGACTAAAGGCTTGTTAAAAAATTCCCTAAATGAATCCGTATGCGAATCCCTAAGCGAATACCTAAGCTGAGTGGGCCTGTTAGCACAAATACCCTTTGTAAGCCGCGTCCAGCCTGCGGATTCAATGTGACTGGCGGTAAGTCACTGATCGTTTTGTGTAAGTCCTGAATGGCCTATGAATAATATTTATGGCAATGATCTTGGCTGTTCGAGTCCTACTGCTCAAGCTAGGCCTCATTTGCCAGTTTGAGCAAATCTGACACTGGCGCCAATATCACCTCAGGCAGACTCTCGGCGATTGCAACACGCATTTGCGCCGCCGCCATTGCGTCTAAAGAGGCACTCGCAAAAGCAGCATCCCTGGCTGCGGCACTAGGCCATTGTGCGTAGCTATACCAGATTCCGTCGTCGCCTTTGTGCAGGCGCGACCCCAGTGAGCCGCGTTGAGTCAGGTACAGCTCAGAAATACGGGTCCAGGCTTCAATAAATCCGGCTTCTGATCCTGGGTGCAGTCGCCAGCGGTATAGCACCATGAATCCCGGACAACGTTCTGTCATTACAGCACCAGGCTGAGGTGTCTTGGTTGTCATTGTCGTGTTCGCGGATAAAAAATTGAGTGGGTTGGTGCGTGCATGGTTCTTGTCTGTGAGTTTATGGTACATGATGCCTTGCCGCGATTGGCAGCGAGAACGGCCTTCAGTAATATCGAACGTATAATGTATTACTGGATTTATCGCTAACTTGCAGGTGTTCATGACGCGGTGTAGTTTCAAGCAGCGGTCAATTTTGCCAAAAACTCTCTGGCACAACAAGTCCACCAGCGCTAGTGATGGTAGCCGTTCTTATGATCAGGACAGATCAAAGGCGCTGTGGGTAATGATAAATGCAATGAAAAACGCAGTAAAAAATTCAATGAAAAAAATCGGCAATCTCTTGATCGTTGTATTTTGTTTGTCTGTTCCGGTTGCTATATCTGCCGCTCCTGCAGATTGGTACAAATGGCGCAGCAAAATCGAGACGACTGAGGTCTGTTCGCAAACCTCACCGGGCGAAGGCTGGGACAAGGCAAGCGGCCCTTACAAGGATGCGCAATGCATCAAATTAAAATCGGGACAGTGAGAGCTGAAACAGAATCCGCAATAATCATGCGGCTCTCCGGCTGAAAGGTGGCTGCGAGCCGCATAAAATATGCGTGTTCTACTATTTATCTACTTACCCATTCACTTATTCACTTATTCATTCAAGAATAAAATTGATCAAACCCAGTTCATCGGGCGAATTTTCAGATAAAAGAATACATAGCCAGATTCATCGCGATATCCAAGGTGAAGTGTGACCAAGAAAATCGTGAAAAATAGTGATCGGTTTTGACATGAGGTTCAATAAAATACCGTCTTCCTGGAGCCTAGCAATAACGCCTGCTTACTTGCTACGCTTCCTGCAACTAAACGGCAGCATCCCGGGCGGGATGGTGGTCTGGTCTATCCCTTTGACTGTCATCTTTTCCGGGACATCGGCGCTGCCACAGACCCATTCCACAGGAACTACAGGCGCATCGGCAACGACCGCTGGCCGCATGGTCAGGACTTTGCCTTTAATGACGCCATTTGCCTGATTGCCAAATGTTACGTTGATCACGCCGTCGGTAACGCTGACGCTGCTGACAAAGTTATTGACCATTTTGTCGGCACTTGGCAATCCCGCTGCCGCATTATCCGCAGGCATTTTTTGTGTGGCGGCCCATATTGCTGCCACTGGTTTTTTTGCGACGTCGGTCAATGGCGTAATCGACTCGATTTGTTTTTGTATGATCCGGTACTGAAATGACGGATAGGCCATCGCTGCCAGTATCCCGATGACCGCGATCACGACCATCATTTCGACTAAGGTAAATCCTGAATGTAGTTTTTTCATATTGGGATCAAGGCGGTTGAGCTGGATTAAATATAGTTTAACTCAGGTTCTCGCTCCTCCTGCATGGCTCAGCAGTGAGAATCTACATTTTTCTGCGTCTGGACAAATTGTCGCCTATCGCGTACCGTCACATGCCTGCTCACAGGGCAATTAACCCGGCTTTCCATCCATTGTGTATCCATACTCCGGAGTCATTACATGCGTCGTTCGCTCAAGTCTAGCTACTCATCTACTTACTTATCTACCTATTTGACAGTCCCTTTTATCGCCGGTGCTTTACTCGGCACTCTGGGATGGATGCCGCATTCGTATGCGGTTGCGGAAGAATCTAAACCTAAAGCGAAACCTGCAATGGCTGACCTAATCAAGGCTTCCAGCGCCGCGGACTGGCGCGCGCTCGATCCTGAAAATACCTTGTATATAGAACTGGAAAAAGGTCGTGTCGTGATGGAGCTGGCACCCGACTTTGCTCCGAATCATGCGAAAAATATCAAAGCTCTGGTTAGGGAGGGATATTTCAACGGGCTGGCGATCGTGCGTTCACAAGAAAATTATGTCGTGCAATGGGCAGACCCCGAAGATGAAAATCCAGCTAAAAAACGTGAAGTCAAAACCGCCCGCAAAAATCTTGAGCCGGAATTTACCGTCAAATACGATAAAAAACTTCCGTTCACGCGTTTGCCCGATGTCGATGGCTATGCGCCTCAGGTTGGACACGCCAATGGTTTTCCTGCTGGACGCGATCCGAAAAACGGCACCGCTTGGCTCGCACATTGCTATGCGGCCGTTGGTGTCGCTCGTGGCAACGAGTCAAATAGCGGCGATGGTACTTCGCTCTATGTCATCACCGGTCAGGCACCGCGTCAGTTAGATCGCAATATCACGGTGGTAGGGCGCGTGATGCAGGGCATGGAGTTACTGACCACGATGCCACGTGGTAAAGGTGCCTTGGGCTTCTATGAAAAACCAGAAGAAATGACGCCAATAAAATCGATTCGTATTGCCGCCGATGTGCCCGAGGCCGAGCGCAGCAAATTAGAAATCATTCGCACCGACACACCGACATTTAAATCTATCGTTGAGGCGCAACGTAACCGTAGCGGTGACTGGTATAAAGTTCCGGCAGGGCACATTGATCTGTGTAATGTGCCGGTGGTGGTGAGACCAAAAGGATAAAGTTATACTATTTGGTATTGTATTTAAAAAATAGAGACACTAAATTACCTAGGTAATTTAGTGTCTCTATTTCATTAGTGGATCAACATTAAAACATGAAGTTTTATCCACTAATGTTTACTGCCCTGGATTGCACAACTCTGCATGAATCGCGTTGACGCCAGCGATCAGCTCATCCGGCAGATGGATGTCAAAAGCGTTGATGTTTTCTTTGAGTTGCGCCAGATTGGTGGCGCCAATAATTGTGCTGGCGACGAACCAGCGTGAGTAGCACCAGGTGAGAGCGAGTTGCGTTGGTGTGAGCCCGTGGGCGCGGGCGAGTTCGGCATAGCGGCGGCTGGCCTCGAAGACAGTCGGGCGCATATAGCGTGGACTCCAGGTTGCCGGAAAGCGTGTCAGTCGACCGGCGGCGTTGGCATCTTCATTGTATTTATTGGTAAGTTGGCCGAAAGCGAGCGGGCTGTAGGCAAGCAGGCCGACATTTTCGCGGAAACAGGTTTCATCCAGACCTTGCTCAAAGCTGCGGTTGACGAGGTTGTAGGCATTTTGGATGGAGACGATGCGGGCAACGGATTGTTGTTCGGCTTGCTTGACGAATTCGCCGACACCCCAGGCGGTTTCGTTGGATACGCCGATCTGGCGGATCTTGCCTGCTTTGACGAGTTCATCGAGTGCGCCTAATGTGTCGGCGATCGCTACTGACGGACGTTCCAGCGCCGGGTCAAAGGATTTTTGTCCGAAGATTGGTGCATTGCGACTTGGCCAGTGCAGTTGATACAGATCGATGTAATCGGTTTGCAGTCGTTGCAGGCTGGTTTCAACGGCGGCCCGGATATTGGCAGGTGAGAGGTCCGTATCTCCATTGCGTATCCAGCCGAAGCCGCGTGACGGGCCTGCTGCTTTGGTGGCCAGAATAATGTCTTTGCGCTTGCCGGATTTTTTGAGCCAGGTGCCGATGTAACGTTCGGTGGAGCCTTGGGTTTCGGCGCGTGGCATGACTGGATACATCTCGGCGGTATCGATAAAATTAATGCCGCGTTCCAAGGCATAATCAAGCTGGCTATGGGCGTCGGCTTCACTATTTTGCTCGCCGAAAGTCATGGTGCCGAGACAGATTTTGGATACGTGTAAATTGCTGGTGCCGAGTTGTGTCGTTTGCATAAATAAGAGAGCCGTGGTGGTAGGAATGAAGGTTATCCGGCTCCGCATACATGGGGAGGCCGGTACAGAAAACCCATTTACTTTAGCGCGAATTGCGCAAAGCTGCAGCGCACTCCCTGACCAGTGCCGGGCCGCGATAAATCAGGCCGGAATATACCTGTACCAAGGCGGCACCTGCGCGCATTTTGGCTTGCGCGTCTTCCCCGGAAAAAATGCCGCCGACACCGATAATCGGCAAGGCGTCGCCGAGTTCGGATTTGAGTGCGCGTATCACTTGATTAGATAATTCGAACACCGGTTCACCGGAGAGGCCGCCAGCTTCTTCGCCGTGCTCAAGACCTTTGACCGCATCGCGGGTGATGGTGGTGTTGGTGGCGATGACGCCGTCGATCTTGTGACGTAACAGGGCTTCGGCGATGTTCTTGATTTGTTCGCTATCCATGTCAGGAGCGATTTTTAATGCCAGAGGCACATAACGTTTGTGCTGATCTGCGAGTCGTTGTTGCGCGTCTTTGAGTTGTGATAGCAGGGCATCGACTTCGCTGGCACCTTGCAGTTGGCGCAGATTTTTGGTGTTCGGTGATGAGATGTTGACCGTCACATAGCTGGCGTAGGGGTAGACTTTTGCTAGGCAGAGCAGATAGTCGTCAGCAGCGCGTTCGATCGGTGTATCGGCATTTTTGCCGATATTCAGCCCCAAGATGCCTTGCTTGTCCTGATAAAACCGCGATGCCTGCACATTGTTGACGAAGGCATCAACGCCGCCATTATTAAATCCCATGCGATTGATGATGGCGTTGGCCTTGGGCAGGCGGAACATGCGCGGCTTGGGATTGCCGGCCTGTGCACGGGGTGTCACGGTACCGATTTCAATCGAGCCAAAGCCCAGGCTCGCCAAACCATCGATATACGCACCGTCTTTGTCGAGGCCTGCTGCCAGACCTACGGGATTGGGGAAGGTGATGCCCATGACTGTGCGCGGATCGCTGACGGGTTTGGCGATGAGTTTGGTCAGGCCTAGCGATGCCGAGCGTCGCAGGGCAGGTAGAGTGAAGTTGTGCGCCTCTTCTGCGTCCATCGAAAAGAGTAGGGGCCGCGCTAAGGCATAGAATAATTTATCAGGCATGATTTTATTAATTGGGGGAGTATAGGTAAAAATAGGCTTGATTCCGCAATTTATATATGGTGGTTAAAAATATACATCACCCAGTATATGTTGCGGTGACAGGTATTCGTGGTTCCGGGCAGATTGCATGCGAATTGGGATGCATCGCTCTGCATTGTTATGACATGATTAAAGTGCTTGCCAGTGTCCTTGTAGTAATCCATCCAGTGGCTTGAAGTTGGTTTTGTACGCCATCTTTGGACTGGCGGCGATCCAGTAGCCCAGATACAAATAGGGTAAGTTCAGCTCGCGACACTGCTTGATCTGCCAGAGCACGTTAAAGGTGCCGTACGAGGCGGCATGATCGTCCGGATCATAAAAAGTATAAACCGACGATAGGCCATCACTCAGGATGTCAATAATACTCACCATGCGCAGAATATCCTGCTCGTCACGGAACTCGACCAGACGTGTATTTACCCGACTTTGCAATAAAAATTGCGCATATTGATCACGGCTGTCGTGATCCATGCCGCCACCTGCATGGCGTTGATTTTGATAGCGGTGATACAACTCATAATGTTCGTGTGAGTAGGTGAGTGATGCAACACGGGCTACCAGGTTGCTGTGCTTGCTTTGGGCGCGGCGCTGACTGCGATTGGCAGTAAATTCACGGATACGCACACGTACTGGCGTACAGGCCTGACAGGTATCGCAATGAGGGCGGTAAATAAAAATCCCGCTGCGGCGAAAGCCGTTTTTGATTAATTCGGAATAGGTATCGGCATTGATCAAATGCGCGGGAGTCGCAACTTGAGAGCGTGCTTGTAGTCCATCCAGATAGCTGCATGGATAGGGTGCGGTTGCATAAAACTGTATGCTGGAAAATGGTAATTCGTTGAGTTGAGTCACTACTTATTCACCCAGGTAATCGGCGTCCAGTTCAAAATAGGCGGCAGGCTAATCGCATGTTGCAGGTGAGCGATGAAATCGCTGCGGCTGATCGGCCTGGCGCCCAGAGACGCCAGATGCGCGGTCTGCTGCTGGCAGTCTATCATTTCCACATCGTTTTCACGTAAGAAAAATACTAGATGGGCGAGGGCGATCTTTGACGCATCGCTGACTTTTGCAAACATCGATTCGCCGTAAAACATGCGACCTATGCAAACGCCATAAGCACCACCGACCAGCTCGCCATCAAGCCAGACTTCGGACGAGTGAGCGTAGCCCGCGGCATGCAGGGCGCAGTAGCCAGCCACAATCTCTTCTGATATCCAGGTGCCGGCGCCATCGCGGCGTGGTGCAGCACAGGCGCGCATGACTTGCTCGAATGCGCTGTCAAAGCGGTATTCCCAGCGAGGGTCTTTGCCGGTTTTTTTGAGCGTCTTTTTTAGACTGTCGGATAACTTGAAATCGGCGGTTCTTAATACCATGCGCGGATCGGTAGACCACCATAAAACAGGCTGCCCCTCTGAAAACCAGGGAAAGATGCCGTGTTGATAGGCGTCGAGCAAGCGCTCAGCAGACAAATCGGCACCTGCCGCCAGCAATCCTGCTGCACCGTCTTTTTCCAGTAAAGCCGTTTCAACGTCGGGAAACGGCGTGTCCACCTCCAGCCAGGGGATCATGTATCAGCTTGCCGGGTTATGGTTCGCTGGGACGTTTCGCGATTTTCGATGATTTTCAATAAGAGTAACAACCCTACGCCGATCGTCATTGCGCCAGCGGCCAGATATAAGCCCGATGCATAGCCGCCTTGATATGCGGCGAACCAGGCGGTGATCGTAGGTGCGATGATCTGAGCTACGCCATATGAAATCGTCATTTTGCCCATCATTTTCGCCGGGCGCGTCGGATAGTAGCGACCCGCCATACTCAGTACCAGACTAACCATGCCGATAAAAGTACCACCAAACAGCAGTGCACCAGCGATCGCCGCAGTGAGGCCGCCAACCGCAACGGGTAATAAAATTCCGGCGATTTGCAGAACCGCGGCAAGCAATAATGCATCCAGGTCACCCACTTTGCGCGCGACCAGATCCCAGATGATGCAGGCGGGAGCTGCCGCAATGCCGATGGCAAAAAATACCAAGGTTCCTTTTCCTGCTAAGCCAGGCAGGCGATCAACGATGGCAACAATAAAGGTTGCGCTGACGACATAGCCCACGCCTGCGCAAAAATAAGCTGCCATGAATATTTTTAAGAATAAAGCGCTAGGTGGATTGTCTTCCATCGTTTTGCCACTGGTCGTTAGCGCACTGCTATCCGGTGCTGGCAGCCAGCGTAGTGCGGGTATCAGCAGAACACATCCGATCGCAGAAAACACAAACCATTGCTCGCGCCAGTCGAGTGAGTGGCTCATGAAGGCGACTGCGGCAGCACAACCTGCAATGCCTAATCCTAGGCCGGAAAAATGAATGCCTAATTCACTGCGGTGATTGTGCCGGATGAGCCAGTTTAATATCAGTCCAGTACCCAGTAACATAGCGGCAGCGCTGCACAATCCGGCGATATAGCGGGAAATAATCCATACAATGAGATTGCTGCTTACCCCCATCATGATCGTGCTGAGTACCGCCAGTATCAGGCCGGTCCGGTAGAGTTTGTCCTTGAGGTGTAAGTCATTGATCTGTGAGGCGATCAATGCGCCGCTAAGATAGCCTGCGTAATTGAATGTCGCCAGCCAGCCAGCGGCAGAAATGCCGAGCCCTGCTTGTTGCTGCATAACTGGTAACAGCGGCGTGTAGGCAAAGCGGGCGATGCCAACAGCAAGAATCAAGCTGAAGATACCTGCACTTAATACTTTAATGCGTTCAGCTTGTGGGTTCATCTGAGTCTCTTTTTTGCTGATGACGGGAAGGCGGTGAATACTTAATTAGCTGCGCATCGGTTTGAAGATGTCGTGCTCGTGCAAGCGATATTCACCGCCTTGTTTCACCAGCGCCAGATCCTTGAAGAAAAACTTCAGGGTATGACTGACGGTCGGGAAGGCGATGTCATCCCAGGGGATATTTTTTTCCGTAAATAACTGCACATCTAGGCTCTCGGTGCCGGCTTGGTAGTTGGTATCGAGCAAAGTCGCCCGGTAGAATAAATGAACCTGATGTACATGCGGCACATTCAGAATCGAGAACAATTCATGGAGTGCGATATTGGCGCCAGCTTCTTCAACGGTTTCTCTTTGCGCTGCCTGGCTGGTGGTTTCATTGTTTTCCATGAATCCTGCCGGCAAGGTCCAATAGCCATAGCGCGGTTCGATCGCACGCTTGCACAGGAGTATCTGTATCTCGCCGTCTTTTTCCCATACTGGAATAGAGCCGACGACCATTTTGGGATTCTGATAATGAATGGTGCCGCAACTGGGGCAGACATGACGCTCACGAGTGTCGTCAGCGGGGATTTCGATCACAACAGGCGATGCACATTCGGAGCAAAATTTCATAGAACAAACAATGGAATTGGATGAAGGGATTAATATAAGTGAAGTCCGCGACCGGATGAGTGATGCGTAACTCAAGCCTAAGTGTATCACTCCAGATCAGGATGTCATTTTTGTCGACTCCAAGGCAAATTCAGGCGTGCTATAAGTGCACATAAAACGCCGGAAACTTGCGGGTAACATTGGCGATGCACGGACAAAACTGAGAAAGTCATTGCGCAAAGCAGCAAAGTCGGATATAGTCTTGTTTCTCAGACGCGGGGTGGAGCAGTCTGGCAGCTCGTCGGGCTCATAACCCGAAGGTCGTAGGTTCAAATCCTGCCCCCGCAACCAGAATTACAATAAAAAAGCCACGTATTAACGTGGCTTTTTTATTAGCCGGATGATTATTCTTTGATTTGAGTCGAAATTCTGGACTACAATCCAGTGTCGAAGTTGCTTAATAAGTTTCATCATGGTTCGGATTGGTTCGGATTGGTTTGCTGGTGCGCTAGTGCACAATGATCTTGATCCGGTGATGAAATGCACACAGCGAAATGAACGCATAACCAATGATCCTTTTGGTTAATGTCAAACAGTAATTGTTCGCCTAGATGGCATCCGTCACCTTAAATAGAGTGACATAAATTACAGAACAGGTTTTGGCTGAAGAGCTTCTTTCAGTGCCGTTCTATGCTTCATCAGATCAACTAATCAATGTGCTAAAGAGTTTGCATGAATACTGCTGAGGCCAAGCGAGTTCTCGAAACCGCCTTGCTATGCGCGCATGAGCCGCTTACCGTCAATACGATGAAAAAACTGTTTCAGGACAGTGACGATTCCAGTGAAGTAGTTGGTGCTGATACGATTAAATCGATGCTGGAAGATTTGCGTATTGACTGGTCGGGTAAGGGGATTGAGCTGGTGGGCTTGTCTACTGGCTGGCGTTTTCAGAGTCGTCCGGAGATGCGTGCTTATATAGATCGCTTAAATCCTGAAAAGCCGCCCAGATATTCAAGAGCAACGCTGGAGACGCTGGCGATTATCGCTTATCGTCAGCCTGTGACGCGCGGTGATATCGAGGAGATTCGCGGTGTTACTGTGGCCTCCCAGATGATCAAAACATTAGAAGATCGTGGCTGGATAGAAACGATCGGGCATAGAGATGTGCCTGGCCGCCCATCATTGTTTGCGACGACGAAACAGTTTTTGGATGATTTGGGATTGTCCTCTCTGGATCAGTTGCCTCCTCTGCAGCAGGTGACTAAAGATAATGTTGCTGAAGAGGGTGCTCAGGAATTGGATGCACTTGGAGCGAACATGTTTGCTGAGCAGGAAATATTGCCGCTTCAGGATGAACTTGCAGAAATAGTGCCGGAGGAAGTGGCAAGCCTGATCGTGTCTTCCTCGACAGGGGTTGAGGTGGAAAGTGAAATGCTAGGTACTACCAATAATGATACTCAAAACGACACGCAAAAAGCCGACGTGATTGTTGAGGTGGTAAGTCAAGAGTTGGCATCGGAATCCGATGTGAATGCTTCGGCATTAAGTCAGTCAAATTTAGAACAGAATAATGAACACAAATAATCCAGACGATATTAAGTCCAGCGTTGCCGGAGAAGCCTCGGGTAGTGATGATTCTTCGCCAAAGACCGCTAAACGTGGCGTCAGAGGCCCGCGTAATTTGCGTCGCTCGCGACCGAAGTCGGATGTGGTTGAGGCGGATGCTTTGACTCCGGCGGTAGCTGCAATCGACGTGGCTGCACCTGAGCGTAAAGGCGCATCTGAAGGCGTGGTTCGTAAGCCGCGTCCGCCGCGGGCGCAGGGTGAGCGAACCGAGCGCGGTGAGTCGCCGCGTCGCGAGGGAGCAAGAGTGCAGGGGTCACGTGGGCCAAGAGATGAGCAGGCTGGGAATCGCTCTTCGCATGCGGGTAAAGGGCGACATCCAAGTCAGGCGCGCGGAGCGCGACAGGGTATGAAGCCAGTTGCCAATAATGCGGATGATGTATTTTCATTTGTTACATCTGAGGCATTTGATGCGGATGCTGATGCAGCGAATAAGGCCAAAGGGCGCAATGCTAAACCTGTGCGTCGGGATTTGACGGCCGAAGACGATGCGCCTAAATTGCATAAGGTGCTGGCTGAAGCTGGTCTAGGTTCTCGTCGTGATATGGAGGACTTGATTGTTGCCGGACGCGTTTCTGTCAATGGCGAGCCGGCACACATCGGTCAGCGTATTTTGCCTACGGATACGGTGCGTATCAACGGCAAGCCAATCCAAAGAAAAATCAGTAAAAAACCGCCGCGCGTGCTGATCTACCACAAGCCAGCCGGAGAAATTGTCAGCACTAGTGATCCTGAAGGTCGCCAGTCTGTGTTTGCGAGTTTGCCGCAAATGAAGGTCGGTAAATGGTTGGCGGTCGGGCGTCTTGATTACAACACCGAGGGTTTGTTGTTGTTCACGACATCCGGTGATCTGGCAAATCGTCTGATGCATCCGCGGTATGGCATTGAACGTGAATACGCGGTGCGTACACTGGGTGATCTAGAAGAGGGAATGCGCCAGAAATTATTGGCAGGCGTTGAGCTTGAAGATGGTCTGGCACAATTTTCCAAAATTATGGATGGCGGTGGCGAAGGCGTTAATAAATGGTATCGCGTCGTTATCGGTGAGGGTCGTAATCGCGAAGTGCGTCGTATGTTCGAGGCAGTTGGTTTGACGGTATCTCGTCTGATTCGTACTCGTTATGGTGCAATGACACTGCCCTCTGGTCTAAAGCGTGGTCGCTGGGATGAGCTGGAAGAGGATGCTGTACGCAGTTTGCTGAAGCTCAGCGGGTTGGAGAAAGTCGGCGGCGATAAGCCTGTCGGCAAAGATCCTGCTGCCCGCCCTAATGGCAATAGAGCTCCCGGTCGTCCGGTGAATCCGTTTGATAAGCCAGCTAGTCGCTTTAACGCGCCGCGCGCAGAGTTTGGTGCGCCTCGTGGTGCGAATGGCGATGCCCAGGGGAAAAAACGTCCTCGTCAGCCAGATCCTTTGCAAACTGCATTGGGATTTCCTGATGCGGGACGTCCGCGGCGTACTGGCGGTGCGGGCAATGGCGGTACTGCGCGTGGTAGTGGCCAGGCTATTGGTCAAGGTATTGCGGCGCGTCGCCGCTCTAAGGGCGGTTAATGTGTTGCTTGCCCAGTATTTACTCTGTTTTTCCATTGCGATAGAGTAAATAATCGTTTATAATCTTGGAGTTAGAAGATTTGCCTCCATCACTTGTAATCGATGCTGGCGTTGTAAAAAAGATGGGCTTTGCCCATTTTTTTTTGGCGAAGCGTTTTAATGCTTCGGCGAAACAATGCTGTGATGTACGTGGCTTAGGTAAATCTGCACTTTTCGGAGAACACTCTTGCAGTTGTTGGAATTGATAGAAAAAACCGTGAATGGTACCGGATACGATCTGGTGGATTTTGAGCGGGCAGAGCGTGGCTTGTTCAGGGTGTACATTGACTATCTGCCTGCTGATCTGGAAAAAGGCAATATTACAGTCGAAGACTGTGAGAAAGTCAGTCACCAGTTGTCGCACGTATTAACGGTTGAAAATGTGCTCTACGAGCGCTTGGAGATATCCTCTCCTGGCTTGGACCGTCCGCTCAAGAAATTGGCAGATTTTACGCGCTTTGCAGGTGAGAAAGCGACAATTAAATTACGTTTGCCTATGGCGGGTGCGGCAAATCGCAAAACATTTGAAGGCGTATTGCACGAGCCTGAAGGTGATACGTTGAAGTTGGAATTTGAAGGTAAAGACGGGGCGGCAATGCTGGAGTTTACGCTCGCCGATGTGGATAAGGCACGTTTGGTGCCACAAGTGGATTTTAGGAGTCGCAAAGCATGAGTCGCGAAGTTTTACTATTAGTTGATGTGCTGGCGCGTGAAAAAAACGTCGATGAAGATATCGTTTTTGGTGCGCTGGAACATGCTTTGGCACAGGCCACAAAGAAGCGTTACGAAGGCGAAGTTGATATTCGCGTAGAAATTGATCGCGATACTGGTGAGTACAAGTCTTATCGTCGCTGGCGCGTTGTTCCGGATGATGCGGGTTTGCAATTGCCGGACCAGGAAATTTTGCATTTCGAGGCAGTTGAGCAGTATCCGGATATTGAAGTCGATGAGTGCATTGAAGAGCCGATCGAGTCCGTTGAGTTGGGTCGTCGTTTTGCGCAAGATACGAAACAAGTTGTATTGCAGCGTATCCGTGATGCCGAGCGTGAGCAAATTTTGGCTGATTTCCTGGAGCGTGGTGATTCCCTGGTCACAGGTACCATTAAGCGCATGGAACGTGGCGAAGCTGTGGTGGAGTCCGGTAAGATTGAAGCCCGCCTGCCTCGTGATCAGATGATTCCTAAAGAAAATCTGCGTGTCGGTGATCGCGTTCGTGCTTATATTTTGCGTATTGATCGCAATGCCCGTGGTCCGCAAGTCATCCTGTCCCGTACAGCACCAGAGTTCATCATGAAATTGTTTGAACTCGAAGTGCCGGAAATTGAACAAGGCTCACTGGTTATTAAATCTGCTGCACGTGATCCCGGCGTACGTGCCAAAATTGCTGTTTACACTAGCGACAAGCGTATTGATCCTATTGGTACTTGCGTCGGTATGCGTGGCTCACGTGTGCAGGCTGTAACTGGTGAGTTGGGCGGCGAACGTGTAGACATCGTTTTGTGGTCTGAAGACCCGGCACAATTCGTGATCGGTGCTCTGGCTCCCGCGAATGTTTCTTCTATCATGGTTGATGAAGAGAAACATGGTATGGACGTGGTTGTTGATGAAGAGAATCTGGCGATTGCAATTGGTCGCAGTGGTCAAAACGTACGCCTAGCGGCTGAGCTGACTGGCTGGCAAATCAACATTATGACAGCAGAAGAGTCTGCAAATAAAGCTGAGCAGGAAACTGCTGGTATTCGTGCTTTGTTCATGGAAAAACTTGACGTGGATCAAGAAGTCGCCGACATCCTGGTTGATGAGGGTTTTTCCAGTCTGGAAGAAATTGCTTACGTGCCGATCAGCGAAATGCTGGAAATTGACGCCTTCGATGAAGATACCGTCAACGAGCTGCGTAATCGTGCCAGAGATGCCTTGCTGACTGAGGCTATCGCTTCTGAAGAAGGTGTTGAGGGTGTAGAAGATGCGCTGATTAATCTCGAGGGTATGACTCGTGTGATCGCTGGCAAGTTAGGTCTGGCTGGTATCAAGACGCTGGATGCTTTTGGCGGCTTGGCGTATGACGAATTTGGAGCGATTTTGGCCTTGTCTGCTGAACGTGCGCGCCAATTGATTAAAGATGCATTTGAAGATGTGACTGATGATGAGAT
Organism: Undibacterium sp. Rencai35W; assembly: GCF_049340185.1. Taxonomy (NCBI): domain Bacteria; kingdom Pseudomonadati; phylum Pseudomonadota; class Betaproteobacteria; order Burkholderiales; family Oxalobacteraceae; genus Undibacterium; species Undibacterium sp. Rencai35W. Next base: position 67,472 of record NZ_JBMPPC010000001.1, read on the forward strand.
GAAGCTCATCGACGCTAAATATGATGATCATGCGAAGGCTTTGTTGGCCGCAGCGTGGAAACTCGTAGAAGCAAAATAATTCCGAGTTAATGATCATTAAAGCGTTTTATCAGGCGCACATAGAAAAAGAGGACTGAATGGCGAGTAACAATGTAGCCCAATTTGCCACCGAGCTGAAGATGTCAGCGGATTTGCTGCTCACGCAATTGCGTGCCGCAGGCGTCAGTAAAAACTCGACGTCCGATGCGCTGTCAAAAGAAGATAAAGATCGATTGCTAGAACATCTGCGTCGCTCTCACGGTGTAGCTGCGGACGCAGACAAGAAAAAAATCACTCTGACACGCAAAGAAACAACTGAAATCAAGCAGGCAGATGCCACAGGCAAGTCACGTACGATTCAGGTTGAAGTTCGCAAAAAACGCACTTTTGTCAAACGTGATGAAACTGCCGCTGAAGAGCCGGTTCGCGCAGCTGCATCTATTGTCGTTGATCCTGTTGAGATCGCACGTCATGAAGAAGAAGCTCGTAAAGAGGCGGAAATAATTGCTCAGCAAGAAGCTGAACTGATTAAGAAGCAAGAGCATCTGGCTAAGCTAGAAGCAGAAAAAGAAGCTCAGGCTCAAGCATTGCGTGAAGCTGAACTGGCAGCAGAAGCCGCTGCTAAAGCCGAAGCTGAAAAGCTAAAGGCAGAGCAGGCTAGCAAGGTAGTTGCAAAAGCAGCGCCTGAAGCAGCGGTCGTCGTTCCTTCAACACCTGAAGAAGATAAAAAGCGTGTAATCGCTGACGATAGTAAAAAGAAAGCGGTCGCTGATGCAAAAGAAGCAGCAGAGCGCGCAGCAGTAACAGAGATTGCCAGAAAAAAAGTGGCAGATGAAGTTGCACAAATCAAAGAAATGATGAGTGCTGCCCGCCGACCTGTGAAAGCGCCTGAACCGGTTGTTGCGCCTAAAGTTGCCGAAGGCACTTTGCACAAGCCTGCAGATAAAAAAGTCGGTGAGAAAAAACCAGCGACGGATAAGAAAGATGAGAAAAAGCCAGCAGTTGTGGCTGATAAGAAATCGATCAAGTCTGCGAACGTTTCTTCGACATGGCAAGAAGATGCTAAAAAGCGTGGTACTGGTATCAAAACCCGTGGCGATACGTCCGGTGGACGTGATGGCTGGAAGGGCGGTCCTAAAGGCCGTCGTTCACATCAGAACGATGACCGTGAAACCAATTTCCAGGCGCCTGTTGAGGCCATCGTCAAAGATGTTTTTGTTCCTGAGACACTGACAGTTGCTGAACTCGCGCACAAGATGTCGGTTAAAGCTTCTGAAGTGATTAAGCATCTGATGAAGTTAGGTCAGATGTGTACGATCAATCAGGTTCTCGATCAGGAAACAGCAATGATTCTGGTTGAAGAAATGGGACATAAAGCTTTCGCTGCGAAACTTGATGATCCTGAGGCGATGTTGACGGATACGGCCGAGCACGCTGATTACGAATCTACTCCGCGCGCACCTGTCGTGACAGTTATGGGTCACGTCGATCACGGTAAAACATCTTTACTCGATTACATCCGTCGCGCTAAAGTGGCTTCTGGTGAAGCTGGTGGTATTACGCAGCATATCGGTGCGTATCACGTTGAAACACCACGCGGCATGATCACTTTCCTTGACACCCCAGGTCACGAAGCCTTTACGGCAATGCGTGCTCGTGGTGCGAAGGCAACGGATATTGTCATTCTGGTTGTCGCTGCGGACGACGGTGTGATGCCGCAAACGAAAGAGGCGATTGCACATGCGAAAGCTGCAGGCGTACCGCTGGTCGTTGCAATTAATAAAGTTGATAAGCCAGGCGCAAACACTGATCGTGTAACGCAAGAGTTGATTGCCGAGAGTGTTGTTCCTGAAGAATACGGTGGTGATTCTCCATTCGTTCCTGTGTCTGCAAAAACAGGTCAAGGAATTGATGCCTTGCTGGAGCAGGTATTGTTGCAAGCGGAAGTGTTGGAGCTGAAAGCGCCGGTTGACGCACCAGCTAAAGGTTTGGTTGTTGAGTCCCGTCTTGATAAGGGGCGCGGTACTGTTGCAACAATTCTGGTTCAGTCCGGCACATTGAAGCGCGGTGATGTGGTGCTGGCAGGTTCTTCCTACGGTCGTGTTCGTGCGATGCTAGATGAAAATGGTAAGAGCATCACTGAGGCAGGTCCGTCTATTCCTGTAGAGATCCAAGGTTTGACGGAAGTACCGTCTGCCGGTGAAGAAGTTATGGTCATGACTGACGAACGCAAAGCGCGTGAAATCGCTTTGTTCCGTCAAGGTAAATTCCGTGACGTCAAACTCGCTAAACAGCAAGCCGCTAAACTGGAAAACATGTTTGAAAACATGGGTGAAGGCGAGGTCAAAAACTTGCCTATCATTGTCAAGACCGACGTTCAGGGTTCGCAAGAAGCTTTGGTTCAATCTTTGCAGAAATTGTCTACCAACGAAGTCCGGGTACAAGTTGTGCACGCGGCAGTGGGTGGTATTTCAGAGAACGACGTCAATCTGGCGGTGGCCTCCAAAGCGGTCATCATCGGCTTTAATACACGTGCTGATGCGTCAGCACGTAAGCTGGCCGAGTCCAATGGCGTTGACATCCGTTACTACAACATCATTTACGATGCTGTTGATGAAGTTAAAGCGGCATTGTCAGGCATGCTGGCACCAGAAAAACGCGAAACGATCATTGGTATGGTGGAGGTTAAGCAAGTATTCCTGGTCAGCAAGGTTGGCGCGATCGCAGGTTGCTTGGTAATCGATGGCGTCATCAAACGTACTTCTTCCGTACGTCTGTTGCGCAACAATGTGGTGACTTGGACGGGTGAACTGGATTCTCTGAAGCGCTACAAAGATGATGCGAAAGAAGTTCGTGCAGGTATGGAGTGTGGTCTGTCATTGAAGAACTACAATGAAATTCAGGTCGGCGATCAATTAGAAATTTTTGAAATCCAGGAAATCGCACGTACTTTGTAATTGATGCCGGAAACAAGTATTTATTGAAGTAACGATTGAAGTAATAAGGCGGGGTGGGCATTGATGTTTGTGTGGAGCCAGAGTGTTTAACTGGTGAATCACGGACCAAATGTCCACCTTGCGCATTTAGGTTTTATGGCAAAACATAGTAAAAATATTCCCGGACGCGGGCTGCGGGTTGCAGACCAGATTCAGCGTGATCTGGCGGAAATCATCTGGTCAGAATTAAAGGATCCGCGCGTTGGCATGATCACGCTGACGGAGATTCAATTGACGCCGGATTATGCGCATGCGAAAGTGTTTTTCACGACACTGGCAGATGATGCAGCTGCGATCAAAAATACACTTGATGGCCTGTCAAAAGCGGCTGGATTCTTGCGCAATCAATTAGGCTTGCGTTTGCATATCCACACACTGCCGCAATTACACTTTGTGCACGACACGTCGACCATGCGTGGTATCGCCATGTCTAAATTAATCGACGAGGCTAACGCTACGCGTGCAAAAGACGACGGCGAAGAATAACGCTCCTGCCTGTCTATAAAGTCAGAACTCGTTCACATAACGGGTTCTGCTGAAGTTCCCTCCTGATATTGTCTATGAATAATCCCGTTAAGAAGCGTATTCGTGTTCCTGTGCATGGCGTTTTGTTGCTGGATAAGCCTGTGGGTTTGTCGAGCAATGATGCTCTGATTAAAGCCAAGCGCTTATTCAATGCACAAAAGGCGGGGCACACCGGAACTCTGGATCCTTTCGCTACCGGCCTATTACCTTTGTGTTTCGGTGAGGCGACTAAGTTTTCACAAGACTTGCTGGAGGCGGATAAAACTTATCAGACTATCGTACATCTTGGTATCAGCACGACAACGGGTGATACTGAGGGCGAGGTTATTGAGACATCTTCTGTCTCGATTAGTGAGCAGCAGATCCAGCATGTGCTGGAGCAATTTCGCGGTGATATTCAACAAGTGCCGCCGATGTATTCGGCGCTTAAGCGTGATGGTAAACCTTTGTATGAATATGCGCGCGCCGGTATCACACTTGAACGTGAAGCAAGAGCCGTAAGCATTCATTTGCTGGAACTGATCAGCTATGAAGCACCGTTCCTGACCTTAAATGTTCGTTGTAGCAAAGGAACCTATATTCGAGTGTTGGGAGAGGATATTGGTAAAGCACTTGGCTGTGGCGCGCACTTGCAAGCCCTGCGTCGCACGCATGTTGGTCATCTGGTGCTGGAGAAATCGATTACGCTTGATGTACTGATGGAGATGCACGAAGCATCACGCTTTTCTTTGCTGGCTCCCGTTGATGCATTATTGTCGAGTTTTCCTAAAATCGAATTAGGCGATGAACTTGCGAAAAGATTCCTGCAAGGCCAGCGACTGGCTTTGGGTAAAGAAGACATTATAGTGCCTGCCAACATCGGCCGTGTCCGTGTATACCGTCAGGCTGACCAGCAACTCCTTGGCTCAGCCCAATTGCAGGAGTACGCGATACTCGCGCCAGAGCGACTGATCTCCACCAGTTCTGATGTTTAATTCGTAGAAGTCTTTCAAACTTGCAATTTAGCTCGGAAAATTGCATGAAATTGTCATCAACGCGTAGTAACTCCTTGAAATAATGGGAGTTTTGCGTAATATTGGAATGTTGTGCAGTACAGCATGCTATAATCTTGGGTTACCCGAATTTCCCTATTCTTTTTCGCTATCATGTCAAATACAAAACGCGCTATCCGCAACATCGCCATTATCGCTCACGTCGATCACGGCAAAACTACACTGGTTGACCAATTGCTGCGTCAATCCGGTACTTTCCGCGACAATCAGCAAGTTGATAATCGCGTCATGGACTCCAATGATATTGAAAAAGAACGTGGTATCACGATTCTTTCTAAAAACTGCGCCGTTGAATACAAAGGTACGCACATCAACATCGTTGATACTCCAGGTCATGCGGATTTCGGTGGTGAAGTAGAGCGTGTATTGTCCATGGTTGACAGTGTATTGTTGCTGGTTGACGCCCAAGAAGGTCCGATGCCACAAACGCGTTTCGTAACGCGTAAAGCTCTGGCTTTAGGTTTGAAGCCTATCGTTGTTGTGAATAAGATTGACCGTGAAAACGCGGATCCGCAAAAAGCTGTTAATGCGACATTTGAATTGTTCGACAAACTCGGCGCGACCGATGAACAGTTGGATTTCCCTATTGTTTACGCTTCTGGTTTCAAAGGCTACGCTGGTTTGGAAGATACAGTGCGCGATGGCAATATGGAGCCACTGTTCGACGCTATCCTGAAGCACGTTCCTGCGCGTGAAGATGATCCAAATGGCCCATTGCAATTGCAAATCACGTCACTGGAATACTCCTCTTACGTCGGCAAGATTGGTGTTGGTCGTATCCTGCGCGGTCGCGTTAAGGCGCTGCAAGATGTCGTGTGGATGAATGGCCCGGATGACAAGCCAACCAAGGCTCGTATCAACCAAGTGCTGACGTTCAAAGGCTTGGATCGCGTTCAGGTTGACGAAGCACTGGCTGGCGATATCGTGCTGATCAATGGTATTGAAGAAATCAGCATCGGCTCCACCATTTGCGCACCGGATACACCGGAAGGCTTGCCAATGTTGAAGATCGATGAACCGACATTGACGATGAACTTCATGGTGAATAACTCACCATTGGCTGGTCGTGAAGGTAAGTTTGTGACAACACGTCAGATTCGTGATCGCTTAGATCGTGAATTGAAATCGAACATGGCTTTGCGTGTAGTGCAGGCTGAAAATGATGATTCGACTTATGAAGTGTCTGGTCGCGGTGAATTGCATTTGACGATCTTGATCGAAAACATGCGTCGCGAAGGTTTTGAACTGGCGGTTTCCCGTCCACGCGTTGTCTTCAAAATGGTGGATGGAGTGCGTCACGAGCCGTATGAAAACTTGACAGTTGACGTTGAAGAAAATAACCAAGGCGGCGTGATGGAAGAACTCGGTCGTCGCCGTGGTGATTTGCAAAACATGGAACCGGACGGCAAAGGTCGCGTACGTTTGGAATACCGTATTCCAGCGCGTGGCTTGATCGGTTTCCAAGGCGAATTTATGACTTTGACACGTGGTACTGGCTTAATGAGCCACGTGTTTGATGAATACGCACCTGTAGATAACACTAAAGGTGAGTTGGCTGGTCGTCGTAATGGTGTATTGATTTCCCAAGATGACGGCGCTGCTGTTGCTTACGCGATTTGGAAATTGCAAGATCGCGGCCGTATGTTCGTGGTTCATAACGACCCAGTATATGAAGGTATGATCATTGGTATCCACTCTCGTGACAATGACTTAGTTGTGAACCCAATTAAAGGTAAACAATTAACGAACGTGCGTTCTTCTGGTACAGACGAAGCGGTACGCTTGGTTCCACCGATCCAAATGAGTTTGGAATATGCGGTCGAATTTATTGAGGATGATGAATTGGTCGAAGTAACACCGAAGAGCATCCGTTTGCGTAAGCGCTTCTTGAAAGAACATGAGCGTAAGCGCGCTTCTCGCGACGTAGCGTAATTGCTTTTGTAATCGCTCTTTAGTACGATGCGGCCTAATTCCGCGTCGTACTGAATCAACCCGTTTCGCTCTTGCCTACGCAAGCAGTCAAACGGGTTTTTTATTTGGATAAGTATGATGAACAACATGAGTCATCGCCGTGCGGTGATCCTGATGATTTGCGCGGCAACTTTATGGAGTATCGCAGGGGTATTGACACGACATCTTGATGGTGCCCGCGATTTTGAAGTGACTTTCTGGCGCAGTTTTTTTGCCGCCTTATTTGTCGCAGTCGCCATGCTGAGGCAATATAAAAAAGCCTTCATTCCCCGTCTGAGATTGCTTGGCAAGATAGGATTGCTATCCGGATGCATGTGGGCGACGATGTATAGCTGCTTCATGATTGCAATTACCATGACGACGGTTGCCAACACCTCAATCATGGAAAGTCTGTCACCCTTATTTACCGCTTTTCTGGCATGGCTGATACTGCGCCAGCGTATCCCTGGCAGAACCTGGCTCGCTATTGCTGCTGCCTGTGCCGGTATATGCTGGATGTTCGCAGGAAGTATTTCGCAGGTTGATCAGCGTGGTTTGCTCGGCATGCTGATTGGGCTTGGCGTACCAATTGCTGCCTCAGTCAATGTGATTTTGTTGAAAAAGGGCGGGCATACGGTTGATCTGATCCCCGCCGTATTCATGGGTGGATCTATCTCTGCTCTCATGATGCTGCCGTTTGCTTTGCCGTTTCAGGCGTCCTTGCATGACATTACTATTTTGGCGATTCTCGGTTTTTTTCAATTGGGATTTCCTTGCATGCTGATGGTACGCGCTTCGACGAGTCTGAGCGCACCGGAGATTGCTTTGCTGTCTTTACTTGAGGTCTTGCTGGCGCCGATATGGGCGTGGCTTGGTGCTGGCGAGGTGCCTGCTCAGGCGACACTGGTCGGCGGTGCCATCGTATTGCTTGCTTTGGTATTCAACGAATTGGCGGCGATGCGGGCGGATTGATGCAGATCAAATAGTCTGCGTTTACATTTGTCGATGCGGGGTAGTCAGTTATAGAATCGCGAACATTTTTCTTTTCGGATTGCCCTGCCATGCATCAAGCCTCCTCACTCAACGCACCTGAACTTCTTTTACCCGCCGGATCGCTGGAAAAAATGCACACCGCATTCGACTTCGGTGCGGATGCCGTTTATGCCGGTCAGCCACGTTATAGCTTGCGCGCTCGTAACAACGAATTTTCCACACTCGATATTCTTCAACAAGGCATTAGCGGTGCGCATGCACGTGGCAAACAGTTTTTCGTTGCCAGTAATATTTTTCCGCACAATGCCAAACTCAAAACCTATCTGAACGACATGGCTCCCGTGATCGCGATGAAACCAGATGCGCTGATCATGGCAGATCCTGGCCTGATCATGATGGTGCGTGAAAAGTGGCCTGAAGTGAATATTCATTTATCCGTGCAAGCCAATGCAACCAATTGGGCTGACGTCAAGTTCTGGCACAAGATGGGACTTACTCGCGTGATTTTGTCGCGTGAATTGTCACTAGATGAAATCGAAGAGATTCGTCAACGCTGTCCTGAAATGGAACTGGAAGTATTTGTCCACGGGGCTTTATGCATTGCGTATTCCGGGCGTTGTCTTTTGTCAGGATATTTTAATCACCGCGACCCGAACCAAGGAACTTGTACGAACTCTTGTCGCTGGGATTACAAGGTGGAGAACGCACAGGAAAACGAGACAGGTGATCTTGCGCGTGCAGGTAAGGAGATGCCGTTACAAACCATACCGTTCAACTATCAGCAAGCGCTGGAGGAGGCAAATCAATCCTTTTCCGCGATGGGCGATATGCAGCGGCATCCGCTGGCAGATCGTCCGTATTTGATAGAAGAGACTAGTAAGCCAGGTCAGTTCATGCCCATACTCGAGGACGAACATGGAACCTACATCATGAACTCAAAAGACTTGCGCGCAGTTGAACATGTCGAGCGTCTGGCACGGATCGGTGTGGATTCTTTAAAAGTTGAGGGACGTACAAAATCACTGTATTACGTTGCCCGAACTGCGCAGGTTTATCGTCGAGCGATTGATGATGCGGTAGCTGGTCGGCCTTTTAATGAGCAGTTATTGGGTGAACTAAACGGGCTGGCAAATCGTGGTTATACCGACGGTTTTTATCAGCGCCATCACACGCAAGAGCATCAAAACTACATGGAAGGTGTGTCGAAAGCGCACCGCAGCCAATACGTAGGACGCGTCTTATCTATACAGGATGGCTGGGCAGACGTAGAGGTAAAAAATCGCTTCGCGGTCGGAGATCAGATCGAGATCATTCATCCCTCAGGTAACCAGATTGTTGCGTTGTCGGCGATGACCTCCATGGCCCATGCGCCGATGCAAGTCGTAGCCGGTGCGGGTCATACAGTCAGAATTCCTTGCGATCAACGGTTTGACCAGGCACTGCTGGCAAAGATGCTTTGATGCTGTCTTACATAATAACTAAAATGCATACGCTTGCTTGGATGGGTTCATGGTTCATGATCATGGCCTATCATCTGGTATCAGCCTGTTGATGAATGAGATGTGATTGCAGAACTCGCGGTGGAACTTAGCTTGTTTGTGTTTTCTGCTGTGGTAGCTTTTACCAAACTAGTCGGAAAAAATCGGTCGCGTAGTTTCATGAACGGTGTTTCTACCACACTAAATAACAAGTAGCCACCCAGCAAACTAGCGACAAACATGATGCTAATGCCGCTAGCACTGGTTACAGACACGCCCTGATGAGTCAAGGGCGAAATCAGCACATTCATCAAGGGTTTATGCGCCAGATAGAGCGCATATGACCACATTGCAAGTTGTGCCGCACCCGGAATGCGCCACTGGTATAACCATGAATTCGGGCTCAGTGCAGCCATCGTCAGCAAGGCAAAACTGATCGCCAGCAAGCTATAACCAAACGCCGTAGTGAACCACAAAAAACCTTGGCCATCCACATAGCTGTAATTGACAAACAGAGAGAAGCTCAACAGACACAATGCAAGCCCGCTGAGCAATGTGGTTTGTCCATGCGCCTGTACGCGTTGCCATGTTGCAAGATGGAAGTTCTTCAGCATCGCCAGCGCCACACCTGGTAATAATTCATCAAAGCGGCACAGGCTGGAATAATAAATCGTTACGTAATATAAAGTTCCATCACTACCGACATCACGCCACATCCAGCTGCGTAACAACACCGCAGCGCACATCAGGCTAATCAACACTATCCAGCCAGCCTTCACTGATTTACCGAGACGATGCACCAGCAGGGCAAGTGCTGGCAATACGAGGTAAAACTGTTCTTCAATACAAAGTGACCATGCGTGAGAAAACGCCGAGCCGGGGCGTAAATTAAAATTCTGTGTGAAGCTCAAAAATTTCCATAAAGGTGTTATTGGATTACCGCCGACGACCAGAGGGAACAAAAAATAAATAGCCAGAATCACGTAAAAATTCGGCAGCGTCCGCAAGGCGCGCCGGATATAAAATTTCTTCAACGAGAACGAACGATCTGACTGCATCGCAGAAAAAATCTGATTGCCGATCAGGTAGCCGCTCAATACAAAAAATAAATCCACGCCAGCCCAGCCTATTTCACTCAATATTCCAAAACTCGCTTCATGACTCACAAACACCATGTAGTGATACATCAGCACCAGCAAAATCGCACTGGCGCGCAGAGTGTCCAGGCCGTTAATACGGTGGGAGAGGGTGGTTTTTGTCATGGGAGCGTACAGAGAAAAGTCAGTCGAAACGGTAAGGTAAAACGGATGAACAGCGTAACAGTAAGCAGCTGAAAATTGGCGACAGCGGCAAATTATTTTTATCGTGGAAGCCTTCTCTTTGCGTGAAATAAATCTGGGAGCTTTTAAAAAATCTTGAATCAATATTTTATGGAACGGTTACCCGGGTCTTTTCTTTGTGTCTCTGTGATGAGAGGTCTTAGTTTTTGCGTAAGTCCTATCGATAGGTTTTTTAACTTGGATATTTTTAGAATTTTTCATTTGCATACACGAATAAAAATGCGGCTGTCAGCATGATTTCATGCCAGCAGCCGCATGGTGTATGCGGATTGGGGGTGTAGATTCCGTATTTGAATTAACGCATTTGCTATTACGCTTTCAATACATCGGCAATCGCGCCGAACAATGTGTCGATCTGCGCAGGCATGATGATCAGTGGCGGTGACAGCGCGATGATGTCGCCGGTCGTCCGAATCAACACGCCTTTTTCCCAAAAGCATTTCAGGAATACGTCAAACGCCCTGGTACCGACTTTGCCGGGAATACTCTCAAGCTCAATGCCGCAGACCAGACCCAGATTACGGATATCTTTGACATAGGGCAGGCCTTGCAAACTGTGCGCCGCTTGCTCGAAATGACTGGCGTTCGACGCGGCGCGATCGAATAATTTTTCTTCCTGATAAACATCAATCGTCGCAATTGCGGCGGCGCAGGCGAGGGGATGTGCAGTATAGGTATAGCCGTGGAAGAACTCGATGCTGTTTTCCGGTGCGGCACTCATGAAGGCATCATGGATCGCTTGTTTCACGATCACCGCACCCATCGGTACGGCAGCGTTGGTCAGGCCTTTGGCGCAGACGATCATGTCAGGTATGACACCAAAATAGTCTGCAGCAAACGGCGTCCCCAGACGACCGAATCCGGTAATGACTTCATCAAAAATCAGTAAGATGCCGTACTTGTCGCAGATGGCACGGAGTTTTTGCAGATAGCCTTTGGGCGGCAAAATGACACCTGTCGACCCCTGTAGCGGTTCTACAATGACCGCCGCTACAGTGGAGGGGTCATGCAAGGCGAGCAGTCGTTGTTCCAGTTCATCCGCCATTTCGGCGCCGTGCTCAGGCAGACCGCGGCTGAAGGCATTTTTTGCAATATTCAGCGGATGGCGCAGATGATCGACAGCGGGTAGTGCAGGCCCAAAATGCTTGCGATTACCTGCAATGCCACCGACCGAAATGCCGCCAAAACCGACACCGTGATAGCCGCGTTCGCGCCCGATCAGGCGATGCCGCATACCATCTCCGCGTACCCGGTGATATGCCAGGGCGATCTTCAGCGCGGTATCAACGCCTTCAGATCCGTCATTGCAGAAGAACACGCGGTTCAATCCCTCGGGCGCTATGGATACGAGTTTGCTGGCCGCCTCAAACGCTAGCGGATGTCCCATCTGGAAGGTCGGTGCAAAATCCATGCGTGCCGCCTGTTGCTGGATCGCGCTGACAATTTTTGTATGACCATGCCCGGCATTGACACACCATAGTCCTGCGGTGCCATCCAGAATCTGACGGCCATCATCCGTTGTGTAATACATGCCTTCCGCAGCCACCATCAGGCGCGGTTTGTTCTTGAACTGGCGATTAGCAGAAAACGGCATCCAAAAATGCTCGGTGTTCAGCGGTGTAGTCATGATTCTGGTCCTTAGGAGATTGGCGAGAAACTGCTGGCGGCTCTTGATTGTGGCACTACCAGTCAGCTTACTCAAGAGTTCGCCGGATTTAATTTGGTAATGACGTGTATCAGTGCCGCTGCTTTTGATTTGCCGTATTGCGTCCATGCGTGCGCCAACGAACAGAACAGAAAGTCACCAGCGCGCATTCTGATCCTGCACAGTCAACAGCAGAGTTGCTCCGACTATAGATAAGAAAGAGGTCCCGTATGAATATCATTAAATGTGTCGATAAAGCCTATGAAAAATTAAACTTCATCGAACTTGCCGATGCGCCAGTCAGCGCGTTGCAAGGCGTCAGTGCCAAGGATGCCGAGGTATTAAACAAGGCTTTTCACGTCAAGACAATCCGCGATTTCGGCATGCTGAAATTCGTTAAATGGGCTGCCGCCATCGCGACTCTGGCGGAACAGGTGGAGAGCGAGGAGGATAAAGCCAAAGAGACCTTACTCGACGATGCGCTGGAAATGTCTTTTCCGTCGAGTGATCCTATCTCCGTCAATTCCGGTATTACCCGGATCGAAGTCGCGCCAGAGATGGTTGAGGCCAGTAGCGATCATCAAAATAGTATGGCGATAGAACCACCGAATAAAAGCTAGCAGGCCTGGTATTGCAGATGTAGTGAAAACGTACATAGGTTCCAAGATGCCCAAAGCTTGAGATGGGTACAGTAGGATATGTAGACTTTTTCAGCGTGAGATTTGTAGTGTAATTAACAGCGCCTCTGACTATACTTACCCTAGTATAATCAGAGGCGCCTTTATTTAGTTACGGAATTAGGGGTAAATTATTAAAAAATAGGGGAGTATATGATTTTCCTCCCTTTTTATCTCAGGGATTATTAACCGAATGAGTTCTTGGTTTATTTCCCGCCTTATTTCACGCTTTATTTTCCGCTTTATTTTCCATTCACTTATCCCTGTCCCGGTCTGAGCGTATTTTTTTACGATGCTTTGCATCACTCGCTTAATAATTCCGCTACAGATTGCAAACCATCGATACGCTCGGATACGACACGTACCGCGACAATAATCGGCACGCCGAGTAGCAGACCCCAGATTCCCCATAACCAGCCCCAGAATAATAAGCCTATGAACACGGCTGCCGCATTCATTTTGGCGATCTTGCCCGTCATCCAAGTCGTGATAAATGTCCCGACCAGCACGGATACAGCCAGAGATGAGCCAGCGACCAGCATGGCTTGCGACAGCGATCCGAATTGCATGAACGCCGTAGCACCGACCGCCACGGTAATGATGATCTGACCAAAATACGGAATGATATGCAAACAGCCTGCCGCCACCGCCCATGCGCCCGCATTCTCCAGCCCAATCAGACGAAATACCACCCATAGCAGCAAAGCGAGTAGCAGATTGGTCACCAGGAGCATGAACATATAACTCTGGATCGACTTGTTGATGTCATCGAGAATATGGACAGTGATTTTTTTTGAGGATAAAGAGGGGCCGGTGATTTTGACGAGTTTTCGTTTAAAACTATCGCCTGACAGTAAAAGAAAAAATACCAGAAAAATTACCATCATCAATTGACCCAATGCACCTGCCGCACCCATCGAACCAGCCCATAGCCAATCCTGCACCTTGAATGCCGGACGCGCCACAATCACCGTGGCGGGCTGACGTACGCCTGGGCGTGCACCGCTGTTGGTCTGGCTGGTCGCTTTTTCAATCTCAGTCGCTATAGCCTGCATCTGTTGCATCGTGGTTGGCTGATCATCCTGCGTTTTCGTAATGGCTTGTGATATCTGGTGAGCGGCATCAGGTAGTCGCACCAGAATAGAATTAAATTCCGCACGAAGCGAGTTCGCCACCAGTCCGCTACCGCCGAGTATCGCGATCATGACCAGAGCGACACCGGCAGCGCGTGGAATCCGTATGTGCTCAAGCCAGACCACGACAGGATTAAGTGTGTAAGAAATCAGTATGCTGAATATGAGGGGAATAAAAAAATGCTGAGCTGACTGCAGAGCGAACACAAATGCGACTGTCGCCAGAATAGCCAGTGCCAGACCGCGAGCGTTCACCGGAATATGAATATGTCCGCCTTTGGTGCTTAATGGCGTATTGGATGTCTCAGGCATGTCTAGCACCCCTGATACTTTTGATGATTCCGTCGCTTCCAGTGCTTCCGCCGTTTGTGCTACGGACGTATCCTCCGATGCAGAGGGCGTTCTGGATGAAGTGGGTAATCTCGTTTCTTCCTGAGCAGGGGTGGTCATTTTTATTGTCCTGTTATTTTTATTATGTGCGATGTCTGGTCGTCAAACCGATCGCCAAATAGGAAGCGGACATTGTGTATAAGCTGATGGGATAAGACACCCAGTACTTGATGTCTTATCCGACCTTGTTGCCACAATGCCCGCTTGTTCTGCTCCGATGCGCTACGGCTAAAAATAGCTCATAGGTCCATCGGTATTCAGCTATCCTCACTTATCCCCGGGTAGAGGTGGAGGGTATGCTGTTATTTGATCCGCATATCGTTTTTAACGGATTTCACCCCTTTGATATTACGGGTGATTTCTACCGCTTTATCAATATCCGGCTGTGAGCTGACAAAGCCGCTCAACTGCACAACACCTTTGAATGACTCAACATTGATTTCACGGGATTTCAACATTGGTTCATTCAAGATCGCTGCTTTGACTTTGGTGGTGATGACGGTATCGTCAACATATTCGCCAGCACCTTCAGATTTTGGTGTCGAGGCGCAACCTACGACGCTGATCAGCATAAAAGAGAGGAGGGCGGTTGCTATACGTTGTGGAATGTTCATGATAATAATCTTTCATAATTGAGTGAATTATTCTGTTTTGAGTTCGTACTGAGATAAGTCTGGACGAACCCGTCACGGAGGTAATGCATTTGAAACGCTACTGCTGATACCTGTATTCATTACCCATGGATTCATATGAATGCACATAAGTGAACTGAAGCGAACCCATGTGTACAAAAAACAGGAGAGGACAAGTGCTGTTATTTACCGAATTGTGCTTTGGCCGTAGCGACACAACTATCTTTCGTCGCGCCAGCTAAGGCATCACATTTTTCAATCGCGACTTTATAGTTCGCTTCTACTTTGTCGTCGCGGGCATCGGTACGAGCTGCAACCACTTTTTTGTCTGCCTTAGCATCTGCTTTCGCAGCGATCATTGCGGCTTTAGCTTCTTTGATGCAGACATCTTTGACATTGCCTGTACTCGCATTGCACTTGGTTTTTGCGACATCGTAGTCAGCATTTGCCATCGCCTTGCGGGCATCGGTACGCGCACTGTTCGTATTTTTATACTCGGCTTCTGCTTTGGCTTTCGTATGCTTTTGCATCGATTCTGCTTCTGCTACGCAGACATCTTTAGGGTTGCCGGCTTGCGTATTACATTTTTCGCGTGCTACTTTGTAGTCAGCTTCCGCTGATTCTTTTGCAGCTTTATATGTGGCTTTTGCTTCGTCTGTTGCTGCATTGGCGTAGGTGCTGCACGCGATTGTGGCTGTGCCGATCAGGACTGTTGCAATGATGTTGTTGAGTGTAGTAATTTTCATGTTGTACCTTGTAAGTGATGTAGCTTTACCTGTGAATAAAAAATTTGAATGAAAAAAATTAAATATCAGGAAGAACGACTTTCTTTTAAAAACTTCTGAAAAGCGGCGACCTGTTTTTCCGCTTCATCCCTGTCTATTCCATAAGACTCTTGAATCGAGCCAAGTAACTGATCGCGCTTGCCTGCAATCACATCTATATGGTCATTCGTCAGCTTGCCCCATTGCGCTTTAATATGACCTTTGTATTGCAGCCAGTTTCCTTCGATTACGTCCCAGTTCATTATCATCTCCTTGTTAAGCAATTCATCCTGCCAAAGTGGCGGTGGCATCGCAGTAATTCTTCAATATGGATACAGAATGCTTCTCGTTTTTCTTTGAATACCTGATGTGGCAGCTGCTTCTTTTTACCAGTTACAACACCCATGGCAATTCGTACTAGCCCGATTTGAAGACAAACATTTATCTGTTTCAATGAGTTCACTTTACGTTGCAGGCGATCACTGTTCTGTTCGTTGACGCACATTCGATGATTTAAATTTTAAAAAATCTACACTCCGCGGCCACTAATCAGGCGTAACAAAATCATGATGACGGCAACCACAAGCAGGATGTGGATGAAGCCGCCTATGGTGTAAGACGTGACTAAACCGAGTAGCCATAAGACGAGTAAAACGACAGCGATGGTATAGAGCATGATGTTTTCCTTATTGGAATGAATGGATGAGTCATCTCGATATCAGGTCAGGATCCGCGGAATACCTATTCAGTTCCAGTGACATCGTGAATCTGAGTATCCAAGGATTCACAACAGAGTTCTGTGCGCTGACGTACACAATGTTATGGGTATTGAATGGCAATTACTAAGACATTCACCTAGCACTGAGTTGGTATTGAAAGGACGATGAAATAGAAAAAGCCCTTGCCTGACTGAAGTCAGATAAGGGCAATTGTGATGCCGGTGGTGTTGGCAATATCGGCGGTGCTACCGATATCAGTGATCAGTAACGATGCGAACTATTTCTTTGGATTGACCTGATTACCGATTACGCCGCCGACAGCCGCGCCACCGACGGTGCCGACTGCACTACCACCAGTGAGTACGGCACCGACTACGGCACCTGCACCCGCACCAACGGCGGTATTTTTATCTTTCGTAGACATGTTAGAACAAGCACTCATACTGATTGCGAGTGTAATTGCTGCTGATATCGTGATGATTTGATTAAAGTTAGTCATTGTGACTCCTTAGTTTGAACGAATTAGTGATTTTTGCTTAATCGCTGATCCTGCATCGCTCCGAATTGCTGATCTGGAGCAGCTTGCGGTCTACGGGATTTATTTCAAGCGCATATCATTTTTAACAGCGGTGACGCCGCTGACGCCGCGCGCCAATCTGATTGCCGTGGCAATGTTGTCCTCTGAACGTACGAAGCCGCTTAGTTGGACCACGCCCTTGTAGGTTTCGACATTGATTTCATTCACCTTCAATGTTGGCTCATTTAAGATCGACGCCTTCACTGCGCTCGTGATGACGGTGTCGTCTACATACTGACCTGTGCTTTCCTGTTGTGGCGTTGCGGCACAGCCGGCCAAGCCTGTGAGCATCAGGGTAGCGATCAATGCAGAGACGGCGCTAATATTTTTCATGATAAAAATCCTTCAGAGAGAGTAAGTTGATGAGAGTAATTTGGTAAACGATCTGATGAGATGACTTGATTCAGCGAAATGACGAAACATAGTCGTTACATCGCTGTCACAGATCGATATGCAGCGAAGCGATGAATCTAGAATGAGGCATAGATGACATTGGTTCTGTACGCCAACGCACACACGCTCGTTTTATGTTGTAGTCGATCTGGCTGTTATTCTGTTATTCCAGTGTTGTCATCGTCTTTTTGCCGATCAGAGTTTTGATCATTTGCAGTTGCTCTTCCTGGATGACGAGTAATTCATTCCATTGAACGTCGCGCAGTAAATCGATTTTTTCATGTAGCAGCATGATTTCCAATTCGGCTTTCAGATTGACTTCATAATCATGTTCGGCATCAAGCCGGTCTTTTTCGGCATGGCGATTTTGCGACATCAGAATGATCGGTGCCTGAATGGATGCCAGCATCGATAAAAACAGGTTGAGCAGGATGTAGGGGTAGGGGTCAAAACCATTTTGGTATCTGATCAGGATAAAGGAATTCAGCACCACCCAGATCACCATCACTGCACCAAAAATACTGATGAAAGTCCAGGATCCGCCAAATTTCGCTACCGCATCGGCGGCACGCTGACCTCGTGTGGTCTCGCCCTCAAATTGCTGCGTTGTATCCATCGCGATATGTTTACGTTCGGCGACATGACGAGTGACTTTTTGACTACGCTCATCTAGCTCTGAGTAGGATTTTCCTAATAATTTTTTCGCAATTTCGTCTAATTTTTGCATGACAACTCACCTTGGACTGTATTGGTTCAGATGCAGGATTGTAGGAAGAGTGGTCGCGAATGTACGTTCGCTGACGTACATTCAGGCAGTTTGATCTGCGATGGATAACATCGTCATGATGCAATGAGAAAAGGTGCTTCATCCAAGAGTTTACCGGCGACTCATGTGGTCTATGTGTGGGTCTATTTGAGGGCTATAGTGAGCCTATGCCTTATGTGCGATAACGCACAGACTATATTGCCTTACGGAGAATATAGTTAATACATCTATACGGGATGTGTTATCTTGTTGGTCAGTTTTACAACTGCGCCATCCCCCCTGCCACACCTTGCTTCCCATTTCCTTTCATGACTGGAAACAGAATTTCCCTATGCCCAGTGCGCACGATCCCAATCAAAATCATCTGTTAGCGGCGTTGCTTGATGCCGAATATGATCGCCTCTCGCCTCATCTGGAATTAGTCCCGATGTTGCTGGGGGATGTTCTATACGAGTCCGGCGGCAAGATGCAGCATGTATATTTTCCGACGACCTCGATCATCTCGCTGCATTACTTGTTAGAAGACGGTGGCTCCTCGGAGATTGCCGGTGTCGGTAATGAGGGCGTGTTGGGAATTTCCTTATTTATGGGAGGCAATTCAACCCCAAGTCGTGCCGTAGTACAGACCAGTGGTCATGCTTATCGCCTGAAATCACCGATCTTGATGGAAGAATTTAATCGTGCCGGTCCTGTACTACGTTTGTTGCTACGCTATACCCAGGCCTTGATTACGCAGATGTCGCAAACCTCGGTATGTAACCGACACCACTCGGTAGAGCAGCAATTATGTCGCTGGTTATTACTGACATTGGATCGCGTACCGTCGAATGAACTCACTATTACGCAAGAGCTGATTGCAAATACCTTGGGTGTGCGTCGTGAGGGAATTACCGAAGCAGCGGGTAAGTTGCAGCATGCAGGCTATATCAGCTATCGCCGCGGTCATATCACGGTGGTTGACAGAGATGGCCTGGAAGATAAGGTATGCGAGTGTTATAGCGTGGTTAAAAAAGAGTTTGCCCGGTTGTTATCAGACGTAAAGCAGCGTTGAGTATGCCAGACCGCTTGTATCGGTGATCTGTTGCGATTGCGCGCACAGAACGAAGCGGAGCAGGAAAAATGATCACGATTATGGATCACGAATACGGACCACGATTAGGTTCAAGATACAGATTCACGATGTAAACGCCTTGCTGGCGTTACGGCGTTGCCGTCACCTTGTTTGAGCCGGGGTTAGTGCTCTTGTTATTGCTCTCATCAATGCTGTTTATGAAGCTTTAACGCAGTCATCAAGGTTAGGATGTATGGTCGCTTTCAATAAATTATCGGTCGAACGCTTAATGCTGATCGGTATCGGCATGACGCTCGCGGTAGTCTTTCTTATCGCAGGCATGGCATGGAATATCGCTCTGCCGATTGCTTCTTATTCCTCGGTAGAACATACGCGTGAAGTCGTCTCTCAATTTGATAAGCTGGGTTCTGAAATCAACCGGGCTGAGAATGGGCAATTGGCGTATTTTTTGACGAAGGAAAAAAACTTTCTCGCCGAGCGCGATGTCGCTGTGACGCAATTGACTTCTATCATTGCACAACTGCGTAGCCTGACAATCGATAATGCCAGTCAACAAGCCCGCATTGCTCAGATGGCGGCCTTGCTTGATCAACGTATTCAGATGTTGATGGCAAGTCAGGCTGCGTTTGATGCACAAGGTCTCTCTCCGGTACCAGGATTATTTAATAGCGAGCGGGATGTGTCGACTCATGTACGCACACTGACTGCTGAGGCCACGGCAGATGAGCAACAGTTATTAATTCTGCGTAAAGGCAGTGAATTATTACGACTCAAAGTGATGCTGGTCAGCATCGTTCTATTGCTGGGATTTTTGTTGTTGCTTGCAGTGCGTGTGCGGGGCGCGGTACGGGGACGTTCTGCGATGGAACAAGCATTGCAGGATGGCCGTCAATCTTTGCTGAAAGCGGAAGCTTTGCAAAATGCGATATTTAATAGTGCAAATTTTTCCGTGATCGCAACTGATGCACACGGGGTGATACAGATCTTTAATGTCGGTGCTGAGCATATGCTGGGCTATCAGTCCATCGATGTCGTGAATAAAATTACCCCATCGAGTATCTCTGATGAGGGCGAGGTAATTGCCCGCGCCGCAGCTTTAAGTGCGGCACTGGAAACTTCGATTTCACCAGGTTTTGAGGCACTGGTCTTTAAGGCATCACGTGGTATTGAGGATATTTATGAGCTGACATATATCCGTAAGGACGGTAGTCGTTTTCCGGCGATTGTGTCGGTGACTGCATTGCGTGATGAGTCTGACAGGGTGATTGGGTATCTGTTGATTGGTACGGACAATACAGCACGCAAGAAGGTTGAAGCCGAGCAGGCATTGCTGGATCAGCGCTTGCGGGATCAGCAGTTCTATACCCGGTCGCTGATTGAATCCAATATCGATGCACTGATGGCGACGGACCTGAAAGGTATTATCAGTGACGTCAATCAGCAGATGGAGGCATTGACCGGCTGCACTCGCGATGAGTTGATCGGCGTCCCGTTTAAAAATTATTTTACCGATCCTGAGCGCGCCGAAGCGGCGATTACCCGCGTACTCGGTGAAGGCAAGGTGACCAATTATGAATTGACCGCCCATGCCAAAGACGGAAAAGAAACCGTGGTGTCATACAACGCGACCACCTTCTATGACCGTGACCGTAATTTGCAAGGTGTATTTGCCGCGGCTCGCGATGTCACTGAGCGTAAGCAATTTGAGCATACCCTTCAAGAAAATAATGTAGAGCTAGAGAACGCTAGAGCTGCGGCTGAGAAGGCAAATCTTGCTAAATCCGAATTTCTCTCCAGCATGAGCCATGAGTTGCGCACGCCGCTCAATGCGGTGCTCGGGTTCGCACAATTGATGGAATCTGAGACGCCGTCACCGACGCCTGCACAAAAATTATCGATTGATCAGATCTTGCAGGCGGGCTGGTATTTGCTTCGCCTGATCAATGAAATCCTGGATCTGGCGATGATTGAGTCCGGCAAAGTGACCATGTCGCACGAGTCAATGTCACTAACGGATGTATTGCAGGATTGCCGTTCTATGATGGAGACGCAGGCGCAGAAGCGCCATATTCAGATGACGTTTCCCGATGTTGAAAATTTGTTTTATGTGCATGCGGACCGTACCAGGGTCAAGCAGGTGCTGATTAATCTCTTATCCAATGCGATTAAATATAATCGTGATTACGGAGCGGTCATTGTCCAATGTCAGCTCAATGGCGAAAACAGAATCCGTGTCAGCGTCCGTGATACCGGTACCGGTCTGGCGCCTGATCAGCTCTCGCAATTATTTCAACCGTTTAATCGCCTTGGCAAAGAATCAGGTGGTGAAGAGGGAACCGGCATCGGCCTGGTAGTGACGAAGCAATTAGTTGAACTGATGGGCGGTACGATCGGTGTCGATAGTACGGTTGGCGTCGGATGTACATTCTGGTTTGAATTGGCCGCATCGAGCGCGCCTAAGCTCGTGTTCGGTGAAATGGGCGAAGGCAGCCGTGTCGCGCCCGCACCAGAATCACTAGTGTATGACGCTACGCCTGTTCAGCGCACTTTACTTTATGTTGAAGATAATCCGGCTAACATGGCCTTGATCAAGCAATTGATAGAGCGTCGTAAAGACCTCAAGTTGCTAACGGCAACCGATGCGCATCTGGGCATACAATTGACACGTACCTACCAGCCGGATGTGATTTTGATGGATATTAATTTACCCGGTTTAAGTGGTTATGGCGCACTGAAAATCTTGCATGAGGACCCGGGTACAGC
Source organism: Undibacterium sp. Rencai35W (assembly GCF_049340185.1). NCBI lineage: Bacteria > Pseudomonadati > Pseudomonadota > Betaproteobacteria > Burkholderiales > Oxalobacteraceae > Undibacterium > Undibacterium sp. Rencai35W. Next base: position 89,376 of record NZ_JBMPPC010000001.1, read on the forward strand.
ACATATCCCTGTCATGGCATTGTCCGCTAATGCGATACCGCGCGATATTGAAAATGGCTTGAAAGCAGGATTTTTCCGTTATCTGACCAAGCCGATCAAGGTCAATGAGTTCATGGACTCGCTGGACATCGCCTTACATTATGCAGCGGAGCATCGTCCATCCAGCAAGCGATCTGATTTATTGAGATCTGATTCATGACGATTTGACTAATGACGAATTAAATTATGGCGAATTAATTCATGACCACATGCAGAGAGCCATTGCAGCCGGTCTCTGTAGTAAAGAACACATAGAACATCATCGATTTTTGGAAGCCCCTCATGTTACAAGCAAGCGAGATCCTTAACGCCCGTATCCTTATCGTCGACGACCAAAAAGCCAATGTCATGCTGCTGGAGCAGATGCTCATCAGCCGCGGCTACGCCAATATCACGTCGACCATGGATCCGCTTACTGTGTGCGACAAGCACGCAGAGCATCGCTACGATCTGATTCTGCTGGATCTGCAGATGCCGGAGATGGATGGGTTTGAAGTGATGGAGTCGTTAAAAAAAATCGATACCGATAGCTATCTGCCGGTACTGGTCATTACCGCTCAGCCTGGGCATAAACTCAAGGCGCTACAGGCCGGTGCCAAAGATTTTGTCAGTAAGCCGTTTGATCTGGTTGAGGTGCAAACTCGTATTCATAACATGCTGGAAGTACGTTTGCTGTACCGCAAGCTGGAGAACTACAACAAAGTCCTGGAGCAAACCGTCATGGAGCGCACCGCTGAACTGCGTGCCAGTGAAGCACGGTTTAAAAGCTTCACAGAATTATCGTCTGACTGGTACTGGGAGCAGGATCCCCAGGGGAATTTCACGAGCATCTCTGGCCCTGTGTTTGAGATGCTGGGGATTGATGCCGACGATATGCTGGGCGAAAGTCCCAAAGCACTGGCAGGCTGGAACGCGGCGGAACGGGCGCAATTAAATTCAAACATCGCCAGCCGCCGGCCGTTTCTGGATTTTGTTTATAGTCGTACGAATGTCGATGGCAGCATCCAATATCTGCAAGTGAGCGGCGAGCCGATGTTTGACACGGGGGGGCGGTTCACGGGGTATCGCGGTATTGGCATGGATGTCACGCATCGCATGCGGACTGCATCGAAATAGGGTTTTCTAGCAGTGTCATACCTTTTTCTTACAATCTTTTGCCATCTCTTTTCTTGAGCGGACGATAGAATCTGGTATCAGATTTTTATTCTCCATAGACATATACTCCTTGCTAGTATATTTTTTATACCTATACAAATAAAGCGGTATGGGCACTATTTTATCTAGTTAGTAGGGGAGTATATGTATTCGTCGTCACTCCTGGTAACCTAATTATGCACAGACACACTACCTACTAATGCGCTATTTAAGGGCTGCTCTGGGGCGGTAAATTTTACCCGGTGTCGGTGCCACAGGTTTGACGCGCGCATCCGCTAATAATTGTGTGCAGCCGCTATCGGCCTCAGGGCTGACGTTGATCAGCGGCAGTAGCGCAGCAACAGGTGCAGCCGCTGCCAGCGCCAGCGCACCGCCTGCTCTCAGCGCCAGTACGCCTTTGTCGATGGTGACCTTAGGTTCTTTAAAACTGCCATGTACATAAAGTGGCGCTCTGAGCGAAAAAATACGCAAACCTTTACTATTCGGCTTGATCGTCAGATCCAGTTCTTCTTGCGTCATATTGATGGTGCCGTTGACATCCAGAATCGCATCATCGGTGTCAATCACAAAGGTCCTTGTTTGCATTAAACCATTGGTGACGCTGAAATCGGTCGCCATGCAATTGAGCCTGACCTGCTTATCTCCGGATAAATAAGTGAGGGCGACATTGCCGATATTTAAGCCCATCTGCTCAAGCAGACGTTTGCTGATACTGCCGTGATTGATCAGTGTCTTTATTTCGCCATTTGATGCGCCGAGTAAACTCGCAACAGAGTTACCTGTTGCTGATAAAGATGCATCGCCATTAATCTCCCCCACGCTAGCCTGTAGTGGTTCCAGGCCCGGGAATAATTGCTTGAGCTTGAGATGACGGGCGCTGACGGTCATGAGCGCTTTAATCGCGGCGGCATCTGTTTTGCCGCTGCCGTCAAGGCGGATATTCGCATTGAGTGTGCCACCGGCGACGTCAAAACTCAGTGGTGCGAGCGTCAATATGCCATCCTGAAGTTGCAAGCTCGTTGCCAGATGAGTGACCGGTAATTCTTTGTCGCGAATAATTTTTTCGGCATTGAACTGAATTTTTGCATCGACGCTGGTCCAGCGGTCGGTCTTGAATTTTTCGACGGGTAAGACTTTGCCGGAAGGTTGATTCGCAATCACACCACGTTCCACTTTGCTGCGATTGGAGTCAGCGCCGATCAGTGGCCCCAGATCCGATAACTGCAATAGATGCGAGACGATGGTGCCAGTCAGCATCGGCCGGCCGAGTGATCCCGACCGGGTTTGAAAATCGAGCGAACCTGCAATATCGCTGGAGCCGACCTGACCTTTGAACTGCTCATAGATCCAATGCTGGCTGTGTTTGCCCAACGTGCCCGTCAAATGTCCCTCGGTAGTAAAGGGCGGCGTCTCCGGCATCACGATGCCGCTGAGTGCGTACAGTTGCGCCATGCTGCTTGCCGCGACTTTTAAACGCATATCAACAGCGGCCAGATCGGTCGGTTTGGTGAGTGTCCCCTCAACAGCAATCATCGTTGTGCCGACATGTAAAGTTGCCCTCAGTGGATAAGGCGTAGTCTGCTGTTGTAAGGACAGAATTGCACCGGCTTTGCCTGTTCCCTTGACGGACTCACCGTTGAACTTGCCGTGTAGCGTCCAGCTTACGCCGTATCCCGGATCGGTATTAATGGTATCGATCTCTGCAAAGATCTCAGCATGTTGAGTGTCGTCAGTTACGTGTACGTTGCCTTTGGTGAAGATCACGCGACCGATATTGATTGTCCAGCCAGAGCCTTGTTCGTTATTCGGCAGCGTCCAGTTGTTTCTACCATCTGCATGGCGTAACAGATAGACCGAGGGCGCATCGAAACGTAGCAGCGGGATCGCAATTTTTTTGTCCAGCAATGCCAGCGGATTTAATGAAAAAGTAAACTGGCCGATAGTCGCCATGTCATCCGGCGTTAATGCGATATTCGTTGCCGAAGTTGCCTTGCCGGGATGTCTCATGCTTACCGGATTGCCGATGTGAATATCATTAGCGATCAGGTGCGGCCAAGGGATCACTCCACGCCAGTTTTGTTCTACTTCCGGACCTGCAATCTGCCGGTCCCAGGTCAAACTTAAGTCGCCATGAATTACAAATGGACGCCCTAATGCCTCGCTGACGCGTGTGTTGAGCCAGGGCCTGGCCCGGTTCCAGTCCAGATGTGTGAGCACGATCAGCATCACAACAGGGAGTGCGAGCAAGCCGATAACGAAAATGAGTTTGTTACGTGATATCGGCTTCATTACAGGTAAGCAGGGAGATTGATGGCTCTGCTCAGACTCATCAGGCTAATCACCACCATTTGCATCCCCATGGCGGTTGCCATCAGACGTGGTAACACAATGACGGTTGCGTGATTCATCAGCAAAGTAAGCGGTGAAAAAATAAATAGAATCGGCATGATGACAGACTTTCGGTGTTTGGTTTAGTGACTTCTAGTTGCTACGTTAGTTACTACGTTAATCACTATTGAGCGCTGGTATTTACAGGCGACTGAATATAGCGTTTTGCTGAGATCAGCATACGCAAGACGATGCTTGTGGTATGTGCGTTGGCGTACTCAATCCTGTTACATCCGGCGCTAGTCGATGCCAGCGGATGCGCCTGAATCGTTGATGGCGATGATGCTTAATTCAAGTTTTTAAAAATCGAACTTATGTGCGTCAGCGTACCGATCTTGCTAGCTATACCGCCTATAACGATGGACATCGAGGTCACAAACTCGCTCGATTAATCGTTCACTGGAGAGAAATTATGAATAAAAATGCCAACTTATCACTCGCAGTACTAGCCGCAGCTACGCTGGTATTCATTGCAGGTTGTAGCAGTATGAAAACACCGGCGACGGCTAATGTCGCCGTCTCTAAAGCCGCGGTAGAGAACGCCTCAGGCGCTGGTGGCGCAGAATTTGCGCCAGTTGAAATGGCATCGGCCCGCGACAAGATGGCGCTGGCTAATAAAGCGATGGCGGCAAAAGATTACAAACTGGCCAATGACCTCGCAACACAGGCACAGGCCGATGCCAAGTTAGCCCAGGGCAAAGCGAACTCCTCTAAAGCGCAAGCCGCCGCCGATGCCTTGCAGGATGATATTCGTGTTCTACGCGAAGAGTTAATCCGCAGCAGTGCTAACAAATGATCATCCATTCACTACATTGATACCAGTGCCATCATGCATTAATCGATTGCCGGTTGACCTGTAATCACGTTTGCATCGCACTCTCTTTGCAGACACATTTATTTCGACAAAATTAAAAGGTATTCCCATGAAAAAAACACATTTCACTCCTGTACTGTTAGCGATGGCAGTATTTATCTCTGCTTGTAGTTCTATGCCAAAGACAACCAGTCTGCTAGATCAGACACGCAATGATTACGCTGCGGCACAGAGCAACCCTAAAGTAGCGAGCTATGCACCACTGGAAATGAAGCAGGCAACTGAGGCATTAGATCAGGCCAATACAGCCGCAAGCAATAAAGACAATGCAGAAAAAATTGATAAGCTCGCTTATGTTGCCAAGCAAAAAATTGCTTTGACTATAGAAGTTGCAAAACAAAAATCTGCGGAGGCTGACGTCGCGAATGCGGGCAAAGAACGCGACCAGATCCGTTTAGATCAACGTACTAACGAAGCGAACCAGGCAAAAATCAGTGCTGATCAGGCGAAGCTCGCCGCACAGATTGCGCAGGGCGAAACAGCTGATGCACAGCGCAAAGCACAGATGGCACAGGACGAGGCTAATGCGGCACAGCGTCAGACGCTGGATGCTCAGGCACGTGCCACGCAGTTGGAAGCACAGCTTGCCGATCTCGCTGCCAAAAAAACAGAACGCGGCATGGTCATTACCTTGGGTGATGTCTTGTTTGGCACTGATATGTCCCGCCTGAATCCTGATGGCATGCGTACGGCAAAAAAACTTGCGGATGTATTGCAGCAGAATCCTCAGCGCACCGTATTGGTAGAGGGGTTCACTGATAGCACAGGTAGTGCTGCACACAATCAGCAACTATCAGAACGTCGCGCCACTGCGGTACGTAATGCTTTGCAGGAAATGGGTATTGCCGGTGATCGGGTAGCGCTGCGCGGTTATGGTGAAGCCTTTCCGGTAGCTGGTAATGCAACAGCACAAGACCGTCAACTGAATCGTCGTGTTGAGATCGTATTGTCTGACGCCAGCGGCAAAGTAGCGCAACGCAATTAAACCGGTTCAGACGATTCGAATTAACAGCAGTAGTAAATAAGGGAGTGACATCATGCACGACATAAAACACAGCAGTCATGCTGGCCTCGATACGGCAGCCATCCGTGATGCGGCAAAAAATCTGGATGACGGCGCAGTGACGGTGGGCTACCAGGCAGACCGTAAAGAAATTATTGACATGCTGAATGGTGCACTGGCGACCGAGTTGGTCTGCGTATTGCGCTACAAGCGTCATTACTACACGGTCAGCGGTTTGCAGAATGGTCCGGTTAAAGCGGAGTTTTTGCAACATGCCATGGAAGAGCAAGCACATGCTGATTTGCTCGCAGAGCGTATTGTTCAGCTGAACGGTAGTCCGGATTTTAATCCCGCTACCTTAATCGAGCGCAGTCATGCTGAATACGATGACTCCGGCAGCATCCAGTCGATGATTAAAGCCAATCTGATCGCAGAACGCATCGCTATCGAAGCCTATCGTCAGATGATAGAACGTATCGGCGAAAAAGATCCGACAACGAAGCATATGCTGATCGGGATCATGGCAATGGAAGAAGAGCATGCTGATGACATGCGTGACTTACTTGTGTAATTCGACATAACTTAAATAAATTCAAAAAACTTACACTTACTCAAAGTAATTTGAAGCAAGGCTATCAGTAAAAATTTCTGGCTTGCGATATACCGAAAAATTTCGCTATACCGCAGGTCAGATAAACCCAATTACCTCAATCACCCGGATAGGACACATTATGTTGGAATCAAATATAAAAGCAGTGAACAACGACGTTAAAGTCTTGCTCAAGGACTCACAAGCGCTGTTCGTCGCGGCCGCCACATTGAGCGGAGAGAAAGCAGAAGAGGCCCGCACCCGTGCAATGCAGATGCTAGATGCTGCTCTGGCGAAAGCGCATGAAGTGCAAACCAGTGCTATGGTCAGAGGCCAGGAACTGGCAGCATCTACTGATCACTACGTCAAGGAAAATCCTTGGTGTGCGATTGCCACGGCAGCCGGTGTTGGTTTGTTGTTAGGAATGGTAGTCCGCAAGAAGTAGGGCTCAGGCTCATAGATCGACACTGGTCAATAGCAACATTAGTTGGATTGACTGGTGACTTTTGTTTTGTCTTGCCAATATTGATGGTATAGATGACATGGAGAATAACGCGCTTGCCTGGCGCTTTTTTTTCGCAGAAATAATTACAAGAAAATTTCTTTCAAGGATGATGTTCACTGGCGATAGTCAATGCTTTCAATGAGCAGTGCTATAAATTCATGGTGCAGTCAGTCCTATCAATTTTTATCAAACCCCGTCAATCCATATCGTGTCATCAATTCAGTCACGGCATCTGCAACATCCTCGGCCAGATCTGGCAGTAACTTAACTTGATGATAAATCAATCTAAATTAATATAAATCAATCTGAATCAATCAGCGTAAGTCAGACGTGATGACTGATATTCATAACGAACGGATCCGCATATTGCATGTTCAGTGCACTGCTTGCTGCCGCACATATTCGGCACGCTTCATCTCAACATACTCATTCTGTTCCAGTTCATGGAGCTGGCGTGGGTATTTCTCTGTTGCTGAATGCCAGCTGAGCAGGCGCTTCTCTAGCTGGGTGTCCTGGGCGCTATTGGCTGCACTCAGGTAGCTGTCGATCGCCAGATAGTAGCGCATGGTATTGCGTTCCATCAGGCCACGTACGCCGCTGATGTAGTCTGGTTGTCCGTCCGCTTTTTTACCAATCACGGTGAATCCTACTTTGCCATGTCCTACGGTGGCGAGATAGGTTTGCATTGCAATACGACCTGTGAGACTTACCGAATAGGAGTAGGTGAGGTGCATGAAGGTTTTTGTTTTTGACAGCGCGACAGCTTCGAGGATGATGCGGTAATCATTGGTGCCCAGCGGGCCTTCATCGGCATTGAGTTTTACTTGCAGGTAATCGGATGTTGCTGTAGCGAGCTGATAATTGAACTCGACTCGCGTGGCGTCAGCCAGATCTTCGGGTACTTTTTTGCCGATATAAATTCGCAGTGCAGTTGCCGGTGTGTCACTACCCGGATTTTTGATGACATGGCAGTATTTGGTATTGATGTGCAGGTGCATGATATCGCACCAATGCTCTGGATTATTGAGCCCGGCTGTGACCGTCGCTATCGGGTAATTGATGACGGCATAGATATCCCCTTTTAAGCGATTATCTATTTCTGCAGATTCTAAAACGAGTGGGCGGTTAAATTGATTTTGCTTGAGTTGCGGTTCGACTGCCGCATACTTTGCCTGCATGATCTTGACTGGATCTGATGCGTTGGGATCGTTGTCTGCGCTTGCGCTGGGGGTGGCGACGATTGCGATGAATAGCGTCGCCAGCGCGATGCTCAGATATTGCATCGATGGTACCCACTGTCCTTGTTTAATACCTTGCATTGCAACTCCATGTATCCGTTGGGACTGCTTGTTGTGGCTGAGATGTTCAGTTTTCGTCTGATATTTCTGGCTGACTATTTTATGCTCTTCATTGGGCTATAACCAATAGGCGAGACTGCGTGCAGCCCACTCCTTCAGTTTGTCGCTGACGGGGCGTTTTTCCCATTCTTGCGGTGTAATTTCGATAGAGTAGCGCAAGTCCTCTATGAAGCTTGCTTCCATGGCTTTGCCAAAATCCTCTCCAAATACGACAACGTTAATTTCATTATTATGCAGAAAACTCCGGGTGTCGATATTGGTTGATCCCACCGTGGCCCAGGCCTGGTCGATGACGGCAGTTTTCGCGTGCAAGACGGCAATTTGGAGCTGATAGATTTTGATGCCGTTAGCTAGCATCTCGGAATAAAAAGACTGCGCAGCATGAAATACCAGGCCGCTGTCTGTGACGCCGGGCAAAATGATTTTTACGTCGACACCGCGCTGACTGGCGTCACTCAAAGCGCGCAAGATTTGAGCATCCGGTACAAAATAGGCGCTGGTAATGTGGATACTTTGCTTTGCCTCTTGTATCGCCAGAATATAGGCTTTATAAATTTCATGATGACTATCGGGCGCGCTGGCGAGTACGCGTACCAGCTTATCCCCTACCTCGTGTAATGGCGGAAAAAAATCGCTGTCAGTTAATTCGGGCGCTTTTTGGCTGATCCAGTTATTGATAAAGACCCATTGCAAGGCTGCGACTGCGGGGCCTTCAATTTTGATGTGAGTATCACGCCAGCCGACGTTCGTGTCGCGTCTGGTTTTGGAGCGGAATAAAGAACTGTTCGCGTACGCCGCACTGATGTTGACGCCGCCGGTAAATGCAACCATGCCATCAACGATCAGAATTTTTCTATGGTCACGGTTGTTGGGCTCCCATGGACCAATCAGTTTGACTGGATTGACAGGATTAAATGCGAGCAAGTGAATTCCGGCAGATTGCATCCTGTCAAAGAAGGCTTGTGGTGTGCCTATGGTGCCTACGCTGTCATAGATGATGTTAACCTGTACGCCAGCGTTTTGCTTGGCGATTAATAAATCAGCGAAGCGGATACCGAGTTCGTCCTGATCGAAAATATAGGTTTCCAGGTTGATATGATCTTTAGCGGCATTAATAGCCTCTGTCATAGCAGCCATGGTCTGGGGACCATCGTAAAGCAGAGTAACCTTATTGCCAGCGATCAGAGGGCTGCCGGTAGCGGCTTCTTCGAGCGCTGCGAGTGCCACAATATTGGTATGCGAATTACGCCAGCGTTTGGTAAGTAAGGCCGAGGTTTTTTTACTGCTCAGAGTACCTTGCGCATTGGTGACAGTCGGGCTGGCAGGTGCTGACAAGGTGGAATTTAAATAACGAACTTCTGGCAGTGACGCGCAGGCACTTGCTATGGCGCTGAGGATGATGATGCTCAGCATGCGGATTGCATGAACATAAGGCGAAGCAAGATAAGTCTGAGTAGTGCGTTGCATACTTGCTCCGGCTGAACCTGTTAGGTGGATTATATTGAATGATAGGACTTACGCAAACACTAAAACCTTTTGCCATATAGGCAGATAGGCACATAGGCAGATAGGTAATAAGATACTGAGAGAAATCAGGAGTAGGTGGTTCCGCTACATATCGGTTGAAGGGTTTTTGAAAATTCTTCAAACAACTCCGCAAGCTGAATGCGCCTGTTGGCACGAAATGCCTTTGAAAGCCGCATCCAGCCTGTGGGTTCAATGTGAGAAGTTCCCCTGTGAATGGTGAGCAGCAGCTTGCCGTTTTGCGTAATTCTTGAATTAAATTAAAAATTCACTCCGGAATATCTGTACCGGATTCTGGAGTGAATGGTTTAAGAAATAATTAATTTCGGCTGATGACGCCACTATTAATCTGTACCTTGTCGCCGACGCGATAGCCAGGTTCATTACTAAAAGGGATCGTTTGGGTTGCACCATTTTGCAGGCGGACGACGACTTCATAGTGATTGGTTTTTCGCGCATTGCCTTCTATGTTGCGACCCGCATACGCGCCGCCTAAAGCACCAGCGATTTCTGCTGCTGTGCGCCCGTTACCACCACCGACCTGGCTGCCTAACAGTGCACCGACGACGCCACCACCGATTGTGCCAAGGTAGCTGCCTTCGCCTTTGACTTCGATCAGGTTGATGGCTTCTACGGTGCCACAGTTATAGCAAATGCGTGCAGCTTGTACTGGTATCTGTGCCTGATTTTGCGTTGGTGTTATTTGCAGAGTCTTACCCAAAGTCGCACTGGTGACGCGCTCTACGCCACGGTCGATGACGCGTAAATTAGCAATGACGGGACTATTTGGTGTGATGTGATCACGGTTGCGAATGGTATAGGAATTGCTGTACTCACCGCTGGCGATTTCGGATAAAAATAGTTTGCCTTTCACGCCATTGATCGTCAGATCGACTTTGCCGCCAGGAGTACCAAATACGGTAAAACGTAAATCGTTACCACCATTCAGGTCGCGCGCCGGGTCAACATTAAAACGGTCGATTCTTGGCATAGGGCCGGATATGGTCTGATTCGCATGGTAGCCGACGCCAACCTGCAAAGACTCATTGAGTACTGCACTAGTGACCTGGTTACCAAGGCGTAAATTAGCGGTGACCGGACTGCGCGCTGCAATTTTGTCGCGACTATTGATGGTGTAAGTACCTTCGTATTGACCGGCTTCAATTTCTACCAGAGTGAGATTGTGAGTCGCGCCAGCAATGCGCAGCGTTGCTATGCCGCCTGGAGTGCCATAGATGCCGAAGTTGAATTCAACACCCGGTGCGATACGGCGTACCTCATCGACATTGAAGCCGTCGATATGCGGGGTTGCCTGTGAAGTGCTGTACTGCTGTGCTTGTGCGGCTACAGGAGCGATCAGCAATGGTACTAGCCCGGATAGCATTAGCATACTGGCTGCGATGTTGTTTGATAAAGTCATTTGGTGTTCCTGATGATTGTGTGATGATGGATTCGGTGAATTGATCCGCCATCTGTTGTTGTCGTTATTTTTTTTGTGACAGAATTTCTCGCTGGTTAATCGACGGGTCTCTGTCTGCCTATTTACTTGTTTACTTATTTATTGCGGTGTTTCTTGCATCATTGATTTAGCTCTGGCGATGTCATGTCGGTACATTGCTTGTGCATCTTGTAGGCAGGACGCCCGCATAGTTTTATCTAATTTTTTGCAAGCGAATTGCGATTCTTGCAGCACTGCACCGGCTTCTTTTTTTAAAGTCAAAAAGCGTGCTTGCGGTGTTGTATCTTCTTGAAGCCAGCGCGGCGGATCAATGACGGGAGCCCCGGCTTGCGGCATCTCAGCCGGAGAAGTTTGTGCCCAGCTGGCGCTCATGAGTACCACAGATGCTGTCACGCTCATCATGGTTTGACAAAGGTAGGCGATAGATTTTTTCATATTGATTCCTTGATGAGGTAATGATGTAGCAGCTAGCAATTCGTAGCCTTATCTAATGTCGCTTTATAGGCGACCGGTAAGTAACATGACGATCAGTACAATAACGATTAAGCCAGTCAGGCCGCTAGGCCCATAACCCCAATTGCGGCTATGTGGCCAGCTTGGAAAAGCGCCGACTAATACAAGTATTAAGATGATGAGTAAGATGGTGCCCATGATGTAGTCCAGTAGTAAGGTAGTAGAGAATTAGTCGGAAAATTAGTAGGTGAGGGCTATTGATGCTTAGTGCCTGCTTTTTGCCTGCTTTTGAAGTCGTGAAAAGTTTTGATAAATGCGTCACGTACTTTGTCTGTGCCAATCACCAGATCATTCCATGAGGTTTCGCCTGCGTCTTTCAGCTCCATCAACTTGTCAGATGCCAGTTCAGATTGTTGACGTAGCTTGGCCATTTCTGAGATGTATTTTTCGTACGCCTCTTCTCGCGCCTGCTGTGTTTTTGCTTCTAGCTCTTGCATGGTGTGATTCAACTCATCGAGTTGTTGTTTCATCGTGGCGATGTAACTATCTCCGGTATTTTTGTCGAGCATGATGATTCCTTAGGGAGAAGATTGGTCAGTAAAGCTCAAGGCAAATGCCGGTAACTCGGTAAGCCGTGCAGGTGTTTAGTCTTAGTAGCGGTTGACCTGGCCATTAATCAACCGGATCCGGTCTCCGACTCGCAGGTCATACAGAGAGTCTTGTACGAGAGTGGTGAAACTGCCGTTATCCAGACGTACCTGAATTTGATATTGATCCGCGTTGCGCGTGTTTTTGTTATGTTCCACATTGTTGCCAACCATGGCGCCACCGACTGCTCCTGCGACAGTCGCTGCGGTCCGGCCGTTACCATTGCCGACCTGATTGCCTAGTAAACCGCCAATCAGACCGCCAACAATCGCGCCACCACCACTCGTATTATTTGCCGGGCGTATGACCTGAATAGCGTCAATGACGCCATAATTAGCTGCATTGTTTTGGTAAGGCGTTGAATAGCTGTTCGCATTTTGCTGGCTATAATTCGATCCATTATTGGACGTGTTGCTGGGTGCGTTACTGGCACATCCGGTCAGTAAGCTGATGGCAATCAACGGGGTAACGAATAGACATGTACGAATAAGTGGTTGTGATTTCATGAAGTTCTCCTGGCTAAGTGTCTGGCCAGAATAGAACTGATACATCACAGGGTCTGTGCGTTGCCGCACCAAACTCAGCGTTATGGGATTGACGTACAGATCAGGTCTGCTTGCGCTATGTCAGCTATAATTCGGGCATTCCGAAATCTCTGTTATTGATCAGAAATGATCAATAAATAGCAAATAAATCAATGACTTACAAATCAAGAAAAATTACTGTTGCCCCGATGATGGATTGGACAGACAGGCACTGTCGCCAATTTCACCGACAAATTACGCGTCATAGCTGGCTGTATACCGAGATGGTGACCACCGGCGCTTTATTACATGGTGATGTGCCTCGTCATCTTCAGTTCAATGACGAAGAGCATCCGGTTGCCTTGCAACTAGGCGGGAGTGAGCCTGCTGATCTGGCACAAAGTGCTAAGTTAGGCGAGCAATGGGGCTACGACGAGATTAATCTGAATTGCGGTTGTCCCTCTGAACGAGTGCAGAAAGGCGCCTTCGGTGCGTGTCTGATGTCAGAGCCAGCGCTGGTCGCTGACTGTGTTAAAGCGATGAAAGATGCCGTCAGTATTGATGTGACGGTGAAGCATAGAATCGGTATTGATGATATTCAGTCGTACGAGTTTGTCCGTGATTTTGTCGGACAAATCGCCGAAGCAGGTTGTTCTACATTCATTGTCCATGCACGTAATGCGATTCTTAAAGGTCTGAGCCCTAAAGAGAACCGGGAAATTCCGCCTCTAAAATACGAATACGCATATCAGTTGAAAAAAGATTTTCCACAATTGGAAATACTGATCAACGGCGGCATCAAAACGATAGAAGAAATCGATTTGCATCTTTTGTATACGGATGGCGTCATGTTGGGACGCGAGGCTTATCACAATCCCTATCTGATGGCGACTTTTGATCAGCGCTATTACGGTGATGACGCTCCGGTAAAATCTAGAGCCGAAGTTGTCGAGGCAATGCTGCCCTATATTTCTGCACAGCTCGCTGAGTTTGGTCAGGGTAGCGGTCCTAAAGGCGGTGGTCTTAGGCTGAATAGTATTACCCGTCACATGCTGGGATTGATGACAGGTTTGCCTGGTGCCCGAGTATTTCGTCAAACTTTGTCGGATAGTAAAAAATTGGCGCTCGGCGACCCTGCCTTATTGCTTGAGGCAATGACGCGTATGCAAGGATTACGGGATTATGTTGAACATAAACACGTCTAAACAAAAAGGATGAACCAATGAAATGCAGCACACGGATGATGGTCGCCAGTCTGGCCTTAGTCAGCTTGGCAGCACATGCTGAGGTCAGCGTTAAAGATGCCTGGATCAGAGCTACTGTTGCTCAGCAGAAATCCACTGGCGCATTCATGCTGCTACAGTCAAGTAACGATGTACAGATTGTTGATATACAAACCTCGGTAGCAGGAGTCGCTGAAATCCATGAAATGAAAATGGATAACAACATTATGAAAATGCGTCCGGCTCCCCAATTGACGCTGCCCGCAGGCAAAGTTGTCGAGCTGAAGCCTGGTGGTTACCATGTCATGCTAATGGATTTAAAAACGCAGATCAAAGAAGGCGATACTGTTTTGATGACGCTGACAGTAGAGGGCAAAGATAAGAAGCGCGAAGTGATTGAGATAAAAGCGAAGGCGAGGGCACTGAATGGTGCTCAAGGTAAGATGTGACGGAACTCCTATCTGGCTCGCTGTAATTTTGGAGTATAGGCGCGAAGCGGAAAGCGATGAAAGCTGAGTTAGCAGAAAGCTGATTGGACATCGGCCCAAGCAGAATACTGGCGAGATCGTTATCCCCACCTCACCTAGGTACAGTTTTCATCAGTTGTCTTGAGGAAAATAAAAAAGCCTGCTCGAAAGCAGGCTTTTTTATTTAATCTTGGGGTGGACGATGGGGCTCGAACCCACGACAACAGGAATCACAATCCTGGACTCTACCAACTGAGCTACGACCACCACTGAAGCTTACTGAGATTTATTTTTCAACATTTCTCTGTAAGAAAGCAAAACATTATACGAGATTTTTACGCCTCTGGCAAACTCTTTGTTTTGAATTCATGCTGCGTAATCGATTTTACTTAAAAAACCAAGTGTTGGCTTCTGCCTAACTCGCGGACAGCACAAGAGTAAGAAGGTGGCGTGGAGATACTAAGATACAACCATGTCATCTTAATAATTCAATATGTCCTCGCATCTGCCAACTGCTACAACTCAAGGCTTTTAAAAATATTCCGTCCCGCTTTTTTAGCCAGATACAAAGCTTCATCTGCTTTATTTAGCAGATCCTCGCCGCTAGAATGCTGATTGCTCGAAATGGCAATACCGATACTCGTCGTAATGATTCTTGCATTGCCATCGATATTAAATGGCGCTGTCATTGCCTGAATGATTTTCGATCCGACGATTTCGCTTTCTGCTTGACTGTTTAAACCCTCAAGTACGATGACGAATTCATCACCGGCGAGTCTGCCAACCATATCGGTCTGACGAATACATCCTTTTAAGCGATAGGCAAATTCTTTCAGAACAATATCTCCTGCATGGTGGCCTAAGGTATCGTTGATCGACTTGAAACGATCCAGATCCAGGAACATGACTGCCATAGAGCGCTTGCTTCTGGCTGACCGGGCGCTTGCCTCTGCGAGTCTTTCATTGAGCTGATTCCGGTTTGGCAGACCCGTCAGGGTATCGAATCTTGCTAACGCCAGTAATTGTGTTTCGATTGCCTTCGCATCGGTAATGTCATTGACCAGAGAATTGACGCCGATCACAGTGCCTGTCTCATCGAGTTGTGGTGCGTAAGTTGCTCGGTAATGGTTGAACGCGCCGGCGATACTCACCTGCAATTCAAATTCAGTTTTTTCACCGGCCAGTGCAATATGAAAATGTTCTCTGTGTAATTGTTGAACGGACTCACTGAGTAGTGACAATACAGAACGTCCGCGGATTTCTGCGAGGGGGAGATTAAACCAGGATTCATAAGGACGATTGACAAACTGGAAGCGGTCTTCCTTATCAATAAAGCTCACGAATGCGGGAATGTTATCTGCGATCGCGCGCAATAATCCCTCATTGGATTGCAATCTTAATTCCGCTTCTTTACGGTCGGTTACATCAATCGCCATTGTATAGAAGCCCACAGTTGATCCGTCCAGGTTGACGTCGGGAACATATTCATACTGCAAATATTTAGAGACACCACGCTCCGTAGTAAACCGCTCGAAAGAGACTGCCTCACCGTTGAGTGCCTGCTGAATTTTTTCTTTTAACGCCAGATAATTTTGCTCACCAAACACGTCCTTCATGGTCTGGCCTATCATCGCATCTGGATCTATTCCCGGAATTAATCGATAGAAGCGATTGCAGAATTGGTAGCGTTCATCTGCATCAATATAACCAATCAGTGCGGGAATGTTGTCGGTAATGGTTCTGATTCGTTTTTCGCTTGAAGTCAATTCTGTCTGCACGCGTTTAAACTCAGTGATGTCTTCTACCAGTACGAAAAAACCATCGACCATACCACCTTGATTGATGTCTGGTACGTAGGTAACTCTATCCCACTCAATATTGCCGTTTCTTTGTGCCTGCCGTTCAAATCGTGTCCATTCTCCGTTAAGGACCTGATTGATGAAGGGTTTGTTTTGCTGATAAAAAGCTTGGGGCATTACTTCTTTGACGGTTTTTCCTATGGTTTCTTTCGCGGATATGCCAAACAGTTTTTCAACTTGTTTGTTCACAAAGGTATATTTTTCGTTGTAGTCGATATAGCCGATGAAGGCAGACATATTGTCGGCGATTAAGCGTAGTTTGTTCTCACTCGCAGTCAACGCAGATTCTGCCGATAGGCGCTTCATCATGGCGTCATCAAACGCTTTAGCAAGTTCGCCTATCTCATCCTTGGGATATTTTTTTTGTGGCAAAGTCAGATCAAAGCTTGCTTCTGCATTCAGGACTTTGTTGCGTAATTTTTGCAGCGGTGCTAATTGTCGGTACATGAACCACCAGGCGAGTGGTAGTAGTAGCAGCAATAAGGCAATACTGACCAGCATAGCATTGCTTTTTACCTCAGCAACTGGGCTAAATGCTTCATTTGAAGGATACACGGCTGCCACAATCCAATCGACAGACTTCAAGCGCTTAAAAGAAAATATAGCGTCCTTGCCATCTCGGGTGGTCGAACTCATCGTACCTTCAAATCCGCCTAAGGCCATATCTAATGACTTGCTTTGACCAGGAACATCGGCTGTATTTTTTAATATACGAGACTGATCGGGATGAGTGACAAAAACGCCTTTGGATGTCACTAAATAAAAATAGCCGGCAGCACCAATTTTTGCATTCGCAAAGTCGGCTAAAAAACTATCTTGCGTTAATTCTATGGTGCCTAATAAGACCAGAATCATATGCCCCCTGATATCAAAAACGGGAACACAGATCACGACAATCGGACGTCCTGATACGCCACTTTTTAAAGGAGGTGAAACAACGACTTTGCTTTGTGTAATCGCTTTCTGAAAATAATCCCGGCTTGAAATATTCAGCTTTCCTATGGACTCAGGGCTATCGAGATTTGCAAGGAGTTGACCATGAAGATCAAAAATAATGAGATTATCAAAGATGCCGTCAAGGCTATGGTGGCGCTCTAAAAATTTTTGCAATCCATTATTATCGGTGATTGTAGAGCCAAGATCGCTGGCCAAAAGAATCAGTGTTTTTTTTCTTAATTCGATTTTTTGATCGATCTCATCGGCGGTATTTTCGATCAGGCTAGACTGCCGGATTTCGATGACCTTTTCTAAGGTCTTTTGAAATACTGATATGGAGAACGCTGTAAGCAGGATAAATGCGAAGGCAAAGAATGCGGCAACAGCGAGCGCCAGTCGAGTTTTTACGCTCATATTCCGTACTTTAATTCTAGGTATCGACGCCATAGGGATATTTCACTTATGAGTTGTCATCTTGATTATCTTAACATTCGTTGCCTTAATAAAAGCTTAGATTTGATTTGCGTACTAAAAAAGGTGAAAAATAGATAACTAGCGGAATTTATCAGCAGACCTAATGTCCAAAGCCTTTAAACTAAAATCTATGTTAACGAGCTGGCTGTACCATCAGGCCGGATGATCAGTGACAGAGATTTGGTATGAATAAAAATACGTCTGATCCATGTAAAAGCGATATTCCTATAATTATTTCTAACAACACTATTTATGATTTATTCCCGTTTTTCTGTAGTAACCAGCATATTCTTCACTTTATTTCTGTCGGGCTGCAGCCAGATGCCTGCCAAGTCGCCGGTTGATCAGCAGACAGATGCATCAGATTACCATCCGGTTATTCTTGTTTCGATTGACGGCTTCAGGCCCGATTATCTGAATCGTGGTGTCACACCAAATCTGAATAAGTTAATCGCCAACGGCGTAAGTGCAGAGTCAATGCGACCGTCGTTTCCTTCAATTACTTTCCCGAATCACTACACCTTAGTTACCGGGCTGCGACCGGATCATCACGGTATCGTTGGTAATACGATGGAAGATCCGCAAATTCCAGGCGTGCGCTTTACACTCAGTAATCGTGATGCAGTCACTGATCACCGCTGGTGGGACCAGGCAGAGCCTGTTTGGGTGACGGTAGAAAAAAAAGGCATTAAGACCGGCATCATGTTTTGGCCGGGATCTGAGGCGGCAATTCATGGTGTATTGCCGACGGATTTTCGACGGTTTGATGGCAAGATTGCGCCGGCTGGTCGCGTTGACACGATGCTGACGTGGTTGGATAAGCCGGTTGGTGATCGGCCAGGATTTTTGACGGTGTATTTTGATGATGTCGATCATGCAGGACATGAATTTGGCCCCGACACTGCTCAGGTAACCAGCGATGTCGCACGCGTAGATCAGGCCATCGGCCAGCTAGTCGATGGACTTCGCGCACGTCATATTGACGCCAATGTTGTGATTGTCTCTGATCACGGTATGGCTGCTACGAGCGCGGATAGGATTGTTCGCTTAAATGAATTAGCAGATCCCGTTAACTATCGTGTGATTACCTCAGGTACTTATGCCGGCATTGATGTCAACTCTGGGCAGGAAGAGCTTGTAGCTAATGCCTTGCTGAAGAAACATGAGCACATGCAGTGCTGGAAAAAAGAAGCGATTCCTGAACGTTTTCATTATGGAGAAAATGCCCGGGTGCCGCGATTTGTTTGTTTGGCCGATGTAGGCTGGCTGGTGGAGCTGGGTGACAAAAACGGTAAAACGACGGTCAGCGGTTCGCACGGATACGATAATCTGGCACCTGAAATGCAGGCATTATTTATCGCTACCGGACCAGCTTTTAAGAAGGCAACGATATTGCCTGCATTTGATAATGTTGATGTTTATCCTTTGCTGATGACGTTGCTAAACGTCCCGGCATTGCCTTCGGACGGCTCTATGGTAACTGTACGACAGTCATTGAGAGCGCAATAAGTCATTCCTTTATCGGCGCCGTTTACTCTGCGCTGATCGCTTCTCTCTTTTATTCTCATGTTGGTTGAATGATTTAAAAACGGTTGATGTGATGTGTTGTGCTGTGTTGTGAATTTGTGTTTTTTTGGGGTGGTCATTTCGTCGTCATAAATAGTGATTAAGCTTCGACGGCTTTGATGGTGTTTCATCATCCCATTGATCACTAAATATCACTACGCATCACTAACTATTACTAGTTACCGCTAGTTCATCACGAGAACCTCATGAGACCAGTTCATTTTAAGAAAAAATCACTTCCATACTCAGCACCTGCCTTGGCGATTGCATCGACCGCTTGTCTGTTTGTTTTTGTACAACCTGTCTTTGCACAGACAGTTGCGACGATCTCCGATACCAATAAAAATGAAAAAGCAGATGGTGCGATTGCGACGGTCGAAATTTCGTCTCAAACTACCCGTTCTGCTGTTTCATTACGCGGTAGTGAAATACAAAAAATCCTGCCAGGGATTAATCCCGTTAAATCCTTGCAGACTCTGCCTGGCGTGACCTTTGCCACGGCAGATCCATGGGGGAATAACGAACAAAATCTCTCCTTGTTTGTCCATGGTTTCAATGGTCAGCAACTCGGTTACACGATGGATGGCGTGCCGCTCGGTGATCAGCAATACGGCAACTACAATGGATTATCGCCACAACGTGCCGTGATCAGTGAGAATGTCAGAAATGTGATCTTGTCCTCCGGAGCGGGTAATCTCGCCACTCCGTCTACCAGCAATCTGGGTGGTACGATTGAAGTATTCAGCAGCGACCCTTTAGCAAAACAAAAGACGACTCTCGAACAGACTTTAGGTAGTTATAGCACCTCACGTACTTATGCACGTTTCGATACCGGTACTTTTGGCGAGGGTAATGCGGCTTATATTTCTATCATGCGCCAAGATGCGCGCGCCTGGGATTTTGATGGCAAGCAAGGTGGAAAACAACTCAATGCAAAATTCGTAAGTGCCAAGCCTTCCGGCAAGCTCATACTGTATTTCAACTATAACGACAAAATAGAACCAAATGAGGACAGCACGGTTCATGTGACTGGCGAGACGAGTGCACCATATACTCGACCATTTCTCTATCCGAATTTTCCTGCCGCCTTGACTTATCTGTCGCCAACAGGCGCAACGCCAGCCGCTGACGGTTCGAATTATCACAACTACTATAGTGATGCGCAGCGTAAGGATATATTGACCTATGCTAAATATGATCTGAACCTGAACGAATCAACTGTCTGGTCGAATCAGGTGTATTTTCACCGTGATGATGGTGTCGGCGTGGTTGCCGGACCAATAGGTGCGGCGGGTTTGCCAGCGTTGTTTAGTATTTATTTTCCTAACCAGGATTTGAAAAAAGTGTTTGGCAATTCGGGGTATGCCACCCGCACCACTGAATATGATATTCATCGTTCTGGCCTGATCTCTAATTTGCGTACTGAGTTTGGTAATCATCAGATCGAATTTGGTGGCTGGTGGGAGCACAACGAATCCTCTGCCTATCGTCGCTGGTATCCGCTGGATGTGAATAACCCTAGCTCCCCTTACGACCGTCCAAGTAATCCTTTGATTACTCAGTACGGTAGCGAGATTCGTAATAACGTCATCCAGTTACACCTGCAAGATGAGTGGCGTGTACGTCCGGATATGGTGTTGCAAGCAGGTTTTAAGTCGAGTTTGCAGTATGCAAAAGGAGATTTTCCGGTACAGCCTAAGGCAGGTGCAATCTCTGGCGGCTCTCTCGCTTTGCCCGTCGGTGAGATTGATACCAAAAAATGGTTCTTGCCTCAGGTCGGCATGCTTTGGGATCTGAGCGCGCGTGATCAGTTATTCATCAATGTCCAAAAGAATATGCGTCAGTTCGTGACTTATGGCGGTGGCGGTGCGTCTCCGTGGAGTCTGGCGAGCCAGTCGGCGTTTGATTTGTTCAAAAATACGGCACAGCCAGAAACCTCACTGACTTATGAGGCGGGTCTGCGTAGCAAGCGCAATCTGGATATGGGACCGTTGAATAAAATTGATGGTCAGGTGACGGTATATCACGTAGATTTCAGCAATCGCTTATTGCAAATCAGTCCTACGCCGGTGATCTCATCCATCATTGGTGGCAATCCTATTCTCGCCAACGTCGGCAGCGTCACGACCGATGGCATTGATCTGGCAGGTACTTTGCATTTCGGTCGAAACTTTAGTTTCTACAATGCTTTATCCTACAATCGTTCGGTCTATGCAGACGATTACAGCAATGGCAAAACGCTGGTGCCGACCTCGGGTAAAAAAGTTCCGGGTAGTCCGGAGTGGATGAATAAGTTCGTGGCATCCGCAACATTTGGTGAGATTGAGGCGCAATTGATTGGCGATTATGTCGGTAAGCGTTATGCAACCTATACCAACGATTTGGCCGTCGACAGTTATTTCATGTTGAATCTCGGTATCAATGCGAAGTTACCGATGGTGCAAAATACTTTCATTAAAAATGCCAGAGTACGTCTGAACATCACAAACCTGAATCAGGTCAAAGGAGATTCGGTGGTCGTCGTCGGCGCTGCGAACGGGACTTACAACACATTTCCAATTGCACCACGTCAGTATTTTGTGACATTTGGTGCTGATTTTTAAAGGACAACAGAGATGATCAATAGCCGCCGTTCTTTTTTGAAAACTGCCGTGGTGAGCGGCGGTATGTTATCTCTTGATGCAACAGGTTTCGCTTCTCAGGCACTGGCTTCTTCTGCACGCAAAGTCGAGTTGTTTGCACATCGCGGCGCTTCCGCGCTACGGCCTGAGCACACTCTGGCCGCCTACGCTAGAGCGATTGCTGACGGTGCTGATTATATTGAGCCGGATCTGGTCAGCACTCGAGATGGTGTACTGGTTGCGCGGCATGAGGCGATACTGGATGAGACTACTGACGTTTCTCAACGGCCTGAATTCGCTGCCAAACGCACGACCAAGACCATTGATGGCCGTACGCATACGGGGTGGTTTTGCGACGATTTCACTCTGAGTGAATTGAAGTCACTTCGCGCGGTTGAGCGCTTGCCGAAAGTGCGTCCACAAAATACCTTTTATGACGGTATGTTTCAGATTTTGACCTGGGATGAGATCATTGATTTCGCCGCAGCCGAATCCGCAACGGTTGGTCGCCTGATCGGGCTAGTTCCTGAGCTAAAGCATTCTACTTATTTCGCAAAGGCGGGCTTGCCGCTGGAAGATCGTTTTTTGAAAAGTCTGACTGAGCATGAATATACCAAACGCTGTCCGTTGGAAATTCAATCCTTCGAAGTAGCAAATTTGAAGTACATCCGCAGTGTCATCGGTAAGAAAGACAATATCCGTTTAATGCAGCTGGTCGCGGAAGGGAATATTCGTCCGGCTGATGTGGTTGCCGCTGGTGATGATTTGAGCTTTGGCGCTATGTCATCAAAGGTGGGATTGCGTGACATCGCCCGTTACGCGGACGTGGTCGCACCGCCGACACGGGCTTTGATTCCTTTGCTGGCCGATGGCAAGTTAGGCAAGCCAACAGCCTTGATTAGTGATGCACATGACGCCGGCTTACTGGTGCATACATGGACTTTCCGCCCGGAGAATCGTTTTCTTGCAGCGGACTTCAGAGATGGTAATGGCGAAAACGCGCGCAATGAAATGGGTTCCATCGCTGAGATACGACGTTATATCGATGCAGGTATAGACGGGTTTTTCTCGGATGATTCCGCGATTGGACGTAAGGCAATCAATGCTTGATCATTTGAATAAGCTGGCTGGATACAGAGCAGATCATCACGAATTTGTACGGATCTAATTAATACTGAATAAGGCTAATTAATTTTAGTTAATACTAGTAGTGCTAGTTAGCGCTAATAGTCAGCTTGGCTAATTGTGAGTTTTAATAAAAAACCGCACTGAAAACAGTGCGGTTTTTTTATGAAAATCAGTTTGTTATCGGTTAGGGCTGGCGCTGTTCTAGCTTGAGGCCGACAGCGGTGCGCGCTGGGAAACCTTTCCAGTAAGTGTGATCACTCTTGAGACCGCCATTCGGGTCGACTGACCATTTACCTTCTTTCGCATTCTCGATCAAGTTCAGATATGGATCCATCGTCGCGTCGTTTTTAAGAAACTTCCCCAAGAATGCTGTGACAAAATGCTGCGCAATATTATTCATCCGCGTGCTGTCCCAAACGGCGTCAATGTAATGTTCTGCCGGTAGCCGCTTCATTGCGGACGAGGGCAACCATGCCTCTCTGGGGGCTGGAATAGGTGCGCCAGCATTGTGGTTGGCGTTCTCGTAGGTCAATAAGAATCGCGGCGCATTTACGCTTGTTTCAAAAATATTTCTTACCCCAGGTGAGTAACCGGAGACATCATCGGCGCTACCAGCGATAAAGAATACGGGAGTCTTGATTCCTGCCAGGCCGGACGCATCCCACGCACCATAATTCCATCCCCAGGGGGCAAAAGCAACTGCCGCTTTGATCCGTTTATCCAGCGACGCGAGATAATCTGGATTCCCTGATTGTCTGATCGCCAAAGCACCATTCGGTACACTTGACGGTGCTTTCACACTCTTTTCAGTGAAGCCGCCACCAATTGTATTCACGACGCCATAAGCCCCCATGGAATAACCAATCAAACCAGTCATCTCGGTATTGATCAGCCCCTTTAGATTGCCGCCTGCAGCGCTGGTGTTCAAACGTGCCATCTCGTTGAGCACGAAGAGCTGGTCCAGCGGACGGTTCAGCAAGGTGCTGGCAAACGCTGCCTGGTCGTTATAGGTGCTGTCGGTATGATCGATTGCGACCACGATATACGCTTTGCTGGCTAGATTTTCCGCTAGATGGCTGAGTAAAAAACGATTGCCCGGATATCCGTGCGAGACAATCAGCAGCGGGTAGGGGCCGTGCAAGGCATCGGGTTTGGCATCACGTACTGCTTTGCCATATAAAGTAATCGGCGTTTTTCCATCGCGGAGATACGTTGAACTTTGTCCAGCGCTAGCCTGACCTTCGGGGAGGGTGGCGGGATACCAGATTTCAACGGTAAGTGGCCTGTCATACACCGGCGTTGCTTCTCCGGTCTTGGATTTGAGAATATCAAGTTGCTGGGTATGAACGAGCTGTACCGTCTTCACGCCAACGGCAAGCTTGCCGTATTGCGCTAGCTCCGGTGCATCAGGACGTATCGTGTCGATATGATTGTCCTGGGCAGACGCAAATTTTGCGATTGCCAGACTATGACAGATGAGCAGACAAATAGAGAAAAACCTTTTTTTCATAACACTCCTTGATCGTTTCCATGTTTAAAAAATAATCATGCACCATAGGATATCAGTATTGAGAGCGATGTCAGTACATCCATTTTATGCGGCTTCGTTTAATATACTCCCCTCTATTTATTTAAAAATATACCCTTATCCGCAATGGTTTAAAGGTGCTTTAAATAATACTAACGGGGAGTATATTTTTCGTTCATCGCTTATAAGTGAGTTGTTGTATATGCTTTTAGCGGCTTCACGTGGTGTCATGCAAGTTGTTTGACACTCCGGGTGCGCTTGCTGATGTGCTTATTCCTTGATCCAGATCCATATTGGATTTCAGCACGGCAAATAAAATAGTGGCAACGCCCCCAA
The DNA here is from genome assembly GCF_049340185.1 of Undibacterium sp. Rencai35W. Lineage (NCBI taxonomy): Bacteria > Pseudomonadati > Pseudomonadota > Betaproteobacteria > Burkholderiales > Oxalobacteraceae > Undibacterium > Undibacterium sp. Rencai35W. Next base: position 114,033 of record NZ_JBMPPC010000001.1, read on the forward strand.
TACATCCACTAAACCGTGCATTGAAAGAAAAAGATGACCACTAGCCATGCCACTGATGAGATTGAGTTGTCCGAAGAACTAATACGCAAATTCGACAAATCAGGCCCACGCTATACCTCATACCCGACAGCAGATCGTTTCAATGAGACGTTTGACGAACAATGCTATATCTCCTATTTAGAACAACGATCGACAAACACGAGTAACCCACCGTTGTCACTTTACTTGCACCTGCCGTTTTGCGAATCGCTGTGCTACTTTTGTGCTTGCAACAAAATCGTCACGCAAGATCATAGCCGGACAACGGAGTATCTGCGATATCTGGAAAAAGAAATTGAATTGGTCGTCGCCAGAATCGGCTCTGATCGTCAGACCTCGCAGTTACATTTGGGAGGTGGTACGCCAACTTTTTTTAGCTCTGATGAGTTGCGTCAGTTGATGGCGATGCTGCGTAAACACTTTAGTTTTACCGATGACGCGGAGCTAGGTGTAGAGATTGATCCGCGCACCCTGAAACCTGAGACTCTGGCGGTGTTGGCCGAGCTGGGCTTTAACCGGAATAGTTTTGGCGTGCAGGACTTTGACCCGGCGGTACAGCAGGCCGTCAACCGGATACAGCCCTATGAAATGGTTGAAGCGGCGGTGATTCAAAGTCGGCAAAAGCATTTTCAGTCTATCAACGCCGATTTAATTTACGGCTTACCAAAGCAAAATAAGGCGAGTTTTAGTCGAACGCTAGATCATCTGATTGCGTTAGCGCCGGACCGTATTGCGCTCTATAACTATGCGCATTTACCAAGCCGCTTTAAAGCGCAAAGACAGATCATCGAAGCCGATTTGCCGTCGACGGAAGACCGGTTACAGATATTTATGATGGCAACTCGGCGTCTGCTGGATGCTGGCTATATTTATATTGGACTTGATCACTTTGCTAAGCCCGATGATGAACTGAACAAAGCGCGTCAGGATCAGACGCTGCACCGTAATTTCCAAGGATATACTACCCGTGCCGACTGTGATCTGATTGGCTTCGGCGTGTCTGCTATCGGCAAAGTCGGTCATTCATATAGCCAATCGGTACGCACCATCAAAGCCTATTATCAGTTGCTTGACGAAGGACATTTACCTGTTGAAAAAGGGATTGCCTTAAATCCAGACGACTTATTACGTCGTGAAGTTATCATGACCTTGATGTGCAGCATGCCTCTGGATATCGCTAGGATCAACCGGGATTATCAGATCGATTTTGCAGAGTATTTTGCTGGAGAGTTAGTCTTGCTAAAGCAATATGAAGAGGCAGGCTTTATACAGATCAGCGAGGACGCGGTGCACGTGACGGCAAAAGGTCGCTTGTTTGTACGCGCGATTGCAATGGTTTTTGATCAATATCTGAAGAGGCTGACTACGGCGACTTATTCTAAATTGATTTGAATATTTTCTATTTACCAACACACAAATAAGTTCAATGATCGCCGACTTTTTCGTCAGGAAAGCAGGATGTTCCTTAGCTTTTCTGTAGGCGGCATAGATTTACTATATTTCGATTAAAAAGTTTTTAGAAGTTTACGGAAGACTGAACTGGATAGTGTATTTGTTCAGATTGAACTGAAATATGATTTGTATTCATTGCACGTTCTTTGAGTTATGCAAGCTGTTATGCCGTAACGAATTTGTCTAGTAAGTGTAATTTTTTCTGCATTTGCGTTAGCGAATGTAACAGCTTGTATCTTGTATAAGACGAGTGCCTATACTTTTCAGAAATAGTTAACTTTACAAAATAAAATTCGTTTATCTTAGCTCGTTAAAAGATTGAAAGAAGTATGTCCTTGTTCAGAAAATCTAATTTTAAAAAAATTATAAACGACGATATTTGACAAATATTGATATAGAGGTGTGAATGTCAACGTTATTAAACCCCTTAAGAATATTATTTGCGGTTTTTTTGCTATGTGCTCATCTGACACTCAATGCTGCTGAAGTGGGAAAAACGGCTCCGGAGGCTGTACTCCAGGGAGTCTCGACCTCATATAGACTCAGTGACTTTAAAGGTAAGCTCGTCTATCTTGATTTTTGGGCTTCATGGTGCGGGCCTTGTAAAAAATCGTTTCCTTGGATGAATGTGATGCAATCAAAATATGGATCGCAAGGATTCAAAATAATTGCTGTTAACGTAGATACGGATAATGAGGACTGGAAGAATTTTCTGGCGGCAGTGCCTGCAAATTTTGATATCGCCTTAGATCCTAAAGGCGCAGTAGCAAAACTATTCGACATAAAGGGGATGCCTACCAGCGTCTTGGTCAGTCGTGATGGTAAGGTGATTGCGCAGCACGCCGGATTTAATGATGAGACACGTAACCGGATCGAAAAAGAAATCCAATTACAGTTAGAGGTGAAATGATGTCGAACTCGTTTTTATACCGGAGAACACAATACATGAAGAGCTGCTTGCTACTGTTATTGATACAGTCATTATCTGCATGCAGTTCTTTACCCCCTGTTCAGGCCTGGGAAAAAGGAAAACTGGCGAAGCAAGAGATGAAATTTGAAGGTGATCCTTTAGAGACAAAATTTGTTGACCATATCTACTTTAGTAAAGAAGCTGCGTCTGGAGGTGCAGGTGTTGGTGGTGGTGGATGTGGCTGTAACTGAATTTTAATTTTCTAGGGCGAATAACGATGATGAGTAATCTGCAAATGAACGAAGCTTATCCGGAATCGAGTACCTTTAAATCTGTCGGGTCGGCGTTAATTTCCGCAGCACTATCTTTACCTTTTACTGGTCACGCGCTTGCAGAGAATGCACCCGACAAGGGGACGATCAGTGTGAAGTATCTAGACTATCTGGACAGTCAGCCCGGTGAAGATCGGATCAAGGTCAAAGCAACTGCAGTAAAAATTATTGCGCCAGTTTCTGGCGAGTGGTCTTTGGGTGGCTCGATAACGACAGACGGTATTTCAGGCGCCTCGCCGTCCTACCATAATGCTGGTTTAAAGAAAATGGAGGATAGACGTAATGCCTCTGATGTTGAGGTAACACGTTATTTTCAGACGTCGACTTTCACCTTGGGGCTCAATGTTTCTAACGAATCTGATTATGTTTCAAAAGGTGTGTCAGCACAGGCGAGTTTTTCCAGTGAAGACAGAAACACAACATGGTCTGCAGGTATCGGTATGAACAGGGATACGATTAATCCTAATAATAAGATTGTTACTGATGAAAAGAAGCGGGTACTTGATTTGTTATTTAGTGTGACTCAAGTCCTGACGAGTAAAGATATTGCCCAATTAAGTGTCGGGATTTCCGATGGTAGTGGGTATTTTTCAGATCCTTACAAGGTTTTTGATAACCGGCCAAGAGAACGTACTAACCGTACTTTGCTGGCTCGCTGGAATCATTTTATTGATCTTACTCAAGGCACCGCCAGATTAAGTTATCGGTATTATTTAGATACATGGTCGGTCAAAGCACACACGATTGGTCTGGAATATGTTCAACCATTGGCAAATGGGTGGACGATCACTCCACAACTGAGAATGTATAGTCAAAGTGCTGCCAATTTTTATGTCAATGCAGATACCAGCGGCTCTCCTTTTCCACCGAATCCACCTGATGATGCAATATATTTTTCAGAAGATCAGCGTGTGTCTGCCTATGGTGCCCGCACTTTAGGTTTAAAAGTGGCAAAACAATTAGGTGATGACTGGCTGGTGGATATTAAATTTGAGCAATACACGCAACGTTCTAACTGGCGTTTATTTGGTAGTGGTAGCCCGGGAGTGTTGCCGTTTTATGCGAGAAGTATTCAGGTGGGATTGTCGAAACAGTTTTGAGATAGGTAATTAACAGATCTCGGGTACTTTTGATTTGTATGCAAATTTTTAGAATACCTTTTAAAGCAATGGCCTGTAGTTGTGAGCTTGTAATTGCAGCGACAGATGCGCAACAGGCAGAGCACTATTCACAGACAGCGATCAATGAAGTCATCCGCGTTGAACATAAATTTTCCCGATATCGTACAGACAGTATTGTATCGAGGATCAATCATTCGGCCGGGCAGAATCCCGTTGAATGTGATGAGGAAACCTGGGCTTTGCTGGAATATGCAGATAGCTTGTATTTGTCGAGCGACACCTTGTTTGATATCACCGCAGGCGTTCTCCGGCGCGCATGGGATTTCAGGTCTGGGAGAGTGCCATCCGATGAAGAGTTGTCTAAACTGTCAGCATTAATAGGATGGCAATTTGTCGAACGTGCAAATCATTGTATAAGCTTTGAAAAACATGGAATGGAAATTGATTTTGGTGGTTTTGGCAAGGAATACGCGGCAGACAGAGCGGGTGCAAAACTCATTGAGGCTGGCGCGATATATGGCTACGTGAACCTGGGGGGGGATATGCGTGTCATTGGACCTAAACCTGATCATAGTCCATGGAAAATAGGAATTCAGCATCCTAGATTAAAAGGTGAGTTGCTTGCTACTATTCCCATTGAACGAGGGGGGCTTGCAACAAGTGGCGACTATGAGCGGTTTTTTGAATTGAATGGACGACGTTACTGTCATGTGATCGATCCGCGATCGGGACAGCCAGTTTCACATTGGCAGACCGTTAGTGTAGTTGCTCCGTATGCGGTTGTTGCGGGTAACTGCACTACCATTGCTATGCTGAAGCAATCTGAGGGAATTGACTACTTGGAATCCACTGGAATGAGCTATCTGGCAATGGATCATCTAGGCGTCGTACATATGAATCAAGCCGTTTAACAACCTGATTATGTGCCCTTATATTTACAATTAATGAGATTTGGAGATTTGATATGGCGACAATAAACGGAACTGCCGGAAATGATTCCTGGACGGTAGTCAACCCTGGTACTGTTGTCATTGATGGCCTTGGCGGCATAGACACTTTATATCTCGGCACATCTTTACGGTCTAGCTACACGATTACTAAAACAAATGACGGAGCCGTGCATGTTGACTCTATTTCAAGTGCAAGTGGCGGAGAACCTTTTCATGCGACTTTATATAATTTTGAAAAATTGGTCTTTGCAAATAAAACAGATACGCTAGATATTGCGACTTATTTTGCGGATACGATTGCTCCGACTGTCAGCAGTTTTAGTCCTGCTGCGCAGGCGATGAATGTAGCGACTGATAGTAATATTATTTTGACGTTCAGTGAAGCGATTACCAGAGGCAGCGGCTTAGTTACTCTGACTACTGCGGACGGTACGCAAATCGCCAGTTATGATGCAGGCACTAGTTCCAACCTGTCGATTTCGGGTAATACTTTAACTTTGAATCCTTCTGCAGATCTGGGTTACGGAACTACTTATAAAGTTGTTGTCGCAAATGGTAGCGTGAAAGACCTAGCAGGTAATGCTTATGCAGGTATCAGCAGCTATTCTTTTACCACCGCGGTTGGCATAGTGAGGCAGGGAACTGCAGGGAAAGATACTTTCATTACCACCTCCGGTAACGATATTTTTACTGGAGGTGATGGCGTTGATACCGTAATTTATGCAGGTAAAAAAAGTGACTATGGTATTTCCGGAACAAATCCTGATTTCGTCGTGAAAGATAATGTTGGTCACGACGGTACTGATACGATTCATCAAGTAGAAAGATTACAGTTTTCTGATACTTCGCTTGCTTTTGATATTAATGGCATTGCTGGTCAGGCTTATCGAATTTATCAGGCTGCGTTTGACCGTAAGCCTGACATTACCGGGTTAGGGTATTGGATTAATGCGATGGATAGCGGCGCAAGTTTAACCAGCGTTGCAACGGGCTTCATGCAATCGGCTGAATTTAAGGCTATCTATGGTGCGAATCCAAGTAATACGGTTCTCGTTACTAATTTTTATCATAATGTTTTGCATCGGGAACCAGATCAAGGAGGATTGAATTTCTGGGTCAATGATCTTAATCTTGGAAATATCAGTCCCGCTAGCACCCTGGCAAGTTTTAGTGAAAGCCCAGAAAATCAGGCATTAGTTTTGGGGGCAATACAAAACGGGATTGATTACAAGCTATGGCTTGGCTAGCGCTCACACCACTAATACGGATAATCTAGTTACTGCAATAAGTTGCATTTGAATATGAGTCAGTGGAACTCGATACTCAATTAGACCCTAGCTAAACATAGCGGGTTGTTCATCGCGATTGTTTAATGCTGGCAGTAATTTCATATGATCGCAGTCGTGCTGCGTGATCAAAAATCTGTGATGTAATCATCAGCTCGTCTGCACCGGTGCGGTGGATAAATGCCTGCGTTGCTTCAGTAATCTTTTCTGGTGAACCGATCGCTGAACATGACAAAATCTGATCGAGTAAGGCTTTTTCACCGGGATGGATCTGGTCGAGAAAATTATCTACCGGAGGTGGCAAGCGTTTTGGTCTTCCGCTGCGCAAATTGATAAACGCCTGCTGAGCTGAGCTGGCGAGGTAATGTGCTTCTTTGTCGGTATCCGCTGCAAATACGTTAAATCCTAGCATCACATAAGGTTTTTGCAGTTGTTTCGAAGCTTGGAAGCGCTCACGATAAATGGCGATAGCCTGCATCATCTGTGATGGAGCGAAGTGAGAGGCAAACGCATATGGCAACCCCAGACTGGCTGCCAGTTGAGCCCCAAAAAGGCTAGAACCCAGTATCCATACCGGCACTTGTAAGCCTGTGCCGGGGACGGCGCGCACGGATTGTCTGGGTTCTGCTGAAAAATAATCGATGAGCTCAACCACATCCTGTGGGAATTCATCCGCATCTGAATCCAGATTTCTTCGCAACGCTCTTGCGGTTGCCTGATCGGAGCCCGGTGCCCGGCCCAGACCTAAATCGATGCGACTCGGAAATAACGATTCCAAGGTGCCAAATTGCTCTGCAATGACCAGTGGGGAGTGATTCGGCAGCATGATGCCACCAGCGCCAACCCTGATCGTCGAAGTGCCTGCTGCAACGTGACCGATGAGAATCGCAGTGGCCGCGCTAGCAATGCCTGGCATACCGTGATGCTCTGCCAGCCAGTAACGGTGATAACCCCACTGTTCTCCGTGTTGTGCCAGATTGAGCGTATTGCGAAATGATTGCGAGGCGTCGCTGCCTTCGGCAATGGGAGCAAGGTCGAGAATAGAAAATGGGATCATACAATCCATATGGGCTTATTTACCCGAAACACAAGTCTGCGGATGTATCAATACCTGCCGGTGTCTGCCCGTAATCTGACAGAGCGACTCCCGGCAGATATTGCATCTCCGTTTTAGCGTATCAGCAAACCTTCAGCCTTCATCGCTGTAATAACTGCGGGACGAGCGGCAATCCGTGCTCTAAATGCGAGCAGATTTGCAAAACCTGAGATATCCAAACCGACCAGATGTGCCCAGTTCGTTACATTGAACAGGTAGCCATCGGCGACGGAGAAGTGATCACCCAGCAGATAATCTTTACTGGCTAACTCGCTATCGACCCAAGCCAGGCGGGATTTTAGTTGATCAGAGGCAGCTGCTTTCGTTTCGACAGGAGTTCCTGGTTTGAATAGCGGAGCAAAATTTTTGTGCAATTCTGTTCCGATAAACGTCAGCCATTCCTGTAATTTGTAGCGTTCAAATGTACCGTTAGCTGGAGCCAGATTTTTCTCAGGGACCTGGTCGGCAATATATTGAACAATCGCCGGTCCTTCGTGCAGGCGGCGTCCGTCATCGAGTTCTAATAAGGGAACATAGCCAAGCGGATTGATGGTGTAAAAATCTGTGCCATCAGGTAACTTATGCGTTTTTGTCGGCGCTGGAATTGCTTCGAACGTCAATCCGGCTTCGTACAATGCGATATGGGCGGAGAGCGAGCAGGCACCTTGAGAATAATAGAGTTTCATATTGTCTTTACCTTTTTTGATTTGTGAATGTGTACGTTGATAGCTAATGGACAGCGTGGCTTGATGCAGGCTAAAAATTACATCAGCGAGTTTAACATTGCGCAGAAAAATTGTTTTGCGCGAGCAATGTTAAGTCACAGCGTTAAGCCGGTATCTGTGGAGTTACTTCACTGGCGAAGAAAATCTGATAGTCCTCAGGCGCCAGTCTTAGCAAACCTTGTATTGCCCGTTCAGCGCTCAACAATTGCCCTGTGGTGTACATACTAAAAAAAGGCTGGTGCACTTTAGCCTGATATGACTGCGCCGCTTTTTTAGTGACAGATGCCGCCCCCAGTAATTTCTCCAATTGTCGTGCCACGGCTTCACCGGTGTCGATGATCTGGACCGGCGCTGCGCCGCTATCGGTAATGATCTGTTGGATGGCATCAGTCACAAAAGGGTAGTGAGTGCACCCCAGAACCAGTGTGTCAATCCCTTGCGCTAACAATGGTGTTATGTAGCGATGCAGTAGCGCTACTGTGGACTCGGTATACAGTTCATTTTTTTCAATTTGATCTACGAGACCTATGCAGGCTTGGGACAGAAAGTGCACATCCGTATCAGCGGTGAGTCGATTTTTTAACGTTTGAAACTTCGTGCTTTGTAGCGTGGACTGAGTTGCCAGTACACCGATAGTATGATTTTTGCTGACTTGTATCGCTGGTTTCAGACCTGGCTCTACCCCGACAATGATCGTGTCGGGGTAAGCATCGCGCAGCGTTTTGATGGCTGCTGCTGTTGCCGTATTACAGGCGACGACGATCGCTTTGCAGTGTTTCTTGTGCAAATAATCAGCGATCAGCAGACTGCGTTCAATAATGAATGATTCCGGCTTGTCACCATAAGGCGCAAAGCCAGAATCCGCAAAATAAATCAATGATTCATCAGGAAGTCGCTGACGTATATGCTGAAGAACCGACAGGCCACCAATACCCGAATCAAACACGCCGACTGCACCATATTCTATTACTTGCATAACGTGTTTATTCTCGTAAATATTTTATTGATGTGTGCAGACGTCTTGCTAACTTAGTTCGTCACGGGAATGATGCCGATCTTGGCTTGCCATTCTTTTGGACCGGTGTTGTGGACGGACGTGCCGTTTGAATCGACTGCTACGGTGACCGGCATATCCACCACGTCAAACTCATAAATGGCTTCCATGCCGAGATCCGCAAACCCAACAACCTTCGCAGTTTTAATCGCCTTAGACACCAGATATGCAGCACCGCCGACAGCCATCAAATAAGCTGACTTATGATTCTTGATGGATTCGATCGCTGCGGGTCCACGCTCGGCTTTACCGATCATGGAAATTAAACCGGTTTTTTCCAGCATCATGTCAGTGAATTTATCCATGCGTGTTGCTGTTGTCGGTCCTGCAGGGCCAACCGCTTCATCACGTACCGGATCAACCGGGCCAACATAGTAAATAACGCGATTAGTAAAATCGACGGGTAAGCTCTCACCTTTGGCTAACATGTCCTGAATGCGTTTATGTGCAGCATCGCGACCTGTCAGCATTTTGCCGTTCAACAGCAGCGTCTGACCTGGTGTCCATGAGGCTACTTCCTCCTTCGTCAGTGTATTCAGATCGATACGTTTGGATTTTTCTGTATCCGCAGTCCAGTGCACATCAGGCCAGGTGGACAGCGCTGGTGGATCCATATAGACCGGTCCTGAACCGTCCATGACGAAGTGAGCATGGCGCGTTGCCGCACAGTTAGGGATCATGGCGACCGGTTTGGATGCCGCATGCGTCGGGTACATATTGATCTTCACGTCCAGCACGGTTGTCAAGCCGCCCAGGCCTTGTGCACCAATACCGAGCGCATTGATCTTGTCACACAATTCAATACGAAGTTCCTCGGTCTTGTTTTGCGGGCCGCGTTGTTTTAGCTCGTACATATCGATGTCTTGCATCAGCGATTCTTTTGCCATCAGCATGGCTTTTTCTGCAGTACCGCCGATACCGATACCTAGCATGCCAGGCGGACACCAGCCTGCGCCCATAGTCGGCACGGTTTTCATCACCCAGTCAATCAGTGAGTCGGATGGATTGAGCATCACGAATTTCGATTTGTTTTCTGAGCCGCCACCTTTTGCCGCGACCTGGATGTCAATCGTATTGCCCGGTACCAGTTCCATATGAATGACGGCAGGGGTATTGTCTTTGGTATTTTTACGGTCGAACAAGGGATCGGCGACGATAGAGGCGCGCAATACGTTGTCTGCATTCGCATAACCCTGACGCACACCTTCATTGACGGCATCAGTGATTGAACTGGTGAAGCCTTCGAGGCGGACGCCCATACCGATTTTCATGAATACATTGACGATTCCGGTGTCTTGACAGATCGGGCGATGTCCTTCTGCGCACATACGGGAATTGGTCAGAATCTGGGCGATGGCATCTTTTGCTGCCGGACTTTGTTCTGCCTCATATGCGCGACCCAGATGGGCAATGTAATCTGCCGGATGGTAATAGCTAATGTACTGCAATGCGGCGGCAACGGATTCGATCAGGTCGTCTTGTTTAATGACTGTCATGATATGGCTCTTGGCTAAGTAAAAAATCGGTGGAAAAGATTAATGTTTTTGCGCTTCGTTTTGCGTACGAGTAACCAGGTTGTCGCAGTACGCAATCGCTAATGCTGAAAGTAAAAAAGTAATATGAATCGCAGTTTGCGCGATGAGTTCTTTCGGCTCATAGGCGGCTGCATTGATAAAGGTTTTAAGCAAATGAATAGAGGAGATGCCGATGATCGCCATCGCCAGTTTGACCTTGAGTACGGTGGCATTCACGTGCGATAACCACTCAGGCTGATCAGGATGCCCTTCGATACCGAGGCGTGATACAAACGTTTCATAACCACCGATGATCACCATGATCAGCAGATTGGAAATCATGACAACGTCAATAAGACCCAGTACGACCAGCATAATCGTTGTTTCATTTAATCGGGTAGGGCGCGGCGCATTCGCCACTGTGACCGCGTCCAGAATATGTTTAAGCGCAGATTCATTGCCCATCGCCGCACCGATTAAATCACTCAGTTCGACCCAGAAATGGAACACATAAACTGCTTGCGCAAGTATCAAGCCCAGATACAGCGGCAATTGCAGCCAGCGGCTAAAGAATATAACGCCCGCTAGTGGCGATAGTTTATGCGGGGAGTTTTTTGACATAGGGCAAGTTTATCCATTGAAAAATGCTGTAGCAGCCGCTATTTTACACGGGCAAGCCGAGGACGGTGCAGCTTCAGTGTCGTCTAAATTGTTGTAGCGTAAGGCTTGAGTAAGTCTGCGCACCTATGTTATTGGCTGTCGTATTTGCACTCAATGATGTTGTCTTTTGTGGCATCATTGATAATGTTATTCACGTCATGCATTCACACCAAAACCTAAGCGCGGATCGCTAAATTGATCGTCGCGACCTGTGAATCAAAAACGTTGTAAACGTTGAATCCTAAGCACTGAACATAAGCCAATTACAATAAGCCGGAGATAAACATGTCTGACCTCGACACTACGAAAGCAGAATCTCGTATTTTTCCACCGCCAGCCGCTTTTGCCGCAACTGCGACGATTTCTGGGATGGCTTCCTACAACGCGCTCTGTGCCGAAGCCGAGAAAGATTACGAGGGTTTTTGGGGGCGACTGGCACGCGAGAATTTGCACTGGCATACACCGTTCACCAAAGTGCTGGACGAGTCCCAAGCACCATTTTATAAATGGTTTGAAGACGGTTTGCTCAACGTGTCGTATAACTGTCTGGACGTCAATCTACAAAACGGCAATGCCGACAAAGTGGCTGTTATCTTCGAGTCGGATGGCGGCGATGTCACCAGAGTCACTTATAAAGAATTACACCAAAAAGTGTGTCAGTTCGCGAATGGTCTCAAGTCTCTGGGTATTACCAAAGGTGACCGTGTAGTGATTTATATGCCGATGTCCGTAGAGGGTATCGTCGCGATGCAGGCGTGCGCACGTATTGGTGCCACGCACTCGGTCGTGTTTGGCGGTTTCTCTGCCAAATCCTTGCAAGAACGTATTGTCGATGTTGGTGCTGTGGCCGTGATTACTGCCGATGAGCAGGCGCGAGGTGGTAAACACTTGCCTTTGAAATCGATTGTCGACGAAGCTTTAGCATTAGGTGATTGCGAAAAGGTGCGCAATGTCGTGATCTATAAACGCACCGGCGGTAACATTGCTATTGTTCCAGGACGCGATCTCTGGATGCATGAATTAGTCGCTGCTCAATCTGATGTGTGCGAGCCTGAATGGGTGAGTGCAGAACATCCGCTTTTTATTCTTTACACATCAGGCTCAACAGGCAAACCAAAAGGTGTTCAGCATTCATCGGGCGGATACTTGCTTTGGGCAATATTGACGATGAAGTGGACTTTTGATCTGAAGCCTGATGATGTGTTCTGGTGTACTGCGGATATCGGCTGGGTTACCGGCCATACGTATATTACTTATGGCCCGCTTGCTGCCGGGGCAACTGAAATCGTTTTTGAAGGTATCCCGACGTTCCCGAATGCAGGTCGATTCTGGGACATGATACAAAAACACAAAGCAACGATTTTTTACACAGCACCGACTGCTATCCGTTCCCTGATTAAAGCTGCGGATGGCGATGAAAAAATCCATCCGAAGCAGTATGATTTATCGTCCTTGCGGCTCTTAGGTTCCGTCGGTGAGCCGATTAATCCTGAGGCCTGGATGTGGTATCACAATCATGTCGGCAATCAAAATTGCCCGATCGTCGATACGTTCTGGCAAACAGAGACTGGCGGCCACATGATGACACCATTACCTGGTGCAACGCCACTCGTGCCGGGCTCATGCACCTTGCCTTTGCCAGGTATTATGGCGGCAATCGTTGATGAGACTGGACACGATTTGCCGAACGGGCAGGGCGGTATTCTGGTGGTCAAACGTCCTTGGCCGTCGATGATACGCACGATCTGGGGGGATCCTGAGCGCTTTAAGAAGAGCTATTTCCCCGAAGAGTTTGGCGGGACGATGTATTTGGCCGGCGACGGCGCGATACGTAACAAGGATACCGCTTATTTTACGATTACCGGCCGTATCGATGATGTGCTGAACGTGTCCGGTCATCGCATGGGTACAATGGAAATCGAGTCGGCGTTAGTCGCGAATCCGCTGGTTGCAGAAGCGGCGGTGGTTGGTAAGCCAGACGACACAACCGGAGAAGCAATCTGCGCTTTTGTAGTGTTAAAACGCAGTCGCCCAACTGGCGATGAGGCTAGGCAAATCGCTACTGAGCTTCGTAACTGGGTCGCGAAAGAAATCGGGCCGATTGCCAAACCTAAAGAAATCCGCTTCGGTGATAACTTACCCAAAACGCGCTCCGGCAAAATCATGCGCCGTTTATTGCGTGTTTTAGCAAAAGGTGAAGAGATCACACAAGATATCTCTACTTTAGAAAATCCTGCGATTCTCGATCAGTTAAAGCAGGCTCAATAAAGACGTACTTGACGATTCATATTATCTAATCAGGCGCCCGAGATGATTGTGGTGTCAATTGCCGGGGTTCTTATCCGTTCACGATAAGAACCCCGCTTTGTTTTTACATCTTATTGCCACTCAAATTTAGTTGTTAAGCGTGGTGGCATCAGTCATTGGTGTAATTTAGATTTGCAAACAGGATGTTTTTGTTGTAATATTTGCAATATCTATCATGATTGAGGTGAGTCATGCAAGACACTTGCACCCAGCGTCCCAGCGAGGATGTTGTCTTAAACGCGCTATACAGTGCGGTCAGCGGAGAATTGCACTGGGCTGATGTATTGCGGACTTTGTCGGCTTATTTCGATGCCTCGTCTGCAATGTTAAAACTATCTGACCGGCGTCAATGTGCCCACAGTTTTTTTGTATCGAGTCAATTATCTGACCCTGTCGCCAAGGCCTATACCGATTACTGGTGGCGATATGATCCTTGGGCAAAAGCAGCGCAAAAAAATCTCAATTTTCAACAGAGCAAAGTAGCACGCGGTAGTGACTTGTTGACGGTTCGTGAACTGAAGCAAACTTTGTTTTATAAAGATTTTTTATTGCGTATCCCGGCCGAGCATTTATTGTTAAGTACGATCAGTGATCATGGTTCTGCTGATAGCCTGCAATCGCCGCCGGCAAGCTTTTGCTTTATGCGTGCACCTGATTGCGTTGATTTCTCTGATGCTGATGTAAAAAAACTCAAACAACTTACGCCGCATCTTCACCGTGCCTTTAAATTGCACTGGCAATGGCGTAGTAGCCAGGCGCAATTATTGGTATTCCAGCGTAGTCTTAACGGCCTTGATTTTGGCGTACTATTTTTTGATGCAACCGGTCGTATGCTGAGTGTGAATACTGTCGCGAAAGAGATTATTGCCGACCCTGAATTTAGTCAGTATTTTTTACCTTTGCCGCATGTCATGCAGATTGGCAGTCAGCTCGATCATCTGGTGCATGCAACAACAAGGGGTAAGGGAGGGCCGTTAAATTTATCTGGCAAAACCCAGCGCTTGCTCGCCTTCGCCTTACCTGTGGCGTATCCGGGGCGCGTAGTGGATAAACGTAAAATAGCGAGATGTGCCGTTATGTTGATGCTGGTCGATCCGCGCAAGCAACCGGGGGCTGCCATTGATTTTATGGTGCGCAGTTTTAAACTGAGTAAAGCTGAATCGAGAATTTTGCCGCTGTTATTTGATAACCATACACCGGCCGAGATGGCGGATATGCTAGGTCTGAAAATTTCGACCATACGCAGCCAACTTTCCTCGGTGTATGCCAAGACGGGCACAACACGTCAGCAAGAGTTAATTTTGCTACTTGGCGCAGCACCCCCGATACGGCAAGCGGATCCTGTCGTTCCCAATAGATCTGTTCATTAGCTATTTTGTCGTTGTGATGACGAGCTTATCGGTAATGAAAAAAGGGAGCCATTTGCACGGATCCCTTTTTGATGATTTGCTGCAAACCTGTTTCACAACCGATTCTATGAGATGGGCCTTATTGTCAGCTGTATGAGTGCATGCCGTATCGGATTGGCTTTATCCCAGGGACGTATCAATTTTGCGCTCACTTGATACACTCCCGCCACTCCGGTGACGCTTAACTGCTGCACAGGCCCGCTACCGGCCTGCGTTGCGTGTTCTGCTTCCTTGCCTGTATTGACTGACGATTTGTCAACGAGCCGGAGTCCGGACGGCAGATCGACATCCCAACGGAACCCGGTTGCGCCGCTTGTGCCAAGAGGCAGGGCAATGTCGTTGCCTTCCATTCCCTCGACGGTATGATTCTCACTAGCCATTGCCCATGCGCACATGTTTAGCCTCCTTCTGCGATACCACCTGCAACGGGCATCCACGGTTTCCAGCTAGTTAAACCCGGTTGCCAGTGTGAATTAATCACATTGTGATCAGTGCCAATCGCAAAAATATCCAGCTGATCCGGTGCTTTCGATACCGCAAAAACGGAGGTATCGGCGGCGGCGGTACCGCTGGCAACACGCCACCAGCCGTGCCACGAGGTAAAGCCGGGCTCCCATGCTGCGGTATAAATACCGTGATCAGTGCCCACAGCAAAAATATCGAGTTTATTAGCGCTGCGTGATACCCCGAACACGGAGGTATTTGGTGCCGCAACGCCACCTTGTATCCTCCACCAGCCGTGCCATGAAGTAAAACCTGGCTCCCATGCGGCAGTATAGATGCCACGATCACTGCCCACACAGAAAATATCGAGCTTATCGGGACTGCGTGATACCGCATAGACCGAACTGTTCGGTGCAGCGACCCCGCCTTGCACACGCCACCAGCCATGCCACGAGGTAAAGCCAGGTTCCCATGCCGCGGTGTAAATTCCCATATCGGCACCAACAGCAAAAATGTCTAACTTGTCTTTGCTGCGCGATACCGCGAAGACGGAGGTGTTAGGTGCGACTTTAAGATCGCCGATTTTCCACCAGCCACGCCATGAGGTGTCACCTGGTTGCCATGCGGCTGTATACACATGACCGTCGGTGCCGACACAAAATATATCCAAATGGTCTGCACTGCGTGACACCGCATGGATTGAGGTGCCTGGTGCGGCAACGCCGCCTTGAATACGCCACCAGCCACGCCAAGAAGTATCGCCTGGTTGCCATGCTGCGGTATAGGTGCCGTGATCTGTCCCGACACAAAATAAGTCTAACTTGTCTGGACTGCGAGAGACTGCATGCATAAAAGTACCTGGTGCCACGACGCCACCCTGTACCTGCCACCAGCCGCGGAAACTAGTTTCAGCTCCTTCCATCGCCGCGGTATAAGTCCCGCGGTTCGTGCCCGGAGTGAATACATCGAGTTTGTTTAGATTTCGTGAGACACCTGTCACCATGGAAGTAGTCGCAGGCATGATGATCCCATGGCAGCCATAAAATGGTTCGCTGTCGATATTGCATTGACCGTAACCTATCTTAAAGAAGCCAGCACCTGTACCGTCAGGATCCGCAGGGCCGCCGAACCCGGTTCCCCATGAATTGCGGCATATCCAGCACTGGTCAACATCGGAATAACCAATCACCATCACGGCATGGCCGCCACGGAACTTGCCGCTGACATGGTGATAAACACCGCCGCCATAGCTGTCGAAATCCTCATAGACAGCGAAACCGCAAACCATGGGGCCGACGCTGGAAAGATACGCTTTGCGTGAATCACCAGTCCAGGCACTGTAGTCACTAATGCTGTAGGTGCGAAAAGCACGATCCATCTCGGCGCGGTTATGCGCGGCCCAAAGGCTGTTCGGATCAGCAGGATTAGCAAGTTGTGGCGGATTATCGAATGCCGACATATAAGGAAACGTCGATTCGGTAGCAATACCGCGAGCCTTGATCTGGCCCAAGGCGGCGTCATTATTCCAGCCGCCGCAATTAGGACCATGTGAGGATGCAAAATGCTGATCCGCCTCAGATAAATTTACATTCATCGCGCCGCGCTCAATCGCTGCCATGGCCGCCGTCATGCCTGCCGTAGCAAAAGATACGCAAGAGCCGCAATAAGCCTGATCCGTGACCGGACCGATCACGCCACGGTCACGCCAGTCGAAAGAGGCTGGAGGCGCTCCTGCCGATGGAGCGTTACTGACGGCATTTGCAGGAGTTGCAGTGGCCGCAGACGATGCTGCTGTGCTAGCTATATTGGTTGAAAGATTCGTTGAAAAATATCTGGCGAACTGCGTTGGAAAGCGCTGGCGCATCAATGATTCTGCAACCAGTGAAGCTCGTTGTATTTTGCCTGCGTCTGACGGTTCCCAGCCGAGGCCGCGAGGGCGCTCGCCGGCAGGGACTGTGCGTACCCGCCACTGATGTCCGGCTTGCGTGATCGCTTGTTTTAGTAGAGTGGTATCGAGTGCCATTTTCATTACCTTCCAAATTAGATGGTTGAGTTATTGGGTCTGAAGCCAATGGCGCTGGCAAATTGATGCTTTGCTGTGCGTTATTGAGCGGGCGTTTTGGCAGACTGTCTAACTCCACCGTTCATGTCATCGACGAATGACAGGTCTGACCAAAACGACCCTCCGATAATGAAAGCCTTGAACAGAAGTTTCATCCTTCAAGTGAAGGAAAAATGAAACTATTTTTCACTTATTTTGTAAGCGACGCAGGATAGGGATGCAGGCGCGAACTATGGAGGTTTCAGGCAGGAGTAATTTCAGGACGGAGTGAGGCTAATACTATGAGTTGGCAGAATTCATGAAAGAGAATGGGGCGATTACAACGCTTAGCATTATTTTTCTCAAGAATAAAATTTCTCCGAGGGAATTTTTTCGGCTTCAGGTTAAAATTCGGCACGTGTAATGGCATTCAGACCTACCGGTCGGGTCATGTTGCTTTGCTATCCACATCCTGATATTTACTGATCTCGTGCACAGAATACAAAGATTTTTTTACGTCTGGTTGCAAACAGGCGTTTATATCCGTTTGTACGTACCGTTGGCTTTATTAATTTTGGTCGTCGGCGGATTCCGCTACTACCTCCTGATCGATACGGAGGTGATTGACGCTCGTCAGCGTTCTGCCGCTGAGATGCGTCAGGTCGCCCATTTTTTGATACCGACCTTGAAAGAACTCTCTGCAACACAGCAAAGTACCCAAATACAAGAACTGATCGCTCATGAAATTCAAACCAGCGATCAAATTAGCGACATCCGCTGGCACTACTTGAGAGGTTCACCTGTTCACATTCATAGCCAGAACCGTCTGATTGCGGCACCGCAATGGTTTGTCGCGCTTCTCCAGCTAACAGAATCCTCTTTTGTCCAGCAATTGGATTCCGCGCAGGGGATTGAGGCAACACTGGAGATTTATACCTCGCCAGCAACGGCGATAAACACTATCTGGTACAAAGTGCGTACACAGGCAAAAGTCTCTGTCGCGATCATTTTCGCCATTTTCTTTCTATTAACTCTGATACTGAGGGCTAATGCCAAAACTCTGGCGGAATTAGCTGCAGCGACAGTCCGGTTCAAGCAAGGCGAACATGCCGTCCGCATGAAAGTTGCCGGCAGCGTGGAATCCCGTGCATTGGCAAACACGTTCAATAGCATGACGGAGGAAGTGCAGAAATTATTTCGTTCGCTGCAGCTGAGCCGGCATGAGCTTGCAAGTGAAAAAGAACGAGTAGAGACGACGCTCGCATCAATCGGTGAGGCGGTGATCAGTACCGATTTGGACGGACGCATTTTAACCATGAATAAGGCGGCAGACCAGCTCACAGGCTGGCAGCGCGATGATGCCGTGTCTGTACCGATGCAGGAGGTATTTATTCTTCTGGATCTTGATGCGCAAGAAAAAATGCATGAATTCCTGGTGCAACTGGGTGTCGGGGTTGATGCGTTGCAATTCAGTAATCAGACGTTGATTGACCGTAGCGGTTTGTACCATGAGGTTGATTGCACCGCTGCACCGATCAAAAGAGACGACGGAACCGTTATCGGTTGTGTTCTGGTGTTTCGTGATGTCAGCGAAAAACGCTTGCTGATGCAGCAGATATCCTGGCAGGCCGGTCACGATAAATTGACTGGACTAGAGAACCGCAGTCTGTTTTCTGAACGTCTGAAGCTTGCCATCATGCAGGCAAATGTACGTCAGCACTGGCTCGCGGTGTGTTTGTTGGACATCGATCATTTTCAATTGATCAACGAACAGTATGGGCCGGAGATCGCGGATAAATTGCTGCAACAGGTTGCCAGGCGCTTAGAAATTTTTGTCGGTGCCGGTAATTATGTGGCTCATCTGGGCGGCGATGAATTTGTCGTTTTGATGCAGATTCAAAAAGAGGCGATAGATCTGAATCACCGTCTTACGCCCTTACTGGAGGAATTATCACGTCCTTATCAATGCGAGCAAAAACAGATCGCCTTGACCAGTAGTGTGGGCGTAGCGACTTATCCGCGTGACGATATCAATCCCGATACTTTATTGCGCTGTGCCGATCAGGCCATGTATCAGGCAAAGCTGAGCGGGCGGAATCAATTTCACCTATTTGACGCGCAACAAGATCAGCAAGTCCGCACTCATCACAACCAAAGGACCAGGATCCGTAGTGCTTTATTGGATGGTGAGTTCCGTTTGTATTTTCAGCCCAAGGTGAATATGCGCAAAGGGCAGATTATCGGAATGGAAGCGCTGTTGCGCTGGCAGCATCCTGATCAGGGAATTGTCGGGCCCTTACAGTTTCTACCCATGGTCGAGCATACTGATTTAATTATTTCTATCGGTGAATGGGTCTTGCAGCAGGCAATGGCGCAATTGCTGAAATGGTCGGTAGCACATAAAGATTGGGTAGTCAGCGTGAATATCGCTGCTAGACATTTTCAGTGTGCAGATTTTTTGAGTAGCCTGACCGCGATTCTGGCGCAATATCCTGAAGTTTCTCCCTCTTCATTAGAGATCGAGATTCTGGAATCGGCGGCGATTCAGGACATGCAGCACGTACGCGAAGTGATGATCGCATGCCAGCAACTGGGCGTCCGCTTTGCTTTAGATGATTTTGGGACGGGTTATTCGTCATTGGCGTACCTGAAGCGTCTGCCAGCAAATATTCTGAAAATCGATCAGAGTTTTGTGAGGAATATGCTAGGTGACCAGGAGAACCTGGCTCTGATCAGTGCAGTGATTGGTCTAGCCGATGCATTCAGGCGCGAAGTAATTGCCGAAGGTGTTGAGAGCCCGGAACATGGCGTCGCTTTAATGGAGTTAGGCTGCGACTTTGCTCAGGGTTATGGCATCGCGCGGCCTATGCCGGCAGATGCCGTAGATGGATGGGCAAACTCATATAAGCCAGCCGTAGCCTGGGCCTTGCAGGGGGAGGAATTATGATGCCTATAAGCGTCAGTAGCTGATGATGAAACGGCAATTGATAATGCCGTTCATCATTCGATGTTGATCATGTAAGTTCTCTGCTTATTGATTGTTTAATAAATTGCACGCATTCTAAATTGTCGGCCTTTGATATTGCTGCGACTCAGCTTTTCTAAGGCTTTTTCCGCAATATGACGATCCAGTGCAACGTAGGTCATAAATTCGAATACATTGATTTTGCCCACCTGCTCTTTGCGTAAGCCAATGTCAGCAGTCAATGCACCAAGCAAGTCGCCTGGCCGTAGCTTATCTTTTTTTCCGCCCATGATGCAGATGCTGACCATCGGTGCTTGTAATGCACTTCTTGGGGCGTCCGGATTGTTATCGAGTTCGCTGAGTTCGTGCCACCGCACGGCCTCGCCCTGATATTCTTCGATCAGTTTTACCCATTTTTTTTCGCCAGGCGTTGCCAGGCTAAGTGCCAAGCCTTTTTCTCCTGCGCGGCCAGTCCGGCCAATACGGTGGATATGAACTTCGGTATCTTTGGATACGTCTACATTAATGACTGCGCCGAGAGTTTGTATATCCAGGCCGCGTGCAGCAACATCGGTCGCGACCAGGACAGAGCAACTTTGGTTGGCAAAGCGCACTAATACCTCATCACGATCTCTTTGCTCCAGGTCGCCATGCAGCGCCAGCGCGCTAATTCCTTGCGCCTGCAACTCGTCGGTCAGTTCCTTGCAATGGATTTTGGTATTACAAAAAGCAATGGTGGATGCCGGTTGATAATGGTTGAGTAAACGGGCAACCGCTGCGTTACGTTCTTCTGGCGTCACCAGATAAAATAATTGCTCGATATGGTTATCGTTGTGCTGCGACTCAACTTTTACCTCGGCAGGATCGCGTAAAAACTGCTCACTGGCTTTGCGAATATCGTCCGGATAGGTTGCCGAGAACAACAAAGTCTGACGACGTGGTGAACATGCTGCGACGATGCCATAGATGTCTTCATAAAACCCCATGTCGACCATACGGTCTGCTTCATCCAGAACTAATGTCTGCACCGTGTTCAGATTAATACTGCCGCGTCCGATGTGATCCAGCAAGCGGCCCGGTGTGCCGACGACGATGTGGGCTCCATGTTCAAGTGAGGCAATTTGCGGTCGCATGGCTGTGCCACCGCACAGGGTTAGTACCTTGACATTCTCAATAGAGCGGGCCAGACGGCGCAGTTCATTGGATACCTGATCCGCCAGTTCGCGGGTAGGGCAGATCACCAGGCCCTGAATTGCGAAATAGGTAGGATTTAATTTCGCCAGAATGCCTAAGCTGAATGCTGCTGTTTTGCCGCTACCAGTTTTGGCCTGAGCGATCAAGTCACGCTGTTCTAAAATAATCGGCAGACTGGCTGCCTGAATAGGCGTCATCTCCTTATAGCCAAGACTATCCAGATTGGAGAGCAGAGCGTCTGACAAGGGCAGGCTGTTAAATGCAGTCTGGTGTGCAGTCTGATGTTCGGTTTGATTTGGCATAGGGCTTGATTGAACTTATATCGGTGGATTTGGCAGCGTCAGCAGGATCGGCAAATTAGCAGAATTGACCGGATACGCGCAGTCTAACATTCATCGCAGGATCATCGACCGGTGGTTCTGCGTGTAAGCTGGCTCAGCGCCAGATAGGTAAACCACTCAGATCCTTATTTTCATCATGTTGCCATGCCGGCAGTCCGCTGTGATCGACAGGGGATAGTGCGTGAAGCAAATCAAGTTGTACCTGCTTTGGCATTTTAGCCTTGCGTTTGACCAGCTTATTACCGGCTTGTTTCGTATGGTCCAACTCCGCCGCCAGATTATGATGAAATCCCGGCAGTTCTAATGTCGCAGTATCTTTGGTATCTCTCATCGCATATTCGTGTTTCTCAGGGGTTACACTTTTAGAATGCGAAAATAAAATAGCCATACGCCGAGAACAATCATCGGCATATACAAAAATAAGCTTGGAAAATGTGCGGACGCACGAAAATTGGTTGCGGGGGCAGGATTTGAACCTACGACCTTCGGGTTATGAGCCCGACGAGCTGCCAGACTGCTCCACCCCGCGTCTGAGGGAGCGAATTGTACCTTGGCACGGCGTGCGGCACAATCTATTACTGAATTTATTTTATATCAGACTGTCTCTGCGTATTTTTGACGTCAAGCAAAGTGCATCGACTTCATCTAGATTCATTTGTTTTTCATCATAGTCATGTATGCTCAACATAAAAGCTTCATCAAATGCATGCATAATAGCTAGCTTTGATAGCCCGACTTATTTCAACTATTTTCATGTATTTATACGCCCTTGATCAGGAAGTGAATCGGCTGGAGACGGAACTGACGACCCTGACTGGTGCCTCACGCATCGGTCAGCTGGTGCTTCTCGCCTGGTATTTGCGACAGCGGGATAGTAGCCGTGCGTTGTCTTTGGTGAATGAGGTCGATAATTTATTACGTAATAGTCCACTCATGCCTGACCAGCGCAGAGTTGTCCGCGCTCGCATGGCAATTATCCGCGCTGAAATCGCGGCATTATTTCGTGAGTTTGAGCAGGCAGAAGAGTTACTGCATAACGCGAGGACCGTGTTTCTTGCTATGAGCGATTTGATTGGTGAAGGCGATACTGCCTTGACCGAGTCTGTACTCGCATTGGAGCAGGGACAAATGGAGCGTGCAGGCGCAGCCGCCCGCCATGCCGTTAATCGCTTTCAAATGAGTGGCGACGTATTGCGTCACCGTCTGGCACATGCATGGGCAATATATTTGAGCGCTTACTCGGATGCCGACAATGCCAATCATCAGTTGCAAGAGCTGATTGCCCTTAGTCCGGAGCCGCGTCATCCAGCTCTTGCCGCATTAATTTCGGCGGCGCAAGGTGAAATGCTGTTTTCTCCTGAATTAACCCGTTCAGCAGTCATGTATTCGCAGGCCAGTGAATTTGCCAAACAGGCAGGTCTGGTGCGGCTGGCAATTATGGCGGCATCCAATGCAGGTGTATGTTTGCAGAAGCTGGGTGATTTTGACGAGGCTGCCGCCAGTTATGACTGGGCAGTGTCGCGTGCACGGCAAACTGGCTGGCCTGCGCTGATCGGTTTTAGTCTGATGCGTCTCGGCGAGTTATTGCGCCATCTGGGACAGCTCGACCAAAGTCGGATTGTGTTGCAAGAGGCATTGGAAAGTCTGGATGCGAACAAGAGTGGCATCCATAAAGCGATTGCGCAGGCGGAATTAGCCAATACCCTATTGCTGCAAGGCGATGCCGAGGAGGCCGCACGTTATTTTGCATCAGCAATTCGTTTGTATCGTGAGGCAGGTTCCAGAAATAATCTGGCAGAACATTTAATCTGTTATGCCCGCGCTTTATCTGCGTCGCATCAGCCAGAACTCGCTCTGGCTGCAATCGCCGAGGCGCAGCAACTGATTATCGAGCCCGCATTTAATGCGCTGGGCGTCGACATTAGCGAAGCGATGGCGGAAATACATGGGTTGCATGTTTTGCCTTATCCGTCTCCGATGACAGCGCCAAATATCATATTGCATTATCTAGAGGAGGCGCTGAGTTTTGGTGCCTCTTTGCAAGGCTGGATGGCTCCCTCGAAATTACTTTTGTCCCTGGCAGAGGCATGGTCTGAGGCGGGAGACGGACAGCGAGCCTTTGATTATGCAAAACAGGCCATTGCGGCAGATCGCCGTGAACGCACCAAGCAAGCAAGCAACTGGGCAACTCTGATGCAGGTGCGTTACGAAACTGAGTGTGCCCGTGCAGAGGCTTTGCATCATCAGCAATTGGCTGCGACCTTGATAGAAACGACACAGACCCTAGATTTGTTGAGCAAAATCGGCCAGGAAATCACTGCAGATTTAAATCTCGATAGCGTTTGTAAAACCTTGCATCGCCATCTCGAAGCCTTACTGGATGCGACAGACTTGTCGATCTGGTTGCTTGCCAGTGACGGCATCGGTCTGAATCTTTATCACAAGGTTGAAAATGGTGAGGTTCAGGCGATTCAGACCTTGGTTCCTGATAAAAATACACGGCATGCAGCACGTTGTGTGACAGAAGGACAGGAGCTTTTGTTTGAGATGGATGGCGTCAGCGCGGGGGATAATGGGACGCATGCATCCAAAATCCGTACTGCCTTGTTTGGGCCTCTGGTAGTCGGAGACCGAGTATTAGGCGTTATGTTGATACAGTCGCTTAATCAGTCCGCCTATGCCGAGCGTCAGCGCCTTATCTTCCGCAGCCTGTGCGCCTACGGTGCAATTGCTCTGGACAATGCGCATGCGCATCACGATCTGCAAAAAACGCAGATTCAGCTCAAACAAGTGCTAAAAGAATTGGAAGAAGCTAGCCTCACGGATCCGTTAACGGGTTTAAAGAATCGCCGCTTCTTGTCGCAGAATATCGAAGCAGACGTCGCGTTAAGCGTCCGTAGTTATCAGGCATCATCACAATCCTCATCGCAGTCTCAGCCGCAATCTTCATTAACTGCTGACGAGACACCGGGGCCTAAGGATACGGATTTACTGATGTTTCTGGTCGATCTGGATCATTTTAAGCAAGTCAACGACAAGTACGGCCACGCTGCGGGAGACGCGATTCTGGTGCAGATCCGCCAACGGTTACAGCAAGTATTTCGTGATTCGGATTACCTGATACGCTGGGGTGGCGAAGAGTTTTTGATTGTGGCACGTGGCACCTCCAGAGACCGAGCCGAAGAGCTGGCTGAGCGGGTCAGGAATATTGTTGCTGAAATTCCTTTCCAGCTGGAGGGCGATTTATTTATAGGGCAAACCTGTTCCATCGGGTTTGCGTGTTTCCCCTTTGTTAAAGCCTATCCACGAGCGATCGACTGGCAGGACGTCATTGATATCGCCGATATCGCCTTGTATTCGGCCAAGCATTCGGGGAGAAATGGCTGGGTTGGTTTGCATGCGGAAGAGCATGCCTGGCCGGAGCTGCTGCTGTGCACCTTGAAAGCCGATGCGCAAACGGCGATACTAAATAAAGAGTTACGTTTATCCACGAATAAATTACAAGAATCCGTGTTGAGCGCGATGGCGAAGAAACCCGAAGACTGACGTAGTGCTTGCCTCTGCATGGCAGCAGGTCATCTCCCGGGTGTAAAAATAAAATTAAAGAAAGCATGTATTTCATGGAATACCCTGTCATTGACACCCAAATTTCACCAGATGGTCGCCTTGAAATTTTATCTAAGGCCGAGGTACAAAAACTACTCGATACCAGCCACAGCGGCTTGTATCAACTGTTTCGCCGTTGTTCGTTGGCGGTATTAAATTGCGGCAGCGGTCTGGACGACGGTAAGGAGTTGCTGGAGCGTTACCAGAGCTTTGATATCAGCATTGTGCAGCGTGAACGCGGTATCAAGCTTGACGTGAAGGGTGCTCCGGCCAGTGCTTTTGTTGACGGTGTAATGATCAAAGGTATACAGGAACACCTGTTCACCGTGTTGCGCGATATCTTGTTCATTCATGGCGAGATAGAAGACAGTCCGAAGTTTGACCTCGATACTACGGAAGGCATCAGCGACGCTGTTTTCCATATTTTGCGTAACGCCAATGTATTACGTCCACAGACCAATCCGAACATGGTCGTGTGCTGGGGCGGACACTCAATCTCCGGTGTCGAATATGATTACACCAAAGAGGTCGGTTACCAGATGGGTTTGCGCGCACTGGATATTTGCACAGGTTGCGGTCCCGGTGCGATGAAAGGCCCGATGAAAGGCGCAACCATCGGTCATGCAAAACAGCGCATACTCGGTGGACGTTATCTGGGAATTACCGAGCCAGGCATCATTGCCGCCGAGGCGCCGAATCCGATTGTCAATGATTTGATTATTTTGCCCGATATCGAAAAACGTCTTGAGGCTTTTGTCCGTGTCGGACATGCTATCGTAGTATTTCCCGGCGGGGCAGGCACTGCTGAAGAGATTTTGTATATCTTAGGTATTTTGTTGCATCCAGAGAATGCGGATTTGCCTTTCCCGCTAATTTTTACCGGACCGGAAAGTGCCAAGGATTATTTCCGTCAGATTGATCAGTTTATCGGTGATACTCTTGGTGCAGAAGCGCAAGCTAAGTATCAGATCATCGTGAATGATCCGGCGTTGGTCGCGCAGGAAGTGCAGGCGGGAATTAAAAAAGTCAGAGAATTCAGAAAAACCAGAGGTGATGCGTATTATTTCAACTGGCTGCTGAAGATCGATACCGAGTTCCAGAAGCCTTTTGATCCTACGCACGATAATATGCGTAATCTGGAATTGCATAAAAATCAAAAAAATCATCTACTGGCAGCTAACTTACGCAGAGCCTTTTCCGGCGTTGTGGCGGGGAACGTCAAAGATCAGGGAATTCGTGCGATCGAAAAGCACGGACACTTCGAAATCAGAGGAGATGTTGCACTTATGGAATCGATGGATGCCCTGTTAAACTCATTTGTTGCGCAAAATCGCATGAAACTTCCCGGTAAAGCGTACACGCCGTGTTACCGCGTTATAAAATAAGTGCTGGCAGCACAATTTGATGTAGTCAGAGGCAACGCAGTAATACTTCTCTCTGACTGCAAACATGATCGACTCCCTAACCTTTGAGGATGACAGACATGAGTATCAGTAGCGTACAACAGGAAGTTGATGAACGCACCAACCTGACTGGTTCTAATAAATTCGAGCTGCTCTTGTTTCGTCTGGGTGGTGACGCCACTGGCGACCGTTCAGAATTATTCGGTATTAATGTGTTCAAGGTGCGCGAGATCGTTGCCATGCCTGTTATTACAGCAGTGGCTGGCGCGATGCCGCATAACTTAGGCGTCGTCAATTTGCGAGGGCAAATCATTCCGGTGATTGACCTGCCATCCGTAGTCGGCTGCAAACCTAAGACTGGCCTGAACATCATGCTTGTCACCGAGTATGCTCGTTCAACTCAGGGTTTTGCGGTGGAATCGGTCGAGGAAATTGTCCGTCTGGACTGGAGCCAGGTATTGTCGGCGGAGTCGAGTGCAGGCGGTGGCATGGTCACCAGCATTGCGCGACTGGATGGCGATGTCGAAGATACCCGTTTAGCGCAGGTACTTGATGTCGAGCAAATCCTGCGTCAGATTGCACCTAAGGATGGTAAGGATGTGGACCCTGAAACGATAGGATCAAAAATCATTATCAAACCGGGTACCGCGATTCTTGCTGCTGACGATTCCGCTGTCGCTCGCGGTTTGGTCGAGCAGGCGCTGAATGCCATGGGTCTGCAATTCATTATGACTAAAACAGGCAAAGAAGCCTGGGAACGATTGCAGGCAATTTCAGCTGCAGCGCAGGCTGAGGGTAAGACCGTATATGACAAGATCGCCATGGTATTGACCGATCTGGAAATGCCGGAAATGGATGGATTTACTCTCACCCGTAATATCAAGCAGGATGACAGATTTAAATCCTTGCCAGTAGTCATTCATTCATCTCTGTCCGGATCAACCAACGAAGATCACGTCCGCAGTGTCGGTGCGGATGCCTATGTGGCAAAATTCGTGGCAGAAGAATTGGCGGCGACGATACGTGAAGTCTTACGCTGAAATAATGACCTCTCAGCATAGAGAGTCAGGATGACTTTGGACGTTACGGCTCTCTGACATATAAAACATAAAGGGCGCTGTCAGCGCCCTTTATGTTTAGAACTGAGCCCATCTATTGCGTCAATCTATTGCATCAATTATTCATCAATTTTATAGACAAGCAATATTCAGGAGACTAGCGATCTGCCGGGACTTGTGCCGGAACCCGTTGCCAGCCAGAGGGGCAGCTTTTTATTGCAGGGTAAAATCCGTCCGGATTATGGCAATAGTACCAGTCGCCGTTGCCTTGCTGCGGTACGCTGGGACTGACATAGGTAGTTGTGCCAGACGACGTGCTAGTGACCGCCGGACCTGAGTAGCTTTGCTCAATGTAGACAGTCTGCGGTACGGTCGTTACTACCGGTGCGACAACAACTTCTGGATAATAGCGGTAAGTAGTCGGATAATAGTAAGGGCTGCCATAGTAATAGCTACTTCTGACGATGGGAAATGGATTGACATAAAGTCCTACACCCCAGCGCGGACCATGATAAAAGTGAGGGTGGTCTGCCCAGGCGATGTTGCTGCTTGTTGCAGCAAGTAATGCCAGCGAGCAAAGCACGGATTTTGTCCAGTTCATCATTAACCTCTTCAGTAAAATATAACTATAAGCATAGCAAGTTTAGGACGAAATGCATCGTCGTGCAGACCGAATTACAGCTTGTTACCAAATGAGCCATGAATAAACAAACTTGTTACTTGAGGTCGCACAGTGCCTAGTGACGCAGTATGAATACCACGAACGATTTATAGCCTTTATAGGCTTAACACGCTTAATGCGCTTACAGTGTTTAATGTGCTGAATGTATTTAACACTGTGCACCCTGCATAAGTGACAAACAGGATACAGAGCGAAGTCAGGCTCTTCCCCCACACCAACAGACTAAGGAACCAGCATGACCTATGAAGAATATTTAGATGAAGTCACCACCTTAATGACCGAGATGTATGATCTTAGCGACCAGGCAGCGATTAAGTATGTGATGCGCGCTCAGGCCGCAGACTATTTTAGCTTGCACGATGATCATCCGGAGATGCGTACTCAGGAGCGTGCAGTGCAGGACGCGAAAATAGTCTTCGAACAAAGGAATAAATCACGTCCGGAAATTTATCGTAAATAGCATGAAGACCGTTCTGGATCTCGCTACCTGGAACCGGCGCGAGCACTTTGCCTATTTTTCGCAATTTGAAGAACCTTTTCACGGTATTGTCGCTCACGTGGATTGCACTTTGGCACGGCAATATTGTCAAGAGCGGCAATTATCATTCTTCCTGTTTTATTTGTACCAGATAGTAAAAGCCGTCAATCAAACGGATGCCTTGCGATACCGGATTGAAGACGGGAATGTCGTCGATTACGCTAGGATCAATGCGTCTGCAACGGTACAGCGCGATGATCATAGCTTCGCTTTTTGTGATTTTCCGTTTGAGCCGTCGTTTTTAGCATTTGTTTCGGGTGCCGAGGTGGCAATGACTCGTGCCCGGCAAACTAGCGGCTTAGGTTTTAATGCAGAAATGGCCCGCAATGACGTCATCCATTTTTCCGCAATTCCCTGGATCAGTTTTACTGGGCTTACACACGCCAGGCAGTTTAAGGAAAAAGACAGTGTGCCCAAAATATCCGTCGGAAAATATCTTGAACAAGACGGTAAACTTATGATGCCTGTCGCTGTTTTTGCTAATCATGCTTTAGTGGATGCCTACGATGTTCATTTGTTTTTGCAAAAACTCGAATCCTTGATGGAGCAGCCGCCAGAAGAATGAATTTGGCCGAATCTAGCCAATTCTCGCTAATTCTGACCGCTAGCATCGCCGCCGACATCGACTGTTGATGGGGCTGCGATTGAAATACACTCTGAGTTCACTCTCACCTCGATCAATCACAGCGTGCTGTGTTGTCTTACTTCTTTTTGGTACTCTTGTTATGTCATTTTCTTCACTTGGTTTATCTGCCGCACTGGTTAATGCAGCCCAAGAGCGCGCTTATCGCGAGCCCACGCCTATTCAGACAACCGCGATTCCTGCCATTTTAGCGGGACGCGATGTGCTGGCGTCGGCTCAGACAGGATCTGGCAAGACCGCAGCTTTTTGCCTACCTTTGTTGCAAACCTTGGTGAACAAGCCGCGTGGTGAGACCCGAGCCGTCCAGATATTGATCCTGGTGCCTACCCGCGAGCTGGCAACCCAAGTCGGTGAGACTTTGCGCATCTTAGCGCAACATCTGCCACAGCCCGTCAAACTCGCAGTACTGTTCGGCGGTATATCGATTAATCCGCAGATGATGCATTTACGCGGAGGTGCCGATATCGTGATTGCCACGCCAGGTCGTTTGCTTGATCTGGTGTCGCATAATGCGCTGCAACTTTCTGCGGCACGTACGCTGGTATTGGATGAAGCTGATCGTCTGCTCGAATTAGGCTTCGCGGACGAGTTGCATCAGGTAGTAACATTATTGCCTGTACAAAGACAAAATTTGTTTTTCTCCGCGACTTTTTCTCCACAAGTTACTTTGCTGGCAAAGACTATGCTGCACGATCCTGTTCAGATCGAGATCGCAACCACAGCGGATACTGCACCCGACATTCAGCAGCGCGCAATTGTGGTCGATGCCAAACAGCGTACACAGTTATTGCGGCACCTGATTACCAGCGAAAAATGGCCGCGTGTGCTGGTCTTTGTCGCGACCAAATATGCGGCCGATCTGATTTCGACCAAACTGCGTCGTGCGGACATCAATGCCGAAGCCTTTCATGGCGAGCAAAGTCAGGGTAAGCGTAGCCAGGTGCTCAGCGATTTCAAAGCATCCCGGCTCAAGGTGGTGATTGCGACCGACGTAGCGGCGCGCGGTATCGATGTCAGTCAGCTCCCGGTGGTGGTGAACTATGATTTGCCGCGCTCCAGTGAGGATTACACACACCGTATCGGACGTACCGGCAGGGCAGGAGAGTCGGGTCTTGCAATCAGTTTTGTCTGTGCCGACAGTGCGAATGAAGCGCATTTTCGCTTGATAGAACAACGACATAAAATCAAAGTAGCACGCGAGTATATTCCTGGTTTTGAGCCCACCTTGGATGGCGCTGCATCCGGCGTGGCGGCATCTGATGCCACTGTCGTTGTTGCCGTCAGTGATCCGAATGGGGGTATCAAGGGAAAACGTCCGAGCAAGAAAGATAAGTTGCGCGCTCTCGCCGCTAAATCTGAGTAATTCAGCCTCGGGAGAGTATTTCAATAGGGATCTTCTAAAACTCTTTTCATCCATATTTTCTGGAGCCGTTTGCTCCGACTACTCCAGCCTTTTCTCTGTGTCTCGGCCCTGCGTTGAGCGATTTTGTTTTTGCGTCAGAGCGCTATCGATGTGATCTTCAATTTGGAGTTTTTTTATAAGTTCCCGATATGCTTTCCGCAATACTGGTGCGGCTTGCAGACTGATTTCGGCCAGTAAGCCGCACCAGTATTGCGGGATCGATTCAGGGAATTCCTGGAGAATCCTGTTTGAACGCATTAGGTCGTTGCAGCTATCTCGTTACGGCTATTTCGTTACGGCTATTTCGTTGCAACTACCTTATTGCAGTTATATCGTGGTAATTCTGACTTCACTCAGAACCACACTATTACAGCGAACGGATAACCCGGCATGGGTTACCCGCCGCAACGACATCAGATGGTACATCCTGAGTAACGACACTGCCAGCGCCGATGACTGATCGTGCGCCGATACGGACTCCCGGTAGGATGACGCTATTGCCGCCTATCCAGCAATCGTCTCCTAGATGAATCGAGGCAACTAATTGTAATCCAGCGGCACGTTCAGCGGCATTAACGGGGTGTGTGGTGGTATATAAATGCACCGCAGGGCCGAGCAATACGCGGGCGCCGATATGAATCGCGGCGGCGTCCAGCATGACACAATGATGATTCGCAAAAAAATCCTCACCGAGGAAGATATTTTTCCCGTAATCACAATAAAAATCTGGTTCGATAAAGGCCGACGACACCGCCCCAAATAGCTGCTGAAACAAGGGTTGTCGTTGCTTCATTTGTTGCACCGGAATGGCATTGATCTGTCTGCAAAGCTGTTTTGCCTGTTTGCGCGCCGATAGATGCGATGGCAGTCGCGGGTTGAATGGTTCTAACGTCTTTGTCATCACAGCACGCGGTACGCCAGTCTATCCATCCGGGTCCGGCTCAGACGGCCAAGCAGACGCCGGACGGCGGGAGGGTAATCTACCGTTTTTTCTATCTCACTGTAATGAGCGATCGCCTTGGTATGCTGAAAAATACTGCGTAATTCCTCTTGTCTTTGCAAGGCTAATTCTTGCTCTGGATCCCGTATCAATAAAGCGTTTTCCAGATCGAGCCGGAAGGCGCGGGGATTCAGGTTGTTCCCGGTGACCAGCATGATTTGCTGGTCAATCCACATGCCTTTCAGGTGGTAGGTGTTGTCACCGTCTTTCCATAAATGCAGATGTAATTGTTTGCCTAGTTCGGCCTGATGTGCCTTAGCGAAACGGCGCAAATTGGTTTCATACAAATAGGGCAATGCGCCTATCACTTTAAAGCTTTGCTCTGGTGGAATGTAGAAATCATTTGCCGTTTTATCACCGACGATGATGTCGATGTTGACGCCGCGTTTTAGCGCACGGTTGATCTCACGGGTTACGGTGAGAGGGAAATTGAAGTAGGGCGTACAAATCGTAATTTGTTCCCGGCTAGCTGCCAGCAACTGGCAGATGACCCGATTTAACGGGTTATTTTTTCCGACTCCGACCAGCGGCGTTACCGTCAATTGCGGCACAGAAGATGTGTTTGAGGGCGTGTAAGCTACGGAGTAGCGGGCGCGCTTTAGTTGCTCCCTGAATTCGTGAATTTCGCGCCGGATACTGCGGGTTGAGGGGATCTGCGGCGTATCTAACTTATGTACCGCCGCTGCGGCCAGAATATGCTCGCGTATGAACTGCACCATGCTATCGGCAAGAATTTTATTCTGGATTAGCAGATAGCGGTCATGGCGGTATTTATCCAGTTTATGCAGATACACATTATTCAAACTCGCGCCGCTATAGATCACGACATCGTCAATCACAAAACCCTTGAGATGCAGGACGCCGAACAGCTCGCGCGTTTGCACCGGAACGCCGTAGATCGGGACGTCAGTGGAGTGAAGCAAGGCTTGATCCTGATACCAGCCCGCATTGCCTGCTTGTTTATTCGCTAGTCTTGCCTCGCCGATTAAGCCGCGTTGCGCTCTGTGCCAATCAACCAGCACGCGGATATCCAGCGCTGGACGCAGGGCTTTTGCCGCATGCAATGCTGCCAGAATTTCTGCACCGGCTTCATCATGCTGGAGATAAAGACTGCACAGATAAATGCGATGTCTGGCTCCTGCAATCTGCTCAAGAAGTTCTGTTCTATACGCCGCTGCGCTATGCAAGGTAGTGACCGAACTTGCTCTCAAAGGTATCAGCGGTAATTGATCCAGCGAATCACGTGAATTGAACAAGGCCATGTAAAGTTAAACACAAAATAGGGAAGGCATGATGGTAACACCGGAGTTTGTCAGAATGAGTTCAACTTCTTGCCAATTTGCCACATCCATGGAAAATCCCGGATAATCTTGGATTATGATTTAGCCCATCGTAATTTTCATTCTAATGACAAGGTAAAGCACATGAAGTGTAGTCTGAATAAAGCGGGTGTCGCACTCGCCCTGCTGGTCGCTTCTCTATCAAGCGGTGTGAGTAGCAGCGCTTATGCGCAGTTCCGCAATGCGCTACCTAACGCCACCAATGCGACCAACGCCACCAACGCCACCAATGCCGCCGATAGCCCGGTCATTGTGCCTGACGCACCGGAGCAGGTAACGGCATTGATCAAACACGACAGCCAGATTGGCAGTGGTGCTGAAGCGGTGTACGGTTCGCTGGTTGAGGTTCATTACACTGGCTGGCTGTATAAGCCGAAATCTCCCAGCTTGCGTGGCAGTAAATTTGACAGCTCACGTGACGCCGGACAAGTATTTCCTTTTCAGCTGGGCGCGCGCCAGGTCATCAAGGGCTGGGACATGGGCGTCATGGGAATGAAAGTCGGCGGTAAACGTACCCTGATCATCCCCAGTTATCTAGGCTACAGCACAACGGGCTCTGGCTCTATTCCGCCGAATGCGGCATTGATTTTTGATATTGAGTTATTGAGCGTGAAGTAATCAGGACGGTCTGAGGCTAACAACATCGGGCATAAAATACAGAGTAGTGGACTGATATTGGTTTATTTGTTGCGATCCGCAGGCTGGATGCGGCTTTCAGAGGCATTTCGTGCCACCAGGCGCATCTGGCCTGCGGGTTCAGTTTTTTTCGCTTTTAAAAGAAGAAATCTGAACCGGAAATAAAAATGAAGGCTCCGGCACTTTTTGCGATATTAACTGTCTAAGCGCTGGCCTCAAAAATAATGCTGTTCAAAAAAACAAGCAGGCTAACCGACCCGTAGTGGCAGACCATGCCCTGCCTCTGAATTTACTCATCGTATTTGAAAGTGTTTATGTCAGCTTTACGCCCCTTGTTGAAATCCATTTGTCTCGCCTTCCCGCTGTGCTTCGGCATGCTGCCATTCTCTGCTTTTGCCGACAGACTCAACGTTCAAGAGATGGATAAGGCCGATGCCGATGCTGCTAAACCGGGTTTTCGCGAAAATTACACCAAGTACGAATATCGCATCCCCATGCGCGATGGCGTAAAGTTGTTCACTGTCGTTTATGTTCCTAAAGATGCCAGCAAATCGTATCCCTTTCTGATGAATCGCACGCCGTACAGCGCGGGGGTGCACGATCAGGGAGAATTGCATTACGGTGTTGATTTTTATCCGACCTCTTTAGGGCCATCTAAAGACTTCGAGACGAGCGGTTATATTTTTGTGAATCAGGATGTGCGCGGGCGTTACATGTCCGAGGGGAAGTGGCAAGAGATGACGCCGCATCAAAAGGCAGTACGCTTAGCGGGTGAGGGTGTTGAGAGCCAGGATATGCATGACACGGTCGAGTGGCTGCTAAAAAATATCCCGGGCAATAATGGCAAGGTCGGCATCTGGGGCATCTCTTATCCGGGTTTCTATACGTCGGCCAGTGTGATTGATTCGCATCCTGCGATCAAGGCCGCATCGCCGCAGGCACCTGTAACGGATTTGTTTATGGGCGATGATTCGTACCATGGCGGTGCCTTTATGCTGGCAGCGAATTTTGGCTTCTACGCGAGTTTTACGAATGAACAAAATCCGACAAATCTGCCCAAGCGCTGGGAGCAATTCGAGTATGGAACTGAAAATGGCTATGACTACTTTTTATCGCATCTGACTTTAAAAAATATCACGAGTCAGCTCAGCGACAAACAGCGCGAATTGTTAATGCCAACGATCTTGCATACGACCTATGATGATTTTTGGAAGCCACTGAATATCGCTCCTCACCTCAAAAATATTCATGCGGCTATTTTGACAGTAGGCGGTTGGTATGACGCCGAAGATCCGCAAGGACCACTGACGACTTATCGCAGCATCAAGAAAAATAATAAAGACATTTTTAACGGCATCGTTATGGGCCCCTGGGCGCACGGTGGTTGGGGGCGCGCAGATGGCAAGAGCCTGGGTAACGTGAACTTTGATGTCAAAACAGGGGATTACTATCGTAAGAATATTGTCTTCCCTTTCTTTGAACAACATCTGAAAGGCGTATCCGGTAAAGCGATTCCAGAAGCGCAGGTATTTGAAACCGGTACCAACGTCTGGCGCAGCTATACAAGCTGGCCGCCACAACAGGCACAGGCACGCACGCTGTATCTTGGCGCAAACGGCCGCTTATCCTGGACTCAGCCGAAAGTGGATGGTGGCGATATAGCTTCCCAGTTTGACGAATATGTCAGCGATCCAAAAAAACCGGTTCCTTTCGTCGGCTACACAACCATCGGCGTACCGCAAGAATATCCGGTCGCTGACCAGCGTTTTGCCTCGACTCGTCCCGATGTACTGGTATATAAAACCGAACCGCTCGAAGAAGATGTCACGGTGCTTGGTGAGATTTCACCCCGACTCTTTGTCTCAACCTCGGGTACAGATGCGGACTGGGTAGTGAAGCTGATTGACGTTTATCCGAATGAGTATCCATCGGCTGCTGCGCCAAGGAACCGCGCTAATGACGTGCCGCCACCATCCGTGACCATGGCGGGTTATCAGCAACTGGTACGTGGTGAGCCGATGCGCGGCAAATTCCGCCAAAGTTTTGAGAAGCCGGTGCCCTTTGTTCCGGGACAAGTTGAGAGCCTGAACTACACAATGCCGGATATCAATCATACCTTCCGTCGCGGACACCGCATCATGTTGCAGATACAAAGTTCCTGGTTTCCTTTGGTCGATTTAAACCCACAAAAATTTATGGAAATTCCAGAAGCAAAACCTGAAGATTTTCAAAAGGCGACACAGCGGGTATATCATGCACCCGGACAGTTTTCCGGGATCGCCGTGCAGGTGTTACCGGGAACGAAGTAGTAACGAGATTGCGCTATAGCAGAGATCCTATTTTAAAAAATCAGAGAGACCCATACTATGAAAAAAATCATGCACCACAATGCTCAATTCCTGACGCTGCAACTACGTCGTAGTGTATTAGCCGTGTCCTTGTGCGTATCCGCGATGTCCGGCGCGCATGCTCAGACTGCTGCGACTAATAGCCTGGTATTGGAGGCGCAGACCATGGATAAAAAGATGGATCCTTGTACTAATTTTTTTGAGTATTCGAACGGTACCTGGCTGGCGAAT
Organism: Undibacterium sp. Rencai35W; assembly: GCF_049340185.1. Lineage (NCBI taxonomy): Bacteria > Pseudomonadati > Pseudomonadota > Betaproteobacteria > Burkholderiales > Oxalobacteraceae > Undibacterium > Undibacterium sp. Rencai35W. Next base: position 150,760 of record NZ_JBMPPC010000001.1, read on the forward strand.
AATGCGATTCCCTCAGACCGCGCACGTTACACTGCGTATGACGAAGTAACCGAACGCAATCTGCTGGCGTTGAAGGCACTCGCAGAAGCAGCGGCATCTGCAAAACTTGATAGCAAGGTAAAAAATCCAGTGACGCAACTGGTCGGTGCTTATTATCAGAGCGGCATGGACGAAGCACGGATCGAAGCCGAAGGTGCAAAGCCTCTGACCGCCGAATTAGCGCAGATTGATGCCATTTCAGATCGCACTCAATTACTGGCAGTCATCGCCAGGCACCATCAGATCGGTGTCGGATCACTGTTTAATTTTTATGTCGATCAGGATGCAAAAAACACTAAACGTTATATCCCGCAAATTGTTCAGGGCGGCCTGGGTTTGCCAGACCGTGATTATTATCTAAAGACAGATGCCAAAACGCTGGAGATACGCAAACAGTATCAGAAGCATGTAGAGCATACGTTCACGTTGCTTGGCGATAGCGCCGAGGTCGCGAAACAAAACGCCGCTGCGGTCTTGGCACTCGAAACACGACTTGCAAAAGCCTCAATGACCAAAGTCGCTCTGCGCGACCCGCAAGCGTCGTACCATTTGCTGACCTTACCCGGCTTGGCCAAAATTGATGCCAGCACTCAATGGGCCAACTATTTCAAAGATATCGGTCTCACCGAGCCAGCTGAATTCAATGTCGGTCAACCCAAGTTCATCGCCGAAGCAGGCCAGATGTTAAATGCGCTGCCACTACCGCAATGGAAAACCTATCTGCGCTGGCAACTGGTGAACGCTCGTTCTAAAGACTTGTCCTCCGCATTTGTGAACGCAAATTTTGATTTCTATGGCCGTACGCTGGCAGGAACCAAAGAATTGCAACCGCGCTGGAAACGTGTCCTGAGCACGCTGGATGTGAATGTCGGCGAAGCCTTGGGCGAGTTATATGTGGCACAGTTCTTCGGCCCTGAAGCGAAAGCAGGCGTGCTGGAAATGGTCGATAACATCAAGCTGGCAATGCGTGACAGTATCAGCAAGCTTGAATGGATGTCGCCAGAGACCAAGAAGCAGGCTTATCGCAAGCTCGATACGATCGTCGTCAAGATTGGTTATCCCGATCAGTGGCGCGATTACAGTCAGCTGAAAGTCGACGCTACGTCTTACGCAAGCAATAACATGCGAGCTGCTGAGTTTGAATTTAAACGCAATCTCGCTAAATTAGGTAAGCCGATTGACCGTAATGAGTGGGGCATGACACCGCAAACGGTGAACGCGTATTACAACCCGACCATGAATGAAATGGTTTTTCCGGCAGGCATCTTGCAACCGCCTCTCTACCATGTCAAAGCAGATCTGGCAGCGAATTACGGCAATACCGGTGCGACGATCGGGCATGAGCTGACCCATGCGTTTGATGATGAAGGCCGTCAATACGATGCCGATGGTAATTTAAAAAGCTGGTGGACCAAGGCTGATGAAAAGGCTTTTCTGAAGCGTGTCGTCGGCATTGAAAAGCAATTCGATGAATTTAATCCTATCGACAAACTGCATATCAATGGCAAGCTCACCGCCGGTGAAAATATTGCCGATCTGGGTGGCGACAAGATCGCGTTGCAAGCATTACGCAATGCGCTGAAAGTCAAACCGCAGGCAGCAGAAATTGATGGCCTGACACCGGAACAGCGCTATTTTGTTGCGAACGCCCAAAGCTTCCGCGGCAAGATGCGTGATGAGAGCTTACGTTTACAAATCGCGACCAACCCTCACTCGCCGGAAAAATACCGCGTAATCGGACCGATTGCCAATATGCCCGAATTCGCCGACGCTTTTTCCTGCAGCGCGAGTAAGTCACCATTACGTCCAGAAGCCAAACGTGTAACGATCTGGTAATTGATTTTTATAGGTAGAACAGTGACACGCCAGTTCCTTTGAGCGGGCTGGCGTAGGCTGTTGAGTTGGAGATTGGTCTATCGAAGTTGAGTGGTGATTAAGCGTTTAAGTGTTTGGTAATCGCAATTTAGTGTTACGTAGACCAAACCACCCAACAATCACATCTTTTCCATCTCTTCAGGATCCAGTGCAATCACATGCGTTTGCGGCAATCCTTTTTCGTCGTGCCATTCGCGTACGACACATGCCTGACCGTATTCATCTACGTCGACGATTTTAAAAAAATTGCCGATCATTGATTCAAACAAGATGCGCTCATCGGCTGGAAAGTTGTTAATAAAATCCTGGCTCAGACTGACGATGCGTACGATGTCGCCGATTGCAACGGCTTGGTTTTTGCAATCATGCAGGTTGGGATTGCTCATGAGAATTCCTGTTAGTTATTTTTATTGCGACAGCAATTCTGATGTGTTTAGCGCGTCAGAATCTGTGTATTTAAATGCGTGATCCGCAAGCGGCACGCGCCTTTTGGCACGAAAACGGCCTGAGAGGCGCATATTGCTTGCGGATTATAATCCGGACTTCTAATAATTCCTGGTTCGACGCATCGCGATGTAGCGAGTGCCAGTCAAGGATTGATTAGAAGTCGCGATATGAGCTGCGGTATAGCGGGTACCTAAAGACAGGTACTAAGCTTCTGCAATACGCTTCGCAATATGTGCCAGAGCCTCTTCTACCTGATCGATCAGAATCAGGCATAAGTCGCCTTCGCCCAGACGTGCCATTGCTGTATCAATCGCTAAAAATTCGCCATTAATTTCATCGATGACTGTGGTGCGGTTGGCGTTTGCTAAACCTGCGCGCAGCAAGGCGACGACTTCGCCATCGGCACGACCGCGCTGGCATTGATCCTGATACAGCACCACGTCGTCAAATGCATCACCTAGGATTTCTGTCTGTTGACGGATATCCTGATCACGACGGTCGCCGGCGCCGCTGATCACGACTGAGCGACGTTTGGCAGGCATGCTTTCTACCGCGCGAACCAAGGCTAAAATAGCATCCGGATTGTGGCCGTAATCGGCAATCAGTGTCGCACCACGATAATTGAACAAATTGAAGCGGCCTGGTGCATTGTCGCTTTCGTTCGCAAAAGTTTGTAGGCCTGCGTGAATCGCGTCCCAGCCAATGTTCACACCCCAGGCGGCAGCGACGGAGGCCATGACGTTTTCGACCTGAAATCCGATGCTGCCATTGCGCGTAATCGGAATATTGGCGAGGGGGATTTCGTGACGTTTTTTACCTTCGACTGCAACTATATTAGTGCCTTCCATATAGACTACACGGTGACCTTGGGCACGATGTGTTGCGACAATAGGGTGCTGCCCATCGGCTGCGAAGAAGGTGACTGAGCCATGACAGTTATTGACCATGCCTGCCACGATAGGGTCCGCTGCGTTCAATACGGCAACGCCATTATCGGCAACGTTTTGTACGATGACGCGTTTCAGAACTGCCAGATCTTCTACGGTAGTGATGTAGTTCAATCCGAGGTGGTCACCCGAGCCGATATTGGTAATCACAGCGACCTGACAGCGGTCGAATGCCAGACCTTCGCGCAACACACCGCCGCGTGCGGTCTCAAACACTGCAGCGTCAACGTCAGGATGCAGAAGAACATTGCGGGCACTGCGAGGGCCGCTGCAATCACCGCTGTCGATACGGCGGCCTTCGATATACACGCCGTCGGTATTGGTCATGCCAGTACGTAATCCGCTGGCAGTCAGCAGATGCGCGATCAGGCGCACGGTCGTAGTTTTGCCATTGGTGCCTGTAACGGCAACGATAGGAATGCGGCCGTCATTGCCGTCTTCAAACATCGACGACACAATCGCTTCGCCGACCGCGCGGCCTTTGCCAAAAGATGGTGATAGATGCATGCGCAGTCCCGGCGCTGCGTTGACTTCAACGATGCCACCGTTCTGCTCTTCAATCGGTTTGAGTACGCTGTCGCAGACCAGATCAACACCGCAAATATCCAGGCCGACCATTTGTGCGGCAACTACCGCACGAGCCGCGACTTCCGGATGCACATCATCTGTGACGTCGGTAGCAGCGCCGCCGGTGGAGAGGTTCGCGTTATTACGCAAAATGACGCGCTGACCTTTGGCCGGGACGGAATCTGCGACCAGGTCCTGTTTTGCCAGACTCGCCAGAGCGATGTCATCAAAACGGATTTTTGTCAGCGAGGTTGCATGACCTGTGCCGCGACGCGGATCTTTGTTGACCTGTTCTACGAGTTCGCGCACGGAGTGCACACCATCGCCGACTACTTGTGGCGGATCGCGGCGAGCAGCGGCGATGAGTTTGTTACCGACGACCAGCAGGCGGAAATCATTGCCGGGTAAATAGCGCTCAACCAGTATATCGTCCCGGAATTCTGCGGCAGCGTGATAGCCAGCTTCCAGCTGTTCACGTGTGGTGACATTGACGGTGACGCCTTTACCTTGATTGCCATCTTTTGGTTTGACCACGACAGGCAGGCCAATTTCGCAGGCGACTTTCCATGCGTCATCAATATCGAGAACGGTACGGCCAAGCGGTACGGGCACGCCCGCAGCGTCTAGCAGTTTTTTGGTCAGTTCTTTGTCTTGTGCAATGGCTTCGGCGATCGCGCTGGTGCCGTCCATTTCGGCGGCTTGAATTTTGCGCTGACGACTACCCCAGCCAAACATGACCAGGCTGCCTTCGGTGAGACGACGGTAAGGGATATTCCGGTCTACTGCCGCTTGTACGATGGAGCCGGTAGACGGTCCGAGCCTGACGTCTTCATCAAGTTCCCTGAGCTGAAACAGGGCAGCGGCGAGATCAAATGCCGTGTCGCTGATAGCGCTCTGAACTAAATTCTCTGCCAGTTCGAGAGCCAGACGACCGACGGCTTCTTCCGAATATTCCACCACGACCTGGAACGTGCCTGCTTCCAAGGTCTGCGTGGTGCGGCTGAATGTGACCGGGCAGCCCGCTTGTGCTTGCAAACCAAGTGCCGCTAATTCCAGCACATGCGCCATAGGAATAGGTTCCTTATGACCAGTTGGTTGCAGGGGGCTTATTTCCGGGAAGCGGGCACGCAAGCGTACTTCGAATCCATTCATGTCGCCTACTGAGAGCTCTGTATTGCTACAACTGACAATCGCTTCAACAGCGGTGTGATGGCTCCAGAGATTGGGGCCGCGTAGCGCTCGTATGCGTGATACTTCCATAAACCTTCATCCTATCTTGATGGCTTTGCCAATGGTTTGTCTGCCGGGTAATCAATTTTGTCCGCTATGTCTGCGCAGTATTTGCGTTAGTTGATATCGCCGGATTGACTACCTTTATTTCTTGTCTGAGTTCGTCTGAATCTCGTTTATATCTTGCCCGTCGCTTCTTCAGCATTTGTTCGATTTCTGCTCGGCTCCGGACTTTTTTCTACAGTAATTTTCTACATTAATACGGAGATTTTTTTGGGCTTGAATCAAATGTTCTCAAGCCGGCAACGATAAAATCAGGTGAAATATCCAATGCCCAAGCGGCGGCAACGGCGGCCATGATGACTTCTGGTTGTGCGGCTTTGCTTGGTTTTAATGTCGACAAAGCGAGTATTGCTGTTTCTTCCACGCCGGTTGCCAGAATAATTTGCCCGTCGCGCAAGAATACAGCCCGCTCATTACTAGCACGATGCTGAACAATCGCGTCTAGCTCTGGATTGAGTCCGTAGAAAATCACTTTACCATCGCAGAGTTCGGCCAGTTCAACTACTTGCGGCTGTGCTGCGTTCAGGACGGCGACGCCGTCAGGCAATACGACATCGACCTGTGTGCGCATGACTTTGAACATCTGATCTGCGGCATCGATATAGAATTCACCGAGATCCGCATGTCCGTCCATGTCGGTCACAACCGCAACCTGACATTTGTCGTAGGCTAGGCCTTCGCTCAGTATCATGTTGGCGTTTGTTTCAAATACTGCAGCTTCGACAGAACGGTTCAACAACAGGCGCTGACTCGCCTCCCATTGCGTGCAATCGGTTTTGACAACTTGGCGCTGATCCAGGAACAGGCCTTGATTGCAGGCGACACCGGTATGCTTGCCAGTCACATGAATCAGACTGGCGATCAGGCGCGCGATCAGACTGGTGCCTTGTGTTTTTGAACCAGCGACACCGATGACCGGGATGCGGCCGCTTTCTTCTTCTGCAAACAGGTGCGCAATAATGGCCGTACCGACAGGGCGTGGTTTGCCTTCAGCAGGTTTAAGATGTGCCAGCAAACCGGGGCTGGCATTGACTTCAATGATGGCACCGCGTTGTTCTTCCAGCGGCCGGGAAATATCCTCGGCAACCAGATCAATACCCGCAATATCCAAACCGACAACGCGGGCAGCTAAGGCCGCTGCTTCAGCGACGGAGGGGTGCACATCGTCTGTGACGTCGAAGGCGACATTGCCGTTAGGCTGTATCAAGACTTTTTGTCCAGCTAAGGGGATGGAATATGCGGTAAAGCCCTGACGCTCCAGTTCCAGAATAATTTCGGCCCCTTTTTCTGGTGCCAGAGCATTCAGCGGAGAGTCTTCATTCGTGCCGCGACGTGGATCGGTGTTGATCTGATCGTCGACCAGTTTGATGATATTGGAACTGCCATCACCAGTTACCCATAAGGCTTCGCCTTTTGCGGCGGCAACCAGGCGTTTTCCGACGACTAATAAGCGATGTTCGTTACCCGTAACGAAGCGCTCAACAATGACGCTCTTGCTATCGCCTTTGCGTGCTGCCAGATGATAGGCTGCATGCACATCCGCTTCTGTCATCAGGTTCAGCGAGACGCCACGGCCATGATTGCCGTCATAGGGTTTCACTACTACTGGTACGCCAATGTCTTCGGCTGCTTCCCAGGCTTCTTCGGCACTTTTGACCAGATTGCCCTCAGGCACCGGTACGCCACAGGATTGTAGTAAGGATTTCGTTAAATCTTTGTCGCTGGCGATGCTCTCGGCAATCGCACTGGTGCGGTCAGTTTCTGCCGTCCAGATACGGCGCTGTGCAGCGCCATAACCTAGCTGTACCAGATTGCCCTCAGTTAAACGGATGGATGGTATTTTGCGATCGGTCGCTGCATCAACAATATGTGCGGTTGACGGACCCAGGCAGAGCGAATCCACCATATCACGCAGCTCGACCAGCTTCGCTTCCAGATCGAAAGGCGTATCTTTAATCGCTGCCATTAACAAGTCACGGGCAACCGCAAGAGCGGCTTTACCAACCTGTTCCTGCCGGGTGCGGAACGCCATTTTATACACGCCAGTCTCAGAAGTAGAGCGTGTCTGGCCGAAGCCGGTACGCATACCTGAGAGATTTTGCAATTCAAGAACGACGTGCTCCAGAATGTGTCCGGCCCAGGTACCTTCTTTCAGACGTTCCAGAAAGCCACCACGTTTGGCCTCACTGCAACGATGCTCCACCAGACCTGGCAACCAAGCAGTCAGTCGTTCATACAGGCCGGGGAGGGTATTCGAGGGAAAATCTTCCAGCGTTCCTATATCTAGCCAGGCTTCGATCACAGGGCGATAAGTCCAGATATTAGGTCCGCGTAAATGGGTCACACGGAGAAATTCTATGTCTTTCTTCTTCGTTGTCATGTATTTAATTTCTTGATAGCAGAACGTTTTTTTCGTTCTTAAATCTCTCAGAGGCTTGCACTTGCGACTGAAACTTATATTGAATGAATCCAGATCATGACATCTTAGCTGGCTTTGCTTACTTCTCCAGCGAACTTGTCGCTACGGCTACCCGTATGGGTAATTAATATCAGTAATTGAATATCAATAATATATCAGGAGCTATTTTAGCGAATCTGCATTTTAACGTTGAATAACGCTGAATCAATGCATATCGATTCAATGTAAGGTCGTTCGGTTCAAGCTCCTAAGTGAGTTTTTTCGGGGTGGATCAGGTTTGTTATAGACCAATTTCGCCATTACAGAGAACGCTTGCTGGTATACTTGTGCCAATTTTTCGCACTATCGTGTCAATTTTTGCATCTTCTTGGTCAGGTTTTTGTCCGAAATTTTTGTTTCGATAGAATACCGTAAATTAATGCTCTAGTGATATGTTGGATGAGCGAGTCTCATCGTGAAAAGCATCTAATTGCCTTTATTGATGCGCTATTGATGAATTTTTAGCATCCGGCTTTAACACAACTCGGTAACAACAAGAGCATTCTGTTCTTTGAGAGTATGGAATAGATACAGAATTGTGTGGATATCGCATTACTCTGCAAACCAAGATCAACAATGATGATCTAAACGATTTATTTTTTATACCCATTTCTTGCCATAAATCCGGGCCAGTCAAACGATGACAACACAACAATTAAGCGCTGATCCGCAAGTCGAACATTCACTTGCTCAATTATCGGGCCACTGGCGCTCAGAGATCCGGCAGCAACTTTCCACAGACGAGAACGTTTTAAGTGCCGTTGAGGTTGACCTTGATGCACGATTGCATTTTGTAAAAGGCTTATTAGTCGTGACCAGTCAGCGCCTGCTGGCACGCGCTCCCGGTGAAACGACATGGCAGGCCTGGCCTTACCAGAAAGGATTGAAACTCCAGCATCATGATCACGCTGGCGTCGGTCATTTAGAATTATTCAATGATAGCGGACGACTGGCGAGCTGGTGCTTCACTCTCGGACAAAATTTGCTGATGATCCGTCTGATGGATCAATTTAAAGAGCAGTTGCACAGTCAGGTCACCGGAATGCCGGTAGAAAAAGCCGAGCAAAATATTTGCCCGACCTGCAAAGCGCCATTAGAACCGGATCAGGACGAGTGTCCGATCTGCACTAAAGTGATTTACACACCGCCATCGACCTGGACTTTATTCCGCCTGTGGCGTTTTGCGCATCCGTATCGCTGGCAATTGCTGGCCGGTTTTAGCCTGATGTTGCTTGGTACCGGCGCGCATATGATTCCGCGTTATCTGACCAAGCCGCTGACGGATGAGGTGCTGATTCCATATCAAAACGGGCAGCATGTCGATCCCCATCTGGTGAGCTTGTACATTGGCGGTTTATTGGGCTCTGCCGTGCTCGCCTGGCTATTGAGCTGGGGGAAAACCTATATTCTGGCGCTGGTTTCTGAGCGTATCGGTGCCGACCTGCGCACCACTACCTATCAGCATTTACTGAAATTATCTCTGGAATATTTTGGCGGTAAACGTACCGGCGATCTGATGTCGCGTATCGGTAGTGAAAGTGACCGGATTTGCGTGTACCTGTCTTTGCATTTACTTGACTTTGCAACAGACGTTTTGATGTTCGTGATGACGGTAGTCGCTTTATTGCAAATCAATACCAAGCTCGCTCTGGTGACTCTGTTGCCATTGCCAATTATTGCGTGGATGATTCATCTGGTGCGCGACAAGCTACGTACCGGCTTTGAAAAAATTGACCGTGTCTGGGGCGAGGTCACAAATGTGCTGGCTGATACGATTCCCGGCATCCGTGTAGTCAAAGCCTTTGCACAGGAAAAACGCGAAGCTGTGCGTTTTCGTGAGGCGAACAAACACAATCTGGCTGTCAACGACAAGTTGAATAAAGTCTGGTCCCTTTTTTCTCCGACTGTTTCTTTCTTAACTGATCTCGGCATTCTGGTGGTCTGGGCGTTTGGTATCTGGCAGGTATCGCATAACGAGATTACGGTCGGTGCGCTGGTTGCGGCGGTGGCGTTTATCAGTAATTTTTATGGCCGTATTGACTCCATGAGTCGTATCGTCTCTGTTACGCAAAAATCGGCGTCTGCGGCCAAACGTATTTTCGATATTCTCGATCACGTGTCCAGCGTGCCTGATCCTCATCAACCCGTCAAAGTGAACGAAGTCAAAGGTCAGATTGACTTACGTGAAGTCGGTTTTCGTTATGGCAACCGTGCTGTCAATCGCGGTATTAATTTATCCATCAAGCCGGGTGAAATGATCGGCCTGGTAGGACATAGCGGTTCAGGTAAGAGCACTCTGGTGAACCTGATCTGCCGTTTTTACGATGTATCAGAGGGAGCGATCCTGCTTGATGGCGTAGATATCCGTTCGTTTGCGGTATCCGATTATCGTCAGAACATTGGTTTGGTATTGCAGGAGCCTTTCTTGTTCTTTGGCACGATTGCCGACAATATCGCGTATGGCAAGCCAGATGCGACACGTGAGGACATCGTCGCCGCAGCGCGTGCTGCTCATGCGCATGAATTTATTCTGCGTTTGCCGCAAGGGTATGACTCAATGGTGGGCGAGCGCGGGCAAGGACTTTCTGGCGGTGAGCGTCAGCGTATCTCGATTGCACGTGCTTTATTGATTGATCCGCGGATCCTGATCATGGATGAGGCAACATCTTCAGTCGACTCAGAGACAGAAAAAGAGATTCAGAAAGCACTCGATAACCTGGTGAAAGGCCGCACCACGATTGCGATTGCGCATCGCCTGTCGACATTGCATAAAGCTGACAGACTCGTCGTGCTGGACCGGGGTGTAGTGGTCGAAGTGGGCAGTCACGATGATCTGATGGCAAGCGAGGGTGCTTATTTCCGTCTGTATCAAGCACAGGCACGTAATGCAAATCTCGGTGGAGGAGAATAAGATGAACGATCAATTTCAACTCAGCCGTAACAGCTTCGGCCATCTGGTATTAATTGCCGCCAGCGGCGAGATGCATGACCATGTCAGCCCCGTGCGTGCTTTTCCTATCCAGACGCCGGATGAAGGTATCTCCATGGTCTTGCAAGATGGACGGGAAGTTGCCTGGATTGCGAAACTCAATGAGTTGCCGGAGTCAGTACGCGTTTTGGTGAATGAAGAGCTGGAGGGACGTGAATTTATGCCGGAGATCCAGCAGATTCTCAGTGTCACCAGCTACGCCACGCCCTGTACCTGGAATGTTAAAACTGACCGTGGTGACACAGCGTTTGTGCTCAAGGGCGAGGAGGATATTCGTCGCATAGGCAGAAACTCTTTACTGATTGCCGATAATCACGGCATTCATTTTTTAGTACGGGATATGTTTGAGATAGACAAGCACAGCAGAAAAATACTGGATCGCTTTTTGTAAATTTATCAGTAACCAATTCAATAGCCTCAGTGAGAATTTTATTTTCATTGAGGCTAAATTATTTATGGAGTGGTAAATTCAATATCTGCAATGTGTTTTATGCGCTTCTATGCGCTCCTATGTGTTTCTACATGCTTGTATATGCGCACTCGATAGCGCCTTTTACCCGAAAGTTAATTTGATCGCAATCCTGTAGTTGTCTCTGATCGCCAGCAATCGCGGTGTTTATAGGTGAGTAAGGCTAGTGATGAGGTAATGTATTGAGTTGCTAAAATAGCCTTAGCGGAGTATAAAAACAATCAAAACCCATCTTGACGTAATTCATCGCAGATCTTTAGGAATCTCATTGTGACTCAAGAACATCCGACAACATTAGACGCAGAATCGCAACGCCTGGAGCGATGGTTTTTATTGTTGGGTGAGCTGTCCGATTGCCTCTGGCATGCACAGGATGTCCAATCCATGTTGCGAGGATTTTGCCAGTTATTGGTCGACAAAGCGTCCTATGTTTCAGCCGATGTCGTCGTGAATTTTAATGGCGTGAATGAACAATTCTCTGCTTCTCTGGCCCAAATTTCTAGCAGCCATCCATCTCTTTCATCGCCATCTCCCGTTAATGAATTGACGATTGCTTTGCAATACGCAGAGCGTTCATTGGGAGAGTTGCGGGTTCGCTCGCCCCATGACCTGACGATTGGAAGCGAGGCTTTTACTATTTTGCTCAGGCTGGCAGAAGAGCTCTCGACCGCGCTTGCCGATTTTACCCATACGCAAGATCATCGTAGCCTGCAGGAGAGCGTCGATATTTTCGCTCTTGCCGTGGAACAGAGCCCATTTGGCGTTGTCATTACCGGCACAACGGGCTTGCTGGAATATTGCAATGCGAGTTTTACCTTGATGTCCGGCTACACACAGCAGGAATTGATGCATCTTCCTGTGCTCTGGGCGAGTAGCTTCGTAGACGGCGCTGTCAATCGGGATACATTGCTTGCACTGAAAATCGGTGATCACTGGCAGGGGGAAATTTTATGCCGACATAAAAATGGTCAATCCTATTGGGAGCGTCAGATCGTCTCACCTTTGCATGACGCCGAAGGACAAATGACGCATCTGATAGCGGTGAAACAAGATATCAGCGATTACCGGTTTCAACTCGACAACGTAGAGCAAGCCTTATTACTGCGTGAGCAGGCGTTGGTGTCGAGCAGCAACGGTATCATGATCACGCGTAGCGATGTGCATGATCACTCCATCGTGTATGTGAACCCCGCGTTCGAACGGATTACCGGATATTCCTCGGCAGAGGTTGTCGGTCTTGAGGGACGTTTCCTGGTGCGTGATGATCTGGCTCAGCCTGATCTGGAGGAAATCCGTACCGCACTAAGAGAAAAACGTGCAGGCAAAGCCTTGCTGCGTAATTATCGTAAAGACGGCTCTTTGTTCTGGAATGAATTGCATATCGCGCCTGTGCATGATGCAAGTGGTGCCGCGACGACACATTTTGTCAGCGTGATCAATGATGTCAGCGACCGCGTGACGTATCAGAATGAACTTGAATATCAGGCGACCCATGACAGTCTGACCGGTCTGGCGAATCGTAATTTACTGAACGACCGTATTCAGCATGCAATTGCCTGGGCGAACCGGGAGAACCAGTTAATTGCTGTGATGTTGCTCGATCTTGATCACTTTAAATTGATTAATGATGCTTCCGGACATGGATCTGGCGACGCGATGTTAAAAGAGGTCGCAAAGCGGCTGATGCAATGCGTACGTGATACCGATACTGTTGCGCGTCTTGGCGGCGACGAGTTCGTCTTGATTTTGACCGATTTACGAGAACCGGGTGACGTCGATATCATCGCAGAAAAAGTGCTTGCGGCTTTGTCCAAGCCCTTTGATGTGATTGGTCAGGATGTCGTGGTGACCGCGAGCATTGGGATCTCCTTTTATCCCAAGGATGGTGACCACGGTGAGATTTTGTTGCGTTACGCCGATATCGCGATGTACCGGGTTAAAGAGCATGGCCGCAACAGCGTCAGACAATTTGTGCCGGAAATGGGTGTGACGGCGATTAGTCGCCTGAATATGGAAGCTGCATTGCGGCGTGGTCTGGAACGCAAGGAATTTGTCTTGCATTACCAGCCCAAGATATCGTTGCCCGATCAAAAAATCATCGGTGCCGAAGCTCTGGTGCGCTGGCAGCATCCGCAGATTGGGATGATACATCCGGTCGAATTTATTCCCCTGGCAGAACAGTCAGGATTGATTTTGCCTTTAGGTGAATGGGTACTGGCGGAGGCCTGCCGGCAGCAAGTGTTATGGGCAAAGCAAGGGCTGGCAGATTTAAAAATTGCGATTAATATGTCTTCCCGTCAGTTCAGGCAGGAGGATCTGGCTGACAGAGTGGCCACGATATTTACCGCAACGGGAGCTAATCCTCAATTGCTGATACTGGAGCTGACCGAGAGCATGGTGATGCAGGATGTTGAGAGCACCTTACTGACTCTGCGTGCGCTGAAAAATCTCGGTGTGGCCATTTCGCTGGATGATTTCGGTACTGGTTATTCGAGTCTGTCTTACTTGCGCCGCTTCCCTATCGATGAACTCAAAATCGATAAATCTTTTATTAACGATATCCACGCCAATCCAGATGATGCGGCGATTGCCAGTGCGATTATCGCCATGGCCGTCAGTCTGGGATTGCGTGTTGTGGCGGAAGGCGTAGAGAAAGAGGAGCAGGCAAGTATGCTGACCAAGATGGGATGCCATCAGGTACAAGGCTATTACTTCGGACGCCCGGTGGACGTTGCCAGTTTTGCCAAACGCTGCCGCGACCAGCAGCGCCAGGGCGGTTCTACATCATGAGCAAACTGAACTGGCAAGCATGTTCTGCGGCTGAACTGGCGGCATTGCTACAGCAATCGACAATGGAAAAATCGAGTGCGGTAGGCAAAACGACGGTCTATCAGGTAACCCACGAGGGTAGTGAGAAATTGATTTTATCTCTGGTCGACGGGCATGCTCTGGTCGTTGAGTTAAGCCATACGAGGCATCCCAGACGCAGGCGCATTGATCAACCGGAAACGTGAATTGATGGATTAATTTGGTCCGAATCAGTCAAAGTCACGCGTGTAGAATTTACTCACTTCTTCTTTGCCATTGCGCATCAAGCGGATAATTTTTTCAAAGCGAAAACCGATTTTTTCCAACAAGTGTGATGAGCGCGCGTTGTCGGGTGCAGTAATCGCAACCAGACGCTGAATTCCCAATGTCTCGTTGGCATATTGCATCACAGCACTGGCCGCTTCTCTGGCCAAACCTTGTCCGGCAAAAGCGGGCAGAAACGCATAGCCGATATCGATATTCTCCAGACCATCTCGTTTGATTAAACCGCAAATGCCGACTGGCCGGGCTTCTGTGCGCATCTCAACGAGATATAAACTAAAACCACATTGCGCCTGCATCGCCATCGGGCCTTGCTGAATCGATTCTTTCGCCGCGTCAATCGTCCGTATGCCTTTGTCGCCGATATGACTGATGTAGGACGGATCGTTGATGAGTTCCAGATAAAATTCAGCGTCATCGATGCTGATCGTGCGTAACTTCAGGCGAGCTGTCTCAAGAATATCCATAGTTTTCTTTTGCCTTGAACGTAAAGATGAATTTTTTTTGATTGTAGCAATCAATTGGATTCGGCATCATCTGACATTGACTTTATTCCATTCCGAAAGATGTTTATGAACGCCTATATTTGCGATGCAATCCGCACTCCGATCGGACGATATGCCGGGATCTTCAAAGAGGTACGCCCCGATGATTTAGGCGCAATTCCTTTGCGTGCGCTAATGCAACGACAACCGCAGGTCGACTGGTCTCGGTTGGATGAGGTGATTTTGGGTTGTGCAAATCAGGCAGGTGAGGACAACCGGAATATCGCCAGGATGTCTGCCTTATTGGCCGGCTTGCCCATCACAACCGGTGCCGCGACCATCAATCGCCTTTGTGGCTCAGGCATGGATGCGGTAGGCAGCGCCGCACGGGCAATCAAGGCGGGCGAAATTACGCTGGCAATTGCGGGAGGCGTGGAGTCCATGACGCGTGCGCCGATGGTGATGGGGAAAGCAGATTCCGCTTTCTCACGCCATGCCGCAATTTTTGACACCACAATCGGCTGGCGCTTTATCAATCCTCAGATGCGCGCTTTGTACGGGGTTGATGCCATGCCCGAGACCGCTGAAAATGTGGCCACCGAGTATCAAATCAGCCGCGCTGATCAAGATGCATTTGCACTGGCAAGTCAGCATAAGGCCATGCAGGCGCAGACGAACGGTGTGCTGGCAGAAGAAATTACTCCAGTGAGCCTGGCGCAAAAAAAAGGCGACCCCCTTGTGCTGACCGAGGATGAGCATCCGCGTGCAACAACGTTAGAATCGTTGAGTAAGTTAAAAGGCGTGGTTAGGCCTGATGGCAGTGTGACTGCCGGTAACGCGTCCGGGATCAACGACGGTGCCTGTGCTTTGTTGCTGGCATCGGAGAGTGCGTTACAGCAGCACAGTCTGATACCCAAAGCCCGTATTCTTGGTATGGCAACTGCCGGTGTTGCGCCGCGCATCATGGGCATTGGCCCGGTACCCGCGGTGCAAAAGGTATTGGCGCTGACGGGCCTCAGTTTGTCGCAAATGGATTGGATAGAATTGAATGAGGCATTTGCGGCGCAAGGCCTGGCCGTGTTGCGTCAGTTAGGCTTGCAGGACAATGATGCCCGGGTAAATCCGAACGGCGGCGCGATTGCTCTGGGGCATCCACTGGGGATGAGTGGCGCGCGGCTGGTAACGACGGCAATGTACCAGTTACAGCGTTCTGGCGGCAGATACGCCTTATGTACGATGTGTATTGGTGTCGGGCAAGGTATTGCCATTGTGATTGAGCGCGTATAGTTCAGCTCAGCTCAGCTCATATGATATTACCTAGACGCACATCAATCTAAGTAAATTCAGCTAAATCAAAGATGACCTGAAATTCCTGTCTTGCGATCTGTTTTATCTTGCTCTAAAACGTCTGTTTTTTGCACGGATAGCGCTGTTTGACCCGCCCGGTAGTGAAAAAATCATTGCCGGGTGCTGACGAATTATTCCTCTCGGCGTAGTATGAAAATGAAATTCCTCATTTTTAATGCCGCCTTATTTTCATCGTTATTTTCATCGTTATTATTAACAGACCTTACTGTTTATGGTGTCTTAGCTGATCAATGTCATTATGTATTCGCCAGAAGTATTTGCTACAAGGTTTTGAGTTTTTGCCTCCACTAACGCATTAAGGAATCTAAGATGAACTCGTTGAAGAGCAGATTAATCGTTGTGATCGGTGTGCTAGTTACTGTGTGTACGATACTGTTGACCATAGGTAGCTACGTCAAAATGAAGGCACAGATCGAGAATGATCTGAATAATGAAATCCGTGGCGTTGCATCCGGCTATAACGCGGTCTTGAGCAACTGGATACAGACCAATCTGGCGATGGTTGATAGCCTTGCTCAGGGGCTTGGTAACGGCGCTGATTTGCAGGCGAGCCTCACCATGATGCGGGCGGGTGGCAGCTTTCTGAGTGTGTATCAGGGCAAGCCCGACAAGGAATTTACAAATATCCCGGCTGACCCGCCGCCAGCAGGCTTCGATCCTACGGTGCGCCCCTGGTATAAAGGTGCGCTCGACGCAAAAAAACCAATCGTCACTTCACCGTATATGGGGGTTGCACCGCCGGGTCTGATGATCACCTTTGCCGCGCCGGTGAAAGGCGGTGAGGGCGGTGTTGTCGGTGCCGATGTGTTCCTGACTAAAATTGTGGAACAGATTCTGACGATCAAACTTGCGGGTGGTGGCTACGCCTTTTTGCTGGACAAGAGTGGTCAGGTATTGGCGCATGCCGATCAGGCCAAGGTCATGAAGCCTGCCAAAGATATTTCTGCCGATCTGGCGCTGGATAATCTGGCGACTCTGAGTAAACAAAAAGACCCGGTCGTCACGCAGATCGGTGGTAAAGCGCATTTCCTGTTTTTGCAGCAGATTACCGGTTCGGATATTTATCTCGCTCTGGTCATTGATAAAAGCAAGGCGCTCGAAGCACTCGACCAGTTACTGCTGATTTCCGGCATTGTTCTTTTGGTGATTCTGGCTGTGATGTTGCCAGTCTCAACCTGGCTGGTTGGTCATATGCTGGGTGGCTTGCGCCGGGTACGTGATGCCATGTCTGAAATCGCCGCGGGCGGGGGTGATCTGAGCCGTAAAATCGATGTTGATGGGCAGGATGAAGTCGCCCAGACTGCGCAAGCGTTTAATCAGTTTATTGAGCAACTTCGGGTCATGGTCGTGGATGTCCGCAGAGCGACCGACTCCATTAGCGTCGGTGCGTCGGAGATCGCGACCGGGAATATGGATCTGTCTGGCCGGACCGAGCAACAAGCCTCGTCATTGGAAGAAACCGCCGCCAGTATGGAGGAACTGACCAGTGCCGTCAGGAACAATGCCGACAACGCACGTGAAGCAAACAAGATGGCGCTGAATGCCTCCGATGTGGCGACGCAGGGTGGTGATGTCGTCGGCAAAGTGGTTGACACCATGCAGGGAATCACCGATAGCTCGAAGAAAATTGTCGACATCATCAGCGTGATTGAGGGCATCGCCTTCCAGACGAATATTCTGGCACTGAATGCCGCGGTAGAGGCTGCACGCGCCGGTGAACAGGGTCGTGGTTTTGCGGTAGTGGCAAGTGAGGTGCGTACGCTTGCGCAGCGCAGTGCTGCCGCGGCTCAGGAGATTAAGAATCTGATCGAGGATTCGGTCAGCAAGGTCACCGAGGGATCTGTTCTGGTCGATAAGGCAGGCGCATCGATGACGAATATTGTGGATGCGGTCAAGCAGGTTGCTGCCGTTATCAATGAAATTACCTCGGCATCGGCAGAGCAAAGTGACGGTATTCAGCAAGTCAATCTTGCTCTCGCCCACATGGACGAAGCGACGCAGCAAAATGCCGCTCTGGTTGAGGAGGCTGCTGCGGCGGCGGGATCACTGGAAGAACAGGTCAATTTGTTAAAAACAGCGATGTCAGCGTTCCGGATGGAGCAAGACGCCGCCCCTGTGCGTAAAACGCCGAATCCTGTGAAAAAAGTGATGAACAAGTCCGCACAGGCGATTAGCTACGACGACGAATAAGAGGACTAAAAGGTCAAAAGATCAAACGACCAAAAGACCAAACGACTAACAGGACTAGATAGATTATTCAACAGCGGTCTTGCAACCCGGGCGGAAAATTTTCCTCCCGGGTTTTTTATTGCAGACGCCAGCGCATCTCCGTATCCATCTCGACGTTTATTGTCGCTCGTCTGCACTTGCATGTGCTTGTGTGTGCAGGTATTCAACAAGTATTTTTACGTGGCTCCTGTCAGGATATCCGCACTTGTCCCGCTCTATTGGGCGACGGCCGACAACAAGGTAAAATGCTCGCAATTAAACAGAGATGAAGTCAAATTTATGAAACTCGCAACCCTGAAAGATGGTTCCCGTGATGGTCAGCTGGTGATCGTTTCCCGCGATTTAAAAACCGCGATGATGGCCGATGGCATGGCACCGACTTTGCAGCGCGCACTCGATGACTGGAATTTTATCGGGCCGCAACTGCAGGAGGCGTATGAGCGGCTGAATGCGGGTCGGGCGACGACTACGTTTGACTTCGATCCCGCTAAATGCATGGCACCCTTGCCACGTGCTTTTCAATGGGCGGATGGCTCGTCCTATGTGAATCACGTTGAGCTGGTGCGCAAGGCACGTAATGCTGAGATGCCTGAAAGCTTCTGGCATGATCCGCTGATGTATCAGGGCGGCAGCGATGATTTTATCGGTCCGAGAGACGATATCGAACTAGGCTCAGAAGACTGGGGTATCGACTTCGAGAGCGAAATCGCGGTGATCACTGGCGACGTACCTATGGGCGTCAAGGTGCAACATGCCGCGGAGCATATCCGTCTGCTGATGCTGGTGAACGATGTCTCGCTGCGCAATCTGATTCCGGCGGAGCTGGCGAAAGGATTTGGCTTTTTTCAATCGAAACCGGCATCGAGTTTTTCACCCGTTGCAGTGACGCCGGATGAACTCGGCGACGCTTGGAAAGACGGTAAAGTCCATCTGCCGTTGCGTTCAAGCTGGAACGGTAATCTGGTCGGCCAGCCCAATGCAGGCGTGGATATGGTGTTTTCGTTCCCGCAACTGATTACGCACTTATGCAAAACCCGTAACGCCCGCGCTGGCACGATCATTGGTTCAGGGACTGTATCGAATAAAGATGCAGCAAAGGGATATAGCTGCATCGCTGAGCAGCGTGCGCTGGAAATGATTGCGCATGGGGAGGCGACCACCTCTTTCATGAAATTCGGTGACAGCATCAAGATCGAGATGCTGGATAAAAACGGAAAGTCGATTTTTGGTGCGATTGATCAGAGCGTGGTAGAGATCGCCAGATAATCTGCATCAATCCACGTCATCGTCATTGACCGAGACCTTGCATCAACAGAGACGTCGCTGGTCTGGGACCTGAGAACAGGAGCGTACGCTTAGTTCACCTGCTTGAAAAACACCTGCTTAAAAAACCATAAGGGGAGATATACTCCCCTTATTTTTTTATGAAACATGCTATATCCGCACTGTTTTATTAGGCGTGTAAAATATACTCTGCCCTAGTATCTTAATTATCTGGCGAAACTCTATTGACGCCCAAGCTGGAAGAAAACGTTTCTGGCACCTGCCGGACCAGCCGCGACACCCAGATAAATCGGCCCCATAAAGCTATTGAAGCCGGCAAACAAGCTCGCGCTTTTTCGCAAGGATGATAGCGATATATCGTTCTTGGTATTCCAGACATTACCTGCTTCGAGCGAAGTTCCAAGGAACAGACTTTGTCCCGCCAGATCAAACTTCACTGCGCGTAGCAGATAGGTCGCGCTGCCGTATAGCATGTAATTACCGGCAAACTGGTCTGGCTGATACGCCGACAATTGCTGAAAACCACCCAGAGTCGAACCTATGCCCCTGATCTCGGTATCGTGCTGAAACAAGCCAGAGCCATTGAATTTAAGATTAATACTGTGATTGCCAATACTCTGTGCCCAGGTGCTGTTGAATGAAAATTCCTGGAAATTGGTGCGGGTTTTATCGGCGCCGATAAACAGGTTGCTGCCAAATTTGTAGCCATAGCGCGGGAAAGTCGGGTCACTGAGCTGATCAATCACGAATGAGGATTTGATGCCGACTTGCTGCAAGTCGGCGCTCGGCAGGGGCGCCGAAACAAAATCGCCCGCCGCATTCACCAGCAACAGACTGCCCAGCTTTGGCCTGACGCGATAATGATTCAATCCCAGACCGATTCTGACTTCACCCAGCATACTTTGTTCACCCAAAGGGAGCGCCAGATCTATGCCTGCCTGCTCGCTGCGGAAATTATATTCAGCGATGCGGGTATCGCCGTTGTAAAAATTCCGGGTATTTTGACCCAGTTCCAGATATGGCGCGACGAACATGCCTTCGCGTTCGAACAATGGCTGGCGCAGCTCGGTGCGTAAGCGGATGACGTTACCGAACTCAACATCGTTACGCCACTCCAGACCGCTGTCGGTCAGCCAAGGGCGGCGGTGGCCGACTTGCAGACGGAAGCCGCCTGCACCCTCAAAGCCGCTGGATAAGGCCAAGCCGAAACGTAAAAAATGCGGCCCCCAATTGCGACCCTTGGCATTGATGCGTACACCGTATTCCCCGTCGCGCTGGATCAGCTCATGATTGATGCTGTCGTATTCTCGGGAGATATTCATCAGAGCGAGTTTGCGGTTAATTTCTTCGGCATCGTACTTGCTGCCTTTTTGGATCGAAATCTGACGGCGGATATCACTCTCAGGAATCGATCCATTGGTATCAATGTCGATAAAGCTGATATCAATGCTTGGCAGTTGCGGACGCAGGCGTGCTTGCTGTCTGGCGACATACAGATGCGGTTGCAGGCTCAGCGCGGAGAGTTTTTCCTGGATGCCTTGCGCGGCAACCTGGCCGATGACGGATGCTTCCGACGCCCGTCCAAAATCCATAAAACTGATGCTGCCGAGATCGGGTTCGATCAAAATATCATTGGGACGCAATGAGGCTTTTTGCGCTTCGACGTTTTGTTCGGTCAGGATATTTACCATTTGCTGACTGACATTAAACAGAGACTGGAGTTTGTCTCGCGGTAGCAGAGGCGTCCCGATATTCACGGCAATCACGATGTCTGCACCCATGCTGCGAGCGATGTCGACGGGCAGATTGCGCACCAGGCCGCCATCGGTCAACAGGCGGCCATTGACTTCGATTGGGGCAAATACGCCAGGCGCGGCCATACTTGCGCGGATCGCGGTGTGCAAAGGTCCCTGGTCGAATACAACCATTTTGCCACTCTCCAAATCAGTCGCAACCGCCCGGAAAGGAATCGGTAAGCGATCGAATTTGATATCGGGCTGGATGTGGATCGTCCAGTTTTGCAGCAACTCCAGAAATTGCGTCGCCTGCACGGCACCCGTCGGCAAGCGCACACCGCTGGCGCTCAGACCCAAGGTCGCACCGAGCGGGTATTGGGTATCTTCTTCCCGGATGGCCTGGGGTAAGACCCGGCGCTCGACCCGGTCTAGCGCGACGTCATTGAGCTTCAGTGCTTCGAGTTTTTGCTCAATTTCTGTAGCGGACAGTCCGGCTGCATATAAGCCGCCGACGACCGCTCCCATGCTGGTACCAGCGATACAGTCGATCGGCACGTTCAAGGCTTCCAGAGTTTTTAATACGCCGACATGCGCAAAGCCACGCGCACCACCGCCGGACAGGGCAAGGCAGATTTTTGGGGCTTTGTCGGTTTTGGTCTCAGCTTTATACAGGCTAAGCCGCTCGGCCTGAGCACTGCTACCTAGCAGGGCAGACAAAGTGATGATGAAACCCAGCACAGGACGAGAAGACAGGTACATTGGACGCATAACGATTAGGAGGGCTATCTAAGAATGAGAGGCAGAATTCCAGCAGTGGTCGTTATAGCACAATAAGTGCATCCGGCCATGCCATCCATGACGGGGATAGGTTAACCGTGACCTCGTATTCATTACAATCTTTACAGTCTATCCGCAAGCTGGATAAGCCTTTCAGGCCAATATGCCTTGGAAAGCCGCATTCGGCCTGCGGATTTAATTTTACGGGGCTTCTAAAAACCCCACATTGATAAATCACCTCGATAGGAGTGACGCAAAAACATGACCTCTCACCGCAGAGGCACGGATACACGGAGACAAAGGGAAAAGACAGACGTAAGCAGTTCTATCGACTATCGACTAAAGGGTTTTTAGACGTTTCCTTTGGATGACCTGTATCTTATCTGTATGTTGTCCTATCTTTCCCGGCTCTGATCCAGGTCGGATCAAACCTCGGCGTCGCAGTAATGCCGTTCAGTAAAACCCTAAACCTAAAGTCGTCATCCCTGCACAGGCAGGGATCCGGCGTCTTTTGTCCTTTGGCAACGACCTCACGCAATTCCAGCCTTCGCCGGAATGAGGAAACAAAGGGCGTGGTTTAACTGAACAGCATTTCCGGTATCGCAGGGTTTTCAGGCACAAACGACGCATTCATACCGAACTGCTGTGATTAGAATGTATACTGACGCCAGTTAGCAAGTTTGTAAAAATCAAAGCATCACGATTGACTGACCCAATTGCCAGGATTTTTGCCAGATTGCGCAAAAACGAATCCGAACCCCTAAGGCTACTCCATGAACCTACACCAACTGCGCTTTGTTCGCGAAGCTGTGCGGCAAAATTTTAACCTGACCGAAGCCGCCAAAGCGCTGTTCACCTCTCAACCAGGCGTATCCAAGGCCATTATTGAGCTGGAAGAGGAATTGGGTGTCGATATCTTTACTCGTCATGGCAAGCGTATCCGCGGCCTGACCGAGCCGGGACGCGCCGTGCTGAAGTCCGTTGAGCTGATCATGCAAGAGATTGACGGACTCAAGCGTATTGGCAAAGAATATGCAGCGCAGGACACCGGCAGCTTCACCATTGCGACCACTCATACGCAGGCACGCTATGCCTTGCCAAAGGTGGTGCAGGCGTTTATGCAAAAGTATCCCAAAGTCCGGCTCTCGCTATTGCAAGGCAATCCTAAGCAAATCGCCGAGATGGTCATGCGCGATCAGGCCGATCTGGCAATTGCGACCGAGGCAATTGCCGGTATTGATGGCTTGATTTCCCTGCCGTGCTACCAGTGGGAGCATGTAGTGGTGGTGCCGCCAGATCACCCTCTGCTGAAGAGCAAGAGCGTGACTCTGGAAGAGATTGCGCATTACCCGCTGATTACGTATGACAGCGCATTTGCCGGGCGAACCAAGATCGACCATGCGTTTGAGATTCGTCATTTAAAACCCGATGTGTTGCTCGAAGCGATTGATGCTGACGTGATCAAGACCTATGTGGAATTAGGCATGGGTGTCGGCATTATTGCCGGTATGGCGTTTGATGCTGAGCGTGATAAAGAGCTGCGCTCGATCCCGGTTGGTCATCTGTTTGGCATGAATGTGTCGCGGGTGGCAGTGAAGCAGGGCGCCTATTTGCGCAGCTATATTTATACCTTTATCGAACTGATGACGCCGACCTTAAACCGCAAGCTGATTGATCAGGTGATGCAGGGTGGCAAGGATACTTACGATCTATGAATATGCAGCCGCTGTCGGATTGGCCGCAAGAAGAGCGCCGCCAGATACGCGGCATACTGACTGATATTGACGACACCCTGACGAAGCACGGTAGCCTGAGTGCTTCGGTGCTTGATGCGATACAAAGAGCGCGGCAGACTGGTTTGAAGGTGATTGCCGTGACTGGCAGACCGACTTACTGGACCTTACCTTTGCTGGGCTTATGCAGTTTTGATGCGGTTATTGCTGAAAATGGTGCCAGTGCATTTTGGCGGGACTCGCAAGGGCGTGTGCAGTCACTGTTTTATGCGGATGAAGTAATTCGGCAGCAGCATCGCCAGCAATTACAGGCATTTGCCAGCGTGATGACGGCGCACTTCCCGCATGTGCAGCTTGCCGATGATGCAGCGATGCGGGTCGGCGATCTGGCATTTGATATCGGTGAGCACATTGCGCCATTACCAGCCGCAGAATTGCAGCAAGTCGCGGATTTGATACGCAGTAGCGGATTTTTTGCGACGACCAGTAGTATTCATGCTCACGCGTCGCTTGCGAGTTTTTCGAAACAGAGTATGAGTCAGCGCGTATTGCATGAGGTAGTCGGCATCGCAGACGAGGCGGCGCGGCAGGCGTATGTTTTTATCGGCGATTCTGCCAATGATGCGAGCATGTTTGCGCATTACCCTCACTCGGTCGGCGTGGCAAATATACGTTTGTCTCTGGACCGCTTTGACGCTCATCCCCGCTATGTCTGCCAGGAGAGTCATGGTGCCGGATTTGTAGAATTAGTGGATGCGCTGATCGCGTCATCCTGATTGAAAATGCGGTAAATAAACATTACCGTGATAGTGAAAAGAAAGAACCCTATGCGCGACTACTACGCTCAACGAGCAAAGACCTACGACAGTATTTATGCCAAACCAGAGCGCCAGGAAGACCTGGAAGAATTAAGCGAACGCATCAGTGAAGTTCTGGCTGGCCATACTGTCTTAGAAATCGCCTGTGGCACCGGATACTGGACTGAGCGTTTCGCAGAAGATGCGCAGTCAGTTCTAGCCACTGACATCAATCAAATTATGCTGGATATGGCGAGTGCTAAACAGATCGCACCCGGTAAAGTACGCTTTGCGATTGCCGATGCGTTTGATCTGCCTAAAGGCGATTACAGCGCTTGTTTCGGCGGCTTCTGGTGGTCACATGTTAAAAAAGAAGAGCAGGCCGACTTTCTCAAAAAACTTCAGTCACGCGTCGGTAAAGACTGTGTACTGGTATTGATCGATAATAATTATGTCGAAGGCAGCAGTCTGCCAGTTGCCCGGACAGACAGCGAGGGCAATACCTATCAGCAGCGCCTGCAGGAAGATGGCACCCGTGTCGATATCGTGAAAAATTTCCCCACCGATAGCTTTATGCGCAAAAAATTCGCTGCCTTCGCACGCGATATCCGCATACATAGAAACGACCATTTCTGGATGTTGACTTGCGTGTTGCGCTGATTGTTTCGCTTATTCTCGACAGGTAACCCAGTCATCGGGTGACTTAGCGGATTTCCTCTAAATTCTGGAAAACAGCGATACAGCATGATAAATTGCGCGTGGTTTTTATTATTCGATGATAAAGGGAGATGATTCATGGATTTGCAAGAATGCACAGCAGCAATACGCGCTAAGGTTGGTGATGACAGTGGCCTCAACGCATTATTGAAATTTGATTGCGGTAGCGATGGCGTGGTGTTCGTCAACGCGCTCGAAGTGCCGAATACGGTGAGCAACGATAATCGGGATGCGGGTTGTACCGTTACTTTGGCATTAGCCGATCTGAGCGCTCTCTTGTCCGGTGAGTTGAATCCGGTGAACGGTTTTATGATGGGCAAGCTCAAGGTTGCGGGTGACATGAGCGTGGCCATGCGCTTGCAAAAAGTCGTCTGAGTAGAGTCGGGGTCAGCATCAGCCTGATTGAGGATTTCAGATTTGTAGCGTTCCCAAAAGGGAATTTCTAAAAAACCTTCAATCGATATTTAATGGAACCGCTTACTCCTGCCTTTCCTCAGTGTCTCAGTGTCTCTGTGGTGAGAGGTCTTGGTTTTTTCGTCAGTCCTGTCGATGTGATTTTTTAATTTCGCGGTTTTTAAAAATTTCCAAAACAAAACACGCCGTATTGATGCGCCTTCCAGCATGAAAGTGACTGGAGTCCCGCATAAACAGGGCGTGTTTGTTTTTAGAATTTCTCTTTAGAAGTTTTCTTTTGAGGCTTACTTTTTTAATTTAGGTCCGGTGAATCCAGAGGTTCAGACCAAGGATACGGCACCCAAGGCCAGTGCTGAGCTGCCGTCGGGATACAGTGCGTCGTAGCAGCGGGTGCAGCAGTCGCAAAATAGGTGGGCGCGTTTGACGTGCCGGAACCGTAAAATTAATTGCAGCGGAACGCCACTGCAATGCGGGCAGATTTCACGCATTTTTCCAGATGACTGCGCATCCTCAGACAGATATCCCCGCTCTAGCATGACGCCATCAATCACGTCTCTGGGATCGAGTTCCATAAGGGTGAACTGCGGCGCTCTGGTACCACGGCGTTCGCTATAGGTTAAGTCATTTTCATAGTAGCTTGATGATGTTGCACTGATCATTTTTTACTCCTGTGCCAACGAGATTGCGAATCCACTGCTAAGCTATTGCATTAGCAAATGATTCTGGTGGGACTTTTAATCTAGTCAAAACTTTGGCATAACTCAAGCCCGGTAACAATAAGTCTGCGACAGATCAAAATTCCTGATGCGTGTTTACATTTGCTGCGGTGCCATATTGGTATGTCATTGACAGAATCAGGTGCCGATTGCCGCCAGCGATGGATCAGCTTAAGAGTAAAAATGCAGAGTGAAAAAATGAGATGGATAAAGCAGACGTAGTCTTTCAGGTGATTTTAGTCAGACAGGGCTGGTCGTTCCCGGCGACAGCTGATGTAACCGTACTGCAGGCGGCACAACTGGCAGGTTTTCAACTGCCTGCGTCGTGCCGGAACGGTACGTGCAGAACCTGCTTGTGTCAGATGGAGAGCGGTGTGGTTGACTATATCGTCGATTGGCCAGGTTTATCTTTTGATGAAAAAGCCGAGGCGGCGATTTTGCCTTGTGTGGCGCAGGCCCGCTCGGATCTGTTGCTCGATTTACCCTTTGTCACTGACGAACGCATTGCCTGACCTGATCGCTCTGCTTGTCCCAGCAGGCGCTGGCTTCGTTGGCTACCGGATGAGGAATGCCGTCGTCGTCAATTTTCCCTAATACCGTATCCCAGGCTTGTACGCCTTGACGGTTCACGTGCAGGCGGATGACCCAACCCTTGGTCTGCGCGTCATTATCCAGCGCATCAATCATAAAATTGCCAATGCTATAAATGATGGGTTTGCCCTGATAGTGTTCGACATCCTGGATGACATGCGGATGTCCGCCGATCACGGCATCGGCACCGGCATCAATCATGATGCGCGCCAGGCTACGTTGCCTTTGGCCTGCGCTGAGTTCATTTTCCCAGCCCCAATGCATGAACGGAATGACGAGGTCTGCCTTGTACACGCTGCGAGCCTGGCGAATATCGTCAACGACTTGTTCGTTTTCGCTCCAGGCGATACCTGCGGCATTCGCATCGGCTTCAAAACTCCTTGGCATGAATTCGTTATAGGCGAGCAGAGCGATACGTAGTCCTTTTCGTTCGATGATGAGCGGCGTGTGGGCATCGCGTAAATTCTTGCCGCCACCAAAGTGCGGTATCTTTTGCTGGTTAAGTAAGCCTAGCATTTCAGCGAACGCGTCACGGCCAAAATCGCCGGAATGATTATTCGCAATCCCGACGGCATCGAAATGACGTTTGAGGATAGCCAGGGTACGAGGGTGCGCACGGAAGGTGAAATTTTTATCCGCGGCATCACCGCTCGTTGCCACTACACATTCGAGATTGCCGATACGGATGTCGGCATCTTTCAGAATCGTGGCGAATGCGGCAAAGGGATCCTTGCCTTGCTCAATCGCCTGACCCGGTTTGCCATCCAGAACGATATCTCCTGCGAATAAAATACTGACGGTGTCCTCTTTGCTTGCCGGGATCGTGGCTGTCCTGTCGGCTGCGGTAGCCGGTAAGGTGGTACATAAGCATGCGCACAGGCAGGCGCATAGAGTTACTAGTGTCAGTGTCATCGAAATTCTGCGCATCATGGCTGTACCTCTTGCAAGGTACAGAAATACTGTAATTCTCTTTCCACGTCACCCGCGTATAGCGAGTTTTTTGGTGTCAACTGAACGGGACTTTTTGAGAGAGTAAAAGGCGGATAGTAAGTCGCCTGATGGATCGGCATATCTTTATGACGTGTCTGAAAGTAGGCGTACAGCTTGATGTAATCGATGGCGTTTTCTTTACCCGTCATCACTGCTTTAAATAAAAAGCGACCACCAATATCAACCGGCTCAATGGCGTACGGATCTGTGGTCGGCGTGGTCTCGATGATCTGTGTGCTACCGGCATAAGTAACATGGCAGCGTAACAATGGCTTGGCATGGGCGTTGCCAGCACTGAATAATGTTATGGCGAGTGGCACCGCAATCATGACGGCTTTCAATGAGATGAACTGCTGACCAAGAGCTGAGAAAAGCTTTATTCGACTGCATTTGCTATTGCTATTGTTATTGTTATTGCGACTGCTGTAGTTATTACTGACATTCATTATGATTACTGGCTGCGTCATTATTCTTATCGCCTGGAGTAAGGTTGGAGTTCGATCATTGCCGATAGGGATATTGATCGTATGTGACGTCACATTGTTTACAATTTTCCGTCTGGCAAGGAGCTGCCTAGCTTATAGTTTTTTGTGTAGCTCGTCATGTGTTGCAAAAAAACTGTTGCAATCGGCGACAGTCGTTTGCCGCGCGGATGGATAACCCACCAGTTCGAATGAATCGGAAATTGCTTCACCGCTAGTATTTTCAGCCCCTCTTGCTCTGGATGCATAGTTAAGGCATGGGTGGAAATAACGGCCAGACCGAGTCCGCTGGCGACAGACTGCTTGATCGCTTCATTGCTCCCTAACTCAAGGCGCACCTTGGGATGAAAGTTGAGTTGAGCGAAGTGGGCATTGCAGGCCAGGCGCGTGCCTGATCCTGACTCTCTCAGAATAAATAACTCCTCAGATAAGTCATTCAAATGGAGTGATTTCCTTTTTGCGAGTGGATGCGTAACAGGCGCGATGAGCACCAGAGGATTCTGTAGAAAAGCGTGCTGCACCAGATCAATATCGCCGGGCGGCATCGACATGATGTAGAGGTCATCGGCATTTTGCCGTAATCGTTGCACCACGCCGTCTCTGTTCAATACTTCAAACGCAATATCAATGTCAGGGAATTGCCGGCAAAAATCTCCCAGGATACGCGGGACAAAATATTTGGCTGTACTTGCGACGGCTACGCGTAATCGTCCCGTGGTATGGCCAAGCAGGCCAGCGATGGTTTGCTCAAAATTACTCCACTCTTGCTCCATATTGCGTGCGGTTTCGACCAAGGCTTCACCGGCTTCGGTCAGATGCAGGCGCTTGCCTATCTGTTCGTAGAGCGGTAAGCCAATGACGTCTGACAACTCTTTCATTTGCATTGACACAGTCGGCTGCGTGATGTGACAGGCTCGGGCGGCCGCGGTGATGCTGCCATGCTCGGCGATGGCGAGAAAGACTTTGAGTTGTCTGAAGCTTGCATGCATAGATTTTAATCGATGGTAAGTATTGTTATTATTGATTTTACTTGATGAGTGACCAGAATTTACAATTCGCCCAGATCATTTTTTGAGGACGATATGCAAAGTTTTTTAGACCCTGCGATTTTATTTTTTGTGTTTGGCCTGCTGGCGGGACTGGTGAAATCCAATCTGGAGATTCCGCCACCGATTTCGCGGTTTTTATCCTTGTATTTGTTGATGGCACTGGGATTGAAGGGCGGTTTTGCGCTAGCGGAGTCGGGCTTTAATAGCAGTGTCGCCACTAGTCTCGCTTGCGCTGTATTACTGGCGATCTTGATTCCGGTTATTGGTTATCAGGTCTTACGGCGATTTCTATCGGGATTTGATGCTGCGGCAATTGCGGCAACTTATGGCTCTGTAAGCGCGGTCACGTTCATCACCACGACGCAATTTTTGGAGAGTCATCAGATTGCCTATGGCGGGCACATGGCCGCAGCGATGGCGCTGATGGAGTCGCCAGCAATCGTGATCGCGGTACTGCTCGCGAACCGCGTACGGCATTCTTTATCTGCTCAAAGTAGTTCATTGGTGCCGGATCAGCCGCCGCGGATAACCGGTTCTCAGGTTTCTCTCGGCAAACTGCTGCATGAATCAGTAACTGATGGTGCACAAATGCTCTTGATGGGCGCTCTGGTAATCGGTATGTTGACGGGTGAGTCTGGTAAAGCCGTGATGCATGTGTTTTCCGTCGATTTATTTAAAGGCATGCTGGCTTTCTTTCTACTTGATATGGGCTTGCTGGCGGCGCGTAATATCGGTGCATTGAAGAACAGCTCAATCGGCTTACTGATCTATGCCGTCGTTGCGCCAGTGCTGCATGCCGGTGTGGCATTACTGTTGAGCATCTTGTGCGGCCTTCATCCGGGAGACGCTAGTCTGCTGATGTTATTAGCTGCCAGCGCGTCGTACATCGCCGTGCCAGCCGCATTGCGTATTGCAATTCCGGAGGCGAATCCTTCTCTGTATATCGGGCTGTCGCTGGGAGTGACGTTCCCATTGAATATTCTGGTCGGAATTCCGCTTTATTCACATATTGCACAGCGTGTTTTGACTTAATTGTGTCTTGCTTAATTGGATAGTCAGATGGCGTTTGATGGATGTCGTTACATCGGAGCGGGCCTGCTAGCGTCATCATCAGACAGCTCGGTAATCAGGTTGTGTAACTTTACAAAGCAACTGCTTGCTTAGTAGAATGGGTACAACTACTGAGCGCATTCTTCAAAGTTTGAATCGACTACACATGATATTTCGCCGCTATGACACAACACATTATCGATAATCCAGAATTTCAGCAGATGCTGCGTATGGTCATGGAAGAGAAAATTCCGTTTTGCCAATTATTAGGGATCAAACTTGGCGAATTTGATCCTGAGAACCCAATGATTCATTTTGATATGCGCGAAGAGTTGTTGGGGAATTTTGCGCAAGGCATGCTGCATGGAGGCGTGATTGCCTCAGTGCTTGATAGTGTTGCGGGCTTCGCTATTCTGTTGAAAATGGCGAAGCAGAGCCCGAAAGACGATCCGCTCTCGCAATTAAAAGAATTCGGCAACATGAGTACGATTGATTTGCGAATTGATTACTTGCAGCCGGGTAAGGGCAAGCGCTTTACCGCTACTGCTGAAGTTACACGATTGGGTAAACGGGTGGCGAATGTCCTCATGGATTTGCGCAATGAGCAGGGCGAACGTATTGCGACTGGTGCTGCAGCGTTCATGTTGCACGGGCGAGCATAAAAGTAGACGTTCGTGCGTATTGATACGCGGCACTTATAATGCTGGCTCTTTTACATGGCAGCCCATCAACTGAACCACAGAATCACTATGGCTAAATTTCGTCCGCTGGCAACTGTCCTTGATGAAGAAGGAAATCGTCGTGCAGACCTGGTGCGAGTGTCGGCGCGACTCTTCCGTGAAAAGGGCTATGACGCGACGACCGTACGCGATATCGCCAGTGCAGTGGGTATGCGCTCCGGCAGCCCTTTTTATCACTTCAAGAGTAAGCAGGAGATACTTGCCGCAGTGATGGAGGAGGGCTTGGTCGCCGGGCTTGATGAGGCAGAAGGTATCGTCGCCAGCCAACTGCCAGCCTTGGATAAGTTTAAGAAACTCTTACGCGCGCATCTTGTGACTGTCTTGGGTGAGGGGCATGATTTTATCCCTGTGTTGCTATACGACTGGCATGCACTGAGTCCGGATTTGCAGGAGAAAATTATCGATCTCAAGGATCGTTATGACAGGCTTTGGCAAACCGCGATTTCAGAATTAAAGCAGGCTGGTTTGATCAGGTCTGACAGCAAGATTGTCCGTTTGTTACTGCTAGGCGCAATCAATTACAGCGTGCAATGGTATAAGCCGGGCAAGGGACTTGATCTTGACCAGTTAGCGGAGCAGATTATGGACTTTTTCCTGACAGGTGACGCCGCATCACAATAGCTGAGACATCTGCATGAGATGGTTAGTGACCTCAGTAAAATCAGTGATTTGAGCGCACAAAATGAGACGAAATACACAAGATTTCTTTTTATTTTACTTTGTAAGGGATTTATGCGTATAATCGAACAATCGTTGAGATTCTAGGTGGTAGTGCAGTATCAGTCTGTCATTTCTTCTTGGTTGAAACGATCTATCGGGCATTTGCCCACATTAACTGAAATAGGAAATAGTAATGGCAACAGGTATTGTTAAGTGGTTCAATGATTCTAAAGGTTTTGGTTTCATTACTCCAGATGAAGGCGGCGAAGATTTGTTTGCTCACTTCTCTGCAATCGTATCCTCCGGCTTCAAATCTTTGAAAGAAAACCAACGCGTTTCTTTCGACGTAACAACTGGCCCAAAAGGCAAACAAGCTTCTAACATTCAAGCGATCTAATTTTCATATTGAGACGCAGAATGTGACTTGTTTAAGTTGCTAAGTAAAAATCCCCGACATGTCGGGGATTTTTTTTGTCTCAATTTTTGTGTTCATCTGGTTTCGAATGCTATTGAATCCGTATATGATGGAAAAGTCAGCAATAGGAATGATGGTTGAAGATTGTTAATTATTGTCTTAAATCAGTATTTCACGCTGCGCTTTAGGTATTCTCCTCTATAGCTCATTTAATACTAATAACGAGGGACACAATATGTTCAATTTGACGATTAAATTGCGATTGATAGGCACCATGGGATTCATGGCAGTAATGCTGGCGATCGGCGGATTAATGGGAGTTTATGGTGTCCGCAACAGTAATGCTGTAGTTCAGGAAATATTTACCAACCAATTACCATCTGTAGAAAGTTTGGGGCAGTCCAGAGTGCTTCTTCTCCGCTCCAGAACGGCAATTGACAGAGTCATTGCTCATCCTGATGCACCCGACGCGGCGGAAACAATCAAGAGATCGGAGGACTTTTTAACAAAATCTGATGAGTTATGGAAAAAATATCTGGCGCTACCTCAGGATGGAGATGAGAAAAAAATATCAGATGCAGTTGCCGTCGCCCGTGATAAATATATCAAAGATGCGCATAACCTCATGGTTACTGCTATAAAAAGCGGGAATAAAGACGAAGCAGATAAAATTAATATGTCGGTAGTGCCACCGCTGTTTTCATCTTACTCAGACAAAATGGGTGAGTTAAGTGACTACCAGTTCAAATCGGCATCTCTTGCCTTAAATCAAAGCAACGATGAATTCAAAACATTCGTATGGGTTGATCTCTTTGGTGTAATCGCTGGTTTGTCCGCGGTATTTGCTTCAGCCTTTTTCTTATTACGTGCGATTTCAAATCCGCTGAAAGCGGTGCTGCATCAATTTGAATCTATCGGCAATGGCGACCTGACAAATCAGATCAGACCTAAGTCTAACGATGAAATGGGGCAGTTGTTATTAGGTCTGGAAAACATGCGCCAAAGTCTGGTGCAGACGGTCACTGTAGTACGCCAGGGCAGCTCGTCAATCGCCTTATCTTCGGACGAAATTGCAACGGGCAACATGGATCTGTCCTCCCGGACGGAACAGCAAGCTGCCAGTCTGGAAGAGACAGCGTCGTCGATGGAAGAGTTAACATCGACAGTGCAGCAAAATGCCGATAATGCACGTCAAGCCAATACGCTGGCGGTTGCTGCGTCTGAAGTCGCAACAAGGGGAGGGCAAGTGGTTGGCGATGTTGTTCATACAATGTCGTCGATTAAAGAAAGCTCTAAAAAAATTGTCGATATTATTGCCGTCATTGATGGCATCGCGTTCCAGACAAATATTCTGGCACTGAATGCTGCAGTAGAGGCGGCACGTGCAGGTGAGCAGGGTCGTGGTTTTGCAGTTGTTGCATCGGAAGTACGTAATCTCGCACAACGTTCTGCCAGCGCTGCAAAAGAAATCAAAACTCTGATCGGTGATTCTGTTGATAAGGTTGAGGTTGGTACACGCTTGGTCGATGATGCCGGTAAAACGATGGACGAAATCGTTACCTCGATTCAAAGTGTGGCGGACATCATGGCTGAAATTACCGCTGCAAGCGCCGAGCAAAGCGATGGTATTTCGCAGGTTAATCAAGCGATTACCAAAATGGATGAGGCGACCCAGCAAAATGCGGCATTAGTAGAGCAGGCCGCTGCCGCTGCCGGTAGCATGCAGGATCAGGCACGTCAGTTGAATCAGGCGGTAAGTATCTTTAAAGTGACGGCCAGTGACACGAGTTCCCATGCCGGACATAACGCGCCAGCGATGCACGCGATTTCATCTCCTAAGCCAGCCAGCAAGACGATCAAGAGAACTGTAGCTAAACCAGCGGTTAAATCTATTAC
This sequence comes from Undibacterium sp. Rencai35W, assembly GCF_049340185.1. Lineage (NCBI taxonomy): Bacteria > Pseudomonadati > Pseudomonadota > Betaproteobacteria > Burkholderiales > Oxalobacteraceae > Undibacterium > Undibacterium sp. Rencai35W. The sequence continues at coordinate 185,063 of NZ_JBMPPC010000001.1, forward strand.
TAATAAACCTGCGTCAACGTCATCTTCAGCGGCCTCAGCTGCCTCAGCAAAAAAAGCCACGGGCGGCGCATCGGAAGATGACTGGGAAGAGTTCTGATTTATCTCAGCTGGAGAAAAAAGCGATGAATTAATCCATCGCTTTTTTTATATGCTCACGAATATGCTCACGATTTTCTGCAGATCAGGATTTATGCCAGTAGTTGGGTTTGCTGTAGGCGTGACGTAAAAAATCAACGAAGGCACGTATTCTCAGCGGCAGGTGACGGCGCTGTGCAAAAATTGCATAAATATCGTTACCTGGCGCCGTAAAGTCATCAAGCACCGTCACCAGTTTACCCGATTCGATTTCTGTACCGACTTCCCACATGGATCGCCACGCCAGGCCTTTGCCTGCGATTGCCCAGTCATGTAAGACCTCGCCGTCATTGCAGACCATATTACCTTCGACTTTGAGGACAACATTTTTACCATTCTGGCGAAAAGTCCAGCCGCGCTGACTGCCATCACTGCTAAATGCCAGGCAATTATGATTGCTTAATTCATCCAGCGTAACTGGGGTGCCATGACGTTTGATATAAGCAGGAGAGGCAACAACTACGCGCTTGTTATCCGCCAGTTTGACCCCAATCAGATTGGAGTCCGTCAGCGAAGCAATACGAATAGCGACATCGACGCCTTCGCCTATTAGGTCTACGACGCGGTCGTTTAAGCTGAGCGTGAGTTTGACATCCCTATGCTCGCTTAAAAACGATGGTACCAGTGGTGCTACGTGTTGCCGGCCAAAGCCAGCCGGTGCCGAGATGGTTAACTGACCGCTGGCGCGTGCGCTGCGTTCCGATACCGAGGTTTCCGCTTCTTCCAGTTCGGCGAGAATACGCTGGCAGTCTTCGAGAAACGCGGCACCTTCGTTGGTGAGCGCAATTTTGCGCGTGGTTCTTTGCAATAATTTCACGCTTAAGCGTTCTTCCAGCGCATCTAGACGACGGCCTATCATGGCGGGGGCAACGCCTTCAGCGCGAGCCGCAGCAGACAGGCTCCCCCTGGCAGCAACCTCGGCAAAAGTAGAAATTTGTTTGAATTGGTCCATGTCGTTGTCGTGAGTAAAAAACAAGAAAAACAGCGCTACATTTGACAAATATAGATGATTTTAGTCAGATATGTGATTCATCTTTAACTAAAACGCAAAGATAAAGTGATAAAACGTCGTATTTATAATAATTTTTACTGAATATACTGCGTATTACTAGATTGATGTTTCTTTTATCGGCAGCGGAATTTTTAATTTTCTAAAAAAATCCTCACATTTTGATTGTTTCGTTCATGTCCATTCAGGCAATTGCTTTTGATGCTTACGGTACGCTGTTTGATGTGTACTCGATAAGTGAACTGGGAGAAAAATTTTTCCCGGGTAATGGCATTGCGCTTGCTGCGTTATGGCGTGATAAGCAAATTGAATATACACGCTTACGCACCATGTGCAGCATGTACAAACCGTTTTGGGAAGTCACTCAGGATGCACTGATTTATTCTTGTAACTCGCTGGGATTGCCATTGAGTCTGGATGCACAAAATGCCTTGATGGGACAATATGCGCGCTTGCAGGCGTTTCCGGAAAATCTCTCTGTGCTGAAGCTATTGCGTGATCAGGGATTGAAGCTGGCAATACTCTCGAACGGCAACCAGCATATGTTGCAATCTGCGGTGGATGCCGCTGATATGCAAGGTCTTTTTCATCACCTGTTATCGGTTGATGTAGTAAAAAAATTCAAGACGGCTCCCGAGGTTTATCAGATGGCGCCAGATATGTTCGGCCTACCCGCCAAGAATATTTTATTTGTGTCGAGTAATTGTTGGGATGCGTGTTGCGCCACCTGGTTTGGTTACACCACTTTTTGGGTGAACCGGAATGATGCGCCATTGGAGGAATTAGGTGTGGCGCCCAACGGTGAGGGCAAATCGCTCACTGATGTCCTCTCGTTTCTAAGTGCACAGGATTAGTTTTAATAGTAGGTTTTATATTTTTTATTTTCATAGCGGAGAATCTCATGACACACATCACTTTGCCTGCAGGCATGCAAATTACTGGTGAAATTAAGCCAGGCTTTGAACAAATTCTCACTCCGGAAGCACTCGCATTAGTCGCAAAGTTAAGTCGCGCTTTTGAGCCTCGTCGTCAGGAGTTGCTGGCGGCGCGCGTGGCTCGTGCAGCACGTCTGGACGCAGGCGAGTTGCCAGACTTTTTGCCAGAGACGAAACACATACGCGAAGGTGATTGGAAAATCGCGCCAATTCCAAAAGCACTGGAATGTCGCCGCGTCGAGATCACAGGTCCGGTAGAGCGCAAGATGGTAATCAACGCACTGAATTCGGGCGCTGATAGCTACATGACTGACTTCGAAGATTCCAACACACCAAACTGGGATAACCAATTAACAGGCCAATTGAATATGCGCGATGCAGTTCGCCGTACAATCAGCCTGGAGCAAAACGGTAAAAGCTATAAGCTGAACGATACCATCGCCACTCTGGTCGTGCGTCCGCGTGGCTGGCATCTCGATGAGAAACATGTATTGGTTGACGGTAAGCGTATCTCCGGAGGTATTTTCGATTTCGCCCTGTTCTTATTCCATAACGCCAAAGAACAACTGGCACGCGGTGCCGGTCCTTATTTCTATTTGCCAAAGATGGAGTCCCATCTGGAAGCACGTCTGTGGAATGACATTTTCGTTATGGCACAAAATGAAATTGGTTTGCCACAAGGTACTGTCAAAGCAACGGTGCTGATCGAAACCATAGTCGCGGCTTTTGAAATGGATGAGATTCTTTATGAATTGCGTGAGCATAGCTCGGGCTTGAATGCTGGTCGCTGGGATTATATTTTTTCTTGCATCAAAAAATTCAAGAACGACAAAGACTTCTGTCTGGCTGACCGCGCCAAAGTGACGATGACAGCACCGTTCATGCGTTCGTATGCCTTGCTGTTGTTGAAAACCTGCCACAAGCGTAATGCGCCGGCAATCGGCGGTATGGCCGCCTTGATTCCGATTAAAAACGATCCAGAGAAAAATGATATCGCCATGGGTGGCGTACGCAATGATAAAGCCCGTGACGCCACCGACGGTTACGATGGCGGCTGGGTTGCTCATCCCGGTCTGGTCGAGCTGGCAATGACAGAATTCAAAAAAGTGTTGGGTGATGCGCCGAATCAAATCAGCAAACAACGCCCTGATATCGACGTGACGGCAAAAGATTTACTGAACTTCCAGCCAGAAACACCGATCACTGAAGCTGGCCTGCGTTACAACATCAACGTCGGCATTCATTATCTGGGTGCTTGGTTAGCGGGTAACGGTTGCGTACCGATTCACAATTTGATGGAAGACGCTGCGACTGCTGAAATCAGCCGCTCACAGGTCTGGCAGTGGATACGTTCCAGCAAAGGTTTGCTGGAGGACGGAACTAAAATCACCGCGGATTTAGTGCGCTCCATGATTCCTCAGGAACTGGCCAAGGTAAAAGAACTGGTCGGTACCGGAGCGACATATGATCGTGCTGCGGTGATTTTCGAAGAGATGTCGACTTCGGATTCCTTTGCTGAATTCCTGACTTTGCCTTTATACGAAGAAATCTAATTCATCATCGACGTCGTGCCTGACAGTCAATCAGTCAATCAATCATACAGGCATCACCTTGATAAAAAAGCGATCTGCGGATCGCTTTTTTTACGTATGGATATGCCGTGGTCTGAATCGGGATGGGTTTCTGGACGAGGGAATTTTATAAAGATGTTTAAATATATGAATGTCAATTGCGATACTCACATAGTTTAACAATATGGCAATAGTTATTTGTTATATTAATGCGCATCGATACGACCGTATCGTAAAAATGAACAAATCCTTTTTTATAGGAAAGTGAGTGAGCAAATGAAACAATACGGCGCTGAATTTTTTGGAACTTTTTGGCTGGTCCTGGGCGGCTGCGGCAGTGCAGTACTGGCGGCGGCTTTTCCCGGAGTAGGGATAGGATTGCATGGCGTTTCTCTCGCATTCGGTTTGACCGTGCTGACCATGGCGTATGCAATAGGGCATATTTCCGGGTGCCATCTGAACCCTGCGGTATCCATCGGTTTATGGGTTGGCGGGCGTTTTCCTGCAAATAAATTGTTGCCCTATATCGTGGCACAAGTCTTGGGTGGCATTGTGGCGGGCGGTGTGTTGTTCTTGATCGCGAGTGGCAAACCTGGTTTTGATGTGGCAGCAGGTTTCGCTTCGAATGGTTTTGCTGAGCATTCCCCAGGCGGTTATTCTTTGCAGGCGGCATGGCTTACTGAGGCGGTGATGACGATGTTTTTCCTCGTGATTATTCTTGGCTCTACCGACGCACGGGCACCGAAGGGCTTCGCGCCGATTGCGATTGGTCTGGGGCTGACCCTGATTCATCTGATCAGTATTCCGGTCACGAATACATCGGTCAATCCCGCTCGTAGTACAGGCGTCGCTCTGTATGTTGGTGGCTGGGCCGTGCAGCAATTATGGCTGTTTTGGGTTGCACCGATTGCCGGTGCGGTGATCGGTGCATTCACTTATAAAATGATTGCTGGCGATGGTAAATAAACTGGGTGTAGCCACGACTGGATAATCGTCTCTGAGGCGATATTCATGTTGCTGCCATGCTATTTCAATGCTACCTCAACGCCATTACGACGGGGTTGAGGTAATGAGCGTTGGGCGATGTGTGAGGACGTAAGAATAGCTGAGGATTTATTTTTGCCGCACTGCGGTAGCAAATAATTGCATGCTATTCTTGCGTCTTCTTTTATTCGGGATTTACGCGCGCGCCAACTGAATTACCGCCGCTCTGTGTTATTTGCTCTATTTGTACGGTCTTTGTACAGCCGTCGTCGGAGCATCTAGGTAATATAACGTCGCGTAAGTCCTCTCATTGCCTAATTACTTTATGCCCGCTACTCTCATTACTGCAAACGACGCAATTGCCGCTACCGAACTCTGGCTGGAAAAAGCGGTGATCGGGCTGAACTTGTGTCCGTTCGCTAAAGCTGTTCAGGTCAAGCAACAGATCCGGTTTGCTTTCAGTGAGGCAAAAACGCCTGACGCGCTGTTGCAAGATGTCGTCAAAGAATTAGAGCTGTTAGCGGAAGCTAATCCGGAGAAAATCGAAACCAGTATTTTGATCCATCCCTATGTATTGACGGACTTTCTGGACTATAACGATTTTCTTGATGTTGCTGATGCCGCATTACAAGAGCTGGATCTTGATGGCATCTTGCAGATAGCCAGCTTTCACCCGGATTATCAATTCGCAGGAACCGAGCCTGACGATATCGATAATTTCACCAATCGCTCCCCTTATCCCTGCCTGCATCTGATCCGTGAAGAGAGTATCGACAGGGCGGTCGCGGCCTTTCCCGATGCTGACATGATTTACGAAAAAAACATACAAACCATGCGTGACCTGGGTCTGGACGGATGGCGAAAATTATTTCCGTCGACGCGTAAAACATAAAAACTAGAGCGGATACAAAATGGCGTCAGAAAAAATTGCTGATGCCAGTGCGGCTGATTGCAATGAGAAGATGGTATGTCATTTAGTTTCGCTAACTGAGGCAGTTTTGGGTAAGTGCTGCAGTCACTTATAGGCAGATGAAAAGGCGCGTAGATTTTTTTGCGGCATTGATAAAAAATGAAGGAAACTTGCAATCATTTTTTTATATCCTTATGCAAATAAGTAATTTACTCACTTTCATTTGCTTTTGTTTTAAACACGTCCGTACTTAATTTTGAGAGTCCTGTATTTTTATATACTGAGTGGGTGTATCTGATATTTTTCTGTAAAACACCTTATATATGTGCGGATTTTAGGATGCATATGAACATACTCCCCTTATTTCAGGAATTTTCTTGATTAAGAGTGAGGTGGTGGTTTGCGCTTAATTTGCCAGTGATGCTATTAAGCTGACAATTTCATGATCAAACTGTTCAGATTTTTGTCAGTGATTTCGCAATGGCAGAATTTTTCATCCAATGACTGCTTAAAAAATAGGCAGTGTTGACTTGTTATTTTGCGTAGCAGCATGTAGAGTAAAGGGTTGATTTTCCGCATTTTTTACCCTTTAGGTTTTCTACAGCTATGGCTCTAATCGTCCACAAATACGGCGGCACTTCGATGGGTTCAACTGAACGTATCAAGAACGTCGCCAAGCGCGTTGCCAAATGGCATGATGCAGGTCACCAGATCGTTGTGGTGCCGTCTGCGATGTCTGGCGAAACTAATCGCATCATCGGTCTGGCCAAAGAAATTATGGCGCAGCCTGATCCTCGCGAACTTGACATGATTGCCTCCACTGGCGAGCAGGTATCCGTTGGTTTGCTCTCGATGGCATTGCAGGCTATCGGCAAGCAGGCAGTATCTTATGCTGGCTGGCAGGTTGCGATCAAAACCGATTCAGCTCATACCAAAGCCCGGATCGCATCGATTGACGACACAAAAGTTCGCGCTGATCTGGATGCGGGCAAGATCGTGATCATTACAGGCTTTCAAGGGGTCGATGATCTGGGCAATATTACGACGCTGGGTCGTGGTGGCTCTGATACGTCGGCGGTCGCTGTTGCTGCTGCGCTGAAGGCGCAAGAATGCCTGATTTATACCGACGTTGACGGTGTATATACGACGGATCCGCGCGTGGTGTCAGATGCCCGCCGCCTGAACACCGTTACGTTTGAAGAAATGCTGGAAATGGCATCGCTGGGATCTAAAGTCTTGCAGATCCGTTCCGTCGAATTTGCTGGTAACTACCGCATGCCTACGCGTGTTTTGTCTTCGTTGACAGATCCACTAATTCCGCTGGAAGAAGAAATGAATTCCGGCACCCTGATTTCGTTTGAGGAAGATACACATATGGAACAAGCCACCATCACAGGCATCGCGTTTAACCGTGATGAAGCAAAGATCACCGTTTTCGGCGTACCAGACAAGCCAGGCATTGCTTATCAAATTCTCGGTCCGATCGCTGATGCGAATATCGAAGTTGATATGATTATCCAGAATCAATCAGTCGAAGGTAAGACGGACTTTACCTTTACCGTACCACGCGGTGAATACACGAAAGCTATGGAGGTGCTGGAAGGCAGCGTCAAAGCACACATCGGCGCAGGCAGCATCATCGGTGACCCAAAAGTCTCCAAAGTCTCTGTGGTGGGTGTGGGTATGCGTAGCCATGTCGGTATCGCCTCGCAAATGTTCCGCACCTTGTCGGAAGAGGGCATCAATATCCAGATGATTTCGACTTCCGAAATCAAGATCTCTGTCCTGATCGATGAGAAATACATGGAATTGGCAGTACGTTCTTTGCATAAAGCATTCGGTTTGGAATCTGCCTGAGAAAATTAAGTGATTGTTCTGGCTTGGTTGTTGACCAATTCCAAACAAGCAGCTATTATCTCGGTCTTGATTGTGATTGAGTAATTGGTCGCAAACATGTGGAGGCGTGGCCGAGTGGCCGAAGGCACTTCCCTGCTAAGGAAGCATATGGGCTTAAACCTGTATCGTGAGTTCGAATCTCACCGCCTCCGCCAAAGAATATGTGCCCGCTTAACGAGAGTTAAGCGGGCATTTTTCTTTTCAGGATTCGATCATGCTCGAATCGTGATGGGCTCTCCTTTGATTGGCGATACACTCTGGGTCTTACTTCTTACCTGCATAAAATAATGACTACTCTTGTCGCCATGACCGCCGATTTCTTTTCACGCTACCTCGCGCAGGCTATTGGTGGTTATGCAGCGCAGAATGTGGAATCCGGTCGTAGTGCTCCTGAGGAGGCGATGGCGCAATCCGAGCTTGAACATCGTCGCCTGTTGCCGCAAGGTCAGTCGACTCCGGACCACTATTTTTTTGAAATTCGAGACGACGATCGTGATAGCAACGATCGCAGCCGCAATATCACGGTAGGTACTTTGTGGGTGGCTGTGATCGATAAGGGCGGTGTGCGTAGCGCCTATATCTACAATATCGAAATTGATCCGGCTTACAGGCGACAAGGACATGCGAAGCGGGCATTTGTCGCACTGGAGTCCTTTGTCGAAACACTTGGCTTGTCTACTATTGGTCTGCATGTCTTTGCCTTTAATCGCGGCGCACAAGCTCTTTATGAATCTCTCGGATACGTTGTCACCGGCCTGAATATGCAGAAAAAAATCAGGTCCTCAGATCACCCTCAATACTGATTCACGTTTTCTGCATTACATTCACTGCGCTACATTCACCACTTCCCATAGTCTGAGGTCGCATAAGCTTAGACCGTCAGCGCCGTCACTTCTCTGGCTGCTATTTGCATCTTATTTTCATCTCGTTTTCATCGTATTGGGGATACTCGTTCCCACTCTTTTTTACATCTTGTTTACACCGTATCCATCAGTCTTTACAAAATCTTTAGACCCTTCTGGCTATCCTCTCTCTCGTTAAAACAAACTTTCTGAGGGTTGTGATGGCGGATTTCATGGATCTGTTTTTTGTTGGAGGAATTATCGGATTCTTCTTGCTGGTATTGGCGTTTGCGCATGTTTGTCATGTGTTGGGAGAAACGAAATGAGTATGTTCATGATTTTGGGGGCAGTGGTAGCTGCTGCCTTGTTGGTGTATCTGGTGATTGCATTGTTGAAAGCAGAGGAACTGTGATGACGACTCAGGCGATTGTCTTATTGCTGACATTTTTAGCAATATTGTTGGTGTTGTCGTATCCGTTAGGGATCTTCATTGCCAAATTAGCCGGTAATGGCCGTGTTCCCGGTTTTGGCTGGTTATCTGGCGTGGAAAAAGTGTTATATCGCGCTGCTGGTGTTAATCCAGAGCAGGGTATGGGTTGGAAAACCTACGCGTTTGCGTTATTGGTGTTCAACACACTGGGCGCGCTGGCGGTGTACTTGCTGCAACGTGTGCAGCAATGGCTGCCGTTGAATCCACAAGGTTTTGCCAACATCAGTCCTGATTCTGCATTTAATACAGCAGTGAGCTTTGTCAGTAACACCAACTGGCAAGGTTATTCAGGCGAATCCGCCATGAGTTATCTGACTCAGATGCTGGTTTTGGTTGGACAAAACTTCTTCTCCGCAGCGACCGGTATTGCGGTTGTATTTGCGCTGATTCGTGGTTTTTCACATCATTCAGTTAAAGCGATTGGTAACTTCTGGGTCGATATCACTCGCACGACTTTGTACTTGTTATTGCCATTGTCTGTGATCTTTGCTGTGTTCCTGATGGGGCAGGGCGTGATCCAAAACTTTGATGGTTACAAAGAGGCGACTTTGCTTGATCCGGTCACTTACAGCCAGCCTAAACTTGGTGCTGATGGTCAGCCTATAAAAGATACCCAAGATGCACAAGGTGCGCCAGTGATGGAGACCTTGACGACTAAAACCCAAACGATTGCGATGGGTCCAGTGGCATCGCAAGAATCAATCAAAATGCTTGGTACGAACGGCGGCGGCTTCTTCAATGCTAACTCGGCTCATCCTTATGAGAATCCAAACTATCTGACGAACTTTGCACAGATGTTGAGTATTTTCTTGATTCCTGCGGCATTGTGCTTTGCGTTTGGTCGCATGGTCGGTGATATTCGTCAAGGCTGGGCAGTGCTCGGTGCTATGACGATTTTGTTTGTCGTGATGACGATCGGTGTCTTGGTGGCAGAGCAGCAAATCCATCCGCTAATGCAAGCCTTGAATGTTGATCAGGTAACGAGTGTGCTGCAATCTGGCGGCAATATGGAAGGTAAAGAAACCCGCTTCGGTATCAGTGCCTCTGCCTTGTTCGCTGCGATTACGACCGCTGCATCTTGTGGTGCTGTAAATGCGATGCATGATTCTTTAATGCCACTCGGTGGTCTAGTACCTATCGTCCTGATGCAGTTTGGTGAAGTGGTGTTTGGCGGTGTTGGTTCTGGTTTGTACGGCATGTTGATTTTCGCCATCCTGGCCGTGTTTATCGCTGGTTTGATGATTGGACGCACACCAGAATATCTGGGCAAAAAAATCCAGTCTTATGAAATGAAAATGACAGCGATTGTGATCTTGGTGACACCAGCATTGGTGTTGGTCGGTACGGCAATTGCCGTGATGGCAGATGCAGGCAAAGCAGGTATTGCCAATCCCGGTGCGCATGGTTTCTCTGAGATGCTGTACGCCTTTACCTCCGCCGCAAATAATAACGGTAGTGCGTTTGCGGGGTTGTCCGCCAACACGCCTTTCTACAACATCATGTTGGCGATTGCGATGTGGTTTGGTCGCTTTGCGATGATCGTGCCTATCTTGGCGATCGCAGGTTCTCTGGCGTCTAAAAAACGTTTGGAAGTGAACGCAGGCACCATGCCGACCCATGGCTGGATGTTTATCTCGTTGCTGGTTGGTACGGTGGTGTTGATTAGCGTATTGAATTATGTTCCGGCATTGGCGCTTGGACCGGTTGTCGAACATCTGCAATTGTTCGCGGCTCATTAAGTTCACTAAGGAAAAAACTCATGTCTAGCGTTAATTCTCAAAATACAAATAAAGCCATAGCTGAGCAAGGTGATGCCTCCGCAGACAAACTGCGTAGCGCAAAATCACTCAGCATGATGGATAGCACACTGATGTGGCCAGCAGTTGTCGACGCATTTAAAAAGCTGAACCCAGCGACGCAATTGCGCAGCCCAGTGATGTTTGTGGTGTATGTCGGCAGCATCTTGACTACGCTGTTATGGCTGCAAGCCTTATTTGGTAAAGGTGAGGCCAATGCCGGCTTCATTTTGGCGGTGTCAGTTTGGTTGTGGTTTACGGTTTTGTTCGCAAACTTTGCTGAAGCATTGGCGGAAGGTCGCAGCAAGGCGCAAGCCGCCTCCTTACGCGCTTTAAAGCAAACAGTGATTGCCAAGAAACTGGCAGTACCAAAACACGGCACAAGCTGGTTGCCAGCCAATGCCAGCGATTTGCGTAAAGGCGATGTCTTGTTGGTAGAAGTCGGTGATGTCATTCCTATCGACGGTGAAGTGATCGAAGGCGTAGCAACCGTAGACGAAAGCGCAATTACAGGTGAATCCGCACCGGTGATCCGTGAATCTGGTGGCGATTTCTCTGCTGTCACCGGTGGTACTCGCGTGTTGTCAGACTGGTTGGTGATGCGTGTTACGTCGAATCCTGGCGAAGCATTTATTGATCGTATGATCGCCATGGTAGAAGGCGCAAAACGCCAAAAAACACCAAACGAAATCGCATTGACGATTTTGTTGGTCGCACTGACGATTATTTTCTTGCTCGTGACGGTCACTCTGTTGCCATACTCTTTGTACAGCGTAGAAGCGGCGAAATTGGCAGGTATTGCATCTAGCCCTATCTCTATTACGGTTTTGATCGCTTTGCTAGTGTGTCTGATCCCGACCACGATCGGTGGCTTGTTATCCGCCATCGGTGTTGCTGGTATGAGCCGCATGATGCAAGCCAATGTCATCGCGACATCAGGCCGTGCAGTTGAAGCGGCTGGTGACGTTGACGTCTTGATGTTGGATAAGACAGGTACGATCACTTTAGGTAATCGTCAAGCGTCTGAGTTTTTCCCTGCGCCAGGCGTAATCCTTGCTCAATTGGGTGATGCAGCCCAACTCGCATCATTAGCTGACGAAACACCAGAAGGTCGCAGTATCGTTGTATTGGCAAAGCAAAAATGTAATTTACGTGAGCGAGAAATGGCCAGCCTGAATGCGCAATTTATCGAATTCACTGCGCAAACTCGTATGAGTGGTGTCGATATCGGTACGCGTGTCATCCGTAAAGGTGCGGCTGATTCAGTGAAGAAGTTTGTTGAGAGCTTAGGTCGTCCTTTCCCAGCTGAAGTCAGCAAAACAGTGGACGATATTTCTCGTCGCGGTAGTACACCACTGGTGGTCGTGGACGATGGCAAAGTCATGGGTGCGATTGAGTTAAAAGATATCGTCAAAGGTGGCATCAAGGAGCGTTTCGCCGAGCTGCGCCGCATGGGTATCAAAACCATCATGATCACCGGTGACAATAAGCTGACTGCAGCTGCGATCGCCGCAGAGGCAGGTGTGGATGACTTTTTGGCAGAAGCAACGCCAGAAGATAAGCTGAAATTGATCCGCAGCTATCAGTCAGAAGGCCGTCTGGTTGCAATGACGGGTGACGGTACCAATGATGCGCCAGCGTTGGCACAAGCAGACGTTGCAGTTGCGATGAACTCAGGTACCCAAGCAGCGAAAGAAGCGGGCAATATGGTGGATCTGGATTCTAATCCAACCAAGTTGTTAGAGATCGTAGAAATTGGTAAACAAATGCTGATGACACGCGGTTCTTTAACCACCTTCTCGATTGCGAACGACGTAGCGAAATATTTTGCGATTATCCCTGCCGCTTTTGTCGCCACCTATCCGCAGCTGAAAGCGTTGGACGTGATGCATTTGTCCAGCCCGGCCTCGGCGATTATGTCTGCGGTGATTTTTAATGCGCTGATCATTGTGTTCTTGATCCCGCTGGCACTCAAAGGTGTGAAGTATCGTGCAATCGGTGCAGCACGTCTGTTACGTCGTAATCTGTTGATCTACGGTCTCGGCGGTATTGTGTTGCCGTTCGCAGGTATCAAACTGATCGATATGATTCTTGCTTTGTTTAATTTAGTGTAATGAAGGACTGAAAATGAATTCTCTATTTTCCCAATTTCGTCCTGCCGTGGTGTTGTTTGTTGGCTTTAGCCTGATCGTTGGCGTCGCGTATCCCTACGCGATTACCGGCATCGGCAAAGTAGCGTTTAACAAGCAAGCTGAAGGCAGTCTAGTGGAGCGCGACGGTAAGCTGATCGGCTCTAGCCTGATCGGTCAGGCATTCAGCTCGAACAAATATTTCTGGAGCCGTCCTTCTGCGACATCGCCGATGCCGAATAATCCAACGGCGTCGAGCGGTTCTAATCTGGGCCCATTTAATCCAGCACAGATGGATGCGGTTAAAGGACGCATTGCGACCTTGCAAGCAGCTGATCCAGAGAATAAACAAAAGATTCCAGTCGATTTAGTGACCGCATCAGCCAGTGGTCTTGATCCAGAAATCAGTATCGCCGCGGCACAATATCAAGCGACTAGAATTGCTCGCGAGCGTAAAATGACAAACGAACAAGTCATGGCGTTGATCGAACAATTCTCACAACGTCCGGTGATGGGTGTATTTGGCGAACCACGGGTCAACGTATTAGCCTTGAACCTGGCTTTAGATGGCGCGAAGTAGCCGATAGCAATCTCAGGTCACTGCCATCACGCCAGAAAAGATCATCTCGCTGAGGTTGTGTCCGGGAAGTCGGAATTTAGGTGATATAGAGATACTCCTATATGTATTTTTATATCACCTATATAAATAGTGCGGATAAGGCAGTGTTTTTATGCATACTCCCCTTAATTACTGAATTTGTCTGATCTGGTGAGCAATGAGCAGGTTTTGTTTTTATCCCGTAGCTAAATCGTTCACCTACAACTAGTTTTTTAGAAAAATGGCCAATCTGAACGATCAACGTCCTGATCCCGATGTCTTGCTTGCGCATGTGCAGGCGCAGGAACGTCGTGCCTCACGTGGCAAATTGCGGATTTATTTCGGTGCTTCTGCTGGTGTAGGTAAGACCTACGCCATGCTGAGTGCTGCACATAAACTGCAAGCCGAAGGGCAGAAGGTATTGATCGGTGTGGTGGAAACCCATGGACGTCGTGAAACCCTGGCCTTACTCGATGGGTTGCCACTGTTGCCCCCGAAGGCGGTTGCCTACCGCGACAAGACGCTGAGCGAATTTGATATCGATAGTGCTTTAGCGCGTAATCCACCCCTGATTTTGATCGATGAACTGGCGCATTCAAATGCGCCGGGTTCTCGCCATCCCAAGCGCTGGCAAGATGTCGAGGAATTGCTCGACGCAGGGATTGATGTCTACACCACCGTCAACGTGCAGCATCTGGATAGCCTGAACGATGTCGTTGGCGGCATCACCGGTATCCGCGTGTCAGAGACAGTGCCGGATACAGTGTTTGATGACGCCGACGAGGTAGTACTGGTCGATGTACCTGCCGATGAGTTATTGGCACGCCTGCAAACAGGGCGGGTTTATCACGGGCAGCAAGCCGAACGGGCAGCAAAGAATTTTTTCCGTAAAGGGAATCTGATTGCGCTACGTGAACTGGCATTACGCCGCACTGCGGACCGTGTCGAAGAAGACGTGCAGGCGTACCGGATTGAGAAATCGATAGGCAAGGTGTGGAAGACCGATGCCGCGCTGCTGGCCTGTGTCGGCAGCGGACCCGGTGCGGATCATCTGATACGCAGTGCAGCACGTCTGGCGAGTCAGCTTAGCGCGGAATGGCATGCCGTATATGTCGAGACGCCGCAATTGCAGCGGCTATCTGCCAGTCAGCGCGAACGAATTTTAAAAAGCCTGAAACTGGCGCAAGACCTCGGCGCCAAAACGGCGGTGCTTAGCGGTCAGGATGTCGCGAATGAAGTCGTTGACTATGCGCATAGCCATAATTTTTCCAAGATCGTCCTGGGACGTCGTCACTACTCTTGGACGTCGGTATCGTTACATAAAAAAATGGCCGCACTGGCACCGGATCTGGATCTGATCGAGATCGGACGGGCGGTGACAGATCCTATTGATTCTGTGAATGAACGACAGGATTCCCGAAATCAGCGCAATCAGTCAGATGACGCAGTACCTCGTCATAGAACAGAATTTTTTGATAACGCTCCATCGACGACTGCATGGACTGACGCAACAATGCCAGTCAATCCAGTTCGCTGGCTGGTCCGACATCTGCGCTATCTGTATGCCTTGCTGGCGATTATCGCAGCCGCAATCGCCTGTACGCCCTTGCTGAATTTTTTACATCTCGTGAATATTGCGATGCTGTTTATGCTGGTGGTGGTGCTGGTCGCATTTCGTCTGGGGCGCGGTCCCTCGGTGCTGGCGACGGTGGTGGGTGTGGCAGTGTTTGATTTTTTCTTTGTACCACCGCGGTTTACCTTTGCGGTCAGTGATTTTCAATATCTAGTGACGTTTGCTGTGATGCTGGCAGTAGGTTTGCTGACCGGACACCTGACCGCAGGTTTGCGTTATCAGGCCAGAGTTGCCTCGCATCGGGAGTTGCGGGCGCGTGCTCTGTATGAGTTTGCACGGGATTTGTCCGGCGTATTGCAAGATGAGCAGATTTCTGAGAGCACGCAAGCCATTATTCAACGAGCTTTTCGCGCCAGAGCGATTTTGTTGTTGCCAGACGCTAATGGCAAATTGCAAGCGCCCGCCGCGATCGCTGAAGGGCTGGATCTGGGAATTGCGCAATGGGCTTTTGATAAGGTCGAAGCTGCCGGCATAGGTACCGATACGCTGCCGGCAAGTAATTTCTTTTATTTGCCTCTGGTGGCGCCGATGCGCACTCGTGGCCTGTTAGCGATACAACCGGATAACCGTCGCTGGATCTTAATACCAGAACAGCGTCAGCAGCTTGATACGTTTGCCGCACTTGCTGCGATTGCGCTGGAACGCGTGCATTACATCGAGGTCGCGCAAGAGGCATTGATCTATATGGAATCAGAACGCCTGCGCAATTCATTACTGGCCGCTTTGTCGCATGATTTAAGAACGCCCTTGACCTCGCTGGTTGGCATCTCCGAATCGCTGACCATGTCCAAACCGGCGCTGACCGATTTGCAGCAACAGATGGCGCAAAATCTGCATACCGAATCTTTGCGTATGAGCGCTCTGGTGGCGAATCTGTTGGATATGGCACGCATCCAAAGCGGCGAAGTGAAGTTGAACCTGCAATGGCAGCCGCTGGAAGAAGTCGTGGGCAGTGCCCTACGTGCCAGCACCGCGGCTCTGGCGCAAGCCCGAGTACAGACGGCCTTGCCGGCGGATCTGCCTTTACTGCATTTTGATGCAGTGCTGATTGAGCGGGTGCTATGTAATTTGCTGGAGAATGCAGCGAAATACTCGACCACTCATGCTGTGATTGTCATCCGTGCCGAGATTGATGACAGCCATTCGATGATCAAGATCATGGTCGATGATAACGGTCCTGGATTGCCCGCCGGACGTGAAGAGCTCATTTTTGAAAAATTTACCCGCGGGGAGCGCGAGTCTGCGACGCCGGGTGTTGGTTTAGGACTGGCGATTTGCCGTGCGATTGTTGAGGCGCATGGTGGACGTATCGCCCCAGCGAGTTCGCAACTCGGTGGGGCCTGTATCTGCTTTACTTTGCCACTGGGCTCACCGCCGTCGTTACCGGATTTTGATGCGGGTGACGTTTGAGCGCGCCGTGCCTGTTCCGATGTAAGCGGTCATCTATGAGCAATACCTGCTGCTATTTAACGAATGCTGATTGATTAAAACCAAGTGATGAAAACTGAATCAAAACCTACTGCGCTATTGGTTGAGGACGAGCCGCAAATACGTCGTTTTGTACGTAGTGCGTTAGAAGAGGAGGGCTGGCAAGTTGAAGAGGCCGGAGGGTTTCAACGTGGCTTGATTGACGCCGGTACGCGCCAGCCAGATTTGATTATTCTCGATCTCGGTTTGCCGGACGGTGATGGTGTCGATTTCATCAAAGACCTGCGTCATTGGTCCAGCGTTCCCATTATCGTCTTGTCGGCACGGGTTAATGAGACCGATAAAATCAAGGCGCTGGATGCGGGTGCCGACGATTTTTTAAGCAAGCCTTTTGGTGTGGGCGAATTATTGGCGCGGGTACGTGCGACCTTACGCCGCCAGCGCCAGCCAGGTACCACCACCGACGGGATAGTCCAGTTCGGCGATATCCGCGTTGATCAGCAGGCACGCCTGGTCACCAAAGGCGGCAATATGGTGCATCTGACGAAAACGGAATTTCGTCTGCTCAGCGTGCTGGTCAACAATGCAGGACGAGTCGTCACTAACTTGCAATTATTGAGGGAAGTCTGGGGACCATCGCATGCCGAAGACGGCCATTATCTGCGAATCTATATGGGACATTTACGACAGAAACTCGAAGATGATCCGACGCAGCCTCGCTACCTGCTAACGGAGACCGCAGTAGGTTATCGATTGTTGCTACCGATGTGAAGCGGGCTCACGTCAACTGGTCGGTGAATTGTGCTGTGATTGGTCGTGAGTATTTAGTGAGTGCAGAGCACTCGTTGAACCAGCGAACAGAACTGATCCAATAATCTGCTAAGCCCTTCATTTACTTAAGTAGTCATTAATTACTTTCAGCTTTGCCAGGCTGAGAGTCAGGCCTTTGTACGCCTGTTTTTTGTGAAATGGCATGCCGTACTGTTATTGAGTGTCGTTGTAGGTAGCTGTGCGTTGTTGCATGGCTTGTCGGGAAGTCCTCGATCGATTAGCCAGAACACCGTATCAGCAGTTTTTTTAAATCAGTAGTTTTTATATGAATGTGGAAATCCAATGAAAAAAATAATGTTGATGAGTGTGCTCTCCAGCTTACTTTGTGGAACAGCGGTATGCGCAGAAGAAGTGAAGCCAGACAACGAGTTGAGTTTTAATGCCGCAGTAACATCCGATTATCGCTATCGCGGAATCTCGCAGACCCGCTTGCAGCCTGCCTTACAGGGCGGTGCTGATTATACGAACAATCCTAGTGGATTCTATGCAGGAACGTGGGCGTCGACCATCAAATGGACAAAAGATGCCGGAGGTAGCGGCGATCTTGAGATCGATCTATATGCCGGTAAACGTGGCGAGATCGTTAAGGATATTAGCTACGACGTCGGCGTATTGACCTATGTTTATCCATCCAACGGCTTGGCAGTGAACGCTAACACAACGGAAATCTATGGACAGCTAAGCTATGGTCCCGCGTATGCAAAATACTCGCATGCCGTGACCAATTTATTTGGTTTTGCCGAGAGTAAAAATAGCGGATACCTAGATCTCGGCGTCAATCTGGATCTCGATACAGGACTGGTACTCAATCTGCACGCCGGTCGCCAGAATGTGAAAAATAATTCTGCCGCAACCTATACCGACTGGAAAATCGGCGTCACCAAAGAACTATGGTCAATCAACTGGGCGGTTGCTGTCATTGGCACAAATGCAGATAAACTCGCTTATGCTTCGCCCGTGAATGGCAAGTTTTTGGGTAAAACGGCGTTAGTAGCTTCTGTAAGCAAAAATTTTTAGTCGGAATTTTTAAGTGCTTGCCTATTCTGTCGGCTTGCATCGTCAGCGATGTGGCCATATCAAGTCGGCAGAGTAGCTCGCAAACATAGTATGGTTGGATAAGATCCGTGGCAGTAGCAGGTTTGTAGCACCATAAGCCTGCGCATTATAGAAGAAATTTAAATTAATCTCATATTGAATCCGCAAGCTGGATGCGGCTTACAAGCCCAAATGCCTCCAGAAGGCTTGTCTTTACTGCGGATTCATTTTTGAATCGTCTATTTTTTACTCATGAGACGCGATTGAGCTGGTTCAACATCGTACTCAAGACCTTGAAAGAGCAAGGCCTCATGTTTCGGGAGGCTGCTCTGCGCTGTCAAGAACCACGCCTCCGCGTGCATCCCAGACAACCTTGGTGATACCTGGCTCACTCTCCTCCAGACGTTTCTTTTCCAGCTCTTCCGGCGTGAGTTGATGATGTTCAGCCTGTACCTGATCAAGGATTTGTTTATCTTTAAGTAGCTGATCTCTTAGATCCAGTGCTAACCGCACGTTTTCTTCCAGGTCGGCGGTTTCCCAGGGCTTGGTAATATAGCGAAATACCTCAGCTTCGTTGACGGCACCCATAATCGTCTTGAAGTCAGCCGATGCGCTGAGCATCATGCGGATACTGTTGCTCTGGACTTCTTTCGCGATTCTAAAAAAATCCACTCCGTTCATCGAAGGCATATGGTAATCAGAAATAATAAAATCGTATTGAGTCGTCCCCATTTTTTGAATCGCAAGCTTGGGGTCGTTACATAACTCAATATCAATATTAAATTTTTGGGCGATAGGGCGAAGGCTACGCTGAAGAGCGTGTAATACATTCATTTCGTCATCAACTAATAAGGCGCGACGCATTATGTTCTCCTTATGATATTGGCGTAAGAGTTTGCTTGCGCGTTTGTTGTTGAGCTCACTGGATTCGTCCTTACCCGCAGTGTCATACGTCCACCATTCGATGCATCGTAGAGACGCATTTTTTCGATGATACGGTCCGTCAGCACATGATCTGCAGGTAACAACATGACACCGTCACGCGAAATCATTTCAGTCGATAACACCATGCCGGCCTGCAAGTCACGAATGGCAATCTCCATATCCGCTATCGGTTCGCCCAGATGCCCGCTCATAACCTGATTGAAGGCGTTGACGACATTCTCATCGTAGCGACTTTTTAAACCGCGCTGTATGACTCTTTGCGCCTCATCCGCAGGTAGCCGGCGCTGCACCAGGCTACCGGTTTGCAGGCTGTCGTAGTCGCTGACCAGCGCTAGTATGCGAGCGCCTAAGGGGATGGCTTCTGCCAGTAAACGATCAGGGAAGCCTGTACCATCAAATCGTTCATGCTGCGACCGGAGTATTCTGGCGGTTCCCTGTAAGTCTTCCAGCGGCATCAGTAATTGCTCTGCGCGTATGGTGTGTTTGTGATAGTCACCAAGTTCGTCACCGTTCATGTTATTGACGGGAGTATTCAGTAACTCATCAGAAAAACCGATTTTGCCGATATCTACCAATAAACCTGCGACGAAAATTTCTTGTGAGTCTTTAGCATCGCATCCCATCCGGATGGCAATTTTTCTGCCTAGGTCAGCGACTCTTCTGGAGCGTCCTGCAAGTTTGCCGCCACGCATTTCTATCAGGCTGGAAAACACTTTGATGGAGGTTAAGAAACTGGTCTTAAGTTTGTCGTTGGCATGGATCAGAGAGTCATGTGCTTTTTTTAGTTCAGCAGTCCGTGCTTCCACTTTCGCTTCGAGGCTGTGATTCAACTCCTTCAGCTCGTCGTTTTGGCGCAAAGTCAGAGCTTCCAGTCTTTTCTTTTCGTTCTCCAGTGCTTTGCGTTCCAATGCCTGGCGAACCACCAGCATGATGTCGTTATCGTCCCACGGCTTAGTGATGTAGCGATAAATTTCACCGCGATTGATCGCATCAATAATGGCCTGAACATCGGCGTATCCGGTCAATAAAAGACGTAAGGTCGTCGGCCAGCGGCTTCGTACTTTCTCCAAGAACTGGGCGCCATCCATTTCTGGCATGCGCATGTCGGAAATGACCAGGTCGATTGCTTCGGTTTCCATGACAGCTAAGCCTTCCTGTCCGCTGTTGGCGATTAAAACTTTGTAACCTTTGGCACGAAAAAGGCGGCGTAAAGATGACAGGATATTGGGTTCGTCATCGACACATAAAATTTTTGCCGACAGAACAAATTGCTCCATTCGTTCCGCTTCTGATTGCTGGTCAGGAAGGAGGGCGTCGCTCATGATGTACTCTCCTTATTGTTGCCGGATTCCAGGTGTTTGACGGGTAGTTTGATACGGAAGCAGCTACCTTTCCCTACTTCTGAGGAGAGACTGATCTGGCCATGATGTTTTTGGATAATGCCGTAAGCTAATGAGAGACCTAGACCGGTTCCTTTGCCTATTGGTTTTGTCGTAAAAAAAGGATCAAAAATACGCGATGTAATCTCTTTAGGAATACCGGATCCGTTATCTTCTACTTCGATGATAACGAATTCCTGTTCGTGCTGCGGCTCTGGGAATGTACGTATGGTAATTTTGCCGCGTTCATCGCCAATTGCATGGCTGGCATTTACCACCAGGTTCATGATGACTTGATTAATCTGGGTCGGCAAACATTCGACGTCAGGAATATGCCCATATTCTTTGATGACGTCCGCTTTATATTTGATCTCGTTGTTGACGATATTGAGTGTTGAATCAATGCCCTGATGGAGGTTTGACCACTGCCATACATTGTTGGTATCTGTTCTTGAAAAATCTTTGAGATCCTGAACAATCTTGCGTACCCGGCCAATGCCTTCTTTGGATTGAGACATGAGTTCGGGGATGTCATCTTTTAAAAAATCCAGCTCCAGATCTTTTTTTAATTTTTCCAGATTAGTACGAATACTTGCCTGGCTAATATGCTGCTCGGCGGATTCGTAGGCATTGAGCATGTCAAACAAGTCGTCTATGTATTTTTCGAGTGAGCTGAAATTCGAAAAAATATATCCTACAGGATTATTGATTTCATGCGCGACGCCTGCCGCCAATTGACCTATGGATGCTAATTTTTCGGATTGTAGTAGTTGCTCCTGCGCTTTGGATAGCTGGATGTTGAGTTGGGTCAGTTCGCCATTGCGCCGTATTAATTCAAATTCGATGATGGCGCGCTGTTGCAAGTCGGCTTCTAATTTTTGATTTGCTTCGGCTAATTGTTCAGTTCTTTTTTTGACGAGTGTTTCCAAGTCATTATGGGCTTTACGTAAAGCTTCTTCTGCATCGTGACGCTCAGTAATATCCTCTAAGGTTTCGATCGCACCAATGATTTCACCCTGATGATTAAATAAAGGTGCTGCCGTAAAATGTAACCACAATCCGCTTTGCCCGAGATGAGGAAAAAAATCATCTACTTCATAGGCGCCTTTGATTAGGGTCGATGCTTTAAATTTTTTGTTGTAGAAAGTGTCTACACTGTTTTCTACCTGTTCTGCTATGACCAGGTCGGCAAGTACCGGACGTTTATGCCGGTAAAATGGTAGCCATTGTTTTTGTGTAGAGACCATTGTACTGGCAGAGTGCCCGAGAACTCGCTCTGCTGCCCGGTTCCAATGAGTGATGAAGTGCTCTTTATTAATGACAAAGGTGGGAACAGGATTGCTATCTAAAAATTGAAATAAATCCAGATCCATCAAACTTAAAGCCAGCTCATCTGGTTTTTCTTCTGAGAGCAAGTTGCGTTCTGCAGTAGCAGAAATGCCGTCAACAGCGGATGTGTGTTGGTCATCTGCTCGCTGTATGGAATCGGAGGGAGGTTGATTTATCACTATATCTCCAGATTAGGCGATTAATATTGCACAAATTTCTTCGAATTGCATTTCTGTGCGGGAGAATATTTTTTTACATGCCTGGCGAGTTAATCCTAGTTGTTGCCAGGCGAAATCGTTTATTTCTGGTACCGTCTCGTCATCAGCGTCAGTCAAATCTAAGGCGTGAGTAATCGCATCCGCCACATGCAAAATCAACGCAAGCGGATGATTGTTTTCTGCGCTGATCGTATGATGACTAGCAATCGCGTGTTGCATCTCTTCAGGAAATTTCCAATAGCTTGCCAGCGCACTTCCGACTGCGGCGTGATCAATACCTAATATTTTGTTTTCTAATAAAGATAAAGACATATTGGATTGTCTTTGTTGTTCCAGGACTTGCGTATATTGTTCTTCGTATGTCGTGATCAGAACTAATTTGCCGATGTCATGAAGCAGGCAGGCTGTAAATGCCTTGTCCGGATTGATTTTTACAAAGCGAGCAATTTCCTGTGCGCATATTGCACTAGCAATGGCGTGTCTCCAAAATACAGTGAAGTCAAAAATAGAAGAATGATTTTTTGTGAAACTGGAGATAATGGCGGTTGTTGTTACCAATGTTTGTACGCTGCGAAATCCTAATACGCTGATCGCCTCTTGTATACTGGTGATCTGGTATTGCATGCCATAAAACGATGAGTTGGCGAGCCTTAATGCTTTGGCCGTTAGTGTCTGGTCATGTGAAATTTTTGTGACGATCAAGTTGATATCGACATCGTCTTTTTCCATACTTGCCAGTAATTCTGTCACGATCGAAGACAGCGCGGGAAGCTGTTGAATTTTTGTCGCAATCGCTTCCGGCGAAATATGACCCGTCTGATTCATTTGGTCTTCTCCGTATAATATTCGGACAGATATTCCTTTAGCTGCAAGTTGACAGGCAGATGTTCTGTTTGTTTGAATATCTGATCAAGACGTTCGTGTTGCTGCTCTGCCTTGTTCATATCAGAATGGCTCGTCGCATCGTTGATTGTGACGCATACTTGGTCAATGTCTCGTTTGATCAATGACTGAATCAGCGCTGATGTGAGTACGCTTCCTTTCGGTAATAGTACACAGCCCCCTTCATCGAAAAAATCATTAGCAATGATCATATCGGGTAGTGCGTCGCAGACCCTGATGTACTTGTGCATGCTAATTCGCTATTCGCAAAGTAATTAGTTTTCCACGAGATTGCGATCGCTCTCCCATTATTTTCCAGTTAGCGATGTAGCAGGTATTTTCTATCGTAACTTGAAAATCCTGACCCGCTTCACGCGCTTGTAAAGAGTGGCTGAGTTCACGGGACAGCAGTTGTATATTTTCTCCTAGCATCGGCGTTGATTTTTGCAACAGCATCTCTGCTGCCTGATTGATGAACGCCACCATACCGTCGTCATCAATACCAATCAGCGGCACGGGAATATATTGCAAGACTTCTCTGACAATTTCCAGGCTGGTTTCATCACGGTTTATTTGTAGCTGCTTTTGTTTCAGTACATCGGCCAGATGACGATTGGTGGTTGCCAGTTCCTGATTGGCCGTCTGTACTTGCATGTTAAGCCTGTGATTTTCATCGGCCATTTCTTTATGCTGAAATGCTTCTGCTATTTGTTCTTTGAGCTGTTCATCATCCCAAGGTTTGGTCAGGAATTTATAGATAGCACCTTCATTAATCGCATCTGTAATTGACTGCAATTCGGTATAGCCAGATAGCACGATGCGTATCGTATCCGGATAAAGTTTTTTTGCATTACGTAGAAATTCTACACCGGTCATTTCTGGCATACGCTGATCAGAGACGATGACGTCAACTTTGTTTTCGCTGAGTAGTCTGAGGCCATCTTGCCCGCTATTAGCGGTAATTATCTGATATCCGTCGCGCCGTAAAAGTCGTTTCAAGGACGCTAAAATATTGGGTTCGTCATCAACCAATAACAAAGACCGCTGTAATTTTTCCATTCGTAATAAATGGCTGTCCAAACAGATATCATTTTTCAGAAACTCTTTTGTTTTATCTGCGGGCATGGGCCTGGAAAGATAATATCCCTGAATCTGATCGCACATATTGAGACTTAAAAATGCGCACTGGGCTTCTGTCTCTACACCTTCTGCGATGACTTTAATACCCAGGCTGTGCGCCATAGCGATCACGGCCTTAGATATAGAGGCGTCGCCGGAATTTTCGTTGATGTCCCGAATAAATGATTGATCGATTTTGACGTAATCAAACGGGAAATGCTTGAGGTAGCTGAGTGCCGAATAGCCGGTACCAAAGTCGTCTAAGGCCAGAGTAATGCCATGTTCTTTAAATCCTTTCAGCATATTGCCAACCGGAGAACTGTTATCCATGAGAACACTCTCGGTTACTTCTAAAGAAATCATGTCATGACTGATTTGCATTTCTTTCAGAATACTCAGTAACTTAGTACTAAAGAAAGGGTTCTGTAACTGCCGCGGAGAGACATTGATGGCGATACATGGAGCGATAATGCCATCCTGCTTCCAGGCGACGATATCCCTGCAAACTTGTTTAATAACCCAGTTGCCGAGTTTTTCAATTAATCCGGATTCTTCTGCAATCGGAATGAAGTAAGCCGGAGAAACCATGCCTCTATGAGGGTGAGCCCAGCGCAGCAATGCTTCGAGGCCGATGACTTTTCCTGTTTGTAAATCTGCTTTAGGCTGATAGTGCACAGACAATTCTTCTGCGACGATCGCTTTATGAAGGTCGTTTGATATTTCTACACGATCCTTGGTAATGGCATTCATTTTTGCCGAGTAAAACTGAAAATTGCTACGTCCTAATTCTTTGGCGCTGTTCAGCGCCAGATCAGCAAAGGTAAATAATTCGTCGTCATTGAGACTGTCCTGTGGGTAGAGCGCGATACCTATACTACAAGAGAGATGTAATTCTATGCCGTTCGCTAAATAGGGTTCAGCGATGACACCTGAGATGCGTTCACAGACATTAATAATATTTTCTGTTCTTTCAAAATCTTTTAGAATCAATACGAATTCGTCTCCTCCGTAATACGATACCGTGTCTGCTTCATGGACCGACTGGTGTAGTCGTTCTGCAATGTTTTTTAGTATTTCGTCTCCGGTGTTATAGCCAACACCGTCGTTGATTTGTTTGAAGTGATCTAGTCCAAGATGAAGTATCGCGACGGTAGTTGCTCTTCTGTCTGCTGAGTAGATTGCTTGTTTAGTGCGGTCTTTTAATAAACTACGATTAGGAAGGCCCGTCAGATCGTCATGCGTTTTCTGAAAAAGAAATTCTTTTTCTAGTTCTTCCCGTACTTTTTTTGCTTCCTCCAGTTTAAATTTTTCATTGTAGGAGTAGGCATTCAGGACAACACCTATATCAAAGAAGATCAGCTTGATCAGGGCATCAAAGTAGAGATTAAATCTTGAGAAATCATGCTCGCTGGTTTCCCATACGATAGATTTTATTTCCGATAAATATTTTCGGCAGATATTTAAGTAGTGTTCATGACTTAAACCCAGATCTTGTTTTTTTATAGCGAGATTGAGTCGGTTATGAATATAATTTTTATCGTAAATGCCGCCAGTTAACAGCGAGAAATAGACACGGTTATAGTCGTGTAACTCTTCGTATTCTGCTGTAGTCAGTGCACGCGTTAGCTGATTTGTGACTTTAATATGCTGTGACAACATATCGAGGAGTCTTTGGCGGTAGGGATGCATTTTCTTCCCTAAGTCAACTAACGCCGCTGCATCCGCGTCACTAAAGTCGAGGAGGTTTAGTTGCTGCAACAATATGTCTTCACTACTTTTCAGTGTGTCGAGTATATGGTTTACTTTTTCATCGAAATTAGCTGGGTTTGGCATGGTTCTTAAGCTTATAAAGAGTGTAAATTCAGCCAAAATAATTGGTGGTATACGAATCAATTTTTCGCAATATTCTTGAATCCTTCAGCGATCTTTGCTGCACCTGAGAAGGCTTAGGCCTATATGTCCGCTCTAGGTTTCTGGCGCATTTTCTGGATGTATTGGCAAATGTAAAGTAAAGCTGGTGCCCTTACCTAATTCGCTTTCTACCTCAATTCTTCCTCGATGTTTTTTTATGATCCCGTAGGTTAAAGACAAGCCTAGACCAGTGCCGCTACCGATAGGTTTTGTAGTGAAAAACGGTTCAAAAATACGTTTTAAATTTTCTGGAGAGATGCCGGAACCTGTGTCACTTACTTTAATCCAGACCCAGTCGCTCTGTACTCCGGTACTGACCGTGATGACGCCGGTCTCTTTGATTGCATGTGATGCGTTAACAAAGAGATTCATAAAAACCTGATTGAGCTGGGAAATAATGCACTTCACCGGCGGTAGTTTTCCGTATTCCTTGACGATATTCGCTTTGTATTTGATTTCATTTTTGACGATATTCAAAGTGCTATCAATTCCCTGATGAATATCGGCTTCTTGCCAGTCAGTTTCTCCGACGTGAGAAAAATCTTTCAGGGACTGAACAATATCTTTGACGCGTTTCAGGCCATCCATTGATTCCCGTACAAGGTCTTCGACATCTTCTTTTAAAAAAGCTAGATCTGCTTTTTCTCTTATAGCTGCCAGACGCTTGTGAAATTCAGAGGTTGGAGGGATGTGTTGAAATAATTTGTCGTATTGCTCAATGACACCAAACAAGGTTCCTACATAATTTTGCAAAGACCCCATGTTCGAATTAACGAACCCGACAGGGTTATTGATTTCATGTGCGATGCCTGCCGCAAGTTGTCCGACGGAGGCCATTTTTTCGGATTGTAGTAATTGCTCCTGAGCTTCCTGCAATTTCTGGATCAATGCTTGCTGCTCTTCTCCCTTTTTTTGCAACGCTTCTTCCATTTGTTTGCGTTGAGTAATGTCAGTGAGGGAGCCGACGACTTCTACCGGGTTACCGTCAGCATCCCGTATGAGCCTGAGCATGTCATGCATCCAGATGTAGCTACCATTACTGCCTTTAAAACGGTATTCGTAGGTTCTGGAGCCCTCGGTAAAGAGCATTCCGATACTAGAGAATATTTGAGGAATATCTTCTGGATGGATATGGTCGAACCAGAAATTCGGATCGGACACCATTTCTTGCGGGTGATAGCCAAGGACACGCAGCGCATTACTACTGACAAACGTCATTTTAAAATCGCCAGTCGGCACGCTGCTATAAATAATGGCAGGAGTATTCTCAATCAGGTATTGAAGGCGAGCGGTCGTCGTCGGTGCCGCTGGAGTAGGCATAGCACTTCCATTGCTATGCGAGGCTGGCAGTTCGTTTGCTTGAGATAATGAGCTGAATTCGTCGAATTGATCATTCATCGGTGTGGTTACACAATGAGTAAATCGGAATTACATGCGTTTTATTAAAATAACTGTCCCTCGTAGTAAACCCATCTTAAACCAAACTCAGTTGATTGCAATAATGGAAATGTGATCCGTTGCTTTTTAGTAAGTTACCATTTTATTTATTTCGTGGCGTTTTTTTTGGGTGGACGATGATTTAAGTCTTCCTGATTTAATCATAGTAAGAAGCTTGGCGCTGGTTGTTTTCCTACCTGCTTCTCTCCATATGGTGATGGCCTTCGATGTAATTAAATTGCGGCTTGTTTTGATTGACATAACAACCAAAACTTTGCAGAGTGTCGATAGTTGTTGCACAAATACATATGACTCGTTATTTCATGAATTTCCTTCTTGAAATTCTTTGCCGTATCACCTATTGTGCAATGCACCAATAATAACAAGGTACACAATTGGCTAATCAACATACTAAAAGCAGCTTAACGGCTCTAACGTTAGCTGCCATCGGCATCGTCTATGGCGATATCGGCACCAGTCCTCTTTACACGATGAAAGAGGTATTTTCAAAAGAGCACGGACTTCCACTCACTGAAGCAAACATTTTTGGCATCGTCTCACTGATTTTGTGGGGCTTGTTCATTATCGTTGCAGTTAAATACGTGACGCTGATCTTACGGGCAGATAACCGAGGTGAAGGCGGCATCATGGCGCTGACTGCAATGGCGCTGGAGTCCGTCGGCAAGTCCTCGAAATGGCATTTCCTCCTATTCGTACTTGGCCTGTTTGGCGCCGCTTTATTTTATGGAGACGGTGTCATCACCCCGGCAATTTCCGTCTTGTCGGCGATTGAGGGACTTGAGGTTGCAACGCCTGCGTTCTCTCCCTATGTAGTTCCGATTACGCTGGTGGTATTGATCGCGCTATATTCGGTACAACACAAAGGGTCGGCGGGTATCGGTCGATGGTTCGGCCCGATTATGGTGATCTGGTTTTTTGCATTAGCGGCGATGGGTATATATAACATCATCAAAATGCCGATGATTTTGGGTGCCTTGAATCCATGGCATGCTGTTCACTTTTTAACGGAAAATCGTTCCCTTGCCTTTCTCGCACTCGGTGCCGTTGTGCTGGCATTTACTGGTGCAGAGGCCTTGTACGCGGATATGGGACATTTTGGTCCTAAGCCTATCCGTATGGCGTGGTTCCTGATTGTCTTCCCTGCATTGGGTCTGAATTATCTGGGGCAGGGCGCATTGTTGATTGATAATCCTGCTGCCGTGGCCAATCCTTTTTATTCCCAGCTGGGTGCGTGGAGTATTTATCCTCTGGTGGCTTTATCGGCGATTGCGACGGTGATTGCGTCTCAGGCGACAATTTCCGGCACATTCTCTATGACGAAGCAGGCCATCTCGCTTGGGTTTTTGCCACGCATGAAAATCATTCATACGTCGTCTAAAGAAATTGGTCAGATTTATATTCCTGCAGTTAACTGGTTGCAATTATTGGTCGTGGTTGCTGCCGTTGTGGGCTTTGGCTCTTCATCGAATCTGGCATCCGCTTATGGCATTGCCGTCACTGGTACGATGTTAGTAACGTCTTTGCTCACATTCTTCGTGATTCGCTACGGCTGGAAATACAATCCTTTCCTGTGTTTTGTCGCGACGGGTTTTTTCCTGATTATTGACGTTGCATTCTTCTCCGCGAACGTGTTGAAATTTTTTCACGGCGGCTGGTTTCCGGTCGTGTTGGGCATCATCATGTTCACGATCATGGTCACATGGAAGCGTGGACGTGAGCTGGTGTTTGAGAATTTAAAGAAGCACGCAATTCCCTTGGAGGACTTTTTATCTTCCTTGTTTGTCTCGCCTCCGATCAGGGTTGATGGAACCGCGATATTTTTACGTGGTGAAGCGGACGGTGTACCGCATGCGCTGCTGCATAATCTGTCTCATAACAAAATTTTGCATGAGCGGGTCGTATTCTTGACGTTGCATAACAAGGAAATTCCTTGGGTGCCGTTCTCTGATCGAATCAGGGTGGCAGATTTAGGACATAACTGTTTCCAGATCGACGTGAACTACGGTTTTAAAAATGAGCCGGATATTCCGAAGGCGCTGGAGTTGTGTGAAACCTATGGTTTGAAATTCGAACCGATGGAAACCTCTTATTTTATTGCACGTCAGACGATCGTCTCTCGCCCTGGCAGCGGTATGGCATTGTGGCGTGAATGGTTGTTTGTTGCGATGTCGCGCAATGCCCGTGATGCAGCGGATTACTATCAGGTTCCAACTAACCGGGTGATCGAAGTCGGCTCGCAAGTTGAGATTTGAGGAATAAAAAAGAGCAAAAGGCTTATCAACTGAAAATTGCTATGCTATAATCTTGGTCTTTCGCGGCTGTAGCTCAGCTGGATAGAGTACTTGGCTACGAACCAAGGGGTCGTGGGTTCGATTCCTGCCAGCCGCACCAGATTCAAGGGACTAGATGTAAATCTAGTCCCTTTTTTCTTTTCTTGACAGTTCGTCAGTTCTTTAATGGGCTTGAAACCCACTTCAATAAAAATTACCTGGAGTTTCCTCTCAGTTGCGTTAAATTTTCTTATGGCTAGCTGGTTCCGTGAGTTTATTGGTCTAAGCTCGTCTACCTCATTCACTTGGTCTCCTCCTAAGAGGATTTGTCCGGAATTTAGCAGAAAACCGCCATTCATTACTGGTTTGGGTGTTCCTAATTCAGGATTGCTATGCTATAATTTTGTTTTTTCGCGGCTGTAGCTCAGCTGGATAGAGTACTTGGCTACGAACCAAGGGGTCGTGGGTTCGATTCCTGCCAGCCGCACCAGATTCAAGGGACTAGATGCAAATCTAGTCCCTTTTTTCTTTTCTACATTGTATTTTTAATGCGCGCCGTGTAGCCAAGGGCGCAAAGTCGCGTCTGGTGACTTCGCGTAATCAGGTGGGATGGCGCTGTGATCAGATGGTCTGATTCAGTAGCAGATGACGCAGGCTCCATCCTTCTGGAGTGCCTTGATTCATGCCAGCGGCGGCTTTGTTTGTGGAGATATTCGGATCACGATGGGCATCAATTACCGAGGTAAGCAGGCGGTCAAGTTGTTTGGTATCCGGTAGCATGGTGCCAAAAAACTGCACTGAGTCTTTGTGCTGAATTAAGAGTGTAGGGAAATTTTCAATCTCGACCTCGTCAACCAGATGCGCCTGATCTTCAATGTCTATCCAGGCAAAACACAGGTCGGGATGCTTATTCGCCAGTGCATCAAAATCAAGGCGATAACTTGTACAGGTGTCGCACCACGCCGCACACAGGCAGGCGACTAGCCATGCTTTGTTCTCTAACTGACTTTTGATACTCTTCAGATCTTCGGTGTTGGTCGCTAATTTCATATGCTCTATTTTAACCTAAAGCTTTTCATCTCAAAATTTTGGGTGAAGTGTCACTCTCTATGTCGCCGTTAGCAATGTCAACAGGCGATGTTCAAAGATCTGGGTTTGGGTTTGTGGCTGCGCCCTGTAAAATACGTGCATGACAATATTACTTGCAATTGAAACTTCTACTGAACTGGCTTCGGTCGCCTTGCTGACAGGTGATGGCTTGCTTAGCCGTGAGCTATCTGGTGTGCAAACACATTCTCAGGGCGTCTTACCCGCCATTCAGTCATTATTATTGGATGCTGGCATTCGCTTGCAGGACTGCGATGCGATTGCTTTTGGGTGCGGACCTGGCGCTTTTACGGGGGTGCGGACTGCTTGCGGCATCGTGCAGGGGCTGGCGTTTGGCGCTGAGCTACCCATTTTGCCCGTTGTAAGTTTGCTTGCAATGGCGGAAGCCGCTAAGCAGATGGCTGACACCACAAATGTAGTCTGTGTTCTGGATGCCCGGATGGGTGAGGTGTATTGGGCGCAATATCGCTATGCGGAAGGTAGTTGGCTGGAATTTGTAGCGCCAGTCTTATCGAAAGCTGATGAGATTAAAGTGATTGAGCCTTCTGATGACATTATTTATGCGTTAGGTAATGGCGTAGTGTTGACGCAGCTTGATGCGTCCATAAAACAGATCCCAAGCATGCCTCATGCCAGACAAATCGCTGTATTGGGGATGCATGATTTTAAAGCCGGTCTGGCAATGGACGCATCACATGCACAGCCTCTGTACTTGCGGAATAAAATTGCCTTGACTACGGCTGAGCGCCAGCAATTGAAAGAAGCCGTTTGATGCAAGAAGGTATGCATTTTTCCCGACTTGGTTTCGAGGATGTTGACGTTATTCTGGCGATTGAAGAAAAAGTCTATAGCCATCCCTGGACACGCGGTAATTTTTTAGATTCTTTGTATAGCGCTTACCATTTTCTGGGCTTGCGCGACGCTGATCAGACCTTGATCGGTTATGTCGTCCTAATGCCCGTGATGGACGAAATGCATTTGCTTAATTTGGCCGTTGCTGCCGAGTATCAAAGACAGGGTTATGCCCAAAGTTTGCTTGAGCAGATGCGGGCGTTTTGCCGGGAAAAAAAATGTCAGTCAATTTTGCTTGAAGTCCGTGTCAGCAATCAGCGCGCGGTTGATGTGTATCAGCGATTTGGATTTAACGAAATTGGTCGGCGCAAGGGATACTACCCGGCGGAAGACCAGACAAGAGAAGATGCGATTGTGATGCGCCTAGAATTGTGAGCTCCTATGAATAATGCTGAACAACATGATGCCTTCCTTGATGAGTTGGGGATAGGTCCAGTCTGGAAGTTGCGCGATAGCAGTGCATCAATTGCTACCATTTCCCATGTTGCTGAAATCGTTCCAGTTCCGCATGTTGTGATGACGGTTCCTGCACATATCCCAGTCAGTGACGGCCTGCCGCGTACGCTTGCGACCGACTCGCTACCAAACGCCACTACCACCCTTGCTCCCACCGCTACCGATATGCATCAACCGATATCGATAGTGCCAGCCACATCTATTGCCGTTGCAGAGATGGACTGGACAAGTTTGGAAAGTACGGTGGCCGCATGTCGTGCCTGTCAGTTGTGTGAGGGCCGGGCGAATACGGTATTTGGTGTCGGCGATCAACGCGCAAAATGGTTGTTCGTCGGTGAGGGGCCTGGGTATCAGGAGAATTTGCAGGGAAAACCTTTTGTTGGGCCTGCCGGTCATCTGCTGGATAATATTTTGCGCGCATTGGGCATGCAACGTGGTGAGAATACCTACATCGCCAATATCGTGAAATGCCGCCCGACGGATGCCCAAGGCAAGGATAGGGCGCCATCGCCTGAAGAGGTTGCTGCATGTCTGCCTTATTTAAAGCGGCAGATCGCCTTGATACAGCCCGAAGTCATCATTGCTTTAGGTAAGACGGCAGCGGTTTCCTTGCTTGATCTGAACCCGGAGACGCCTGTGGGGCAATTGCGCGGTAAGTTGCATCGCTATCAGAGCCTGCCTCTGGTTGTCACTTATCATCCCGCGTATTTATTGCGCAAACCAACCGAAAAAAGCAAAACCTGGGAAGATCTTTGTCTCGCATTGCGCTCGATGTGAGGTATGAGAACGTATCAATGCCAGTTTCATCGTCAATGGCAACATCTGCATGATAAGCATGTACGTGCTTTAGCCTGGCTTATTACTTCTCCGTCATTGCTGGCAGAGGTGCCGCAGTGGCGAGGTAAGATCGCTGAGATTGAGGCGGGTGATCATCCTGGCTTGACTGCGTGGCTCACAGAGCTGGATCGGTACCCGGAAACCTTGTGCCAGGCTCTGGAAAGTCATCATCAGCGCCGCCTGGGACGCTATGCCGAAAATCTCCTGGCGTTTTATTTACAGCATCTGAATATTTTGTACGCGAAAAATGTTCAGGTACAAAACGGTAAACATACGCTCGGTGAGTTCGATTTTCTTCTACACGATGTCAATGGTCTGTTGCACTGGGAACTGGCGACAAAATTTTATATCCATGTCGCGGATGTGGACGGTATCGATAGCGGCGTGCATTTACATGACTATCTAGGGCCAAATCTGGTTGATACCTTGTCTGCCAAGTTAAATAAAGTGTTTACTCAGCAGTTGCAGTTATCCCAGAATTCCGCTGCTGCATCCGTGTTGCCTTTACCTGTACTGAAGGCACAAGCCCTGATCAAGGGCTGGCTATTTTATCGACCTGACTATCCACTGTCTTCAGTGACGTATCCTGCGGAGATTACAGTGAATCATTGCCGTGGCTATTGGTGGAGCATTGCCGAAGTCACGCAATTAGAATTACCTGCCGGACTGATATTGGACAGGCTGGACTGGCTGGCGCCGGCTCAGGCTGGCGATGCCGATGTGATAGCGAGGGCAGAACTACATGAGCAGATCAGTCAGCGGTTAATACACGATCAAGCTCCCGTTTTGCTAGCTGTAATGTCAAAAAACGGAGAGGTCTGGCAAGAAAGTTGTCGAGGTATGGTAGTGCCAGATACGTGGCTGAAAAACGCCGTACAACGGCGTTTGCAAAACAGGTCTTGATAGTCAGTCAAGTTACATTGGTGAAGTAGAAAACGATGAATTTTTTCGTCTGGCAAGGCAGGAGGACGCCGCATCGTTAGTTATGCAATGAGGAGTTACATCGCCTGTGGAAGAA
This sequence comes from Undibacterium sp. Rencai35W, assembly GCF_049340185.1. Lineage (NCBI taxonomy): Bacteria > Pseudomonadati > Pseudomonadota > Betaproteobacteria > Burkholderiales > Oxalobacteraceae > Undibacterium > Undibacterium sp. Rencai35W. Next base: position 219,066 of record NZ_JBMPPC010000001.1, read on the forward strand.
GACGCGACGCATACCCACCTGATTCAGCTTGGCTGACTACTAGTGCTTGTGTTCGCCGATCAATGCCAGCGAATCAAATTCCAGCTGATTCGCCGCATGTTTGCGTATCACCATATATGTCGTCCCCGATACAAACAGACCAAACAAAATGATGACGATGTGAATATTCAGATTAAAAGACACCATCAGGGCATACAAGGCCAGCATGGTCAGAACAGAGAGATTTTCGTTAAAGTTTTGTACGGCGATCGAGTGTCCTGCACTCATCAATACATGGCCGCGGTGCTGTAGCAAGGCATTCATCGGAACTACAAAAAATCCAGCCAGGGCACCAATCAATATTAGTAGCGGATAGGCAACCCAGACGTTAGTCACCATCGTCATCGTGATGACAACCAGACCCATCGCGACGCCCATAGGCATCACTGACAGCGATTTTTTTAACGGGACGAAACGGGCCGCAGCAACTGCACCTAACGCGATTCCGACTGCCGTCACACCTTGTAAGGCCGCGGCTTTGTCCAACGGCATATTCAGTGATTTCTCTGCCCATTTCAACACGATAAATTGTAAGGTTGCACCTGCGCCCCAAAACAGAGTGGTCACAGCGAGCGAGATTTGACCTAGTTTATCTTTCCATAAAACACTGAAGCAGCCAGCAAAGTCTGCAACAAGCTTGACCGGATTATGTTGCTGACGAGCATATTTGGCACCAGTGTCAGGTATACGGAGATTGAACAGAGCTGCCAGCGCATACAAACTAATGATGACGCACAGGGCGGCCTCATTCGGTGTATTGATACCGAAGTCCAGAACGGGAAAGTCAAAATTCAGGAGAGCCGCCGAAATATGCGGATTGACCAGCAGGCCACCTAAGACTGTACCAAGGATGATCGACGTCACTGTCAAGCCCTCGATCCAGCCATTTGCTGCCACCAGTTTTTCGGCCGGAAGCAACTCGGTCAGAATGCCATATTTTGCCGGTGAATAGGCTGCAGCACCAAATCCTACGACACCGTAGGCAACCAAGGGATGCACATGAAAAAACATCAGGGCGCAGCCGCCAACCTTGATCAGGTTTGTGATGAACATGACCTTGCCTTTGGGCAAAGAGTCTGCAAACGCACCAACAAAGGCTGCCAGTAATACGTAGGATAAAACGAAGAACAGTTTTAAGAGAGGCGTCATCCAGGCGGGTGACTGCATGGAAATCAGCAAAGACATCGCAGCAATCAGTAAAGCATTGTCTGCAAGCGACGAAAAAAACTGCGCCGCCATGATTGTGTAGAAACCGCGTTTCATTCTTTATTTTGCCTGTTACAAAATGTCACCGGCTTGCTTTATACCATGAAAATTAAAGAATATTCGTGATTTAGACCAAGTCAATTGCTGAATACTGGGTAAAATAACAGTAGTTTTGTATAAGTTCTCATTTGTCTAATTTTCTAGAAAACCCGTTTTCTTTATTCAACGATGGCCAAACCTAAAACCAATTACACCTGCACTGAATGCGGCGGCATCGTCAATAAATGGGCGGGGCAATGCCCGTCATGCCAGCAGTGGAATACCTTAGTAGAGACGATCGTTGAGGTCGGCGGCAACCGGTTTTCTGCCAAACATCAAGGGATCACTCAGACGGCACCAGTTCTGAACCTCGCTGATATCGAGGCGGAGGAAGTGCCGCGTTTTGGCACCGGCATTGACGAATTTGACCGGGTATTGGGCGGCGGCCTGGTGGCTGGCGGCGTGGTTCTGATCGGTGGCGACCCGGGAATCGGCAAATCAACCTTGCTGTTACAAGCCTTGTCGAATTTATCGAAGATCAAAAAAGTCTTGTATGTCAGCGGTGAGGAGTCCGGTTCTCAGATTGCCTTGCGCGCAAAGCGACTGGCCGTTGATGCGAAAGACCTGCAGTTACAGGCAGAAATTCAGCTGGAAAAAATCCTGAATACCCTTGCCGATCACAAGCCACAGGTCGTCGTGATTGACTCGATTCAAACCATGTATTCCGATGCACTGAGTTCGGCGCCCGGATCGGTCGCACAAGTGCGGGAATGCGCAGCTCAATTGACTCGTGTTGCCAAAACGATGGACATCACGATGATATTAGTAGGACATGTGACCAAGGAGGGCGCTCTGGCGGGGCCTCGTGTGCTTGAGCATATTGTTGATACGGTACTGTATTTTGAGGGGGATACGCATTCGAGTTTCCGTCTGGTACGTGCCATCAAAAATCGATTCGGTGCGGTCAATGAGCTTGGCGTGTTTGCCATGACAGAGCGTGGCTTGAAAGGCGTCTCCAACCCTTCAGCCCTGTTTTTGTCGCAGCATGACACTCAGGTCGCCGGATCGTGCGTGATGGTGACACAAGAGGGCACCAGACCCTTGCTGGTCGAGATACAGGCCTTGGTCGACAGCTCTCATGCACCGAATGCCAAGCGGCTCTCCGTCGGGCTGGAGCAGAACCGTCTGGCGATGTTGCTGGCAGTGTTACACCGTCATGCAGGTGTAGCGGCTTTTGATCAGGATGTATTCATTAATGCCGTGGGCGGCGTCAAAATCACCGAGCCAGCGGCGGATCTCGCCGTCTTGCTGGCGATTAACTCATCAATGCGGAACAAACCTTTGCCAAGAGGTCTGGTGGTATTTGGCGAGGTGGGATTGGCGGGAGAAATTCGCCCGGCACCACGCGGTCAGGAGCGTCTGCGCGAGGCTGCCAAACTCGGTTTTTCGATTGCGATGATTCCAAAGTCCAATGCACCGAAACAAGCGATTGAGGGATTGACGCTGATTCCGGTGGACAGGATTGATGAGGCTTTGAATAAAATCAGGGATGTGGACAGTTATATCAAAGACGACAAGTAAGCTGCCTTTGACCGGTAGTTTTTACAATCTCTGCACTCATTATTGAACTCAAGCGCAGCGGGTTGCTAACTCTGCTTCATGCTACGTCTCGATTAATGAGTTTTTAGATGTTGCTGACTGGGAATTCCTAAAAAACCTTGTATCGATACTTCATAGAACCGCTTACTCCTGCCTCTTCTCTGTGTCTCCGTGTCTCTGTGGTGAGAGGTCTTGATTTTTGCGTCACTCCTATCGACGTCACTTTTCAATGTAGGGATTTTTAGAAGCTTCTGATTTGAATCCACTAATGTTCATGCGGTCTTCAGCCTGAAATATGCTGGAAAGCCGCATCTAGATTGCGGATTGGTTTTTGAGATTAGGGTGTTGATGCATGTGCTGAGCTTGTCTGCGCGTCCTGATTGGTGCAGAAGGTCATGCGATTTCAATACAACTATTCGTAGCGCATCAACAAAGCCTGGCTGCGGCAATACCGCTGCGTACAGCGGCTTCCAGCGTTGCCGGGTAATCGCCCTTGGTGTAGTCCCCGGCGATGAAGCAATTTTCTAATCCTATCTGGTTGTCCGGTCGTTGCAAGGAGGGCGTGCAGGAGAAGGTGGCGCGCTTTTCTGAAATAATTTGCTGCCACCTCGGTTTTTCCAGTTCGGGCATCTTAAACATGGTCGCCAGTTGCAAGGCGATTGCGTTACCTAGAGCCTCATTACCTAGGTCGGTCGCCTGATCCGATGCACTGACGACGACTGCCAGCAAGCCGGCTTGTTCCTTGTGCAGTTGACCCCGGTCAAAGACAAACTGTCCCCAATGTTGCAGTTCTGGCCGGTCTCTTAAGGCAAAGAACGGGCGAGACAAGCGCAGCTCAGGTGAATATTGTAGATAGCACGTTGTGATCGACTCGTACCCCAGTGCTGGCAGTGGCGTGATTTTTTGTTCAGTCGCTACTGTGTTGAGCAAACGGCCAGCCTGTTCGGCGCCAGTGGCAATAATCACGGCGTCAAATTCCTGGTTACTTAAGACCTCATCGCTATCGCATCCCAGGCGCCACTTTACTGTGTTGTTGTCAGTAGTATTTCTGTTTGCTGCGTTTGCTGCGTTTGCTATCAGGCGTTTGATATTCACGCCTGACCTGACATTACCACCTGCGTTTTCAATGAATTTTTGCGCCTTTTCGGGGAACAGCGCGGACAAATCCCATTTGGGAATCAGCATGTCCGATGCTGCACGACCGGCGCCGAGGCTATCTCTTAGTACATGTAAGAATACTTGTGCTGATGCGCGTTCTGGCGGTGTGTTGAGTGCCGCGATACATAGGGGCACCCACATCAACTGGCATAGCACAGGCGTTTGATCAAAACGCTCCAGCAGCTCACTGACACTGCAATCCTGATGTAATTGCCAGCCCATCCAGCGCGCCGTTGTAGAAAAGCGGGCAAGCGCCATCTTGTCCTGCCTGCTTAAGCCTTTGGCCCGCAGCAAGGCGACCAGCAGATGCAGTGGGGCCGGTAATTGCGGCGCTATAAATTCCATGCCCTCGTCGAGCGATGGATAGACCATCTGCAAAGGGAGTCGCAGAAACGCTTGATCCAAGGGAATGCCGACCTGGCGCATCATTGTCAGCGCAGCATCGTAGGCACCGAGCAGGATGTGCTGGCCGTTATCAAGAGTATGTTCTTGAATCGCGACTTTGCGAGCCCGTCCACCCAGTGTGCGTGAGGCTTCTAGCAGGGTGACTTGCGCCTGACCGCGACTTAGCTCTACTGCTGCAGCGCAGCCCGCCCAGCCCGCACCAATGACGGCAATGCGTTTGCCAGCAACGGACTTGTTTTTAGCCACGGATATAAGTTTTCCAGGCTAGCCAGAGTTTGCGGATCGGCGTTAAAGAAATCCGCTGATTGAGTACGTGGAAGCCATCATGTTGAATCTCTACCAGCAGGGCACGATAAATGGCTGCCATGATGAGTCCCGTGCGCTGAGCTTTTCTGTCCTCTGCGGGCAACAAGGCGAACGCCTCGTCGTACAGGCGCTGTGCGCGTTCGTACTGAAACTGCATTAATGTCGCAAATTCCGGGCTATGGCGTGCATTCAGAATATCGGCCGCTGTCACTTTATATTGTTGCAGCTCATTGACCGGCAGATAGATACGTCCTTTGCGGGCATCTTCTCCGACATCACGGATGATGTTCGTCATCTGGAACGCCAGTCCTAATTTCTCAGCAAATTCTTTGGTTTGCGGGTTGGTGATCCCAAAAATACTCGCAGATAAAATGCCAACTACGCCTGCCACATGCCAGCAGTATTTTTGCAGGGCAATAAAATCGAGGTAACGGGTCTGGTTTAAATCCATCTCCATACCGTCGATGATGGCCTGTAAATGGGCACCATCCAGAGCAAAACGAGTCATGTGAGGTAGCAGCGCTCTCGTCACGGGGTGGGTCGGACTATTCGCCAGCATGGCTTTAATTTCGCCTCGCCACCAGTTTAACTTGCTGCGTGCGACGGTATCGTCGGTGCTTTCATCAACAACATCGTCGACTTCACGACAAAACGCATAAAGTGCTGTAATTGCCAGTCGTCTTTCTTGCGGTAAAAATAAAAAGCTGTAATAAAAACTAGAGCCGCTTTGCGCTGCTTTTTGTTGGCAATATTCGTCTGGTGACATATGGGATGCGGGATACGAGATAAGGAATGCGTAAATAAGCGGCTAGATTGCGGTCAAATAAAGAATGGCAAGCCAAAACAGGCCAGGAAACCTTATTACTGCACGAAAGCCGCTATGCTAACCGACTGTGACGGAGACCACAAATGTTGCCTGTTAAAATAGTGTGGCTGTTCACTCTGTTGTAAATAAAAATGGATATGGCAAGTCAGCTTTTTCGTAAAGCGCGCCTCACCTGTTTGCCATGACCTGTAATAGTTTGTAAGCGGAATAAAGCTTTTTGTATCAGGCATGCACTTTTTGACTCAAGCTCATATACCATTACGAACTTGCTGAAATTTTGCGTTGACTAGTCAGTTAAAGTGATCAGTCGATTTAAACCGCAATTAGTTTCCCCCGTTTGACCTAGACCAATTTGGAACATCGAATGAATAAAATGAAAAAAATGAGCCTTTTCGCCCTTGCTACAGGCTTGATTCTCGCAGTGGCTGCTTGTGGCGGTTTTGTGTACACCACGGTCGGCGGCACTGTGACTGGCCTGGGTAGCGGGACCACATCAGGCGGAACGCTGGTATTGGTGGATACAGCCGGATACAAACAGTCCTTAACTTTGGACGGTACTTTTTCATTTAAAGTTGCCAGTAATGCTGACTACAACATTACAGTAGGAACCCAGCCTACACAGGTAAATTGTACGGTGACTAACGGTTCTGGCCATATGACGAGTGATGCGGCAGTCAGCAATATTGTCGTTAAGTGTGTACCAAAAGTACCTGTTACAGCGACCGTGTCCGGATTAACCTCAGGATCGGTTATTTTGTACAATAATGCGAACGCTAACTACGATGCGCTGACGTTGTCTACAAACACTGCCGGAACGTTTAGTTACTACATCGCGAGTGGCCAGACATATGCGGTAACCGTTGGAGTGCAAGCCGCAGCACAGACATGTACCGTACAAAACGGTACTGGCACGGTAGACAACAGCAATTTGACTGGCGCCAGCAATGTGCTTGTGACGTGTATTCCTAGCGTGCCAGTTTCAGTCGTATTGACAGGTTTGGGTTCGGGCAAAACTGTGACGATTGCTGATAATGCGACTGATTTCCTGTATCTGTCGGCTACGGGCACCTACACTTTTACCAATTCGATTGTTGACGGACAAACTTATGCAGTAACGGTTACCACTCAGCCGACTGGTCAGACTTGTACTGTGGTGAGTGGTTCTGGTACTGCGTTATTAAGCAATCCTACGGGGGCAAGCAATATTGCGATTAATTGCGTGAATAACTAAGCAAGCATCCAGCAAGCATCCGTTCAATCTGGTTCATCTGGTTCGAATGGATAAAAAAGCCGGCATCTATCAAGATGCCGGCTTTTTTAATTTTGCGCGCTTATTAAGTTCTAGAATGTGCTGATGTTCAACTCGGAGCGTAAATCCTACTAAGTGCTAGAGACTCTGTAATTGTCCGTCTTGATTGAAGAAGAAAATATCTTCATGTTTAAAGCCCCAGCGACCACCTTTGAGGCGAACAAATGGTTCAAAGCTAAAAAATGGCACATCTCCCAGCGTAGCGTTGTTGCGCGCTTCAATAAACTGGCGTTGATCGCGGCTGGTCGCAATGCTATGTCCCACATTGCCGCGATAATCAAGGTTCACAAAACCGCTTTCGCGAATACGGACATTCGCCCACTCAAACAATTGCTCGAACGTGGTGTTGGGTTTGACCAGACGCAGCATTTGCCGATGCAGTTGTTGTAAAAAATGTAGTCCATTTTTAAACTCCAGCTGCTTCGGCTGCATAATGACCTTCCCATCCTCGACCACCAGAGAGCGTGCATAGTCGCCCCAATACTCGCTTCTTGCCGGGCTCAGGTCAATTGTGATCAGGTTGGATGTACCTACTGTTTCCGTACTCGCCTGATAGTCGCGCCCCGAGATTGATACGCAACTTCTTGATCCAAGTAACACTAAGGCAGGGCACTGGTAGTACCAGGTATCCTGATAACCGGCTTCGCACAGGAACTCATGTGCTTTGCGGGCGATACTTTGCTCTGTATCGTTTGCATCGATCACGATGGCAAGATGCGCCATTGCCTCTTTCGCAGCCTGTTGCGCTTTGCGATGCTCGGCAATTTGGTGTTCAGTTGGCATGGCGGTTTGCTATGGCAGAGGAAATGGGATTGATGTGTGTTCTGACGCGAGGTCTGACAAAATATGACACGAATGCTATTTTTCTTTATTGCTACTGGTCACCGCTCTTACGCCAGCGGCAGTGACATCAACAGCCGTGCCGACGACGGCGCTGCCAACTTTCACTGTCGTTGATACAGCGGCATCTGCGACGGCTAATACGGTGCAGCCGCTACTTAGCACTATAGTCAAAGTCATGACTACTAGCGGATAAATACGTTTCATGATGGTTTTGTGTGCGTTTGAGCATTGTTAAATTCGTCATCACGAATCATAGCGGGATAGTCAGATTCAGTCATGTTCTTTGAAAGATTAATTTTGAAACAAGCTGTAATGACATACTTGTTCAGGACGCTTGCTTGGGACGCTTGTTTGTGACACTTATTCCACTCAGAACCGCTACATCCTAAATGCCCGCCATAGCATGATGAGCCAATCCGCTTTCTCTAATTGAGGACGATGGTGAAACACATTGCCTTGAACGGCGTCTATGCGCTCCAGTATTCTTAGTCCACCCTGAGTCACCAGACGCAATTCCCATCCTATCCGTCCGGGTAATCGCTTGCACAAAGGCATACCACTGATGAGCAAAGCTCTTGCCCTGCTTGTCTCGAATTGCATCAGAGCCGTCCATTGGGCGTTATGGTGTTGGTTGGCGATCTGCTCTTCGCTTATGTTGAATTGAATTAAATCTTCCTGAGGGATATAAACCCGTTGTTTGTCCCAATCGATTGCGACGTCTTGCCAAAAATTGATTAATTGCAAAGCGGAGCAGATCGCATCTGAATCGCGCTTATTCTTTGCTGACGCAGCGTCGTAGAGATGTAGCATCAGTAGTCCGACAGGATTGGCAGATCTGCTGCAATAATCGAGTAAGGCTTTGTAATTGCTATATCGGGTAGTCGTGACGTCTTGCTTAAAAGCGGACAACAAATCCCGGAATGCTGGCACGGGGAGGGCATATTCCAGAATGACTTTTTGCAAACGTGTAAACAAAGAATGCCCGGGCTGCTGGTTTGTCACTATTCTATCCAGCTCAGTTTCATACTGAGACAATCCCGCTAAGCGTTGCTCAGGCGTCGCATCTCCCTCGTCCGCAATATCATCGGCAGTTCTGGCGAAGGTGTAAATAGCCTCCACCGCCGGACGTAAGCGGGCAGGAAGTAGAAATGAAGCAACAGGGAAGTTTTCGTAATGCTCTACGGTCATATTCAGGCTTGAATTAGTGAGTGCCATATAGGATTAAAATTAATGACTCAAAAGTCATTGGCAAAAAAATGACTCGCCACTATAATTACTAACCGTTAAGTCAGTAACAGAATTTTATCGGCTGATTCGCGAGCCATCAATCACAGCGATTGCCTGAATTGACAGCGCGCTCCATGCATCGAATCACAGTAACCGGCAATTCGTACTACGCGTCAACGAATAACCTTGGCTTTTGTAGCCAGCATAGTAAAGGAAAACTCCCGTGCCAACATCGCAAAATACCGTTTTTAATGAGCCAGCCAGATCCGCCGGCAGACGCTTTTTTACAGGAAAGCCCTTAAATCTTTTACCTGTTGTCGCTTTGTTGTTGCTGGCGGGATGTTCAAAACCAGCTGAAAAGACGGAGGATATCCGTCCGGTAAGAGTTATTAAGGCCAGCGCAGATGGTGCAGATCAATCAGCAGAGTTTTCGGGGGAAGTGCGTCCTCGTATTGAATCTCGCTTGGGATTTCGCGTGGGTGGAAAAATCGTTGCCCGTAAGGTGGATGTCGGTAGCGTAGTGAAGCGAGGTCAGGTTTTGATGCAGTTAGATCCGCAAGATCTGGCATTGGCGCAGTCTCAGGCAAAGGCGGGGCTGAGTGCAGCAGAAAGTAACCGTGACCTGGCGAAAGCCGAGTTAAAACGTTATGAAGATTTAAGAGAAAAGAATTTTGTCGCTGCGGCGGTTCTGGATGGCAAAGTGACTACGTTTAAAGCAGCACAGGCCAGCTACGAACAAGCACTCGCTTCTTACCGTAATCAGACGAATCAATCTGGGTATACCACGTTGATATCGGATGTCGATGGTGTAGTGACGGGGGTCGATGCCGAAGTAGGGCAGGTCGTTGCGACGGGCACATCCGTGGTACGTGTGGCGCAGACGGGGGAAACTGATGTTGTGATCGGTATTCCAGAGGATAAAGTGAATTCGATCCGTCAAATTTCTGACATCCGTGTGCGTCTGTGGGCGAATCAGGGGGAGGTATTGAGCGCTAAATTACGCGAGCTTTCCCCAATCGCCGATCCTGTTACCCGCACCTTTACGGCTAAGCTGGCTTTGCCTGCGAGCGCGAAAGACGTCAAGTTAGGCATGACTGCGTATGTCATCTTTGCTGCGAAAAATCCGAACGCAATGATCAGGTTGCCGATGACAGCTTTGTTTAATGATAAAAATACCACTTCCGTATGGATTGTGGACGGTGGCGTTGTCAAATTAAGCCCTGTTGTCGTTGCTGGATCTGCCGGACAAGATATTCTGATTGCGAAAGGCGTAACCTCAGGCCAAAGCGTGGTAACAGCCGGTGTAAATTTGCTTAAAGTAGGCCAGCGGGTAAGTATTCTTGGTATGGAGTCTGGCAGCGCTGAAAAAGCCGGTGATAAAGCGCCTGAAAAAGTCAGTGCAGCGTCCGCTAATGATGTTGCCGCGGTAGGAGTTGCTAAATGAGTGAATCCTCAGGCGGTTTTAATCTGTCAAGGTGGGCGTTAGAGCATATCCCGCTGACGCGCTATTTGATTGTCGTCTTATTATTGGGCGGCATCATGAGTTATGGTCGTTTGGGGCAAGACGAGGATCCGCCCTTTACTTTTCGCGCGATGGTGGTAAGAGCGATCTGGCCAGGTGCGACTGCGTTGCAAATGGCAGAGCAGGTTACTGACAAGCTGGAGAAAAAACTTCAGGAAACACCATATATCGACAAGATTCGTAGTTACTCCAAGCCTGGAGAAACTTTAATCATCTTACAGTTGCGCGAGTCGACGCCACCAAAAGAAACGGCGCAGTCCTGGTATCAGGTACGCAAGAAAATCGGGGATATAAAAAGCACCTTGCCGTCAGGTGTATTAGGACCGTTTTTTAATGATGAATTCGGTGATACCTATGGTTCTATCTTCGCTTTATCTGGCGATGGGTTTACCTATGAGCAGGTCAAAGAATATGCTGACTTTGTCCGTCAGCAGTTTTTACGCATTCCTACCGTATCTAAGGTCGAGTTGTTTGGTGTTCAGGATGAGAAAATCAATATTGAGTTTTCTCAGAAAAAATTCTCGCAACTAGGCGTTTCATTTGATGCAATTGTCAGTCAGATTAATTCGCAGAACACGGTCGAGGCAACGGGTGTTTTAACTACGTCGAGTGATAATTTGCAGGTTAGGATTTCTGGCGCGTTAATGACCGTTAAAGATCTGGAGAACCTTCAACTACGCGCAAATGGAACGACATTCCGCTTGGGTGATTTTGCAACGATCAAACGTGAGTATAAAAACCCGCCGCAAGACAAGATGCGCTTCAATGGTAAAGAAGTCATCGGTCTCGGTATCTCAATGGAAAAAGGCGGCAATATCATTGAGCTGGGTAAAAATTTGCAAAAGGTAACGAACGACATCAAGAGCAAAATGCCGGTCGGTATTCAGGTTGAGCGTGTTTCCGATCAGCCTAAAATGGTGGCGTCGTCTGTCGGTGAATTCGTTAATACCTTGATTGAAGCTGTCGTGATCGTATTGGCAGTGAGTTTCCTGTCGTTGGGACTACATACTAAGCCGTTTCGCCTGGATATCTGGCCAGGTCTGGTCGTTGGTTTGACGATCCCCCTGGTGCTGGCAGTGACTTTCTTGTTTATGCGTATTTTTGATATTGATCTGCATAAAATTTCGTTAGGGGCCCTGATCATCGCTTTGGGCTTGCTGGTTGATGATGCGATTATCGCGGTAGAAATGATGGTGCGCAAAATGGAGGAGGGTTTCTCACGTTTTGACGCGGCGACATTTGCGTACACCTCAACAGCGATGCCGATGTTGACGGGAACCTTGATTACTGCGGCAGGATTTTTACCTATCGGTCTGGCAAAATCTGCTGCGGGTGAGTACACCTTTTCTATGTTTTCGGTGAATGCGCTGGCGCTGATTATTTCCTGGCTGGCCGCCGTTTTATTTACGCCTTATTTAGGTTATCTGCTGCTGAAAGTCAAACCGGCAGCGAATGCTGATGGCCACCATGAGTTGTTTGATACGCCGTTTTATTCGCGTTTCCGCAAGTTGGTGAACTGGTGTGTTGAGTGGCGTAAAACGACCATTGTGATTACCTTGGCTGTGTTTGGACTGGGGATACTTGGATTCAAATTCATTGAGCAGCAATTCTTCCCTGATTCAAGCCGTCCTGAACTGATGGTGGAGTTATGGCTGCCTGAGGGGAGCGCGTTTGCTGCGACCGAGGCTCAAGCGAAAAAATTTGAAAATTTCATTCAAAAACAAGAGGGTGTTGAGAGCGTTACCAGCTATGTCGGAACTGGTAGTCCACGTTTTTATTTGCCACTGGATCAGATTTTTCCTCAGACTAACGTCGCGCAAATCGTTGTACTTCCTGTCAATCTGAAGTCAAGGGAAGCGCTGCGTTTGAAAATTGTGAATGCTTTTAAAGTCGATTTCCCTGAAGTGCGCGGCCGGGTAAAAATTCTGCCGAACGGACCACCTGTACCTTATCCTGTGCAGTTCCGTGTCACAGGTCTGGAAGTGGCGAAAGTACGTGAAATCGCCGATCGCGTAAAAGACGTGATGCGCGCCAATCCAAATGCGATAGGGGTCAATGACAACTGGAATGAGTCGGTGAAGGTGGTACGCATCGACCTGGATCAGGACAAATTGCGTGCTTTAGGCGTTACCTCGCAAACTGTCATGCGTGCAGCAAATACGATCTTGACAGGAACAACGGTCGGACAATTCCGTGATGATAATAAATTGATCGATATCGTTGTTCGTCAGCCTGTTGATGAACGCTCTACGATAAATGCACTAGGTGACGCGAATATCCCGACGGCAAGTGGCAAGTCTGTACCATTGTCGCAATTGGCGCGTATTAAGCTAGTCTGGGAACCGGGTGTGGTGTGGAGAGAAGGGCGTGAGTGGGCTGTCACTGTTCAGTCAGATGTAGTGGATGGCATTCAGGGTCCAACTGTTTCCAGTCAGATTTCTCCCAAGCTGGACAAGATTCGTGCTGAACTTTTGCCCGGATATAAGATTGAACTGGCTGGTGCAGCAGCGGATAGCGGTAAGGCACAGGAGTCAATCGCTGCCAACGTACCTTTGGTTATTTTCATCATCTTTACTTTACTGATGTTGCAATTACATAGTTTCTCTCGCTCTCTGCTGGTATTCCTTACAGGTCCACTTGGCGTTGCCGGTGCAGCAATGGCATTGCTCTTGTTGCAAAGACCTTTTGGCTTTGTTGCTCAGCTCGGCGTGATTGCTTTGTTCGGTATGATCATCCGGAATTCAGTGATTTTGATTGACCAGATTGAGCAGGATATTCAAGCGGGGGCACCTGCCTGGGATGCGATCGTTGAGTCGGCAGTAAGGCGCTTCCGTCCAATTATCTTGACCGCGGCGGCGGCTGTATTGGCGATGATTCCTCTTTCAAGATCGGTATTTTGGGGGCCAATGGCGGTAGCGATCATGGGCGGTTTGATTATCGCCACTGCATTGACGTTATTATTCTTGCCGGCTTTATATGCCGCCTGGTTCAGAGTAAAAAAACCGGCATAGCCAAATAGTCAGATGAGTGTTGCGGGCTTGCTCACCGTTTTTAGAGCAAGTCCGCACAGGATTAATTGCAAATCAATACGAAAAAAAGAGACACATGGGATTAAAATCCAGTAGAATACGCGGCTGGAGTTGAAATGCCACATACGATAGTTCTGGGCGACACTTGAATTTCGGGTCGCCCTTTGCTTTTGTGCCAGTTTTTAATTTGGTTAGTATTCTCATCCCGCGAGGATGGCGAAATTGGTAGACGCACCAGGTTTAGGTCCTGACGCCAGCAATGGTGTGGGGGTTCGAGTCCCCCTCCTCGCACCACAGAATTTTTTTATATTTGGACGATTTTCATGGCAACTGCAGTCGAAACTTTAGATAAATTGGAACGCCGTATCACTATTTCCTTCCCGATTTCAGAAGTGCAGTCGGAAGTGGAAAAGCGTTTGAAGGTACGTGCGCGTACAGCAAAAGCACCGGGTTTCCGTCCTGGCAAAGTGCCTATGAAAATGGTCGCAGCCCAGTATGGCTACCAAGTGGAAACCGAAGTTCTGAACGATAAAGTAGGTCAGGCTTTCAGCGTTGCTGCAAACGAAAATAAATTACGTGTTGCTGGCTACCCAAAGATTGAGCCAAAAAATGCTGAAGGTGCTGTTGAAGGCAGTTTGTCATTTGATGCAACCTTCGAAATTTATCCGGAATTTGTTGTCGGTGATTTGTCTGCTGCAGAAGTGGAGCAAGTTAAAACGGAAGTGTCTGATGCTGAGATCGATAAAACGATCGATATTTTGCGCAAGCAACGCGTTCATTTCCACACTAAAGGTGAGCAAGGTGCTCATGGTGACGGCGGTGAACCAGTTGCTCAAAATGGTGATCGTGCAACCTTAGACTTCGTTGGTAAGATTGACGGCGTTGAATTTGCTGGCGGCAAAGCGGATGATTTCGCTTTTGTTTTAGGCGAAGGTCGTATGTTGCCAGAATTTGAGGCGGCAACTTTGGGTTTGAAATCTGGCGAAAGCAAAACTTTCCCGCTGGCTTTCCCTGAGGACTATCACGGTAAGGATGTGGCAGGAAAAACTGCTGAGTTCACTATCACTCTGAAAAAATTGGAGTGGGCACATTTGCCAGAGGTTGATGCAGAGTTTGCTAAGAGTTTAGGCGTAGAAGATGGCGACCTGGCTAAAATGCGTGCGGACATCAAAGAAAATTTAGAGCGTGAAGTTAAAGGTCGTGTAAAAGCAAAAACTAAAGATAGTGTGATGGATGCTTTAGTGAAAGCGGTTGAGTTTGATGTGCCTAAAGCTCTCGTAGAGCAAGATGGTCAGCGCTTAGCTGAAATGACACGCCAAGATATGGCTCAACGCGGTATGAACGTCAAAGATGTTCCGTTCCCGCCAGAGCTATTTACAGCGCAAGCTGAGCGTCGTGTTCGCCTGGGTTTGATCTTGGCTGAGTTAGTCAAGGCCAACAATTTGCAGGCAACTCCAGAGCAGATCAAAGCGCAAGTAGAAGATTTTGCACAGAGTTACGAAGATCCGCAGCAAGTCGTAAAGTACTACTACAGTGATCGTAATCGTTTGGCGGAAGTCGAAGCCCTTGTATTAGAAGAAAACGTCGTTAACTACGTATTAGGTAAGTCGAAGGTTACAGATAAAGTGCTGCCATTCGACGAATTAATGGGTAACAACGCGCAATAATTAAAGGAAATCACATGACAGGCATCATTCAGAATTCAGCATTAGATACCAACATGCTAGGCATGGTGCCGATGGTCATAGAGCAAAGTGGTCGTGGAGAGCGTGCTTACGATATCTACTCCCGTTTGTTGAAAGAACGTGTGATTTTTCTGGTTGGTCCTGTGAATGATCAGGCAGCTAATCTGATCGTAGCGCAATTGCTGTTTTTGGAAAGTGAAAATCCAGATAAGGATATTTCACTTTACATTAACTCTCCTGGTGGTTCAGTGTCTGCTGGTATGGCGATCTACGACACGATGCAGTTTATTAAGCCAGACGTCTCAACCTTGTGTACAGGTTTAGCTGCATCAATGGGGGCCTTCTTACTGGCTGCAGGTGCGAAAGGTAAACGTTTCTCTTTGCCGAACTCACGAATTATGATTCACCAGCCTTTGGGCGGTGCGCAAGGACAAGCATCAGATATCGAAATTCAGGCTCGCGAGATTTTGTATTTGCGTGAACGCCTGAACGGTATTCTGGCTGATAAGACAGGCCAAACTATTGAGCAGATAGGTAAAGATACTGACCGTGATAATTTTATGTCAGCAGATGCCGCCGTAGAATATGGTTTGATTGATAAAGTTCTGACTCATCGCGCTTGATGTACTGAAAGAATATTGAAAATAGAGAAAGCGCCCGCACTTACAAGTCCGGGCGTTTTTTATTGAACGCTACAAAATAACTGTGGCAAGATTTTTTAAATCATTTATAACCTAAACATGTTCGATGACTTATGTCGAATTTGCAGGTAATATCAAAAACAAATCCGCTAAATTTTCGTTAAGAACCTAAGTACTATGCCCGATAAAAAATCCTCCACTGGCGAAAAACTGCTCTATTGTTCCTTTTGTGGCAAGAGTCAGCATGAGGTTAAAAAACTGATTGCCGGGCCTTCTGTTTTCATCTGCGACGAATGTATCGACTTATGTAATGACATTATTCGTGACGAAGTTAGTAATCTGGAATCCATTTCCAGTGCTAAAACTGATTTGCCAACTCCATCAGAAATAACGGCCTTATTAGATCAATATGTGATTGGTCAGGTGACGGCTAAGCGTATCTTGGCTGTTGCTGTTTATAATCATTACAAACGTCTTAAGCATCTCGGCAAAAAAGATGATGTTGAACTGGCTAAAAGTAATATTCTGCTAGTAGGTCCAACCGGTTCAGGCAAGACTTTGCTGGCGCAAACACTAGCCCGTATGCTGAACGTTCCTTTCGTTATTGCCGACGCAACGACATTAACCGAAGCAGGTTATGTCGGTGAGGACGTTGAAAACATTATTCAAAAATTATTGCAAAATTGCAATTATGAAGTTGAACGTGCCCAAAAAGGGATTGTCTACATTGATGAAATTGATAAGATTTCGCGTAAATCAGATAATCCATCGATTACACGCGATGTATCTGGTGAGGGTGTTCAGCAAGCTCTGTTGAAATTGGTTGAGGGAACTATGGCTTCCGTGCCACCACAAGGTGGTCGTAAGCACCCCAATCAGGATTTTATTCAGATTGATACAACTAACATCATGTTCATCTGTGGCGGCGCTTTTGATGGCCTTGCCAAGATCATTTCTGATCGCTCTGAGCGCAGCGGTATCGGTTTCGGTGCGAGCGTAAAAAGTCAGTCGGAAAAAAGTGCTAGTCAGGTTATGCAGGATGCTGAACCGCAAGATTTGATCCGGTTTGGTCTTATTCCAGAATTAGTTGGTCGTTTGCCGGTTATTGCCACGCTGAATGAATTGGATGAGGCTGCCTTAATTCAGATTTTGGTAGAACCAAAAAATGCGTTGATCAAACAGTATTCAAAACTGTTGGAAATGGAAGGGTCTGAACTAGAGATTCGTCCTGCAGCATTGCAAGCGATTGCGAAGAAAGCGATTGCCCGGAAAACGGGTGCGCGCGGATTACGTTCGATTCTTGAGCATGCTTTGCTTGACATTATGTATGACTTGCCAAGCGAGCAAAATGTATCAAAAGTTGTGATTGATGAAAATACGATCAATAATGGCGCTAAGCCTTTGTTGATTTATGACGAGCAACCGAAAGTTTCGGGCGTGAAGTCTTAATTCCTAAAAAGTGTGGGTGAATGTCACAATTGATCCGCGAATATCAGGAATACGCAGTACAATTAATTACACAATAAAATTGAGCTTCAATCGAAAAGCTACCCGGAGGTTCCTCTGAGTGGCTTTTTTTATTGTTTTTCGGATGACGGGCTTGAGTTTTGGCCTAGTGCGCCAATCTATCTACTAGAAATTTTGAATAAGGTGCGCCATGACAACTTCCATAATCACTGAACAAACAGAATTGCCGTTATTGCCTTTGCGCGATGTGGTAGTTTTCCCGCATATGGTTATACCCTTGTTTGTTGGCCGGCCAAAGTCTATCAAGGCTTTAGAAGCGGCAATGGAGCAGGGAAAGAGCATCATGCTCGCAGCCCAAAAAGCTGCTGCCAAGGACGAACCATCCGCTGACGATATTTACGAGATCGGTTGTATCGCTAACATTTTGCAAATGTTGAAACTACCTGACGGCACCGTCAAGGTATTGGTCGAGGGCGCGCAGCGTGCACGCATCCATAAAATTACCGAAACTGAATCGCATTTTACGGCGGATCTCACGCCCGTACCTCCAGAAGAGGGTGATGACTCCGAAGTTGAGGCGATGCGCCGCGCAATCGTCCAGCAATTTGACCAATACGTCAAATTGAATAAAAAAATTCCTCCTGAAATTTTGGCTTCCTTATCTGGTATTGACGACGCTGGTCGTCTTGCCGATACGATTGCCGCTCATCTGCCATTAAAGCTTGAACAGAAGCAGGTTATTTTGGAAATCTTCAGTGTATCTAAGCGGCTCGAACATTTGCTTGGACAATTGGAAGGTGAACTCGATATTCTGCAGGTAGAGAAGCGTATCCGTGGACGAGTCAAGCGTCAGATGGAAAAGTCTCAGCGCGAATATTATTTGAATGAGCAGGTTAAAGCGATTCAGAAAGAGTTGGGCGAGGGCGACGAGGGCGCAGATATCGACGAGCTGGAAAAGAAAATTGTTGCCGCCAAAATGCCTAAAGAGGCGCGCGATAAGGCGATGGCTGAGTTGAAAAAACTCAAGATGATGTCTCCCATGTCGGCAGAGGCGACCGTAGTAAGAAATTATATCGATACCATCGTTAATTTACCGTGGAAGAAAAAATCCAAAGTTAATAATGATCTGACCAATGCAGAAAAAGTGTTGGAAGATGATCACTATGGCTTAGATAAGGTCAAAGAACGGATCTTGGAATATCTTGCCGTTCAGCAGCGCGTCGATAAGTTAAAAGCTCCGATCTTGTGCCTGGTGGGTCCTCCGGGGGTTGGTAAGACCTCGCTAGGACAGTCGATTGCCCGTGCAACAAATCGCAAGTTTGTGCGTATGGCTTTAGGTGGAGTGCGCGACGAAGCTGAAATCCGCGGCCATCGTCGTACTTACATCGGTTCTATGCCAGGTAAAATTTTGCAGAGTTTGTCTAAGGTTGGCGTACGCAACCCATTATTCCTGCTGGATGAGGTCGACAAAATGGGGGCTGATTTCCGCGGTGATCCGTCGTCTGCATTGCTGGAGGTTTTGGATCCTGAGCAAAATCATACTTTTTCAGATCATTACATTGAAGTTGATTTCGATTTGTCCGATGTAATGTTTGTGGCGACTTCTAATTCGTACAATATTCCGCCCGCTTTGTTAGACAGGATGGAGGTCATACGTCTGTCAGGTTATACCGAAGATGAAAAGACTAGTATTGCTCAGCGTTATTTGTTGCCAAAACAGATTAAGAATAATGGTTTAAAAGACGGTGAGATTAATGTATCCGAAAGTGCGATTCGCGACATCATTCGTTACTACACCAGAGAAGCTGGTGTGCGCTCCTTGGAACGTGAAGTTTCCAAGATTTGTCGTAAGGTAGTGAAGATGCTTTTATTGAAAAAGAGCGAGAAAAAAGCAACGATCACCTCCAAGAATCTTGATAAGTTCCTTGGTGTTCGTCGCTATGATTTTGGCGTCGCAGTGAAAGAAAATCAAGTTGGGCAAGTGGTTGGTCTGGCATGGACAGAGGTTGGCGGAGATCTGTTGACGATTGAGGCAGTTGCAATGCCCGGAAAAGGCGGCGTAATACGTACAGGCACTTTGGGCGATGTCATGAAGGAGTCAATTGAAGCTGCTCGTACAGTAGTTCGTAGCCGCGCTAAGCGCCTAGGTATCAAGAATGATGTTTTTGAAAAAAGTGACATTCACATTCATGTGCCAGAGGGAGCGACTCCTAAGGATGGTCCTTCAGCCGGTATTGCGATGACGACGGCACTGGTATCTGTTTTTACGGGTATCCCTGTACGTGCTGATGTCGCGATGACTGGCGAAATTACTTTGCGTGGCGAAGTTCTGCCTATCGGAGGATTGAAAGAGAAATTATTAGCAGCTCATCGCGGTGGTATTAAGACTGTATTGATACCAGAGGAAAATGCCAAAGATTTAGCCGATATTCCTGATAACGTAAAAAATAAATTGGAAATTATTCCTGTGCGCTGGATTGACAAGGTTTTGGAAATTGCACTTGAGCGCATGCCTGTTGCGTTAACTGATGAAGAAGTTTTGGTTGCTGCCGCAGCCAAAACAGAAACTGTCGGTGACACTGGCGTCGTAAAACATTGATTGTTTAATCTCCTAGGTTTTGCCTCAAAATAGCCGCTGTTTAAATCAGCGGCTATTTTATTTGCATCGTAATTTTAATCACGATGCCATGAATTTATTTTGGGTTTAATTGAGAAATCAAATAATGGTTCATATTGAAAAAGATCAATGGTTCAGTGATGTGTATGGAAGGGCCCTATATTTAATGGATGTATTGAGGCATCCTGAGCCGACTTACTCATCGATGAGCTCCGATGAAAAAGACCGGTTCCGTCAAACTCAGTGTGATGTTGAAGAGGTTGTTCGCATACTTGGTACTCACCTTGATTTTGCTTTAGTCATGAAGTGGGATGGAGTGATAGGTTGGGTTCCTGCTGCTGCAGTTAATATTGATGCAGATATTCATGCCTATATTTCTGTTGAATCTTTAGGCCAAAGCTCTGATGTATTTTTTCAATATTGGTATGCAACGCCTTATATATGGGGCGGTATAACTCGTGCAGGGATTGACTGTTCTGGTTTTACTCAACGCTATTATTATGATGTTTTAGCTAAGAGTATTCCTAAAAATTCTTACGATCAACGTCGCCTTGGTCGTTCAAAAAAACTCGCAGAAGTGGTCAATCATGACCTAATTTTTTGTACAAGAAAAGGTGGCAGAGGTATCCACCACGTTGGCATATATTTTGAGGGTAATGTGTGGCATGCTCATTCTGAGTGGGGTATTACCCGTCAATCAATGGCTGAATTTCTTGCGGATTATGAGGTGCTGCAGGTAGCGGCTATAGTTGAAGGATAAAGTCACTATTTTGATTAACATGCACAAATCAGTTGCTTACTTGTGCATGTTTAGAGTCTGGCTAAGTTTGGTTAAGTCCAGGCACGAACCAAGCCAACGGCCAAGCCCTCCAGAGAAAAATCTTCATCTTGTTCAGCAATTTTAATGTTGGGATAGTCGGGATTTTCAGCAAGTAATTCAATGATACTGCCAGTTTTTTTGTATCGTTTGACAGTCACATCGTCACCCATGCGAGCAATAACGATCTGTCCATTTTTTGCTTCTCTCGATTTTTTTACCGCGAGTAAATCGCCATCAAAAATACCTGCGTCACGCATAGACATCCCGCGGACTTTGAGTAAGTAGTCAGGTATTGCAGAAAATAATGCAGGGTCAACCTGGTAATTTGTGTCTACATGTTCTTGAGCCAAAATAGGTGAGCCGGCAGCCACTCTGCCAACTAAAGGCAGACTGAGTTGCATCAAAGCAGGGTGGGGCAATGCCATTTGTGTTCCACCACTAAATTTCCCTTTAAGATTGCTCAAAGCAGAGTCAAGCAGGCGGATGCCACGCGATGTTCCTGGAGCTATTTCTATAACTCCCTTGCGGGCTAGTGCTTGCAGGTGTTCCTCGGCTGCATTGGTTGAGCGAAATCCTAGTTCGTTAGCAATTTCTGCTCTCGTCGGCGGAAAGCCGGTATTTTGAATGGCATCTTTAATCAAATTCAGAATCTGTTCTTGGCGGGCAGTAAGTTTTAGCATGTCAGAATTCCAATTGGGTAAAGTTTGGCTGGGTTTATATGCAGCCTGTATTTTTGTACAGTATAAACATAAATTTCTGAATAGCCAAAATTTTTTCATTTAGAACCTGAGCCTGAATCGGAAAAGGGTATTGGATCAATAATTTTTTCTGTGTCCGCAATAAGTGCTTGAAACTATTGAGTAAATTCAAAAAGTGCAGTATAGTCATGGGCTTTTCCTCTTCCCGCACTCGTCTTGACGCCGAGGCGGGCTATTTTATTGTCCACAAGGAGAATATATGCGTCATTATGAAATCGTATTTATCGTACATCCTGATCAAAGCGAGCAAGTGCCTGCAATGATCGAGCGTTACAAAGCTTCTGTAGTAGCACGCAGCGGCCAAGTACACCGCGTTGAAGACTGGGGCCGTCGTCAATTGGCTTACATGATTCAAAAACTGGCTAAAGCACATTATGTTTGCATGAACATTGAGTGCGATGCTGAGACTCTGCTCGAGTTGGAAACCGCATTCAAATTCAATGATGCAGTTCTGCGCCACCTCACAGTCAAAATGAAAAAAGCTGAAACAGCACCATCTCCAATGATGAAAGCTGTACAGAAAGAAGATGCTGCTAAAACGCAACGCGTAGAAGCGCCAGCGGCATAATTGACCTTTAGAGGACGCAACATAAATCAGTGAATCAGCTTAAAGTTGTTGCCAGTATTTTGGAAAAATCGGCGCTGCGCTATACGCCAGCAGGAATTCCGATAGCTTCTGCGGTACTGACGCATTCTTCAAAGCAAGAGCAGGCGAATACTCAGCGTGTAGTCGAATTTGAAATTAATGCCATTGCAGCAGGTAATATTTCAAAACGATTTTTAGAGATAGAGCTGGGAGTAGTTATGCAATTCACAGGTTTTTTGTCGCGCAAGAACCGTAACAGCAAAAGTCTCGTATTTCACATCACTGATTTCGAGACGACTTTACTAGATTAGGAGCCAAAAATGGCATTCGGTAAAAAATTTGACAAAAGCAAACTGAAACAAAAGCGTCAGCAACAAAATCCTTTGTTCAAACGCAAAAAATTCTGCCGCTTCACAGCAGCACATGTAGCGCAAGTTGACTACAAAGACGTCGACACATTAAAAGATTTCGTGCAAGAAAACGGCAAAATTATGCCAGCACGTTTGACTGGTACTAAAGCACTGTACCAACGTCAAGTTGACACGGCGATCAAACGCGCACGTTACCTCGCGTTGCTGCCGTACACTGATCTGCACACAGCGTAATTGACGACAAGGTACTAGGAGAAAAATATGCAAGTTATTCTGATTGATAAAGTCGTTAATCTCGGCAATCTGGGCGATGTAGTTAAAGTTAAAGATGGTTACGCACGTAACTTCTTGATCCCACAACGTATGGCTCGTCGTGCAACAGCTGCTGCAATCGCTGAATTCGAAGCGAAACGTGCAGACTTAGAAAAAGCTGCTGCTGAACGCTTGGCTGTAGCGCAAGCTGCTGGTGAAAAACTGTCAGGTTTGACAGTTCAGATCTCGCAAAAATCTGGTGTTGATGGCCGTTTGTTCGGTTCTGTGACTAACTTTGACATCGCTGAAGCTCTGGTAAAACAAGGTTTCGCGGTTGAAAAAGCGCAGATTCGTATGCCACAAGGTCCGTTGAAAATTGTTGGCGATCATTCTGTTGCTGTTGCATTGCACACAGACGTCGTTGTTGATGTGACTGTTGCTGTATTGGGCGAGCACGCTTAATACGCTCATTTCAGTTGTATAAAAAGCCGGGCTTGCCCGGCTTTTTTACGTTAATAACAGTTTGATATATGTTTGGTGATTTTTTCTGATGGTGTTTTGTATGTTTGGTCTATCTTTGATACGTCAAGTACGTGCGGTCTGGGTAAGGCATCTGCTTTGCTTTCTTTGTTTTTGAAGTGGAATAAAAAGGTATAATGCGCGCCATGAAAGCACCTTCCGATCCGCAATTAGATTCCATTCGCGTTCCCCCACATTCCATCGAGGCAGAGCAGTCTGTGCTTGGGGGGCTACTATTGGACAATGCTGCCTGGGACCGGATCGCTGACTTCATTCGTGAGGATGATTTCTACCGTTATGATCACCGTATTATTTTTCAGGCGATTGTTAAGCTGATTAATGCGACAAAGCCCGCTGACGTCATTACGGTATATGAGGCCCTAACTGGAATCAATAAGGCTGATGATGCAGGTGGCCTGACCTATCTGAACGCACTAGCACAAAATACGCCGTCTGCAGCCAATATTCGTCGTTATGCAGAGATTGTGCGCGATCGTGGTGTCTTGCGTAAACTGATATCGGTCTCTGACGAAATTGCCGGGAATGCGTTTAATCCGCAAGGCAAAGAAGTTAAGCAAATGCTTGACGAAGCTGAATCGAAGATTTTTGCGATTGCGGAAGAGGGTGCGCGTGGAGCTCAAGGCTTTACGGCGATTCAGCCTTTGTTGACGCAAGTTGTTGAGCGGATTGATGAGTTATACAACCGTGATCACAGCAGTGATATTACTGGGGTTCCTACTGGCTTTGCTGATTTGGATCGTATGACATCAGGATTGCAACCTGGTGATTTGATTATTGTTGCAGGTCGTCCATCGATGGGTAAAACGGCATTTTCTATTAACATTGGTGAAAACGTCGCTATTGAAAGTGGTTTGCCAGTCGCCGTGTTTTCGATGGAAATGGGCGGCGCGCAATTAGCAATGCGTATGCTGGGTTCTGTTGGCCGCCTGGATCAGCACCGGTTACGTACCGGGCGCCTGGTTGATGAGGATTGGCCTCGCTTAACGCATGCGATTCAAAAAATGAACGATGCGCAATTGTACATTGATGAAACGCCGGCACTGAGTTCTATTGAGTTGCGTGCCCGCTCACGTCGTTTGTCACGTCAATGTGGCAAATTGGGATTGATCATTATCGATTACTTGCAACTGATGTCAGGTAACTCTGGCGGTGAAAACCGTGCGACAGAAATTTCTGAAATATCTCGTAGCTTAAAAGGGCTGGCGAAGGAGTTGCAGTGTCCTGTTATCGCATTGTCCCAGTTGAATCGCTCGCTTGAGCAACGTCCTAATAAGCGGCCTGTTATGTCGGATTTGCGCGAATCTGGTGCGATTGAGCAGGATGCAGACGTGATCTTGTTTATTTATCGTGATCAGGTCTACAACCCTGACTCGCCCGATAAAGGTACCGCAGAAATTATCATCGGCAAACAGCGTAATGGTCCTATTGGCAGCGTACGCCTGACATTCCTGGGTGAGTACACCAAATTTGACAATTACACCGGATCATTATCTGTGTATGGCGATAACGAATAATTAAATTTTCGTAGTTGGTTTTAGCAAATTTATTCAATATGAAGCAGCGTCTGGAGTTGCAGGACACGTTCCTGTAGCTTCGACACAATTTTAGTGTTACTACTTTAGTGAGAAAAAAATGTTTGGACGATTGATGCCCACAGAGGGAAAGTTTTTTGAACTCTTTAATCAGCATGCTGAGTTATGCGTAAAAGGATCGAAAGAAATGGTCGCTCTGATGACTAATTTCGATGATCTGGAAATCAGGGTTCATGCGATTGAAGCGATTGAAAAACAGGCAGATACCGTCACCTACAATACAATCGAGCTTCTTCATAAGACATTCATTACGCCGCTAGATAGAGATGACATCCATAAGCTGATCACTCGTATGGACGATATTCTGGATTTGCTGGAAGATGCTGGCCAGACGATTTCTTTGTATGATATCCGTGAGATCACGCCTGAGGCCAAACGTCTTGCCGAGCTCTGCCTGGCCTGCGCTGAAAAAGTGAAAGATGCCGTGGCGTTGTTGCCTAACATGGCGAATTCACGTCAGATGCTATCGATTTGCGAAGAAATCGATCGTCTGGAGTCCGATGCAGATCACGTCATGCGTGCTGCGATGTCCAAGCTGTTCCGTGATGAACCGGATGTGCGCAATCTGATCAAGCTGAAAGCGATTTACGAGATTCTCGAAACCGTCACTGATCGTTGCGAAGATGTCGCCAATATCATTGAAGGTATCATTGTTGAAAACGCATAAATCTGAGCTGCGAGGGTGATTGGATCGCCTTAACTGCCTTGGTTTGTATTTGCCCTCATCTGGTCGACAGGGCAGATACGCTAATAGATTTAGATTTAACAAGTACTCGTTCTCTACTGGTCAGAGTGTAGAGAATTGACATGAGAACTTAAAAGAGAAGTGAATTCCATGCAAACCGTCCACATGAGCCTGTACGTCATCGCCTTACTGGTGATCCTGGCTTTGTTATTTGATTTTATGAATGGCTTCCATGATGCTGCTAACGCGATTGCGACAGTGGTATCGACAGGAGTTTTAAAGCCGCAACAAGCGGTCGCGATGGCAGCATTTTTTAATGTCATCGCTGTTTTGTTTTTTCAGCTGAAAGTTGCTGCAACCATCGGCAAAGGCACTATCGACCCATCCGTGGTTGATCACTATGTGATTTTCGGTGCGCTGGTCGGTGCTATTTTTTGGAACCTGGTTACCTGGTATTTTGGGATACCATCCTCATCATCGCATGCCTTGATCGGCGGCCTGGTTGGGGCTGCCGTAGCCAAAGCGGGTACCGGTGCTTTAGTTTCCAAAGGCTTGTGGACCACGATTACTTTTATTGTGTTATCTCCGCTACTAGGCTTCGTGCTGGGATCGGTCATGATGTTGATCGTCTCATGGTTGTTTGTGAAATCGACGCCATTGAAGGTTGATAAATGGTTCCGGCGTTTACAATTAGTTTCCGCCTCAATGTTCAGCCTTGGTCACGGGGGCAATGATGCACAAAAAACCATCGGTATTATCTGGATGTTGCTGGTGTCTGCTGGCTATGTGTCAAATAGCGATGCCTTACCGCCAATGTGGGTTGTCATTTCCTGCTACGCATCCATCGGACTGGGCACTCTGTTCGGTGGCTGGCGCATCGTGAAAACTATGGGTCAGAAAATCACTAAACTAAAACCTGTCGGTGGTTTTTGTGCTGAGACCGGTGGCGCTATCACTTTATTTGTTGCCTCTCATTTCGGTATCCCGGTATCAACAACACACACCATCACGGGCGCCATTGTCGGCGTTGGTTCAGCGCAGAAAATGTCTGCCGTCCGCTGGGGTGTTGCCGGTAATATTGTGTGGGCCTGGATTTTGACTATTCCGGCCAGTGCATTTGTTGCGGCGATTGCATGGTGGATAGGGCGGCATATTCTATAATACTCCCTGTTGAATCAATGCAAACAGAGCTGTTCCGCTTTATTGATGGGGCTCTTTAAAGAATACAGAGGGGGAGTATGTTTCCTAATTAAAGCCGCAGCCATTCAATATGGTGGCGGCTTTTGTATTTTTGGGAGCGATCACCGCCGGTCTCGGAATCCTAATGTTGTTTGTACTTGCCCAAGGCAAGACCAACTGAGCCTGGTGTATTCATCCTCTGAATCTAAAGCTGCTTGTAAGTCTTCAATTTTCTCCAGTTCATCCTTAATGAATGGCATCCACACACGGTTAATTTCATCGTTTAACTGTGCTTTGGTTTTTCCAATCGGGCCGATCAAAGGCGTGTTTGCATAGCGTCTGTCCATCTTTGCTCGTACTAGGTTAGCTAAAGCAGGTAATTTCTCTTTGTAGAGTTTTACGTGCTGCATTTCATGGTCGAGAATTTCGTTATACACGCAAGAATTTTCTGGAAATTCTTTGCCTACATATACATTGATTGCAGGATGTTCCATATTTATTTCAATGTGTGGAGCGAAACATTCCTGATCGCTATCCTTGTCATCAATGATCGGACCTTCAAAATCGATTTGAATAATACTATGTCTTGCAGTGAGGCCGAGAATATAGTCGGTGGAATAAGTTTTCGTGCTCATGGTACGCAATTTTTTGCTACTGACGTTATTGTGTATGAAGTAGGGACCTTCAGACTCAGAGACTACGATGCTGGTTTGTGATAATTCTCTGTTACAGCGCCATTCGAAATTGTTTTGGCTCAAGGCGGCATCATTGAATAGTCCTGAGAGACAAAGAAGCAATATCGACAATAGTTGACTTTTCCTCATGGCCACTCTCCTCGTTATTGATCGCTATATTGATGAGCGGATGTTTGATCTTCGGAGCAGAACATCCTTACGCAAGCCAGCTGAATGTGCCTTAGGCATCATGATTTTCATCTGGCAAATCAACATGATCAATATAGGTAATTTTTTGGACTAAAGGAATATGTTTTGTCCTGTAGTGGCTCAATATAGAGCAGTTTGGTTATGAATGTCTCTTTACTTATGCTATGGGAGCCGCATTCGAAAAATGCCAGACTACATCTGCTTAAACAAATGCACAAAGCTGCGGCTAACTTCTAGTTTCTCTGTCAGTCCTTTTATCTGTACCAAGTGGCGACCTCTTAAATCACGGACAACACCTGATATTGCTTTTGCGTTCACTAATGTAGCGCGGTGGATTTGCCAGAATAAGGCGGGATCAAGCTCTTCGGCGAGATCGCGAACCGGTTTTCTGATTAATGCCTCATAGCTTGCTGTCTGTACACGGGTATATTTTTCATCCGACTGAAAAAATAAAATTTCTTCTACCGGAATCAGGCGTAGTTCCTGCCCGATCGATGCCTGTATCCATTGTAAATAATTGACCTTGGTACCGATACCCATCTGCTTGGCAAGCTGCGCCAACATATTGCTCATGTCATTTGGTTCATCTTTACTACTCAGTCGTGCTTTTAATCTCTCGACTGTTTTGGTCAGACGGTCTATGTCTGCCGGCTTCAATACATAATCGACCGCGCCGTGATCGAATGCTTCAATTGCGTATTGGTCGTACGCCGTAATGAAAACGATATGTGCCTTGCCCCCGATTTCTTTCGCTGCTTCTAAGCCGGTTTTGACTGGCATGCGTATGTCCAGGAATACGAAGTCCGGTGTCAGGCTATCGACTAGCTGTATGGCTTCTTCACCATTTTTTGCTTCATCAAGAATGTGCAATTCTGGCCAGACCTGCTCCAGGCGCGACCTTAACTGGTCACGCATCAGTCTTTCATCATCGGCTAGTATTGCTGTAGGCATAGTAAAAATTCTGGTTAATTAGTTGGCTAACTCATAAGGTATTTCTATAGTAACGCAAACTCCTGTCGGTTGATTGGGTGTAATGATCATTTGTGCTTTTTCTTTGTAAATGAGCTTCAAGCGTTCGCGAATATTTTGCAAGCCCAGACCGGTGCCGTTGCTAGGCATTGCGCCGAAACCGAGGCCATTGTCACTGACTGAGACGCGTAATTTATTGTGCGCGACCTCGGCATGAAAGTGTACGGTGCCACCTTCCGCTTTGACTTCTAATCCATGTTTGATCGCGTTCTCAACCAGTGATTGCAACATCATCGGTGGGAATGAGGCACTACGTAATCCTTCCGGCATATTAAAGTCGACTTCCAGGCGTTCTTCCATACGCATCTTTAAGAGTTCGAGATAAGACTTCACCATATCGGCTTCGCGTCCCAGATTCGTTTTTGCAGCATTCTCACGCATTTGTGGTAACACGGCACGCAGATAGGAGATCAGGCTGCGTTGCATCGCTGCGGCTCTTGGCGGATCTGTCTCGATTAAATACTCGACGGATGCCAGCGTGTTAAAGAGGAAATGTGGCTCGACTTGTGCCTGCATCATCTGCATCTGTGCCTCACTGACCTGACGTAATAAAGACTCCCGTTCTGCGGACAGATTGGCTTCTTTGGCTTTTTCTTCAGCGCGAACTTTGCCGCCCATTAACGCCTTCATTCCGAGAAGACCGAAGATCAAAAGCATGACAAAGTTCATAAACCATTTAGATGATTTCTTCTGGTAGCTTTTTACTTCTTCATCAGCCGCGTCGGCAACAGCATCTTCAATGTCATTACTGATTTCCTGGGCAATGTCTGGCGGTAGTTTGATATGGATGTCATCCTGGCCTGCTTTGGGCATGTCTGGCATTGCCGGAGGGCTTGGTGGTGAGGTCGGATTGGATGCATTGGGTGGCTCAGGTTGTGCCGGCACTGCTGACGGAGCAGGTGGTGTGGAGGAGCTGCCCTCTTTCAGAACACGGATGCCATTTTCATCAATTTCGATCTGCTTGCCACCACCATCGGTCTTATTTTTGCGGATATGAATCCCGGTGCCGTCGATCTCAATATTCGTATCGCCATCGTTGATACTTTTTGTTTTGCTTGCTTTTTTCGCAGCTTTTTTATTGGTGACAATGACGCCATCGTCTGAGTTCAGAATATTGTCCTGAAAGATGGAGCCAGCAATCATCATGATTAACGCGAATAGAAAAAATTTCCACCAGGATAAGGTTGTCACCCAGGCAGCGGTCTTGTCAAACGCTTTACTTAACCAATGCAAGAATGCAGTGATAAGTTCTTTGATGGTTTGGGTCGCGTTGGGATTCATGATGAGGCTTTCTGATAATGATTTACTTTTTTTGCTTTGCCAATCAAGTTGAGATCAGGCATTGCATACTGTTTTGCGGCATGTTGTCACTCTAAAGAAATAGAGTGGCGATTACCATCAGCATGCGACAGTCTGCAAAATCGGGGGAATAGAAATGGAAAATTCCATTCTGGTATGCAAATGAAAATACAGGCGAAAACACAGATGAAGGCGCAGATAAAATATAGCTCTTGGCCCTTAGACTTTTTTATGACGGTGAGTTATGGTGAAATAAGCCATTTTATGGCTACACAATTCATTTGTGTGCAATATGATAAAAATGACACATGTACTGGCTTCAGCCATCACATATGCCATTTTTAAATTCGGGAAATTAATTACTCTTGAGTTGCCGCTTATTTTCCAACCAGGGGTGCAAGTCTTCTCTGGTCATTGGTTTGGCATACAGATAGCCTTGCGCTAAATGGCAGCCGAATGAGAGCAGCGTCTGCGCTTGCATCTCGCTCTCTACTCCTTCTGCGATGATGGCGATACCTAAGCTTTTGCCTAGTTGAACGACCATTTTGGCAATGCTGCCTTCGCCTGAGTCTTGTCTGATTTCATTGACAAAAGCACGGTCAATTTTCAGTTTGTCGATATCGAGTTTTTGTAAATGGCTCAGTGAAGAGAATCCTGTACCAAAATCATCAATCGAAATCTTAATGCCCAGTTGTTTAATCTGATGCAGCGTTTTGATTAGCAGTTCCGGGTCCTTCATTGCCATCGATTCGGTGATTTCCAACTCAATCGATTCTGGCGGTGCCTGAGTATCTAGCAAGGCGCTGTTGAGGGATTGCATAAACAGCGGATGAGAGAATTGTGCCTGGGAGACGTTAATCGCCATCTGAAAGTCGTTATACCCCAAGCTGCGCAAATGAACTAATTCGCGGCATGCCGTGCGCAGTACCCATTCCCCGATGTCAACGATCAGGCCAGAATATTCGGCGATAGGAATAAATAAATCGGGCGGAACAAATTTGCCTTCCTCGGTTTTCCAGCGGAGCAGGGCTTCTGCGCCGACTACCTGTCCATTTGACATGTCAATTTGTGGCTGGAACACCAGAAACAATTTTTCATTTTCAAATGCTGCGCGCAAAGCGTGCATCAGGCGCACACGTTCACGTATTTCCACGCCCATATCTCGTGTGAAGTAGACGAAGCTACCACGCTGATGTGTTTTTGCACGCTTGAGTGCAATGTTGGTGTCTTTGAGGGCTTCGGACCCGTCACCATCGTAGTCAGATAGTTCAACTAAGCCGATGGTTGCCGATAATTGGACATCCTGTCGATCGACCTGAAAGGGTGGCGTAAACAAGGTCAGGATCGCTTGCGGACACACCATTTCTTCGTCACCCAGTAGCGCAAAAGTATCGCTGCCCACGCGGGCAAGCTGACAATCTTCGCCAAAATGTTTGACCAGACGCTGGGCGACAGCGCACAGCAGCATGTCACCGAACTGATGGCCTAGGGCGTCGTTGGTTTCGGCGAAATGATCGATGTCAATCAATGACAGGGCACTATGTTTTTTGAGCGGCGATTGCAGAGTTTCATTTAATGTCTGCAATAATTTGAGCCGGTTTGCCAGACTGGTGAGCGGGTCATAAAACGCATAGCTGTGTAACCGCGAGGTCAGCATGACGTTATCCAGACCAACCGAGACATTATTGCAAAAGACCTCGAGCAGACGTTTGTCCATCTCGCTCAGGTTCAGTCCAATATTCAGGTAGACCGTCAGGTCGCGATCTGCAACATTGCTGAAGTACAGTGTTGTTGATTCAGCCTCGTATAAATTACAGCGCTCCTGCATTGACCTTTGTACGATCGCATTCGCTTTCTCATCGACGACATCGCTGACCGGATGATCGATCAGGTGTTGGAACGAGTGCGTCGCGGCGATGATTTTAAGTTCTTTATCTCCGTCGACACCTTGCTGTGAACAGACAAAGCCTTCTGCCTGATTGCCAAGCAGACCTGAGATTTGGGTGAGCACGCCTGAGGCAAAATTCTGCAAACCACGTAATGCCATCAGCTCAGTGCTGGCGTTGATAATCAGTTCAAGTCCGCGACGGCTGGCGCTGATCGCGCAAATTTGTTCGTAGGAGCGGATGGCGGATGTGACTGCAGTGTAGAGTTTGGTACGGGTTAGTTCAGATTTGGTTTTGTAGTCGTTGATGTCGTAATCACGAATAGCGTCTATCTCAGGGGCGTAGCCTGGCTGGCCTGTGCGCAGGATAATACGTACATCGGCGAGTCCCAGTGTCTTGCGTATGTGGCTGACGAGCTGGAGTCCCGCATCTTCTTGCTCCATCACGACATCTAGCAGAATGATCGCTATATCTGTTTCGTGTTGCAGTATGTCGCGTGCCTCGGCAGCTGAATACGCATGTAAGAAACTTAGCGGACGATGCTGGATCTCCAGGCTACCTAAGGCAAACGTTGTTGCTGAATGTACATCCGGATCATCGTCGATGATCATGATTCGCCACGTTGGGTGAAGCTTGGTCACTGTCGAAGCGTCACTTGCCTCTGGTTCATCCAGAAAGACCAGATCATCTTCGGAAGAGTGGATCATTGCATTCATCTGAGAAGCGACTCCAAGAATGGATTTATATTTTGACTACAAATCTTAACGATTATGTTTGTATGGAACTATCGCATTAAATTTACAAACAGCCAAGTCACAAATGCTCTGTGTACTCAGTATAAAACAAGAAAACTTAATAAATCGCAGTTTGTCTCTATAAAAACTGATTTTGTCGGGGTCACTAGGTGTTTTGTGGCTGTTTTTTGATGTTTTGGATGGGTCTGTTTCAGGGATTTTGTCCGGTTAATGGGGGATCGCTGTTAAAATTGCGTCAATCCTGAATAAAATTTTGCAGAACACTATGTCCGGTAATACTTTTGGAACTTTATTTACTGTAACCACATTTGGCGAGTCTCACGGACCAGCGATTGGTTGTGTCATTGATGGTTGTCCTCCGGGTCTAGAGTTGTCTGAGCTGGATATTCAGCCGGAACTGGATCGTCGCAAACCTGGTACCTCGCGTCATGTCACGCAAAGACAGGAGCCGGATACTGTAGAAATCCTGTCGGGTGTATATCAAGGCAAAACAACGGGGACGCCGATTGCTTTGCTAATCCGTAACCAGGATCAGCGTAGTAAGGACTATGGCAATATCACCGAAACCTTTCGCCCGGGACATGCTGATTTTACCTATTGGAACAAATACGGCATTCGTGATCCGCGCGGTGGTGGCCGTTCCTCTGCACGTTTGACTGCGCCTGTTGTCGGTGCCGCCGCGATTGCCAAAAAATGGTTGCATCAGCAATATGGCACTACGTTTAAGGGTGGCATGAGTCAGTTGGGCGATATCGTGATTCCCTTCCAGTCCTGGGATCATGTGCCTAAAAATCCATTTTTTGCACCAAACAATGATGTGGCGTTGATTACCCAGCTTGAGGATTATATGGATACGCTACGTAAAGACGGAGACTCTATCGGCGCGCGTATCGATGTGGTCGCGAGTGGTGTGCCAGTTGGTTTGGGTGAGCCTATCTATGACAAGCTGGATGCCGAGATTGCCTATGCCATGATGGGGATTAATGCGGTCAAGGGTGTAGAAATCGGCGCTGGATTTCAATGCGTCGCTCAGCGCGGTTCCGAACATGGCGATGAGTTAACGCCGGAAGGTTTTGTTGGCAATAATGCCGGTGGCGTCTTAGGTGGGATTTCAACGGGGCAAGACATTACTGTGTCGATCGCGATCAAGCCTACTTCCTCTATCAGGACCCCGCGCCGATCAGTTGATAAGGACGGCAATCCTGTGATGGTGGAAACCTTTGGTCGTCACGATCCATGTGTCGGTATTCGCGCCACGCCGATCGCTGAGGCCATGCTGGCATTAGTGCTGATGGATCACGCCTTGAGGCACAGGGCGCAATGCGGTGATGTGCAAGTCACCGCTTTTAAATAGAAAAATATGAAATAAGGGGAGTATGTTTAAAAACACCTTCAATTGCGCTGTTCTTTATTGGTGTTGAAATATATACTTACCCTGAGTATGTTTAATTTTCCGCAGGTTTGTCCAGGACGCATTGTTTTATCTCGATGCGCCTGCTTCGCCAAATAAAATAGGGGAATTTTTCTGATTCCCTTGATTTTTCCAACAAAAATTTTGATTTAAGTCGCTATTCGGGTTTTTTATATTGAAACTTGGATGCCTTAAATTGATGCGTGATACGGTTCTGCAATGCACAATTGTGGCATAATCAGACGCAAATCTTGCATAAGAGTCTCCCGGACTCGGTCTTCAAGGCCACAAAATCACTTGCGTGGTGCACGATTGATCGGTTTTGCTGCATAGTCATCCGACAGCGCTGTGTAAATTCGCTCATTCATCACGCTTGATTCTTTGTGTTCGTTTAGCTGTTGCTCAAACCAGATTAAGCGAATCGATGTCCGGCATCCCTCTGTGCATGTGTTGTGTCTCTGGTGATCAATTCTTGGCCTATTTCTGCCGTTTGTTCATTTTGTTTGCACAGCATACGGTTTCGTTCTTCATCACTTATCGCTTTTTAAATCATTGCGCAGGCTTTAGATCATGCTTAAAACGCTTTACGACAAACTGTGGGAGTCCCACGTAGTTCATGCCGACGACGATGGTACGGCCATCTTGTATATAGACCGTCATTTACTGCATGAAGTTACCAGCCCGCAGGCTTTTGAGGGGCTCAAACTGGCGGGGCGCCAGCCTTGGCGTTTGTCCGCGAATTTAGTCGTCGCAGATCACAATGTGCCAACGACGAATCGTATTAACGGTATTGACGATCCTACCTCGCGTTTGCAAGTAGAGACGCTGGATGCTAATGCAAAGCAATACGGACTGACTTATTTCGGTATGAACGATAAGCGTCAGGGTATTGTGCACGTCATCGGACCGGAGCAGGGTGCCACTTTGCCCGGTATGACGGTTGTCTGTGGCGATTCACACACCTCGACTCATGGTGCGTTTGCCTGCCTGGCGCATGGCATTGGTACGTCCGAAGTCGAGCATGTATTGGCCACGCAAACACTGATTGCTAAAAAGTCCAAAGCCATGCTGATTCAGGTGGACGGTGCAATGCCAGCAGGCGTTACCGCAAAGGATATTGTGCTGGCCGTCATCGGCAAAATTGGCACGGCCGGTGGTACCGGTTATGCGATTGAGTTTGCTGGCTCAACAATACGCAGTCTGTCGATGGAAGGTCGTATGACCGTATGCAATATGGCTATCGAGGCAGGTGCCCGTGCAGGAATGATCGCGGTCGATCAGACCACGATTGAGTATGTAAAAGGCCGTCCGTTTTCGCCGGTCGGCCCGCACTGGGATACCGCTGTCGCTTATTGGAATACCTTGCACACTGATGCCGGTGCAAAATTTGACATGGTTGTGACACTGAATGCTGCCGAGATCAAGCCACAAGTTACTTGGGGTACATCCCCAGAGATGGTGGTCAGTATCGATGCTCGCGTACCAGATCCAGATCAGGAAAAAGATGCTGTTAAACGCGATGCAATGGAAAAGGCTTTGGTCTACATGGCATTGAAGCCGAATACGCCAATTGAAGATATCCGTATCGACAAAGTATTTATCGGTTCTTGCACTAATTCACGTATCGAAGATTTGCGCGCTGCTGCAGCTGTGGTGCGCGGCAAATTCCGTGCGTCGAACGTCAAGCTGGCGATGGTGGTGCCAGGCTCTGGTCTCGTCAAAGATCAGGCTGAGCGAGAAGGTCTGGATAAAATTTTCCGTGATGCAGGTTTTGAATGGCGTGAGCCAGGTTGCTCGATGTGCTTGGCTATGAATGCAGATCGCTTGGAGCCGGGTGAGCGTTGCGCCTCCACATCCAATCGCAATTTTGAAGGTCGTCAGGGGCAGGGCGGCCGTACTCATCTGGTGTCTCCTGCGATGGCTGCTGCGGCAGGTATTGCTGGTCATTTTGTTGATGTCCGCGCTTTGCGCTAATTTTTATTTGAAGGAATTAACATGAAAAAATTATTTACTTTGGCTATCTGCGTGTTTGTTCTGGCTGCTTGCAATACCGTGCAAGGCATTGGTAAAGACGTCAAAAAAGCAGGCGAAGTGGTTGAAGGTGCTGGTAAAAAATAATCATGGAAAAATTTACCGTTCTTGATGGTCTCGTTGCGCCTATGGATAGAGCCAATGTCGACACTGATGCCATCATTCCTAAGCAATTTTTAAAATCAATACAGCGTAGTGGTTTTGGACCTAACCTGTTTGATGAGTGGCGTTATCTCGATCACGGTGAGCCCGGAATGGATAATTCCAAGCGCCCGTTAAATCCTGATTTTGTGTTGAATCAGGCGCGCTATCAAGGTGCTTCGATTCTGCTGACGCGTAAAAATTTTGGTTGTGGTTCTTCTCGTGAACACGCACCTTGGGCGTTGGATCAATATGGCTTTCGTGCGGTGATTGCGCCTAGTTTTGCGGACATTTTCTTTAATAACTGTTTTAAAAATGGCTTGCTGCCGATTGTTTTGAGCGAGTCGCAAGTTGATCAGTTATTTAACGAGGTCAAGGCTTTTCCCGGTTTTCGCCTGATCGTGGATCTGGAAAAACAAGTCGTGACGACATCGAGCGGGAGTGTGAGTTACCCGTTTGACGTGGATACCTTCCGCAAATATTGTTTGCTCAATGGCCTTGATGACATCGGTTTGACCTTGCGTCAGGCCGACAAAATCCGCGCATTTGAAGAGCGTCATATCGCAATGCAACCCTGGTTGGCTAATACGATTTAATTGAATTTGATAAAACATGAAAATAGCAATTTTGCCGGGTGACGGCATTGGCCCTGAGATTATCGAACAAGCGGTAAAAGTTTTGAATGTGCTGGGTGAGTCATTTGAAATGGAAACAGCGCCAGTTGGTGGCGCCGGCTACGAAGCGAGCGGGCATCCTCTGCCAGAAGCAACGCTGAAGCTGGCGCTGGATGCGGATGCGGTGCTATTTGGCTCGGTCGGTGACTGGAAGTACGACACACTAGAGCGTGCGTTGCGCCCGGAGCAGGCGATTCTTGGCTTGCGTAAAAACTTGAATCTATTCGCAAATCTGCGTCCAGCGATTTTATATCCTGAGCTTGCGGGCGCTTCGACTTTAAAACCTGAAGTAGTTTCTGGTTTGGATATATTGATTATCCGTGAATTAACCGGTGATATTTATTTTGGGCAGCCGCGTGGCGTCAGAGAATGCCCGGATGGCCCGTTTAAAGGTCAGCGCGAAGGTTTCGATACCATGCGGTACGCCGAGGGTGAAATTCGTCGTATCGCGCATGTCGCTTTTCAGGCAGCGCAAAAACGCTCTAAACGTCTGACCAGCGTGGACAAAGCGAACGTGCTGGAGACTTTTCAGTTCTGGAAAGATATCGTGACCGACGTGCATAAAGAATATCCTGATGTGGCTCTGGATCATATGTATGTTGATAACGCCGCGATGCAACTGGTACGCGCGCCGAAAAAATTCGATGTGATTGTGACTGGCAATATGTTTGGTGATATTTTGTCTGACGCGGCGGCAATGCTGACTGGTTCTATCGGCATGCTGCCATCCGCGTCTCTGGATGCAAATAATAAGGGCCTGTACGAGCCTTCCCACGGCTCTGCACCGGATATCGCCGGTAAGGGCGTGGCAAATCCTTTGGCAACAATACTCTCTGCGGCCATGATGTTGCGTTTTTCTCTGGGTAAAGCTGAGCAGGCTGACCGTATTGAGAATGCCGTCAAGAAGGTATTGTCACAAGGCTTGCGTACACCGGATATTTATGAGGCAGGTACAACGAAAGTTGGTACCGTTGAAATGGGTAATGCGGTAGTAAGTGCGTTGACTTAGAAAGTGTTTGGTATGTAAATCAGCAGGGATTGCCTGCAAATTTTAGGGAAAGACGATGAAACTAGTTGGTCTGGTAGGTTGGCGTGGAATGGTGGGTTCAGTCCTGATGCAGCGCATGCAGGAAGAGGGCGATTTCGCTCATATCGAACCCGTGTTTTTTTCGACATCCAATACAGGTGGTACAGCCCCTGCGATGGCAAAAAATGAAAAAACATTGAAAGACGCAAATGATATTGATGCGCTGAAGAAGTGCGACATTATTATTACCTGCCAGGGCGGCGACTACACGACGGAAATTTTCCCTAAATTACGTGCATCGGGCTGGGACGGCTACTGGATTGACGCGGCATCCACTCTGCGTATGGATGACAATGCAGTGATCGTTCTTGATCCGGTTAATCTCGATGTGGTCAAGACTGCATTAAGTCGTGGTGTGAAGAATTATATCGGTGGTAATTGCACGGTCTCCTGCATGTTGATGGGCTTGGGCGGTCTGTTCCAGCATAACCTGGTTGACTGGATGTCCTCCATGACATATCAGGCTGCTTCGGGTGGTGGGGCGCAACACATGCGCGAGTTGTTGGCGCAATTTGGCAGTATTAACGCCGAAGTTAAGGCTTTGCTGGATAATCCGGCCGCGGCAATTTTGGAAATTGATCGCAAAGTGCTGGCTAAGCAGCATGCATTTACTGGCGATGAAACGAAGCAGTTTGGTGTGCCATTAGCAGGTAATCTAATTCCTTGGATTGATAAAGATCTGGGAAATGGCGTCTCTAAAGAAGAGTGGAAAGCTGGTGCTGAAACTAACAAAATCTTAGGTAAAGGCGCTGCCTTTGGTTCTGAGGCAATCCCGGTCGATGGTTTGTGCATCCGTATCGGCGCGATGCGTTGTCATTCTCAGGCATTGACCATCAAACTCAAAAAGGACGTGCCTTTAGATGAAATCAACGACATTATCGCGCAAAATAATCAATGGGTTAAAGTCGTACCCAACGAGCGTGAAGCTTCTATGCGTGACTTGACTCCTGCCGCAGTGACTGGCAGCCTAACTATTCCTGTCGGACGCCTGCGTAAAATGCAGATGGGTGGCGAATACTTATCTGCTTTCACGGTGGGTGATCAATTATTGTGGGGTGCTGCAGAGCCCTTGCGTCGTATGTTACGTCTCTTGGTTGCAGAATAAATACGATATGTCATTTTGAATGCTTTAAGCCAGTACGATAAAAAGGAGTGAATTCACTCCTTTTTTAATTTTCTGAGGGGTTTTTACCGTTCTTCTCTCTGGATTGTCAAACTGCAACAACGATTTATACTAAACGCAAATAGTTTGACCTCTTAATGTATTTACCATACTGACAAATCGAGTTAAGCTTGCACGGCTAAGTTTGTAATGTTATCTTGCGACAATATGATGCATCCATCCCTTATTTGATGTGATTGCTATCGCCAACTGGATTGACCAAATTACCCAAATATGTCCTATAAAATGCATAACTATAAACGCTCACCAGTCATTTCTCTGGGAGGCAAAATGCTGGGTGCAGCGGTAGCCTCATCTTTGTTCATGTTGTCCAGTGCCTATGCAACAGGCCTGGGGAAATTAACTGTCCTTTCCTCTTTGGGGCAGCCTCTGCGTGCAGAGATTGAGCTGACATCTCCCAATAAGGATGAGATTGGTTCACTCGTGCCAAAACTGGCATCATCAGAATCTTTCCGCCAGGCAAGCATTGATTTTAATCCTGCCTTATTGTCTTTGCGCTTTAGTGTCGAACAACGTGGGGCTGGATATGTGATACGTATCAGTTCAAATCAGGCGATGAACGAGCCTTTCGTCGATATGTTGCTGGAACTGAATTCAAGTAATGGTAAATTGTTGCGTGAATATACGTTCTTGCTCGACCCTGCCGAATTAAGGAATAGTCAGTCAGCACAGGTGGCGAATCCTGTGACTGTTGCTGGTTCGACACAGTCAACGGCACCCAATGCTGTGCAGACGCGTCCTGCCACGAATTCGGCCCTGCAACCAGCTCAACAGCCCGCACCCGTAGAACGCAAAACATCAACATCAAAAAACGAAACGGCAGCACAATCCAAGCCAGCCGGAGACTATCAGGTAAAGCCTGGTGATACTTTGAGCAAAATCGCCGGTAGTTATAAGGCAGAAGGCGTTTCTCTGGACCAGATGCTGGTCAGCTTATATAAAGCTAATCCGCAAGCATTTGCTGGCAATAACATGAATCGCTTGAAGAGTGGGCAGATTTTAACTGTGCCCGATGGTGAGACTAGTCGTTCTTCAATCAATACTTCAGAGGCGCATTCAGTCGTCATGGCGCATGCCAACGACTTTAGCTCGTATAGAAATAAACTCGCAGGACAAGTCGCGACTGCCCCGGCGGAGAAAGTAGCCACCACTAAGCAAACTGCCAGTGGTGTTATTACCGCCAAAGTTAGAGAAGTTCCTACGGCAACGAATGAGTCACTGGATAAGCTGAAATTGTCAAAAGCGGCTCCTAGTGCTTCAGCGAAATCGGCGACAGGCAAGGCGATCGATGAGGATAAAATTGCAAAAGACAAAGCAATAGCAGATGCAAATGCCAGAGTAAAAGAGCTAGAGAAGAACGTTGAAAGCTTACAAAAAATTCTTGAAGTTAAAAACAAGGATTTAAGTGACAAACAAGCTGCCGCAAAATTGGCATCAGCATCAGCGAAAACTGCTTCTGCGTCTTCCCCATTGCCAGCGGCATCGGTGCCAGCGTCAGCTTCTACTCCAGTGCAGGCTGTAGCACCAGCTGTCGCGTCCAGTCCGGCGCCTGTAATTGCTAGCGTGGCCAGTGCAGATGGTGCCGCATCTGCGCCACCTGTAAAAACACCGGTCAAGAAAAAAATATTGCCACCTCCACCGCCTCCTGAGCCAGGATTTTTTGACAGCTTGATGGATAGTGGTTTCCTGCTACCTGGTGCAGGTGTGTTATTGGCTTTACTTGGTGGTTACGGTATTTTCGCAAGCCAGCGTAAGAAAAAATTACAACAGTTTGAGGATAGCATCCTGACTGGTTCCAGCATGAAAGCCAACTCAATGTTTGGCTCTACCGGCGGTCAGAGTGTCGACACTAACAATAGTGTCTTTAACTCAAATTTCGCACCATCGGCAAGTCAGTTGGACGCGAATGAGGTTGATCCGGTTGCTGAAGCAGATGTGTATATTGCCTATGGACGTGACTCCCAAGCAGAAGAAATTCTGAAGGAGGCTTTACGTACTCAACCGGACAGACATGCAGTCAGAGTGAAGTTGTTGGAAATTTATTTCACTCGCAAAGATGCTAAATCATTCGAGCGTCTGGCAGGTGAATTGTATGGTATGACCAGCGGTGAGGGCGATGATTGGGCTCAAGCTGCTTCTATGGGTATATCATTGGATCCAACGAATCCGTTGTATGCCGGTGGTAAGGCGCCTGTGGATGCGACTGGCGTGATGGGGTCGGGGACTCAGCCATTGGAGGATCTGGATCCTGATGCACTACTAGCAAATTCTTTGACTCATGATATGTTGGAATCTATCAGTATCATTGATACTGCTCATGGTTTAGGTGATGAAAAAGCGCCTGAATTGCATCAGGAAGACATGAGCTTCAATGCAGTTGATACAAATGCGGGCTTGGGTGCATTGGATTTTGATCTGGAAATACCAGGAGCCGATACTGCTCCGGCGTTGGCTGAGTTGGAAGTGCCGAAAATACCTGACACATCCGCAAGTTCTCATGCCGCGAAACATGTAGAGCCAGTTGCTGAAGAAATCGTTGATTTTGCCTCAATTGATTTTGACATGGGCGGAGATGCACACGTTGCTGAGCCTGCAGTTGTCGATACTCCTGTTGTAGTTCATGCCGAGCATGCTGATAATCAATTTAATATTGATCATTTGTCTTTAGATTTGAACTCACCTGAGAGCGTTTCAGATGATCTAAGTGACATTGCTTTTGAGTCTTCGGCACAGCCAGAACTGCATATGCCCGTATCTGAGGTTGCTGAGCATGTAGTGTCGCAAGCGATTGTTCCTGATGCGCCTGCTGCTTTTGAATTTGATTTGTCCGGCATTGATCTGGATCTCGAGCCGGAAGCGAGTAAGTCCGAAGTAGTTAATTTGGATCACCAAGAGTCGCCGGCTTATAATGCTGAAATGGCAACCAAGCTTGATCTTGCTGTTGCTTATCACGAAATCGGCGACAAGGATGGTGCGCGTGAATTACTGGATGAGGTTGTCAAGGGCGGAACACCAGATCAGATAGTCAAAGCACAGGAGATGCTGGCTCAATTATCCTGAGTCCGCACTGACGCAACGACGGGCGCGGCATTTTGCCTGCGCCCGTTTTTATTTTAACGACTAATAAATGGATTTGAATTGAAGCGCTTGGTATTGGGTGTGCAATATGACGGTAGCTGCTGGCAGGGTTGGCAAACACAGCCGTCGGGTAAAACGGTTCAGGATCAATTAGAGAAAGCACTTTCTTCTTTTGCTCAAACGCCAATCATCACTGCTTGCGCAGGTCGTACGGA
The DNA here is from genome assembly GCF_049340185.1 of Undibacterium sp. Rencai35W. NCBI lineage: Bacteria > Pseudomonadati > Pseudomonadota > Betaproteobacteria > Burkholderiales > Oxalobacteraceae > Undibacterium > Undibacterium sp. Rencai35W. Next base: position 261,440 of record NZ_JBMPPC010000001.1, read on the forward strand.
TGCCGGCGTTCATGCGGTAGAGCAGATAGCGCATTTCGATACTGAGCTTGACCGGTCAATGTATTCTTGGGTCAACGGTGTGAATGCTTTTTTGCCCGATTCGGTATCAGTTCAATGGGCGACGGAAGTCCCTTTTGCCGATCCTGATGCTCACGATAATTTTCATGCGCGATTCAGTGCTTATGCAAGAACATATCATTATGTTTTGTATAACAATCCAGTGAGGTCAGCGCTGTTATCGCAACGAGCAGGCTGGGTTTTTCGGCCTTTAGATCTTGAACGCATGCAAGCAGCGATACCTTTTTTAGTCGGCGAGCATGACTTTACCGTTTTTCGTGCTGCAGCATGTCAGGCAAAATCTCCGGTTAAACACATGTATGACGTTCAAATAAAACAGGAGGGATCTCTGTTTATTTTTAGTCTGCGAGCGAACGCTTTTCTGCATCATATGGTCCGTAATATTGTTGGCGCCTTGATTTTTGTCGGCACCGGTAAGCGTGAACCAGCGTGGATTGAGGAATTGATATCGAGTCGTGATCGCAGCCTGTCAGCCCCCACCTTTATGCCTGACGGGCTTTACCTTGCTCGTATAGATTACGACCCTAAATGGTGTTTGCCACAGCGTAAAATGGAGGCAGATTTTCATTTTTCTCCTTTTGTATAAGTGTTTAATTTGATTTTGTGTATTCTTTTAATTTGTTTTATTGTCATTGATTTAATTCATTGTGGTTAACGTTTGCCCGCTGCAACATCATTTTTGGGCTTTCTGTGGCGAAATCCGGTAAAATGTCATTTTGCATAACCCAATATTAAGGCGCTCGCCTAGGGATTTTTTGCCCGGCTAAGAGCGCTTTTTTTGTAATAGGCCTCCTGTCCCCCTAATGAAGAACATTCGCAATTTTTCAATCATTGCCCATATTGACCACGGTAAATCTACACTTGCTGATCGAATTATCCAATTGTGCGGCGGATTGTCCGATCGCGAAATGGAAGCTCAGGTATTGGACTCGATGGATATCGAGCGTGAGCGTGGCATTACAATCAAAGCACAAACTGCTGCATTGCACTACAAGTCTCTCGATGGACAGATCTATAACTTGAATTTGATCGATACACCTGGTCACGTTGATTTTAGTTATGAGGTAAGTCGCTCCCTATCTGCCTGTGAAGGTGCGCTACTAGTGGTGGATGCATCGCAAGGTGTAGAGGCGCAAACCGTTGCAAACTGCTATACAGCAATTGAACTAGGTGTGGAGGTCGTTCCTGTCCTGAATAAAATTGATTTGCCTTCTGCTGATCCGGATAATGCCATCAATGAAATTGAGGAGGTGATTGGGATTGAGGCTAGTGATGCTGTGCATTGCTCTGCTAAGACCGGATTGGGCGTACAGGATGTACTCGAGTCATTGATCAAAAAAGTACCACCACCAAAAGGAGACCCTGATGCGCCACTGCAGGCGTTGATTGTTGACTCTTGGTTTGATAACTATGTCGGTGTGGTGATGTTGGTCCGCATTGTCAATGGAACTTTGCGTCCTAAAGACAAAATCTTGTTTATGGCAACCGAAGCGCAGCATCTGGTTGAAAGCGTCGGCGTATTTACTCCAAAATCATTATCTCGTACCGAACTGACTGCGGGTCAAGTTGGCTTCATTATTGCCGGCATTAAAGAGCTCAAAGCAGCCAAGGTTGGCGATACGATTACTATCGTTGGTAAGCCAGCCAAAGAGCCATTACCTGGATTTAAAGAGGTTCAGCCGCAAGTTTTTGCTGGATTATTTCCGGTTGAAGCAAATCAGTATGATGCCTTGCGCGATTCTCTGGAAAAGTTAAAGTTGAACGATGCTGCTTTAATGTATGAGCCCGAGGTGTCACAGGCCTTGGGCTTTGGATTCCGTTGTGGATTCCTTGGCCTCTTACATATGGAGATTGTGCAGGAGCGCCTTGAGCGCGAGTTCGATATGGACTTGATCACGACAGCACCTACCGTAATTTACGAAGTTGTCATGGGCGATGGCAGTATTCTGATGGTGGATAATCCGTCCAAAATGCCTGAGCCATCACGAACAGAGGAGATTCGTGAACCCATTGTGACGGTGAATCTTTATATGCCGCAAGAGTACGTAGGCGCTGTCATTACTCTTTGTACTTCAAAACGTGGCGTGCAGCTCGACATGAATTATCACGGGCGGCAGGTGAAGCTGACCTACGAAATGCCGATGGCTGAAATCGTACTAGACTTTTTTGATCGTTTGAAATCGACTTCACGTGGTTATGCATCGATGGATTACGAATTTAAAGAATATCGCGCAGCAGATGTTGTCAAAGTTGACATGCTGATTAATAGTGAAAAAGTCGATGCGCTGGCAATTATTGTTCATCGTGCCAATAGTCAATATCGCGGTCGCGCAGTTGCAGCGAAAATGCGTGAGTTGATTCCTCGTCAAATGTTTGATGTGGCAATTCAGGCAGCGATTGGTGCAAACATTATTTCTCGAGAGAACGTCAAAGCTTTGCGTAAAAACGTATTGGCAAAATGTTATGGCGGAGATATAAGCCGTAAGCGTAAACTGCTTGAAAAGCAAAAGGCAGGTAAAAAACGTATGAAACAAGTTGGTTCTGTGGAAATTCCACAAGAAGCATTTTTGGCAATTTTACAAGTGGATGAGAAATGAGTTTTCAATCGATTTTGGGTAACTTTGCACTGATTCTCTTCGTACTTACCATTTCGACGGGAATTATCTGGTTTTTGGACATGTTCGTATGGAGTAAGCAGCGACGGCTTACAGCAGATCAGGCGCTTGCTGAGTTTGATGCACGTAAAGCTAAGTTAACTTCCGAAGGAATTCGTGTTGAAGAAGGTGGTCGTAACGAATTGGAATCAAGACTTCTGAAGCAGCCAACCTGGGTTGAATATTCCGGTAGTTTTTTCCCCGTGATTGCCTTGGTGTTCTTTTTGCGTTCATTTTTGTATGAGCCGTTTAAGATTCCATCTAGCTCGATGTTGCCGACACTTTTTGTTGGAGATTTGATTCTGGTCAATAAGTTTACCTATGGTATTAGGTTGCCAATTCTCAATAAAAAAGTCATCGAAATTAATAACCCGCAGCGTGGTGATGTCATGGTGTTTAAGTACCCAGAAAATCCGGGAGTGGACTATATTAAACGTGTGATTGGTGTTCCGGGTGATAAAATAGTTTATAAAAACAAACGATTATCTGTAAATGGTAAAGATATTTCTTATGAGGTCTTACCTGATTTTCTCGACGAGGAGCGACTGAGTTATTCAAAGCAACTAAAAGAAGATTTAACTGGCGTACAACATAGTATTTTGAATGACGAGCAATCACCAGCGTTCGTGCGCGATCCCCATCCATTTCCTTTACGAGAGTTATGTAATTATGATAACGAAGGATTTAGCTGTACGGTCCCTGCTGGACAATATTTTATGATGGGCGACAATCGGGATAATAGTTTGGACAGCCGTTATTGGGGGTTTGTACCCGACCAGAATATTGTTGGTAAGGCTTTCGCAATCTGGATGAATTTTAGCCATCTGAAAAGAATTGGCAGTTTTAAATAATTGATTGGAGCGGACATATTATGCAAGCTATGAATGATAGAAAATTGACTTATCAACGCGGTATTTCGCTTATTGGATTGATACTTACTTTAGGTATTTTGTTCATGGTTGCTATGCTAGGTATGAAAGTGGTACCAACTGTTGTTGAATATATGTCAATAAAAAAAGCAATCGTCTCTGCGAAGCAATCTGGAGATACTGTTCGGGATATCCAGAATGCTTTCGACAAGCAGTTATCCGCAGGTTATTTTGATGCTATAGGCGGCAAAGATTTATCTATAGTAAAAGGTAATGATGGCATGGATGTTAGTTTTGCTTATACAAAGAAAATCCCCTTATTTGGCCCTGCAAGCTTATTGCTAGAATACGAGGGAACAACGGCTAAAGGCGGTACCCCCGCTAAAAGGCTGGAATAATCAGAGCTGATATGAACGACCAATTATTGCAAAAAAGACTGGGGCATCAGTTTTCAAATGCGGCGCTACTGCAACAGGCCTTGACGCACCGCAGTCACAGTGGTTTGCACAACGAACGCCTGGAATTTCTAGGTGATTCAATTTTAAATTGCGTTATCGCTTCTTTGTTATTTGATAGTTTTGCAAATATCGATGAAGGTGACTTATCACGTGTGCGTGCCAATTTAGTAAAGCAACAATCTTTATATGAAATTGCTCAAAGAATAGAGTTATCTCAGTTTTTACGTTTGGGTGAGGGGGAGTTAAAGTCAGGAGGGTTTCGTCGCCCCTCCATATTGGCAGATACGCTTGAAGCCTTGTTTGGGGCGATTTTTCTTGATGCCGGATTTGACGCTACCCGCGAGGTGATTAAGTCATTATATGCACCGGTACTAAGCACTGTTGACCCTACTACACTGGGTAAAGATGCGAAAACCTTACTTCAAGAATTTCTACAGAGTAAAAAAATCGCTTTACCTCAATATAACGTAGTCGCCACTCATGGCGCTGCCCACAATCAAGAGTTTGAAATTGAATGTTTGGTGCCAAAGCTAGAAATCCAGGTTTTTGGTGCTGGCGGCAGTCGTAGAGCGGGAGAGCAGGCCGCGGCGAAACTCGCGTTAGAAACAGCGCTAAGGCTATTAGCAAAATCACCTGCATCACGCAAAGCTAAACCTCGTACCTCTCAATTAAAACTTGCTGGCATTGCTACTGTCCAAACTGAAGGCAGTGACGAAAAAAAATTGAATAGTGCCTCACAAAAATCGTTGCTGGATACCGCAAATGATCAAGTTGTGCCCTCCGCTGAACTTAGCGTACCTACCCAACGCCCAAAAACTGCATGATAGATCCATTGAATAACACCGAATTCCGCTGCGGCTATATCGCCATTGTTGGTCGCCCGAACGTTGGTAAATCGACTTTGATGAACACCTTGATTGGCGCCAAAGTCAGCATTACTTCTCGCAAGGCGCAGACTACACGTCATCGGATTACAGGTATTCAGACCAAAGATAATACTCAATATGTGTATGTCGATACGCCAGGATTTCAGACCAGACATTCGAATCCTTTAAATCGCACCTTGAACCGCACGGTCACGAATACCTTGACCGCTTCTGATGTAATTCTCTTTATTATTGAGGCGGGTACTTTTGGTGCTGCGGATCAGCAAGTCATCGATTTGTTGCCGAAGAACGTGCCCTGCATTTTGGTGATTAATAAGTCTGATCGTGTCAAGGACAAGGCCGTCATGATGCCTTTTGCACAGAAAATTATGGCTTTATATCCTTTCGCTGCGGTAGTGCCAGTCTCTGCAACTTTGCGTTTTCAGTTAGAGAATTTAGAAGGCGAAATTAAGAAATATTTGCCGTTCAATCCGCCGATTTTTGCTGAAGATGATATTACCGATCGTAGTGAAAAATTTTTGGCAACGGAAATCGTTCGGGAGAAATTATTTCGTTTTGTTGGAGATGAGCTGCCCTATACCAGCACGGTGCTGATTGAAAAATTTGAACAGGAAGGTAATTTGCGGCGCGTTTTCGTGGCTATTCTGGTCGATAGAAATACACATAAATCAATGGTCATCGGTAATAAGGGTGCGAGATTGAAAGAGATTTCTACGCAATCAAGGCAAGACATGGAGAAACTATTTGGCGGCCCTATTTATCTTGAAATCTGGGTAAAAGTAAAATCTGGTTGGGCGGATAACGAAGCTGGTTTGCGTGCCTACGGTTACGAATAATGTATCTATGAATACCCAGGTGATAGACCTGAAGATAGATGATGTAATGCCGCTTGATAGCATTGCAGATGTACCTTTGACTGAAGTAGGCCCAAAGACAGCGAAGGTGCCTGCAAAAAAAACAAGCTCGACTGCGCGTCCAGTAAGAATTGTTACCAAAGATATTCGTATTTTTGGTCAACCCGGTTTCGTGCTTCATTCCTATCCCTATAAAGAAACTAGTCTGATCATCGATGTATTCACGCGTGATTACGGTCGCTTGGCTTTAGTGGCAAAGGGAGCAAAGCGACCACATTCTCAATTGCGCAATATCTTACAAACTTTTCAACCGTTAACGATGGCCTGGAGCGGGAAGTCAGATATCAAGACGCTGAGCGCAGCAGAGTGGGTAGGTGGCATGCTGCCGTTAGAGAAATCGGCGTTGCTGTGCGGATTTTATCTGAATGAATTGCTCGTCAAGTTTTTAGTCCGGGACGAGCCTCATCTTGAGTTATTTGATCAATATGTGTCAACACTCAATCAGCTTGCGCATAATGAGCCTGCGCTGACTGTATTGAGAAAATTTGAACATACCTTATTACAGCAGTCCGGTCTGGTCGGGGATCTTACCCGCTGCACTCTGACCCAAATGGCTGTTTTTCCTCAAGAAAATTATGTGGTGGATCCTGAACGTGGAGCCCGGCCTGCCAGAGTTGCGGATACCAGCCCTAGGGTGAAAGGTAAAACTCTGTTGGATATGCGTGCAGGCGATTATCAGGATCCTACAACGCAATCTCAAAGTAAAATGTTGATGCGCTTTTTGCTGGCGCATCATTTACATGGCGCGTCTCTGAATACGCGCCAAATTCTGATTGATCTGCAGAATCTATGAACATACATCAACAAACTCAAACAATTGACCTGGGTATTAATATCGATCATGTTGCTACCTTGCGAAATGCCCGTGGTACGAGTTATCCAGATCCTTTAGATGCTGCCTTAATGGCGGAGGAGGCGGGTGCGGATTGCATTACCCTGCACATGCGTGAAGATCGACGTCATATCAAAGATGCAGATGTTGAGCGTATTCGTCCTCGCCTGATCACCCGCATGAATCTTGAGGCCGCGGTCACCAATGAAATGATTGACTTCGCTTGCAAGATCCTGCCTCAAGACGTCTGTCTGGTGCCGGAACGTAGAGAGGAAGTCACTACGGAGGGCGGCTTGGATGTGGTGAAATATTTTGTCCAGGTACAAGCTGCAGTGCGTCAGTTGCAAGAAAAAAACATACGCGTCAGTCTATTTATTGATTCCGACATTCAACAAATCCAAGCTGCGTCGGAAACCGGTGCTACAGTGATTGAGATTCATACCGGTCGTTATGCTGATGCGCATGATGAAGCGCAGCAATTAGCTGAGTTGCAGCGTGTCAAACTCGGTGCTTTTGAGGGAATCAGGCGTGGACTCAAGGTTAACGCCGGACATGGTTTGCATTACTCGAACGTTCAGGCTATTGCATCGATTCCTGATATCACTGAACTCAATATTGGACATGCTATCGTTGCCCAGGCAGTTTTTGTTGGCTGGAAAAAAGCAGTCAGCGATATGAAAGCGATCGTGACGCAAGCCAGATTGAATCACCTCTAATCGGATATAAATGATCTACGGTATTGGTACCGATATTCTGCAAATTTCACGTGTCGAAGCTGCGTTGCAGCGTCATGGTGATCGATTTGCAGAGAAGATTTTAGGCCCCGAAGAATTAAAAAAATACTATAGTCGCAAGGCTAAAGTGGAGATCCGAGGGTTACGTTTTTTGGCAACTCGTTTTGCGGCGAAAGAAGCCTTTTCCAAAGCAATTGGCTTAGGTATGCGCATGCCGATGACCTGGCGATCTGCACAAATTATAAACGCACTTAGCGGGCAGCCGATTTTGGTAACTCATGGCGCATTAGCCGATTGGATGCGCGAGCAAGGCTTAACGGCGAGAGTTTCTATCACCGATGAGGCTGATTATGCTGTGGCATTTGTGATTGTTGAAAAAAATAGTTCACATGTCTGATCAGTCTCCACAATCTCCGGCAATCCCGGCTTCAACGGTAGATGCGCGCAGTGCGGTGCTAGATACCGTTACCAAACTCCCGAATCTGCCTGGTGTGTATCGCTATTTCGATATGCAAAATCAGGTGCTCTATGTTGGCAAGGCACGTGATCTGAAGAAGCGTGTTTCCAGTTATTTTCAAAAGACCTTAAGCAGTCCCCGTATTGCCATGATGGTCGAAAAAATCGCCAGATTGGAAACGACAGTAACGCGTAGTGAGGCAGAAGCCTTGATCCTTGAAAATAATCTGATCAAGGCTTTGCGTCCGCGGTATAACATACTATTTCGCGATGATAAATCTTATCCTTATCTAAAGATAACAAATCAAACATCGCCGCGGATGACGTACTACCGTGGTGCGGTCGATAAAAAACATCAATACTTCGGGCCATTTCCTTCCGGTTGGGCGGTCAAGGAGTCAATGCAAATTTTGCAGAAAGTGTTCTTGCTACGCAGTTGCGAGGATAGCGTTTTTTCTAATCGTACTCGCCCTTGTTTATTGCATCAGATTCATCGTTGTAGTGCACCTTGTGTCGACATTATTTCACATGAAGACTATATGGAAGATGTTGAAAATGCTTCCAAATTTTTGCGTGGGCGACAGTCTGAAGTGATGCAAACGCTAGAGCGGAAAATGCTGGCGTATGCGCAAGATCTGAAATTTGAACAAGCTGCGATTGTACGAAACCAAATGTCTGCCTTGTCAAAGGTTTTGCATCAGCAAAGCATGGAAACGACAGGTGATGCAGATATAGACATCATTGCAGTAATTGTCGAAGGCGGACGTGCTTGCGTGAATCTGGCCATGGTGCGCGGCGGTCGCCATCTTGGTGATCGTGCTTATTTTCCTGCTCACGTCGATGATGCGCAACTAGCGATGGAAGACTCGATTGAAGTCGAAGTGTTATCGGCTTTTCTGGCGCAGCATTACGTCGATCAGTTTATTCCTTCGACTTTGATTTTAAATATTGAGCTGGATGCCCCAGATCTTATTCTGGCGCTGACAGCGCAATGCGGGCATAGAATTCACCTATCGTTTCAGCCTCAGGAGCAGCGCCGTGCCTGGTTGGAAATGGCAGTCAAGGGCGCACAACTGGCTTTGGCGAGGATGCTGTCTGAACAAGGGTCGCAACAATCTAGAACCCGTGCGTTAGTCAGTGTGCTGGAGCTAGAGGTGGAGGACCTTGAGGCGCTGCGCGTAGAATGTTTTGATATCAGTCATACTCAGGGCGAGGCCACGCAAGCCTCCTGCGTGGTATTTCATCACCATGCAATGCAGAACGGGGAATATCGTCGCTATAACATCAATGACATTACGCCCGGCGATGATTATGCCGCCATGCGTCAGGTCTTGATGCGGCGTTATGAGAAAGTCGCGAATGGCGATGGCGTGATGCCGGATGTCGTTCTGATTGATGGGGGTAAAGGACAGGTCGAAATGGCACGGCAAGTGTTTGTCGAACTGGCACTAGATATCAGCCTGATTGTCGGAGTTGCGAAAGGTGAGGGGCGTAAAGTAGGTTTAGAGACGCTGATTTTTGTAGATGGCAGAACAGAGAAAGAATTAGGTAAGGAATCAGCTGCGCTGATGTTAATCGCGCAAATCCGCGATGAAGCACATCGCTTCGCTATTACCGGCATGCGCGCCAAGCGCGCTAAGGCAAGGCAAACATCACAGCTAGAAGAAATTGAAGGCGTCGGACCAAAGCGTCGGCAACGATTATTGGTAAGGTTTGGCGGGTTAAAGGGAGTCTCCGATGCGAGTGTGGATGATTTGGCTTCAGTCGACGGCATTTCCCGTCAATTAGCTGAAGAAATTTACAAGCGATTGCGTTAGACAAATATAATACAAAAATTAATAGGTAAATACCTTACGCAAATCATCCATGCCTTTCAATATTCCCATCTTGCTCACCTGGTTACGCGTCGCGCTTATTCCGCTAGTAGTCGGCGTTTTTTATTTGCCTGATACCTGGCTGAGTTCTTTTGACAGGGGGCTGGCCTCTACTCTGGTGTTTATCGTCGCGGCAGTTACTGATTGGTTTGATGGATTTCTCGCACGTCGCTGGAACCAGACCTCTGCGTTTGGTGCTTTCCTCGATCCGGTTGCTGATAAATTGATGGTGGCAGGCGCTTTGTTGGTGCTGGTTCAGCTGGATCGTGTCAACGCAGTCATTGCTTTTGTAATCATCGGACGTGAGATCACGATCTCTGCATTGCGAGAATGGATGGCGCAAATCGGGGCGTCAAAATCGGTAGCTGTAAGCTCGTTAGGTAAGATTAAAACGACCGCACAAATGGTCGCTATCCCCATGTTGCTGTATTACGATGTACTCTTTAATGTGATTGATACAGCGTACTGGGGCGCATGGCTGCTCCTGATTGCAGCTGTGTTGACTGTGTGGTCTATGTTTTATTATTTGCGGCGCGCATGGCCTTTAATCAAAGAGACAACGGACAAAATGTCTTGACAGAGTAATTGGCTGATATATAATGTGCGCCTGTCGTTGATGCGGGAGTAGCTCAGTTGGTAGAGCGCAACCTTGCCAAGGTTGAGGTCGAGAGTTCGAGACTCTTCTCCCGCTCCATTAATGACAGAATGTAAGAAAAAATTCTGCGGGAGTAGCTCAGTTGGTAGAGCGCAACCTTGCCAAGGTTGAGGTCGAGAGTTCGAGACTCTTCTCCCGCTCCAGATTTTTTAAGTATGTATAGTTTGTTTCGAATGCGGGAGTAGCTCAGTTGGTAGAGCGCAACCTTGCCAAGGTTGAGGTCGAGAGTTCGAGACTCTTCTCCCGCTCCAGAATTTGAAGGGAAGCAGAGCTTCCCTTTTTTATTCAGCGAGTTGGCTGAACTAAGTTTTAGATGTAAAGTGGTCTCCGTGATTTGATAATTCAAGTTTAGGTTGTTCACTTTAAAATTATAGTTTTGGCGGGATAGCAAAGAGGTTATGCAGCGGCCTGCAAAGCCGTTTAGAGCGGTTCGATTCCGCTTCCCGCCTCCATTTATAGCGCCTCAGGCGTTTGATAGGCTTTGATGGATGGTGCATTAGCACTGTTCCTTAAGTAGCGTGCCCGAGTGGTGAAATTGGTAGACACATCGGACTTAAAATCCGCCGCTTTCCTTAAACGGGGCGTGCCGGTTCAATTCCGGCCTCGGGCACCAATCGCTACAAGAAATATAAACCCGCACTTCTGGTCACAGGAGCGCGGGTTTTTTTATGCTGTTACACTAAGTTTTTGACCCTGTTGAGAATGCATATGGAAGCAACCAAAGTCATTGAATTTGAACGTCCGCAAATGGATTCTGGAACCAGTTGTACTGCCGCGGCATGGGCGCGTGTCCCGGATGCGCCCAATGCGGCAGAAAAAGAGCAACTGAAAGCGCGCATCAAACAATTGCTGCGCGAAAAACAGGCTGTCTTGGTTGCGCATTATTATGTTGATGCTGACTTACAGGATCTGGCCGAAGAGACGGGCGGTTGCGTCTCTGATTCCCTAGAGATGGCACGCTTTGGGCGTGATCATGCGGCAAAAACTTTGATCGTTGCAGGTGTTAAATTTATGGGGGAGACAGCAAAAATCCTCAGCCCTGAAAAAACGATTTTGATGCCGGATCTCGACGCGACCTGCTCGCTAGACCTCGGTTGTCCGTCGGATGAGTTTGCTGCGTTTTGTGATGCGCATCCTGATCGTACCGTGGTGGTGTATGCCAATACCAGCGCCGCTGTCAAGGCGCGTGCCGACTGGATGGTGACATCAAGTATCGGTCTGGATATCGTGGCGCATTTGCATGCGCAAGGTAAAAAAATTCTGTGGGCACCAGATAAGCACTTGGGTTCTTATATTCAACAGAAGACGGGCGCTGATATGTTGCTGTGGCAGGGGTCCTGTCTGGTGCATGATGAGTTTAAAGGGATTGAGCTTGATGTGTTAAAAGCAGAGCATCCTAACGCTAAGGTTTTGGTACATCCGGAGTCGCCGGCGGCAGTGGTGGCGCTGGCAGATGTGGTTGGCTCAACGTCTCAAATGATTCATGCGGCTAAAACTATGGATGCGACAGAATTCATTGTGGCGACGGACAACGGCATCTTACACAAAATGCAGATGGCAGCGCCCGGTAAAAAATTTATCGTCGCACCGACTGCGGGCAATAGTGCCACTTGTAAGAGCTGCGCCCATTGCCCATGGATGGCGATGAATGGTTTGCGTAATTTATTGCAGGTACTTGAGCAGGGGCATAATGAAATTCAGGTCGATCCTGTAGTCAGTGTCAAGGCAAAATTGTGCATCGATCGTATGCTGGATTTTGCAGCGGCAAAAAAAGCGAATGTGCGCCCTGGCGCAGATTTGGCTAAAGAGCAAAAATTGTTTTCAGGGATAGGTCCGGCATGAGTCATTCCATGAGTAATCTGAAAAATGTATTCGCACCGTTTGATGCGGATTTGTCAGCGGCATTTGAACGTAATATCGCAGATGCTATTGCCGAGGATGTAGGCGACTGTGATGTGACTGGGTTGCTGGTTCCGGAAGACCAGATGGTATTGGCGCAAGTGATCGTGCGCGAAGAGGCGGTGCTGTGCGGCGCACCCTGGTTTGATGCCGTGATGGCAGCGCTGGATAGTCGTATTAAAGTCGAGTGGATGTGGGAGGAGGGTGCGTTGATGACGGCGAATAGCCTGGTGTGCAAAATTACAGCTCCTGCACGTGCCTTGCTGACTGCTGAGCGCAGCGCGTTGAACTTCTTGCAATTGCTGTCTGGTGTGGCAACGGTAACGCGTCAGTACGCGACCTTGATTGCGGGCACTGCTGCGGCGATTCTTGATACCCGAAAAACCTTGCCAGGGCTGCGTCTCGCACAAAAATATGCAGTGCGAGTGGGTGGTGGCAAAAATCAGCGTCTGGCTTTATACGACGGTATTCTCATCAAAGAAAATCATATTGCAGCGGCAGGTGGTATCGAGGCAGCAATGCAGGCTGCGCACGCCTTGCAGGCAGATGTAAGCATACAAATTGAGGTCGAAAGTCTGGAGCAGCTGCAAACGGCCTTGCGTGCAGGTGCTGCGTCGATTCTTTTGGATAACTTTAGTACCGAGATGATGCGGGCTGCTGTGGATCTGAATGCGGGTCGTGCTTTGCTGGAAGCATCTGGTGGTGTCGATAAGAGTTCAGTACGTGCGATTGCTGAAACAGGTGTGGACAGGATTTCGATCGGTAGTCTGACCAAAGATATCAAGGCCACGGATTATTCATTGCGCATTATCTGATTTTTACGATACTCCCCACCTACCGACATAAAAATAGGCTTGATTCGCACTATTTGATGGGGATGTTAAATAATACTGGGTGGCAGTATATTCTTTTTGGCACTTTTCTGTAATCCAGAGTAGATAAAAAACGCGCTACCGTGTTGGTGATAACACGGTAGCGCGTTTTGATTTTTGTAGCACTGCAGACTATTTCTTCCGTTTCGGTGACAAGACTGTCGGCAGCGCTTTTGGCAACGTATCTGGATAATCGCGACTAAAATGCAGGCCACGGCTTTCTCTACGCGACAGCGCGCTATTCACGATCAGTGAGGCGACATCAACCAGATTCCGCAATTCAAGCAAATTGTTTGAGATACGGAAATTTGCGTAGTACTCATCGATCTCTTCCTTCAGCAAACGGATACGGTGTTTGGCGCGCTCCAGTCGTTTATTGGTCCTGACGATACCAACGTAATTCCACATAAAGCGTCGCAACTCGTCCCAGTTGTGAGCGATCACGACTTCTTCGTCTGCATCGGATACACGGCTTTCATCCCAGGCAGGCAGGTTTGGTGAGGCAGTTTGTTCTTGTGCTGCGATATGTTGGGCTGTGGCTTTGCCGATGACCAGACATTCGAGCAAAGAATTGCTGGCAAGCCGGTTCGCTCCGTGCAGTCCGGTATAAGCAGTCTCGCCAACGGCGTACAAGCCCGGTAAATCCGTTCTGCCAGTCGTGTCGGTGACGATGCCGCCGCAGGTGAAGTGCACGGCAGGGACGACGGGAATAGCTTGTTTTGTGATATCGATACCCAGCTCCAGACAGCGGGCATAAATCATTGGAAAATGTTCTTTTAAAAATTCCGGCGGCTGATGTGTGATATCCAGTTCGACATAGTCCAGTCCGCGCTTTTTCATCTCAAAGTCAATTGCCCGCGCAACTACATCGCGTGGCGCAAGTTCTGCGCGTGCATCATGATCCAGCATAAAACGCGCACCGGCACTCGTGCCTGCTTCGGCGGGCAGTTTGAGAATACCGCCCTCGCCGCGCACAGCTTCGGTGATCAAAAACGATTTAGCGTAAGGGTGATACAGACAAGTTGGGTGAAATTGCATGAACTCCATATTTGCAACGCGGCAGCCAGCGCGCCATGCCATTGCAATGCCGTCGCCTGTCGCGGTATCCGGATTGGTTGTATAGAGATAGACCTTACCCGCGCCGCCAGTCGCCATCACGGTATGTTGTGCCTCAAAGGTATGTACTTTTCCGGTTTTAACATCTTGTACATACAAGCCCAGGCAGCGCGGGGTTGCCGAGGTCTCGCCTAATTTGGCAGAGGTAATGACGTCGATGGCGTAATGGTGTTCAAACAAGCTGATATTCGGATGCGCACGCACGATTTGCTCTAGAGTCAGTTGTACGGCATGGCCCGTCGCATCCGCTGCATGAATGATACGGCGCTGGCTATGACCGCCTTCACGCGTCAGATGGAAGCCCAGTTCGGCGTCGTCGTCGCGTGTGAATGGCACGCCTTGCTCAATCAACCAGTCAATTGCTTCGCGGCCATGTTCAATGATGTAGCGGGTGGCACCTTCGTCACACAAGCCACCACCGGCGATCAATGTGTCGGAGATGTGTTGTTCATGGCTGTCGTGCGAATCAAGTACTGCGGCAATGCCGCCTTGTGCCCAGTCACTGGCGCCATCCAGCAAGGCGCGTTTTGAAATCACTGCGACTTTACGGGTTTTGGCGAGATGCAGCGCGACGGATAAACCAGCGAGGCCACTGCCTACAATTGCAACATCAAATTTCATATATATTCTTTGAGCATGTTGAACAAACAACGACGAAAACACTAACTATAGGCGAAATCAAGAAAGTTGGAGGAAACACACAAAATGCTAAGCTGAAATAAAAGCCTGGCAAAGCAGGCTTTTAGGGATATCAAATATTCACTAAGTGGTATGCGTCCAGAAATTTTTTCGATTTCTCAACACATCAATCAATAATCACCGGTCGTACTTTTGCTGCTGCTGCTTTAGCGAGCGTTCTTGCCGTATCGGTATCTTTGGCTGTTGCCAGTGCCACGCCCATGCGGCGGCGGCTAAAGGACTCTGGCTTCCCAAACAGGCGGATATCCGTACCTTCAACCTGTAATGCTTCTGCCACGCCTTCAAAGGCAATCGCTTTGTGGTTATGTTGTCCGTAGATGACGGCAGAGGCGGCAGGACTGCGCAAGCTGACATTGACTGGCAATCCAAGGATGGCCTTGGCGTGTAATTCAAATTCGCTTTGCACCTGGCTCGACATGGTTACCATGCCTGTGTCATGCGGGCGAGGGCTGACTTCTGAAAACCAGACCATCTCATCTTTGACGAATAATTCGACGCCAAACAATCCAAGTCCACCCAGATCATCGGTCACTTTCTTTGCGATATCACGAGCCCGTTCTAATGCTTTGTTATGCATAATTTGCGGCTGCCATGACTCGACATAGTCGCCTTGTACTTGAACATGGCCGATAGGCTCACAGAAATGCGTTTCGATCTGACCATCGCGACCCATCGCACGTATCGTCAGCAGTGTGATTTCGTACTCAAAATCAATGAAACCCTCAACAATGACGCGACCGGAGTTTACGCGACCACCTGCCGCTGCGTAATCCCATGCAGCCTGCACTTCATCTGCGCTATCAATCTTGGATTGACCTTTGCCTGAGGAGGACATAACTGGTTTGATAATGCACGGAAAGCCGATGTCATTACATGCTGCCTGCAGTTCTGCAAGGCTGTCGGCAAAGCGATAGGGGGAGGTTGGCAGTGCCAGAGTTTCAGCAGCAAGGCGTCGAATGCCCTCGCGGTTCATTGTTAGCCACGCAGCGCGAGCAGTAGGGATGACGCGGGCTTTGCCGGCTTTTTCTAATTCCATCAACATGGGCGTAGCGATTGCTTCGATTTCCGGGACGACCAGATCGGGCCGCTCTTTTTCAATCAGGCTGGCAAGTGCCGCGCCATCTGTCATATCTATTACATAGGCGCGGTGCGCAACCTGGTGCCCGGGCGCGTTTTCGTAGCGATCAACTGCGATGACTTCGATCCCCAGACGTTGCAGAGAAATGATGACTTCTTTGCCTAATTCGCCCGAGCCGAGGAGCATGACTTTGGTCGCATTTGCGGAAAGAGGTGTGCCGAATTGCTGTATGGTTTTCATAAATTGTTTCTCGGGATGATTGATTAATTTGCGGAATAATTTCTTCGATCAAAAATAGCGTTTTGATTAAATAGTTTGATTCGATGGTTTAAAACAACAGGCCTGATCTTGTCCGATGATGCTGTTTTGAGGGTAAATGCATGCTAAATCCGAATTTCGAAATTATACTTTTGATTTCACAAAGAAAACCCAAGAAGATTGTAGGAAAACGCTGCAAACCGCTTGACACAAGGCTTTCCGGCTTGATTTAATACCGGATGCAGATTTTCTGCCTGCCGTGATAGATGGCCGACCAATAAATAATCGAATACATCATCGCGAAGTTAAACTAGACTTTTGTGAGGAGGACGTAAGTGAATAAAACTGAATTGATCGATCACATTGCGAAAACAGCTGATATTTCAAAGGCAGCATCATCACGTGCATTAGATGCAGTGATTGGCGCAGTTAAAACAACGTTGAAAAAAAATGGCACAGTGACTCTGGTCGGCTTTGGCACATTTTCTGTTGGTAAACGCGCAGCAAGAACAGGCCGTAATCCACGCACTGGTGAAGCAATCAAGATCAAATCTGCTAAGGTTCCTAAATTTAAGCCTGGCAAAGCTTTGAAAGATGCGGTAAACTAATGGACTTCGTGGTGCAGTGACAAGCACCACACTGTTGTAAATTTGATGGGGCGCTTAGCTCAGTTGGTAGAGCGGAGCCCTTACAAGGCTTAGGTCGGGAGTTCGAGCCTCTCAGCGCCCACCACAAATTTTCAGCATTTGCAGTACATAAGGAGTGGTAGTTCAGTTGGTTAGAATACCGGCCTGTCACGCCGGGGGTCGCGGGTTCGAGCCCCGTCCGCTCCGCCAAGATTAAAAAGGTGAACGCAAGTTCACCTTTTTTCATATTCGGTAACAGTTCGTCAGAGTGATCGGTTGACCATGTTTGAGTATATTCGTACACACCAACGATTGATGCAGTTTTTATTGCTGCTGATTATCTTCCCTTCTTTCGCCTTTTTTGGTCTGGAAAGCTATACACGTTCACGCGGCGCTAATGAGCCTGTTGCGACGGTAGCCGGACAATCGATTAGTCAGCAAGAGTTTGATACAGCCCAGCGTGACCAGTTGGAGCGTCTGCGCCAAATGTATGGTCCGCAATTCGACTCCAAGTTGTTGAATACCGCTGAGGCTCGCCAAAATATTCTGGATGATCTGATCACACGTAAGGTGATTAATGTCGAAATAGCTAATCAACACTTGAGCATATCTGATGAAGCATTGCAGCAGGCAATTTTGGCAGAGCCAGCTTTGCTCAAGCCTGATGGCACTCGTGACGTTGAGCAGTTTAAAAAATTATTGGCAATGCAGGGAATGACGCCAGAGAGTTACGCACAGCGCTTGCGTCAAAGTATGTCACTTCAGCAATTACTGGGTGCCGTGCAGTCCACTGCAATCGTTCCAAAAACGGTCGCTAATTCTTTGTCTGTCATTAACGAGCAGGAAAGAGAAGTTCAGGCTTTGAATTTTCAGTCAGCTGATTTTGCCTCACAGGTAAAAGTGACGGATGAGATGTTGAAGTCCTACTACGAAAAAAATTCAGCTCAGTTTGAAATCCCTGAAACCATCAAAGCTGAATATGTTGTATTGAACAATGACGTGCTGAGTTCGCAAATCACTGTGTCCGACGCAGAGGTACAAGCTTTTTACGAACAAAATAAAAAGTTTGCTACGACTGAAGAGCAGCGTCGTGCCAGCCATATTTTGATTGCATCCAACAAAGATGCAAAAGATGCAGATAAAGCGGCAGCCAAACAGAAGGCTGAAAAGCTGTTAGCTGACGTGCGCAAGAACCCTGAATCTTTTGCAAAATTAGCCAAAGAAAATTCTCAGGATCCGGTGTCAGCAGAGCGTGGCGGAGATCTGGATTACTTTGGTAAGGGTGCAATGACTAAAGCATTCGAAGACACTGTATTCAAGTTGAAACAAGGTGAAATCAGTGAGCTCGTTCAAACAGAATTCGGTTATCACATCATCCAGTTGACGGCGATTAAACCAGCGAGTGTGAAGTCTTTGGAAGAGATGAAGTCACAAATCGTGGCAGACATCAAAAAACAAAAAGCAGCTAAAGCTTATGCTGAAGCAGCAGAAACATTTACCAATACCGTCTACGAACAGGCAGATAGCTTGAAGCCAGTTGCCGATAAACTGAAGCTGCAAGTACAAACGACCAATGTGCTGACCCGTCAACCGAATCCTGCTTTACCAGCAGTGGCTTTGTTTAATAATCCAAAGTTTTTGAAGGCGATTTTTTCTGATGAGTCCGTCAAGAAGAAACACAATACAGAAGCTGTTGAAGTAGCGCCTAGCACACTGGTCTCCGGTCGTGTCGTTGAGTACAAAGCGGCGAGCAAACGTCCGTTCGAAGAAGTAAAAGCGATCATACTTGCCCGTGTTACTTTGACAGAATCAGTTGCTCTTGCAAAAAAAGCCGGTGAGGACAAACTGAAGGCATTGAAATTGGCGGATAATGCTGCTGGTTTCTCAGAAAGTAAGACAGTATCCCGGTTGAAAAATCAAGATGTTGCACCAGCAGTTTTTGCTGAAGTTATGAAAGCCGATCTGCAAAAATTGCCCGCATTCGTTGGTGTTGAAACGCCTGGCTCTGGTTATAGCATTTACCGTATTGCGAAGGTGAATGCCGGTACGATAGATGCGGGACGACGTAAAATTGAGCAATCGCAGTTTGCTGATGCCATCGCGCAAAACGATATGTTCTCTTATGTAGAGGCGCTTAAGCAAAAATCTAAAGTTACTATCAATAAGACGCTTGTTTCTGCTCCTCCTGTAGCAGCTCCGCAATAACCGGATCTTACTTGGTAAAAAAAGCACCGTAAGGTGCTTTTTTTACGTCTGCTTTAAGCATGAAAAGCTCAATAAATTCAGATATCACGGAAATTATTGATTAAAATTTTCTCAAATTTTTTTCCTAATTCCTACTTTTTGATTTGTATCAATATCGCGTGTAAGCATGCTCGCTATTCTGTCAATGAATTCTATTAACAGAGTGAGATCATGACGATATCTAAAGAAAGTTCTTACAATTATCGCGTAGTGCGCCAATTCTCTCTCATGGCAGTCGTATGGGGAATAGTTGGTATGCTGGTGGGCGTGATTATCGCTTCACAGCTTGCCTGGCCGGAGTTGTTTTCAGGAATACCCTGGCTAAGTTACGGGCGGCTGCGACCTTTACATACCAATGCAGTTATTTTTGCATTCGGTGGTTGTGCCTTGATGGGTACTTCCTACTACGTGGTGCAGCGTACTTCGAACGTGCGCCTGTTCTCTGATGCCCTCGCGGGCTTTACCTTCTGGGGTTGGCAGCTCGTTATTCTGGCCGCGGCCATTTCCTTGCCTCTTGGCTATACCCAGGGTAAGGAATATGCTGAACTGGAATGGCCAATTGATATCCTGATCGCTGTGGTGTGGGTTGCGTATGCCATTGTTTTTTTTGGTACGCTAGTCAAGCGCAAGGTTGAACATATCTATGTTGCCAACTGGTTTTATGGTGCCTTTATCGTTGCTGTGGCCGTATTGCACATCGTCAATAGCGCGGCTATTCCGGTATCTCTGACCAAGTCTTATTCTGCATATGCCGGTGTACAGGATGCAATGGTGCAGTGGTGGTATGGGCATAACGCAGTCGGTTTCTTTTTGACGGCAGGTTTCCTGGGCATGATGTATTACTTCATTCCTAAACAAATCGAGCGTCCGGTTTATTCTTATCGACTGTCTATTGTTCACTTTTGGGCATTGATTTTTACCTATATGTGGGCCGGTCCTCATCATCTGCATTACACCGCATTGCCTGACTGGGCGCAGTCTATCGGTATGGTGTTTTCCCTGATTTTGCTGGCACCATCCTGGGGCGGCATGGTCAACGGCATCATGACTTTATCCGGTGCCTGGAGCAAGCTGCGTTCTGATCCTATCCTGCGTTTTCTCATCGTCTCCTTGTCTTTCTACGGTATGTCTACCTTTGAAGGCCCGATGATGGCGATCAAAACAGTCAATGCTTTATCTCATTACACAGACTGGACTGTCGGGCACGTACATTCTGGGGCGTTGGGCTGGGTGGGTTTTATCTCTATCGGTAGTTTGTACTACTTGATTCCGCGATTATTTGGTCAGACAGAGATGTATAGCAAGCGGTTGATCGAAGTGCACTTCTGGGTGGCAACGATTGGTGTGGTCTTATACATCGCTTCGATGTGGATTGCTGGCGTGATGCAAGGCTTAATGTGGCGCGCAGTGAATGAAGACGGCACCTTGACTTATTCGTTTGTAGAGACAGTGAAGGCAACCTATCCGTACTACGTCATTCGTATGACTGGTGGCCTGATGTATTTCAGTGGCATGTTGGTGATGGCATATAACGTTGTAAAAACCGTCGCTGCTGCAAAGCCTGTCAACAATGCGATTCCCGTGTTGAGCCCAGTTGCGGCTCATGCCTGATCAGAGAAATAAGGAGAATTTATATGCGTAATTTTACTCATGATCTGATTGAGCGAAATGTGGGACTGTTATTGGTACTGGTCATACTGACGATTAGCATCGGTGGACTGGTAGAAATCGTTCCCTTATTTTTCCAGAAATCGACAACGCAGCCAGTGCAGGGGATGCAGCCATATTCACCATTGCAATTGACCGGACGGGATATCTATTTGCGTGAAGGCTGCTACGGCTGTCACTCACAAATGATTCGTCCATTCCGTGCAGAAACCGAGCGTTATGGCCACTACTCGGTAGCAGGAGAGTCTGTCTACGATCATCCCTTTCAGTGGGGTAGCAAGCGTACCGGCCCCGATCTTGCTCGGGTTGGCGGTCGTTACAGCGACGCCTGGCACCGAGATCATCTGAATGATCCACGTTCAGTTGTTCCTGAGTCGAATATGCCTTCGTATTCCTGGCTGGCAAAAACGAAACTCGATAAAGCAGAGATCACTCCGAAGTTGAAGGCGATGAAAACCTTGGGCGTGCCTTATACAGATCAGCAAATCGCGGCTGCTCCGGATGAGATTGCCGATAAAACAGAGCTCGATGCATTGATCGCCTATTTACAGATTTTAGGTACGTCGATCAAAAATAAAAATTAAGGAAATTCAGGATACGACAATTTGAACTATGCCTGTTAATGGCGTTGTCGTTATCCGGATTCCACGACTGTTAGCAAGTCAGATTTCTAAGAGAGAGGATGAAACATGGACATTAATTTCACCATCGTCAGCAGTGTTGTGACGGTGATCAGCCTGATCGTGTTTTTGGGTATTCTCTACTGGGCATTCAGTAGTAAAAACAAAGCCCGATTCGAAGAGCTGGCACGCTTGCCAATTGAGAATGAGAACGGAAAATAATCATGGCAGATTTTTTTAACCAATGGTGGAGTATAGGGATTGCAGTATTGGTTGCAATCAGTATTTTTGCATGCGGATTGTTGCTGTGGTCGCAATCTACAGTTAAAGTAAAAATAGGTAGTGACGGCAAACCATTGCCGGCCGAAACAACGGGTCATGTATGGGACGGTGATTTAACAGAGAAAAATAATCCCTTGCCACGCTGGTGGATGTGGTTGTTTTATCTCACCATTATTTACAGCATCGGCTATTTGATTGTCTATCCTGGCCTTGGTGATCGGCAAGGTAGTTTCGGCTGGAGTCAGGCCGGAGCGTATGAAAAAGAAATGGCGGATGGTGAAGCGCAATACGGACCTATCTTTAACAAGTATCTGGCGATGGACATCAAAGAAGTTGCCAAGGATCCGCAGGCAAAAGAAATTGGTCAGCGTCTGTTTTTGAATACTTGCTCACAGTGTCATGGCTCTGATGCACAAGGTGGTAAGGGATATCCAAATCTAGCTGATAGTGACTGGTTATATGGTGGTGATCCGCAAACGATCGTGACGACAATTACTGAGGGACGTCATGGCCAGATGCCGCCGATGGGTGCTGCGTTGGGTACCGATGATGATGTGCGTAATGTCGCCAACTACGTATTGAGCTTATCCAATTCCACTCATGACCCGATCAAGGCCGCATTGGGTAAATCCAAATTTGCAGCATGTGCCGCCTGTCATGGCGCTGAAGGTAAAGGAACACAGGCATTGGGTGCACCGAATTTGACCGATAAAATCTGGTTATATGGTGGCAGTATTGATACCGTGATGGAAACCATTAACAAAGGTCGTAATAATCAAATGCCAGCACATAAAACTATTTTGACGCCTGCAAAAATTCATTTGCTCGCTGCTTATGTGTGGAGTTTATCAAATGATCCGTCGGCAGTGATAAAAACGGCAGAGGTAGCCGCCGTTCAGCAAATAGCAGAAGTTGCAAGTGCTCCGGCCACTACATCAGATGCAGCAAAATAAGATGTCACAATAAATTCAGTGTCAGTCGTTCTGGCACTGAATGATCAGAAGCGCTGATGTCGTTGCGAGGGTATTCGCAATTCATATCATCACTTCCTTTGATAGAAACTATGAAGCATATTCCCATCATACCGGTACCGATAGAAGAGGCTGAAATAGCCTTATTTGAAGAGCGTCGCAAAATATATCCGCGTTCACAAAAAGGATGGTTTGCCAGTTGGCGCTGGGTACTGGTATTTTTTACTCAAGCTCTTTTTTACGGTACCGCCTGGCTTACTTGGAATGACAGGCAGGCGGTATTGTTTGATCTGGTCACACGAAAGTTTTATATTTTTGGATTGGTTCTGTGGCCACAAGATTTCATTTATCTGGCGATCTTGCTGGTGATCTCCGCATTATCGTTATTTTTGTTTACCGCCATTGCAGGTCGTTTGTTTTGCGGATATGCCTGTCCGCAAACGGTCTATACCGAGATATTTTTATGGATAGAAGCCAAGTTCGAAGGTGATCGTAATGCGCGTATCAAGCTTGATGCGTCCCCTATATCCGTACGTAAATTTGGTATCAAATCACTGAAACACGGTGTGTGGCTTATTTTATCTTTATGGACAGGATTTACTTTTGTCGGTTACTTCACACCAATCCATCAACTGGCAGCGGAAGTATTCAGCTTTACCCTAGGCCCTTGGGAAACGTTCTGGTTACTCTTTTATGGCTTTGCAACTTATGGCAATGCGGGCTGGATGCGTGAGCAGGTCTGTAAATATATGTGTCCTTATGCCCGCTTTCAAAGCGCGATGTTTGATAAAGATACGCTGACAATTACTTACGATACTGCACGCGGCGAACCTCGTGGTTCGCGAAATAAAAAAGTCGATTACAAGGCGGAAGGCAAGGGTGATTGCGTCGATTGCGGTATTTGTGTACAGGTTTGTCCGACGGGAATTGATATCCGTAATGGCTTGCAATATGAATGTATTGCCTGCGGAGCATGCATTGACGGTTGTAATCAGGTGATGGATAAGATGGGTTATGAGCGTGGTTTAATTCGCTACACCACGGATCATGCACTGACTAAACAACTTGATTCTAATGCGATGTGGCGACGTGTTTTTCGTCCGCGTACTTTGGTCTATTCCGGTATTCTCGGCCTCATCATTCTCGCAGCCGGACTGTCTTTGGCTTTGCATGTTCCTTTAAAAGTGGATGTGATCCGCGACCGTGGCATGCCGCTTGTGACGGAAACCGGTGCGATTGATAATGTCTACAAAATTCAGATCATGAATACGGAAGAGCTTGCCAAAGAAGTGCAGTTTGAAGTCAAAGGTATCAACGGTATTCGCATCGTAGGCGAGACAACGGTGAGTATTAACGCGGCAACGACTAAAGCAATACCAATGCGCGTTCGCATACCTCCCGGCGCGGCGGAGCCAGGCTCTAACCGTATCAGATTTGTCGTCAAGGATAGTAAGGCTGCCAATATCACAGTCACTGAAAAGGCTGTGTTCCTGGTGCCAAAATAGGAGAATGATATGAGTGCGATATTCATGCAGGTAAAACCAAAAGCCGACCGTTGGTACAAAGAACCTTGGCTTCTGCTGGTTGTTGGTGGGCCTGCAATTGTGGTGTGTGCAAGTCTGTTCACAGGATTTCTTGCGTGGCGTGGTGCAGACAAAGTTATTGCTGAGGACTATTACAAGCAAGGCTTGATGATCAATAAAGATATTCAAAGAGATGCCCGTGCCCGAGCACTTCAATTGACCTCGTCAATTACATTAGATTCCTCCGGACGTGTACTGATGCAGCTATCCGGTAATGGTGTATTGCCTGATACAGTTCAGTTGAGTTTGGCGAATGCCGCAGCAAATGCAACGTCGGTGAATGAGTTAGTCAGGCGTCTGCCGTTGAAGCAAATTGTGCCGGGGAGTTATGAAGGTCATCTGCCAGCACAATCATCATCGTCATTCAATGAGGTTAAGTTATTTCACGCCAAGCTGGAGACAAGCGAATGGCGTCTGACAGGCGACTGGTTTAATCCAGAGCAAAAACCCTTACAACTACAAGCAGCAAAATAACTTTACTCATAGTATCGAGACTGTTAACTTTGACATTGAATAAAAGGGGACAGGATTTGGAATCGCACAATTCGACTCACCGCCAAACACGGGTACGATCATTATTGATGGTCGTGTTGTGGCCAGCTTTTTTAATGGCTTGTGTCATGACAGGTTTATTTTTCAGTCTGGTTGATCCTATGGAGTTGATCATTCTGGATGAACGCATCAAGATACATATCACCGGTGTTTATACCATCGGTTTTTTCTCCTTCTGGTTGCTGGGAATATTATCCAGTGGCTTAACTGCTTTGTTAATGACGGAAACGCATTGAACCCGGATTTTTCATTAGACCGCTATTACCTCATAGAGATGCGGATGGCATGCTGCTTCCAAGAGAATCCGCCATCGCCGTTGTTCTGACGAAAAATCCAACTTGAATCAAGGACAGATCGTCATGCCCAATCTGACAGAACATACGGGCTATTGGTTCGTCACTCGTCGCTTTACTCTTCATTGCTTATGTTGACTTTGCCACTCGTCACTGCTGCAGTGTCCGCTGGTCTGGCAGGCGGGATTCACTGCGTCGGTATGTGCGGAGGTATCGCCAGTCTGCTGGGTGATGCGGATAGTGAACGCCTCGGTGATGAGAAATCATCGGGTGACGCTGCCCAAAAAAAAGTGATCCATATCCAAGTAGAGGACACCGCACCTGATGCTAGCAGTCAAGCTACTGTACACAGCGTTGCCCCGGTCATTCCCCCATTAATCTTAAGGCATGCCGGGCGCATTTTTACTTATATGCTGGTTGGTGCATTATTTGGCAGTCTGGGGACTGCCGGTATGCTGTTCAGACCTTATCTACCAGTTCAGCAAATCTTATTTGTAGTTGGGAATCTCGCATTAATTTATTTGGGAATGCGTTTGTTAGGCTGGACAGATCTGGTTCGGGCACTGATTCCGTCGTCATCGTTATTTGCTCGCCTGAACTCATTTGTTGCTAATATCCTGAGCTTGGCGATGTGTAATGCATCCCGGTATCCGTTTTTTACCGGTATGGCTTGGGGATGTTTACCTTGCGGTTTATTGTATGGTGTTGCACCGTTTGCTTTGCTGGCGGGTGACGCATGGTCTGGTGCGATGTTGATGTTGATTTTTGGTCTGAGTGCCTTGCCCTATTTGTTAATGGCACCAGTTCTCATACGATATGCAAAAATTAGCCGCTATGCGCGATATGTCCGTGTTGTTGCAGCGAGCTTGCTACTGGCAATCGGACTCTCAGGTTTATGGTATTTTGATATGTCGCTGATGCCTGATTTTTTGTGCATCACGCCTAGATGAGTTTGCCGGATTGGCGGGCGACTCAGCTGTAAGCTGCCAAAACACCGCCAAACACAGTCGGAAGTAGTTAACGATTACACTTTGATATTGATGATCGTGCCAAGTATGTCATCTGCCGTTTTGACGACTTTTGCGTTGATGTCAAATCCTGCTTTAAACTCTAAAGATTGAATAATTTCTTTGGTCAGATCCGTGCTGCTCGGGGAAGTGGAACTGCCATCTGTTTCTACGCCATTACTGATTGTGATAGTAGCGCCGCCATTTTTTTGCTCCTGAAATGACACTTGTTGCGCTTGAAACCCATTAGTACTGGCATTCGCAACACTGTTTGCGGAGTTATCCAAGGCGCGTTGATAAGATTGCAAGCCTGATAAACCTGCATTAAGGGCTGAAATCGACATAATCATTCTCCAGAAAATACATCGTCAGGATACGCCACTTTACGCTTTTAAGCTGACTCCTGTGATTGTTCAAATGACGACTCAAATTTCGGGTAATTCACGCGCCGGATTCACTAAATACGGTGCTTGCCAGCGGCAAATGGATTTCTATCCGCGTACCTTCACCATGATTGCTGCCGACTGAAAATTCACCTTGCATTGCTTTTACCCGTTCGCGCATTCCTACCAGTCCAAACGAACGTGATTTGCGCATATCTTCTTCCTCAATGCCGCGACCATTATCACTGATGGAGAAGCTCAGCTCGTCCGTCGTACGCTCAAACTCAATCACGACTTTATTCGCCTTAGCATGCCGCGTTACGTTCGTCAGTGATTCTTGGATAATCCGGAAGATCGCCGTACTATGCGCATCATCCAGGTTGAGCAGGTCCTCGTCCGCCCGCAATTGGCATTCGATCTGATGGCGCTGGGTAAAATCTTTTTGCAATGTTTGCAGCGCAAAGTAGAGCCCCCCTTCATCTAGCGCGCGTGGACGTAAATCGGTTGCGATACGGCGTAAGGTTGTGATGGAAGTTAATATCAACTGATCCATGCTGGACAAGGCCTTTTGTGATTTGCCCGACATCTCGGCATCGCGTTGCAGCAGGGATAAATCCATCCTCAATGCAGCCAGAAGTTGACCGAGATCATCATGTAGTTCGCGTGCGATATGTTTGCGCTCCTCTTCCCGGATACTTTGTAATGCGCTGGAGAGTTGACTCAATTGTGAGTGATATTGCGCCATTTTTTCTTTAGCAATTTTTCTCTCAGTGATATCCCGGAAAATCACGGTATAGAAGCGATGTCCATTTTCCATCAAGCTTGAGATCGATGCTTCGATGGGAAATTCTTCACCGCTGGCGCGCAAGCCTGTGACATAAAAATCCTCGAAATTACCACCCATCTTTCGCCTTGTGTCGCCGGTTTGCCCAAACTTTTTGACATGGCTGCCATGCGACTTACGATGCCGCTCCGGAATCACTGCATTAAGTGAGGTGCCGGTCATTTGCTCTATGGCGTAACCGAACATCGCTGCTGCAGCAGGATTGGCCAGAATGATATTCTGATGCTCATCGATGGTGATGATGCCATCAATCGCGGTTTCGATGATGCCGGTAAGGCGTTCTTTATGGACAGACAATTCGTCGGCACTCCTCGCAATTTTTTTATTTGCGGCGCTCAAGGTAGCGTAAGGGGCATGAATATTCACAGCAACCATGCTGCGATAGATCGCCGTCGCTGCCAGAAACTGATAAACATGTCCTGCGATGACATAGATATCGCTGGTATCGGTATATAAAGAGAAATACACCTCCGACATCGCCATAGTGGAACTGGCGACAAATAACGAAGCTCTATCAATATGCAGTCGCTCCTCTGCGTGCTCGCCCTTGATACGGACAGCCTGACGATATAACAGAGTCGCAGTCAATACATTGAGGCCGATCAACAGTGATTCACCCACTAGCTTGAAAGTTGTCTGGCCTGATTCCGCGGAGTAAGTCAAAGGTACATACTCAGGTGCAATCAAGATGAAAACGACGCAAATAGCGGTCAACAGGACTCCCGCGACGAGTACCGCAACTGATTGTGACGGCGATGAGAACGTATCTCTGGAACTAAGTGTAAGTCCTAGCAAGGTGAGAGCGACGATCAGCCTCGACATGAGCCAAAAACTGAGTGATTTATGCATGTCAATTGCTTGCAAAAATCCCGGCATACCCTGGAAGCTGATTGCGTGAAAAAAACCTAAAATCGCCGTACATAAAAAAGCGACGGCGAGTATGACGCTACTCTTTTTACGGCGCTCGCCAAAGGCGTTCCAGCAGACAATAAACACAGAAGAAAAAATAACGATAGTTGCTGTTTCTAATGCCGTATGCAAAGGTAAGGATGCAATAATTTTGTAATGAGCGAAGTTGGCTTTGTTCAGCCACATGACACAAGACAGCACCAGCAGGCATAGGGCAATCCATTTGGCTTGTTTCAGTTCTTTGGGAGTATGCAGCAACATAGGGCGACGGGTCCGGGAGGTTAAATCCGGGTTGAATCAGACAAGTCTGTATTTTAGGGGAGTTTGTTGTATGTCAGATGTTTTTCTCCGTCTCTGCTTTTAGCTCTGACAAAAATAGCGGCGACAAAAATTGGTGACGAAAAAAGGTAGACGAAAAAAAGGCACGAATTCTCGTGCCTTCATCCAACGGTTGTATCAATGCTGATTTTAATGTGACATCAAAACGGGAATGGTCATACTTTCCAAAATAGTTCTGGTCACACCGCCCATGATCATTTCACGGAAACGTGAGTGGCCATAGCCGCCCATTACTAGCATATCGCTATCTAAGTCATGAGCGAGTGAAAGCAGGGCGTTGCCAATATCGGTCGAAGTCTTGTGTACGGATACCTCTACTTTGATACCGTGGCGTGCAAGGTAGAGCGCGATATCTGCACCCGGTTGTTCGCCGTGCGCATCTGGTGTTGCCTTCGGATTGAAAATGGCAACCTGTACCAAGTCAGCACGTTTTAATAGAGGAATCGCGTCGGTAACGGCGCGTGTCGATTCGCGGCTGGCATCCCATGAAATCAGTGGACGTTTTGCAACCGTAGTGAAATCGCCGGTATAAGGAACGATTAATACCGGGCGACCTGAGTTCATCACGATATATTCGGGAAAGTCTGGCAACACAGAAGGCGAGGGCTCATCACGATTCGTTTGGCCAACCACGACCAGATCGCTGTAGCGCGCCTGTAAGCCGATGCCACCGCCAGCCTCGTCGTTGGCGATCACGCTTTCGAAAGATGCTACGCCAAATTCCCGCATACTTTTACCAAAACTGGCGATCGCTTTTTCTGCACGTTCACGTAAAAAATTCAGATGGATCGTCAAATTGGGATCACTGGCGCTGATGTTGCCGTCCTGATAGATAAAGCGTGAAACACCTGTCACTGCTGTGCCGATCAGATGCGCATTGTCCGCAATCGCGATCTCTGCCGCAACCTTGACTCTGAGCGCAGAGCGGCTTGATTCATCCAGATGAACCAGTACGGTTTTGTAAGTCATGTCAGACTCCTTGATGTCATAAAGAAAGCCGGTCTCAGGGCTAAGGCCAGGTGTCGATGTATTAACTAAGCTTATACTAATTCAGTGCAACCGCAACCTCTTTACTCCATTGCGGGAGTAAGCTCTTTCCTACGAGGGCGGTGACTTTTTCACCTACTTTGAGACGGGTTTTAGCCGGTGGTAAACGACGTAGTGTTTTTAATGCGACAGGATCAAGAATGCCAATCTGGCGTTGCTCAACACGGATCAGCCCTAATTCATTGAAGGCAGATAAGGTGCGGCTGACTGTCTCCAGGGTCAAGCCCAGATAACTACCAATTTCGTGACGTGTCATGCGTAAATTAAATAGTTTGTTTGAATAACCGAGTTGTGCAAAACGCTCACCTAGATTAAGCAAAAAGCGGGCTACTTTAGCTTCTGCACTTAATGCACTGAGCATACCGATCATGATTTGTTCACGTACTAATTCGCGGCTCATGGCCCGGAACATGGCTTGTTCTAATTCTGCATAGAGGCGACCAAGAGATGAAAATATTGTGTACGGTACTAAGATCACATCACAATCAGAGAGCGCAACTGCCTCCGATGCGTGACGTTGCGTATGTATGCCGTCGATACCGAGCAAATCACCTTTCATGGGGAAGCTTAATACCTGCTCGTTGCCGTATTCGTCGATTAATACGGTCTTCAGAAAACCAGAATTGACGATGTACAAAGTATCGAAATTCTGACCAATAGTATGGATACGCTGACCAGCTTTATAACGCACATGTTGGAACAAAACTTGTTCGTCATCGGACGCTAACGGGGTTGCAATGCCGAGCAAGTCACACACCTCATGCAGGTTAGACCATAGTGTGCCGTGGCAGCGCCAGCCAGCATCATTAGATGCGGATGCCGATACGCTTGCCGACAAATAGGCGGCCGGGCTGGCGGTCACTTCGATATTCGACAACGATGTAGAAACAGTGGCTGTAGACATGGTTTTCCCTCTCGAGGTAGATTAATTCAAATTCTTTGATGGCTCTGCATGAATCCAGTTATGCAGGATGCGTGGTATTTGTGCGAAGTCAGTGGACTTATCCAGAAAACCATCGGCACCGGCTCGCATGGCTTGCAAGCGGTTTGCGTCGGTGGCGTGGTTGGTGAGTACGATAATTTTGACGTCAGGTTTCTTTTGTTTGACGCTTTTTAATAAGCTCAGTCCGTTGCCATCACTAAGCTGTACATCCAAAATCATCGCGTTGGTATCCGAGCCCAGAATCTCCTGGTAAGCGCTCTTGATATCACCAGCGACGCCGACAATATGAACATCAGGCAGATCGTCCATGAAACCGACTAAGCGATTTTGGATCAGTACAGAATCTTCAACGATGTACAGGTTTAAGCTCGGGCTCATTTTTCTGATCTTGAGTAAATTTTTAATGCGCTTCTCAATAATTCTTGAGATAAATTTACGGACACTTGCATGTATTCGTATGAATTCATTATGATCAGTAAGTGAATTGATTTACATCAGGGAATGCTGATTTGACTGGCGGAAATTACTGAGTCCCTTGTAGGAATATTCCTAGCAGAAGAGTGATGACTCGGTTCGCTTTCCAAGCTTTAAGCGAGATAGGCGCGCGATCTTGTAGTACTCGCGTGCATCAAAGAAGGGTGTGGGTAGTGCTGTTCTGGCAGTGTGGTTCAGACAGATTGAAGCAGATGATGAGCAATTGCGTATTGCACCAGATCAGACATATTGGTCATGCCCATTTTTTGCAGAATACGTGTCTTATGCGTGCTGACCGTTTTTACGCTGAGGTGTAGCAGGTCGCCAATTTCAGTAATAGAACGTCCCTTTACCAAGTGGTTAAATACTTCAAATTCACGATCAGATAACTGCGTGTGCGGCAAGCCGTTGTCGGCGGGCATGGCGGACATCGCGAGTTGTTCGGCAACTTCCATGCTGATATATGGACGTCCTGAAGCGACTTTACGTAAAGCGGTTACCAGCTGTGTGCCAGCACTCTCTTTGGTCAGATAACCTCGTGCGCCAGCGCGGATTGCCCGCACCGCATATTGTTCTTCTTCATGCATGGTCAGGATCAGGATCGGCAATTTAGGCATCTCATCCTTGATCTGGCGAATCAGATCAACACCGCTGCGTCCTGGCATGGATAAGTCCATCAGCAACACATCAAAATTACCTCGCCGTGCTTTTTCCAGTGTATCGAATCCATCTACTGCTTCGGCCACAACCTGTATGTCGTCAATGCCGTCCAGAATGCGCTTTAAGCCTTCGCGCATGATGGTGTGGTCGTCTGCAATCAGTATGCGAATCATCGATAGAGTAGGGTAAGAAGGGCAAAATAAAATACGCTTTACCTCACCGCAGTCATTAAAGATTGCTATGAGGTAAAGCGTATTGTACTTTACATCCGGGGACTTCTAGAAGTTCGCTAGCCTGCTGCGTCAGCTTGTTCTCAATTTTTCAGCATTGTGATCTGAGTATGTCGAACCGTCATTTTTAGCTATGTTTGATACGGTGCACCAATACCGGAATCTGACAAATAGATAGAACTTTAGTCGTAACACTACCAAGCAAAAAATTGCCAAGGCCACTGCGGCCATGTGAACCCATAAAAATCAGGTCACAGCCGTATTGTCCGGCAATATGAACGATTTCTTTGGCGGTTGAATCACTGAATTTCGTCTCGCTCTGGGTGGCAATATTCATCATGTTTGCAGATTCTTTGATCGGCTGGAAATAGTTATCACCGAGCGCTCGCATTGCTGCTTGATATTCCTCTTCGGTCTGGGTGGCTGGCGGAATGAATTCGCCGTACACCGGGTATTGAAAGGTTGGCGCAATAAATGCAATAACGATGCTTGCTTTCAATTGTTGAGCGAGCTTTAGACCTGCATTGGCGCTACTTAGTGAGAGCGCTGAGCCATCAACGGGTAAAAGAATCTTGTTGTACATGATATGCCTTCCCTTGTATTAACTATCCAGTATCAAGTGAGCGGACGATATCTATAGCCTAGATGCTTCAGCGAGCGAGACTTTGCGTCAGCACAAAGTCTGTATCAAAATAGTAGTTTGTTTTTTGAGAATTACAAATAGAGTCAGATTAATGCATTCAATCGCAGCGGATAATACATATGGGTAACTTATCTGCTGTAAGACTCGATTGGATGGGCGGACATGAGCAGACAATGGCGCACATAGTGTGTTGTAGTCTGCCTAACAAGCGGCGTGATTGACGGTCACTACATGCACGGCCAGACCGCCCAAAGAGGTTTCTTTATACTTGGTCTGCATATCCGCACCGGTCTGACGCATGGTTTCTATCACCTGGTCCAGACTGACGTGATGCGTGCCGTCGCTCCTCAGCGCAAGAGAAGCTGCGGTAATCGCTTTGACGGCGCCCATGCCATTACGTTCTATGCAGGGAATTTGTACCAGCCCGCCGATAGGGTCGCAGGTCATTCCAAGGTGATGTTCGATACCAATTTCGGCGGCGGATTCGATTTGTTCGTTGGTGCCGCCGAGTGCAGCAGTCAATCCTGCCGCTGCCATGGCGCAAGCGACACCGACTTCCCCCTGGCAGCCGATCTCTGCGCCGGAGATAGACGCATTTTTCTTGCATAGCATGCCGATCGCCGAGGCGACTAACAAAAATTGCCGTATGCCTTGCTCGGGATTACTTGGTTTGCAGTCTTCTGCGTAGTAGCGTAAAACCGCAGGAATGATGCCCGCAGCCCCATTGGTCGGCGCAGTGACTACGCGACCGCCAGCGGCGTTTTCTTCATTAACGGCCATCGCATAGAGGCTCACCTTGTGCATGCCGTCATGCGGCAATACATCCGCGCTTTCATTTGCACTGCGCCATAATTTTGCCGCCCGTCGTTTGACATGCAGACCACCGGGTAACTCACCGGAAATTTGCAGGCCCCGCGAAATACAGCCCTTCATGACGGACCAGATCTTATCGACACCGGCATCCAGTTCAGCATCGCTGCAACGCGTGATTTCATTGGCCCGTAGCATCGCAGCGATAGAAAGTCCGCTGCGCTGACCGTGTGCCAGCAATTCGGCCATCGTCCCAAAATGAAAGGGCAGTGAGGAGCTTGCAGCGCTGTTGGCAGTGCCTTGGGCAGATTGCTGTAACTCTGCTTCAGTCGAAATGAAACCGCCGCCAGTAGAGTAAAACACTTGCTCGCATACCGTGCCGTCATTGCGCGTCAGCATAAAACGCATACCGTTCGGGTGACCTGGCAAGACCTCCTGCTTGTGCCATAGCAGATCGTCCATCATGTCGAATTTGACTGGATATTCTCCCAGCAGATTCATGCTGCCGCCGTCAGCCAGGGCCGTGAGTTTGTCTTCTACTGTGTCGGGAATTACATCTTGCGGCGTCTCGCCCATGAGCCCCAGCAACACGGCTTTATCCGTTGCATGACCATGACCAGTCAAGGCCAGAGAGCCGTATAACGCAACCTGGACTTTGCTAACTTTAAATAATTCAGGACATTCGAGTAAAAAACGTCGCGCCGCCAGCATAGGGCCGACGGTATGGGAGCTGGATGGACCTACACCTATTTTAAATAAATCAAATACCCGCATGTCCATACATCGTCCTTTGTCTCGTGTGCCCCGATCAGGTCCGATTCTGCACCGCAATGATCACTATCATTGCGGTGCCAGAATGTCGCATTGATCCGGATTTTTTTGTTTTATGCAGCAAGCGCTCCGTTACTTACTTTGACGTTCTTTAACATGTCGCTTACCAATTGTTGCAGACCGATTTGCGCTTGCCATCCCCAGTCTTTGCTGGCGGTGCTGTCATCCAGGCTCTGTGGCCAGGTTGCAGCAATCGCTTGGCGGCTGTCCGGGGCGTAGTGTATGTCAAAGCCTGGCAAATTTTGTTTGATTGCGAGGGCTAATTCCCGTGGATTAAAGCTTAAACCAGCAACATTGTAGGAAGAACGTATAGAAAGTTTGCCTGCGGGGGCATCCATCAGGGAAATCGTGGCACGGATCGCATCGGGCATGTAGATCATCGGCAGCGTTGTCTCTGCTTCGAGGAAGCACTCATAGCGCTCACCACGCAGGGCAGAATGGAAGATCGCAATCGCATAATCAGTCGTGCCGCCGCCAGGAGGCGATTTGTAGCTAATGATGCCAGGGTAGCGAATGCTGCGGACATCAACACCATACTTCTGGAAATAGTACTCGCATAGACGTTCACCCGCCAGTTTGCTGATGCCGTAAATCGTGCTTGGATCCATGACCGTATATTGCGGTGTATTGACGGCTGGTGTGTTCGGGCCGAATGCGGCAATCGACGATGGCCAGAAGACTTTCAGAGGCTTGCCCGCTTCGCCACGGATACGGGCCAGTTCAAGAATGTTTAGCAAACCATCCATGTTCAGGGTCCATGCTTTTAGAGGTGCCTGTTCTCCAGTCGCAGATAACAATGCAGCCAGTTGATAGACCTGGCTTATCTGATATTGCTCGACGACCTCGGCAAGGCGGACTGGATTCAGCACGTCGATAACCTGATAGATCTTGGCGCCGTACAAGCTGTTTGGGCTGATATCGGCGGCAACGACATTGTCTGCGCCATGCTGTGCTGCTAAGGCGTCAACCAGTTCGCTGCCGATCTGGCCGTTGGCACCAATGACTAATATTTTTTCCATGTGATTTCCTGAGTACGTATGATTGAATTGGATTTACTTGATCAAGCCCAGTTCGCGACCTGCTTGGGCGAAGGCGGCGAGAGCGGTGTTCAGTTGTTCGGTGGTGTGTGCCGCAGACAATTGCACGCGCACGCGGGCTTGCCCCATTGGTACCACCGGATAAAAGAAGCCGGTTACCAAAATACCTAGCTCATATAACCGGGCCGCAAATTGTTGGGCGATAGGGGCATCGAACAGCATCACAGGCACCACCGGATGTGTGCCAGGCTTGATCGTAAATCCGAGTGCAGCGATTTCTTTACGAAAATGTGCTGTATTGGCATGCAAGCGGTCACGCAATTCGGTTGACGAGGACAAGCGCTCCAACACGGCGAGTGATGCGCCGGCGATCGAGGGTGCCAGTGTGTTGGAAAATAAGTAGGGGCGGGATTTTTGACGCAGGGTATCGATTACTTCTTTGCGCGCCGAAGTGAAGCCACCCATTGCGCCGCCCAGTGCTTTACCCAGTGTGCCTGTGATGATGTCGATACGGCCTAAGACATTGTGGTGTTCATGGGTGCCGCGACCAGTTGCGCCCATGAAGCCCGATGCATGACATTCATCAATCATTACCAGCGCATCGTATTTGTCTGCCAGATCGCAAATTTTATCAAGCTGGGCAATCGTGCCATCCATTGAAAATACCCCATCGGTCACGATCACACGATGGCGCTTGCCAGCAGCTGCCTGTAATTGGACTTCCAGATCCGCCATATCGTTATGTACATAGCGGAAACGTGCTGCTTTACACAAACGGATACCATCAATGATCGAGGCGTGGTTCAGTGCATCGGAAATAATCGCATCATTTTCATCGAACAAAGGTTCAAATACGCCACCGTTTGCATCAAATGCAGCTGCATACAAAATAGTATCTTCTGTTCCCAAGAAGCTGGAGATTGCGCTTTCCAGCTGTTTATGTACTGTTTGCGTGCCGCAGATAAAGCGTACCGAGGACAGACCATAACCATATTGCTCTGTCGCCTTGATCGAGGCTTGTACCATCGCCTCATCGCCCGATAAGCCAAGATAGTTGTTGGCGCATAGATTAATCAGTTGGCGACCATCGTCACAGGTCACTTCTGCACCTTGGCGGGAGGCAATCACACGCTCAGGTTTGTACAGTCCTTGCTGGCGCAGCGTGTCCAGATTCTGGCTCAGACCGTTAAAAAAATTTTGTTTTGACTGGGTAGTATCTGCGGTCGGTGTTGTTGCTGTGCTTGTTGTGCTCATGGTCGCCTCCGGTATGACTGAATAAAACATCCCAGTAGCGTTGCACTCTGGTAAGATGTTTTTAATCTGTTGAAATATTCGATATGTAGAACTAAAGTTCGATATAGTGGATATTATCTGTGCTTATAAAACTATGCAAGTGGAAATATGAAAAAAAACTTGGCTAATACCCCGCCCGAAGTTGGTGCAACTCTGCAAAGAATGCGTCTGGATCGTAATCTGACGCTGGAAGATTTATCCCGTACCGCGGGAGTCTCAAAATCCATGCTGTCACAAATCGAGAGGGAAAAGGCCAATCCGACCATCGCCGTCGCATGGCGTCTGGCCAATGCCTTGGGTGTTGGTATTGCCGAGTTGCTATCGGCAGAGACACCGAAAGTTGATGTGATCCGCATGCTGGAGCCGCATGAGACGCCGACTCTGCCGGGAGAGCATGCTGGTTATGTACTAAAAATCCTCGGCCCTATGGAGCTGGCGGGTAAATATGAGTGGTATGAGCTCAGTCTGGCGCCGGGTGGCGCGCTAGTGTCAAACTCGCATGATCCGGGTGCTACCGAGCATTTAACCCTGTTGAATGGTAGCGTCGAGGTCGAAGTCGATGGTGTGAAGAAAAAACTCAAAGTCGGCGGCACGGCGCGTTATGAGGCAGATAAAAGTCACGCGATACGCAATATAGGCAAGACCGAGGCAAAAGCTCTGATGGTGGTTATTCATCGCTAATGCGGGCTGATTGATGAACTGCTATTGTAGATTCTGGTGCCGGATAAAAAATGGCATCCAGTGGTCATTAATCGCCTCAGGCTTAATCTTGGATTGCGAATATTATTCTTATGTAATGTTTCTGATGTAAAGTCTGTCTGCACCGATTTTGTACCGATAATAATATACTCCCCTTATTTTTTAATAAAATACCCTTTGATCGTCCTTTTTATGGGCGTCTTATAAAAGTACTCCCTCCCTGTATATCTTGTTTGCCT
The DNA here is from genome assembly GCF_049340185.1 of Undibacterium sp. Rencai35W. NCBI lineage: Bacteria > Pseudomonadati > Pseudomonadota > Betaproteobacteria > Burkholderiales > Oxalobacteraceae > Undibacterium > Undibacterium sp. Rencai35W. The sequence goes on from NZ_JBMPPC010000001.1 coordinate 299,000, forward strand.
TGTGGGCGTGATTGCCAGACTGATCTGCGTAGCGTTATCATGCACCTGCAAAGAATCATGATTAACCTTGTGTGTAGTAAGGAAATGTTGCAAAACAATCTTGCTACAATTTAATGAATTGTCAAAAAGAATTTTTCATAAGACAATTCAGCAGCATTTGATTAAATGCTCACGCTATTTGTTTGTCTATTTCCCCTTAATTATTCAAGCTTGATCAAGCTAAGGATGGAGTTATATGTCTCAATCTCAATATTCCTTACTGGCAAAGGAACGCACCATTGCTGGTGAAGGTTTCAACCGCTGGCTAGTGCCACCTGCCGCACTGGCAATCCATTTGTGTATCGGTATGGCGTACGGCTTTTCGGTGTTCTGGTTGCCGTTATCTAAAGCGATCGGTATTGATAAGCCGCTGGCTTGTGCTGCTGACATGGGCTTAATCGCCGAATTGTTTGCTAGCAACTGCGACTGGAAAATCTCCACGTTGAGCTTGATGTACACCTTGTTCTTCATCTTCCTCGGTTCATCTGCAGCTTTATTCGGTGGCTGGCTGGAACATGCAGGTCCGCGCAAAGCTGGTGTCGTCTCGGCGATCTGCTGGTGCAGCGGTCTGGTGATCTCTGCGCTCGGTGTGTACTCGCATCAAGCTTGGTTGTTATGGCTCGGCGGCGGTGTAATCGGCGGTATCGGTCTGGGTCTGGGTTATATCTCGCCCGTGTCCACCTTGATTAAATGGTTCCCCGATCGTCGCGGCATGGCGACAGGCATGGCGATCATGGGTTTCGGCGGCGGCGCGATGATCGGCTCGCCTATGGCAGATTGGCTGATGCGTCATTTCGCTACACCGACCTCAGTCGGCGTATGGGAAACTTTCCTAGTGATGGCGGCAATCTACTTCGTCTTCATGATGGCAGGTGCCTTCGGCTATCGCGTACCGGCTTCCGGCTGGAAACCAGCGGGTTGGACACCACCTGTTGCGGCGAATAACGCCATGATCACAAGCAAGCATGTGCATTTGTCCAAAGCCTGGAAGACTAAGCAATTCTGGCTAATCTGGGGCGTGTTGTGCCTCAACGTGTCAGCCGGTATCGGTATTTTGGGAATGGCGTCACCTTTGCTGCAAGAAGTCTTTGGCGGTAAATTGATCGGTCTCGATATTGGTTTCAATGACTTGAGCGGCGATCAAAAGAAACAGATCGCAACTATTGCCGCGGCGTTTACCGGTTTGTTGTCCTTGTTTAATATCGGTGGCCGTTTCTTCTGGGCATCGATCTCTGATTACATCGGTCGCAAAGGAACTTATTTTGTTTTCCTGATGTTGGGATTTATTTTATACGTCTCCATTCCTACCGTGGCACATGCGGGCAGTCTGGCATTGTTCGTCCTGTTTTTCTGCATTATTTTGTCGATGTATGGTGGTGGTTTTGCGACCGTGCCTGCGTATCTCGCTGATATGTTCGGCTCACAAATGGTGGGCGCGATCCATGGTCGTCTGCTGACTGCCTGGTCAACTGCGGGTGTGCTCGGTCCGATACTGGTGACGTATATCCGTGAATACCAGCTGGCACATGGCGTACCAAAGGCTCAGGCCTATGACGTTACGATGTATATTCTGGCAGGTATGTTAGTCCTCGGATTTATCTGTAATTTGCTGGTGCGGCCAGTGAAGGACAGCGTCTTTATGACCGATGAAGAGTTAGCCGCTGAGCGCAAGCTGGCACATGATCGCAGCGTTGCAGCAACCACTGATAGTAGCGGTGTAGTCGTTGCTGCTACGGCTAGCAGCCCGGTTACGGTGGTATTTGCCTGGGCGGCGGTAGGCATTCCACTTTCAATTGGTATCTGGATTACCTTGCAAAAAGCGATCGTCTTGTTCAAATAAGAACAGACTAAGCAGAAAAAAAGATCGCCTCTGTGCGATCTTTTTTTCTGAGGTAGACTTAACCAGTGTTAATCAATATTAATCAGTGTTGCTTAGTACTAAGCAGTGCTGAACAGTAATAAGTAGCAGTAATTAAAGTGGCCGTGATTAGTAATAAGTAGTTAATAGTCGATGAATCTTTCTTTCCCCCTGTTTGTTTCTTCACTTGGTCTCTTCGTGTAGATGTTCGGTTCGTTCGCTTCGTTCAATTGATCAATACATAAAGTATGTAAGAAACTGACTGGTTTGCAGTGTTGATGCTTGAGGTTGTTATGAATAAAAAAGTGGTTCAGGTCTATAACCGCCCGGCGGGCGGCTGGGGTGCGCTGAAAAGCGTTGCGCAACAAATTATCGAGCAGGGTATTCCTGGCAAAGGCGCAAAGACCTTGCTGTCTGCGAATCAGCCCGATGGTTTCGATTGTCCTGGCTGCGCCTGGCCTGATGCGGATCACACCTCGACTTTTGAATTTTGCGAAAACGGCGCCAAAGCAGTCGCTGCCGAATCGACCGCGCGTCGCGCAACACCGGATATCATCGCCGCGCATACCGTTAAAGAACTCACTACCCATAGCGATTACTGGCTAGAAGGTCTGGGGCGAATGACCCAGCCTATGCAATATGATCGCAGCAGCGACCGTTACCAGGCGATTTCCTGGGAGAGTGCGTTCAATCTGATCGCGACGCATTTAAATGCCTTGCCATCGCCGGACGATGCAATTTTTTATACCTCGGGTCGCACTAGTAATGAAGCGGCTTTTTTATACCAATTATTCGTGCGTGAATTCGGTACGAATAATTTTCCCGATTGCTCGAATATGTGTCACGAACCGTCGGGTTTCGCGATGCGTGAAGCAATCGGTGTCGGCAAAGGAACCGTGCTTTTATCGGATTTCCAGATTGCCGATGCAATTCTGATTTTTGGACAAAATCCTGGTACCAATCACCCGCGTATGCTGGGTGAGTTGCGCGGCGCATCGAAGCGCGGCGCGGCGATTGTATCGTTTAATCCGTTGCGTGAACGTGGCCTGGAAAAATTCCAGAATCCGCAAGACATGACAGAAATGATCAGCGGGCAATCGACGGCGATTTCATCCGATTATTTCCAACTGAAAATCGGTGGCGATCTGGCAACCGTTAAGGGCATGATTAAATGTGTGCTTGAAGCCGATATCGCGGCGCAGGCTGCCGGTGCTAAGCGTATTATCGACGTCGAGTTTATCGCTGAACATACTGCGAATTTTGATCAGTTTGCTGCAGAAGTGCTGGCGGAACCGTGGGATGTGATCGTGCGTGAATCTGGCCTGGAACGTGCGCAGATCCAGCGTGCTGCCGATATTTACATGGCAGCCGGCAAAGTCATCGCCTGCTGGGGCATGGGTATTACGCAGCATAAGCATTCCGTCGCTACGATCCAGATGATCGTGAACCTGCTGCTCTTGCGTGGCAATATCGGTCGTCCCGGTGCCGGACCTTGCCCTGTGCGTGGTCACAGCAATGTACAGGGTGATCGTACTATGGGCATTTATGAAAAACCGAATACGGCTTTTCTGGACAGGCTTGGACAGGTATTTGATTTTGTGCCACCACGGGAACATGGCTACGACACCGTTGGCGCAATTCAGGCGATGCTGGATGCGCCTAATAAAGTCTTCTTCGCGCTCGGTGGTAACTTCGCCACGGCGACGCCTGATACAGAGCTCACACACAAGGCTTTACAAAATTGCGCGCTGACCGTGCATGTGGCGACCAAGCTCAATCGCAGTCATCTGGTCTGCGGACGTGAAGCCCTGATTCTGCCGTGCCTTGGACGTACTGAAATTGATATTCAGGCCAACGGGCCGCAAGCGGTCAGTGTCGAGGATTCCATGAGCATGGTGCATTTGTCCTCAGGCATTAATGCGCCGGCCTCACCTGAGCTCTTGTCTGAGCCGATGATTGTTGCCAGACTGGCTGCGGCAACGCTGAAGGGGCGTAGCAAAACCGACTGGATGTGGCTGGTTGCTGACTATGACCGTATTCGCGACAAGATTGCTGCTGTGTTCGATGATTTCGCCGACTTTAATACCCGCGTTAAAGTGCCGGGTGGGTTTCATTTGCGCAATACTGCAGCAGAGCGTTTGTGGAAAACGGCGACAAATAAAGCGAATTTTTATGCGCATGCGGTACCGACGGATTTGCCGATTCATCAGGCACGCGAGAGCCGCAGCTCACCGGTATTCAATCTCGCGACGATGCGTTCGCATGATCAGTACAACACCACGATCTACGGCATGAATGATCGTTATCGCGGCGTATTTGGTGAGCGCAGAGTCTTGTTCATCAATAAGGATGATATGGCTGAGCTGGCGATGCAGGCTGGCGACTGGGTCGATATCGAGAGCTTGTGTGATGACAATGCGCGACGTCAGGTGAAACGCTTTATGCTGGTGGAATACAATATTCCGCGCGGTTGCCTGGCAGCGTATTTCCCCGAAACAAACGGCCTGGTTCCCTTGTCGAGTTTCGCTGATTACGCCCGTACGCCGACCTCTAAATCGATTCCGGTTGTGATTACGTCCCACATAGAGGCGACTGTGCCAGCGATGGCAGTGCAATAGTTTCGGGTAAACAATGACAGAGGATGTACTAATAGATCGACTAGATCGACAGCCGAGCACTAATCCGGTTGCCGATCTGGCCGATGCATTGCTGGCAGAGCTGGCGACGCAGCCTGAACCCGTATCAATCGCACGTCTGAGTAAAAAGCTCCGTGCACGCCATAGCAGCTTGTTGCGCTGTGTTGCCTATCTGGGTGACGATTGCATAGGTCAGCAGCTAGGTTTGGGATGGGTACATGCCGAACAAGACGGCGACAGAACGATGCTGGTATTGACTGAAAAAGGGCGTGCTGCATGCATCGCGACAAAATGACTCAACCCGATGAAATGGCGCGTGCCAGCCGTCGCTTGCGCATAGAGCGACACAAATTTTCCACCACCACAAGCGAGCGTACCAATGATGCCATTGCGGAAGAAATTCCGGTAGCGCTGATCTTTAACGGTATTTCGCACGCAGTCATGATGGCGACGCCGATGGATCTTGAAGACTTCGCTATTGGTTTCAGTCTGGCAGAGCAAATCGTGGATCGGCCTGATCAGATTTACGATATTGAGTGCATACAAAATGCAGCGGCATTGGGTATAGAAGTACAGATCACGATTGCGTCCGATTGCTTCGTGCGTTTAAAAGATAAGCGACGCAGTTTGTCCGGTAAAACCGGCTGCGGCCTGTGCGGACTTGAGAGCCTGACGGCTCTGGATCTGGCCGCGCCATTCATTGGTCGTGATGTACAAGTCGGTAAGCTGGCATTGGCAAAAGCTTTTGAAGAGTTACAGTCTAAGCAACCCGTCAACGCGTTGACCGGTGCTTTACATGCGGCTGCATGGAGTGACTTATATGGCGAAATACAAATCGTCAGAGAAGACGTCGGTCGCCATAATGCGCTCGATAAATTGATTGGTGCAATGACGGCTGATACTCGGCGTCAGGCTCGTGAACAATCAACCACCTCGTTGATAGCGACATCACTTGCATCCCGGACGGGGTTTGCAGTTATGACGAGTCGTGCAAGCTATGAGCTGGTGCAAAAGGCAGCACGTGCCGGCATCGCGATCCTCGCAACCATCTCAGCACCGACCACACTGGCAATCAGTATTGCCGAACGTGCGGGCATTTGCCTGATTGGCTTCGTCCGTGAACAAGGTTTTGTTGTGTATAGCCATCCTGAACGTCTGGCTGGATAGAGTGTGGATTAAGTGATCAATCAGTTAGAAATCAAGTTGCGAATTAAGATATAAATGACGCTAAAATGACGCTATAACTATCTGATAATGTTTTGCAGGCACTACATTCCATTCAGATATTTACGTACAGCTGACTTTGCTAAAGAGGACAGCCAAACGCGCAGAATTGCTCTAAACCGGGGTTTGACCAAATTTTCGCAGGCTACAGCAGGGTAAGGGCGATATAATACGGAGAATATTCGTCCAACTCTTCCAATTTCGTCAGTCATCCTATGCAATACGCTTCAACTCGCGGATATGCCGCACGCCCCAATTTTTCCGAAATACTTTTAGGTGGTCTGGCTCCTGATGGCGGCCTATATTTGCCAACATCTTATCCGCAAGTGAGCGGTGAAGAACTCAATGTCTGGCGCACACTGTCCTATGCCGACCTGGCATTGGAAGTGCTCAAAAAATTTGCGACAGATATTCCTGTCGCTGATCTCAAAGCCATCACTGATAAAACCTACACGGCAGATGTCTACCGTAATGTCCGTGCGGGCGAAGATGCTACTCAAATCACGCCTTTGCGCGTTCTGGAAGATAAAGATGGCCGCAAACTGATATTACAAGCCCTGTCGAATGGTCCAACACTGGCCTTCAAAGACATGGCGATGCAATTACTGGGTAATTTGTTTGAATACACCCTGGCTAAGCATCAGGCCGAGCTCAATATTTTTGGCGCAACCTCCGGTGATACGGGTAGTGCCGCTGAATATGCGATGCGCGGCAAACAAGGTATCCGTGTTTTTATGCTGTCACCACATAAAAAAATGAGTGCCTTCCAGACTGCGCAAATGTTCAGTCTGCAAGATCCGAATATTATTAATATCGCTGTCGAGGGCGTGTTCGATGATTGTCAGGACATGGTCAAGGCCGTCTCCAATGATCTTGACTACAAAGCCCGTCAAAAAATCGGCACCGTTAATTCGATCAACTGGGCACGTGTTGTCGCTCAGGTGGTGTACTACTTCCGCGGATATTTGAGCGCGACTAGCAGCAATGACCAAAAGGTCTCGTTCACAGTGCCATCGGGTAATTTCGGTAACATCTGTGCCGGACATATCGCTCGCATGATGGGCTTGCCTATTGCCAAGCTCGTCGTAGCGACGAATGAAAACGATGTGCTTGATGAGTTCTTCCGCACCGGCGTGTACCGGGTACGGAAATCAGCCGAGACCTGGCATACCACCAGCCCGTCGATGGATATTTCCAAGGCATCAAATTTTGAACGTTTCATCCATGATCTGCTGGACGGCGATAGTGCCCGCGTGGCAGCCTTATTTCGCAAGGTAGAAACGGAAGGTGGTTTTGATTTATCCGGTAAGCCAGGCAGTGACGGCGATGAATTTAATAAAATCGCCCGCTTCGGTTTTGAGTCCGGCAAATCTGTTCATGCTGATCGTTTGACGACGATACGTCAGGTTGAAAAAAATTACGGCATTACGGTTGATACGCATACGGCCGACGGTATCAAGGTCGCTCTGGAACGCATAGAGCAAGGTGTCCCGATGATCGTATTAGAAACCGCCTTGCCAGCAAAGTTTAATGAAACTATACAAGAAGCCCTGGGACGAGATGCAGAGCGCCCGGCTGGTTTTGAAAACATCGAAGCCTTGCCGCAACGATTTGAGGTAATGACGGCGGATGTCGAAAAAATGAAAGCGTTTATCGTGAGTCACACTGGTTTGTAGAATAGTAGTGAGCCAGAATCTAAAAGCCGGACGTATTGAAAAATACTTCCGGTTTTTTTATGAGAACTTCAAAAAAATAGATATCAGTAGATCCGCAATATCCGATCTACACACAACGAATACTTTCGTTCGTTCGTGTGAGCGCGTAGAAATACACAATCATTTAGCATCACACACACGCATGCGGCGGAGGGCAGGGTGAGGGCGCTGGCAAGCCCGTGCTCACAACCAAGGCGGAGAGAAAATTTAGCTATTATGGGAGCGGGCAGGCTGCGTCATGCGGACAGAGATATTCTCAACGCCATCCCTCATTGCAGCATCACTACGCAACCACGCAACTGTGCAACCCCATCACTTTCCCGTACAACTCACTTTATGCATGGGAAAATTAATACCCTTGTCCAAATCTTGTAAACGACCTTCGATCCGGCCCAGTAAATTACCATTATCCTGTAAATGGTAAATCACTCTTTGCGGAAATTCCGGACGCAGGTTTTCAAACACGACTTTTTGCTTATCGAGGGATAACAGCAAAAAACTGGCTTCGGCCTTGCCGGATGGTTTTGCCGTAAAGATCAGTGCATTTTTCTCTTCGTGTATCCGCATATATTCATACGCGACGGTTTTTCCTCCGTGCACAGTGCGTGCGATACCAAGCATGCTGCCACCAGCCGGTGTCAGCCAGTGTTCTTCTGACCCGGCATCGCCGCCGACCGCTTGCCAGCAACCGCTTAGCCAGCTGACATCGTTGATGGTGCTCTGTGCATATAAGGGCAAAGGCAAAACGGTACCTAGCACACAAAGTAATTTCAGGAACCTGCGCATCCGAATCTCCTAATTTTTTATCCATGGTGCCAGAGCCTGACGCAATCCGGCTTCGCTATATCCATGCATTACTTCGCCGTCGATAACGATTAAAGGGACGCCACCACCGCCAAGTTTTTTATGTCCCTGATAGCCTTCGGTGGTTTTTTCCGTATCCAGATCAGTATAGGCAATGCCGTTAGCTTTAAAGAATTCACGTGCGGCAGCGCAATAGCCGCACCAGGTGGTGCCGTATAAAATCACGACGGGTTGTTGCATGGTTTGCTTGCCGTCAGCCGATTGCTGAGTGGTGGACTTGCTGCCAAACCGTCCTGCTGGCTTGAGCTGCCACAACACAGCACCGAGTAATGCTGCCATGAGCAGCCATTTCCAGAGGGCAGAATTGTCTCTGTCGAGGCGATTCGTGCGCGCTGCCGGTTGCAGTAATTGAGGCCGAGTGGTGTCGCCCGCCTTGGCGTACGCGACCTGACATGAGGGACATTGCCATGCCGGGCAGGTGTCAGTCTCTTTGCGGATATAACTGCATTTGGGGCAAATTTGGGTCATGACAGGGTATCGATCAGAGTGCCAATAAAATGTCTCTCATGATAGCGCAAGATGCTGGCAAATTCTGCTGCTTCTCATGATCTGGAGCGATGCGAACGCAACAAGACAGCAGCAAAAGAGAGCCAACGCTATTGGCCTGTTATCTGCATGTTGCTAAGACGCTTGCTGGGTGATATCCAGCTTTCTAGCGATGTAGCCCAGGGGGCTCTGCATGCGCGCTTCTCCAGACCCGGCGAAATTGTCTGACCGAGCCGAAGCCTGCCGCTTGCGCAACTTGCTCTATCGGCCAATTAGTCTGGGCTAACAATTTACTCGCCAGAGAGAGTCGCAGGCTACTGATGTAATCCTGCACAGAAATCTCTGCATGGGATTTAAATAAACGCGTCAGGTGGCGGGTGCTGGTGCAGGCCAGTTCTGCGAGCAGCGGCAGGCTCCAGGCAAAATCCGGCTGTTTGATAATTGCATCCTGTACTTTGTGTACGATCGGATGGATATGATTGCGATGCATGAGCCACGGCGATAATTGCGGATCTGATCCGGCGCGCCGCATGTACACAACCATATTTCTGGCAACGGCTGTTGCCGTCAGCGGATCTGCAATATCGCTGATCAGTTGCAAGGCTAGATCAATTCCGGCGGTCACGCCTGCACTGGTATTGACATTGTCATGCTGAACAAAAATACGGTTTTCCTCAACACGGATAGAACTGTCGATCCGCGCCAGATCCTGACAATGATCGTGGTGCGTCGTCGCCGTGTGACCCGCCAACAGTCCGGCATGGGCCGCCAGCAAAGCGCCAGAGCAGATGCATACTAGACGGTGCGTCGCGCTGACATGCTCACGCAGCCAGCATATACAAGCCTGTTCATGCGCTTCCTGGTACGGAAAATCCATACCAACCAAACCGGGCAATACTACGATCGCATCGGTTTCTATCTGTACTGGCAGCGGTAATAAAGGACTTAGTTGCAATCCTGTAGAGCAGATAATCCGATCCATGGGGCTGATAAATTTCAGCTCAAAACGAATTTTCTGTTGATAACGGTTCGCGAATAAAAAGGCATCTGCCGGACCCGCCAGATCAATCAATAAAGTATCTGGCAACAGTAAAAAATAAACGATCTGTGTACGCACGATCGTACGATCAACGGGCAAACAAAGTGCGGGCATGCTCAAGCAAGCGCGCACCAAACACATTAATTAGCAATCCGCACATCACGATGAGCGCTCCGATGATTTGTAAAGGTCGCAGCGCCTCACCAAGTAAAACCCATGCGGCAGTAAGCCCAATCACCGGCACCATCAAGGTCAGAGGCGCCACCATATGTGTAGGCAGACTGGACAATAAACGCCCCCACAAGGTGTAGCCAATCAGGGTCGCTGCCACTGCCAGATACACAATCGTCAGCGCAGAAGGCAAGCTCATATTATTCAGGCTATGCACAATCACATCGCCGCCCTCAAAAACGAGCGATAGCAAGAGAAATGGAATAATCGGAATCAGGGCACTCCATGACACCAGACTCAAAACTGCTGTCGGACCAATTTTTTTATTAATCACATTGCCGCTGGCCCAGGAGAAAGCGGCACAAATTGTCAGCGCAAAACCTAATAAACTTACCTGGCTGGTGGAATTTGCAATGCCAGGAATACTAGGAATACTCGCACTGCCAAGCAAGACCAATCCCGCACTGGCAACCAGCATACCAATCAGATTGCTGGCACGTAGCTTGTCGCCAAATACAATCGCAGACAGGCCGACCGTAAAAAATGCCTGTGCCTGCAGTACTAGCGAAGCCAGTCCCGCCGGCATGCCGACCGCCATCGCCGAGAATAAAAAAGCAAACTGACCAAGGCTGATCGTCAATGCATATGCCGCTAATAATTTGAACGACACCTTAGGTCGTGGCAAAAACAAGATCGCAGGAAAAGCAACCAGCATAAAACGCAATGCCCCCATCAAAAATGGTGGAATGCCTTTTAAACCAATCTTAATCACGACAAAGTTCATCCCCCATAAAAACACGACAATCAGTGCCGTCAATAAATGACGCGTAGTAAGGACATTTTTAGACATGAGAAGAGATGTGTAATAAAGTGAATGGAGAGGACAGCAGACCCTGAGCTTACAACAAAACCATGAGTCAGGTCGCAGGCCTGTGTACACGTTCCTGTGAGGCTGGATAGCTTATTAGTTTATTCGCCGGTCGAATCGGTCTGGCGACCAGATTGCCGCCACAATTGGGACAGATACCTTGGTACACCTGATCAGCGCAGCTTGTGCAAAACGTGCACTCAAAAGTGCAGATACGCGCCATCTCAGAATGAGGAGGTAGATCACAATCGCAATGCTCGCAGTTAGGTCGAAGTTGTAACATGATTGTTTTGAAGGAGGAGCTGAAGGTGATCTCAGAATATCACGCATATTCTTAAAAAACTGTCTGGTCCGAGACCAATTGCGGACGTTTTAGGACATCGCTGAAAATGAATCCCGGGCGGAAGTACGAACAGCGTTACTATGAGTGAGTGAACGCGCAGACAAAATCAATACATGATCTGCCGGATTCTCTCTCATTCTGTTTAATGAGCAACATTAATCACACCCGCCGCATGATTTTCGTATGCACCTCAGACATCGTCTGATCACCCGATAAAGAAAATAATTTCATGTTGATCGCCATTCAGTGAGCATCGTTCTTAAGGACGATGACTCACCATCCACTATGTCAGCCGGTTTTATCACTCATCTCGTTGAATACGGTTGGGCGCGTCAGGCAATTTTTCTTGACGCTGACTTAACCCTGGCATTGGCAGCAGAGTGTCAGGGGCTCAACGATCAAAACTTATTGCGTATCGCCAAGACGGGACGTGTAACAAAGCCTGACATGCAGATGGGCCTCCAACCTAAAATACAAAATCAAGCGAAAACAGAAGCGCAACTCCGCAGCGATCAGATTAGTTGGTTGTCGATAGGGCAGTCATTGGCCTGCGATCAGTATCTGCTGCTAATGGAATCGTTGCGACAGCAATTGAACCGCGATCTGTTCTTAGGCCTGGACGACTACGAAAGTCATTTCGCTTTTTATGCGCCGGGCGCATTCTATGCGCAACACAGGGATCGTTTCCAAGACGATGATCGCCGCACGATATCCGTCGTCATTTATCTGAATCAAGACTGGCAGACAGAGCAGGGCGGTGCATTGCGCTTACATCTCAATGACTCAAAGCCCCTGGACATCGCCCCCGAAGCGAGCAGTATGGTTTTATTTTTATCCGCCACCATGTTGCATGAAGTATTGCCAGCGACCCGCGACAGATTGTCGCTGGCTGGGTGGTTTCGGCGTAGATTGTAAAAGTATTGGGTTCGCGTCTAAGCGCGATTTAACATAACCGGAGTCAATATGAGCAAACGTACATTCCCTCTGTCTAAAGTCTATGGAGTACTGGAGTCAGGCCCCGTTGTCTTAATGACGACATCGTCCCATGATCGGCCCAACGTGATGACGATGTCATGGCATACCATGCTTGAGTTTGAACCGCCACAAATTGCCATGGTCATTAGTAATCGCGATTTTTCTTACAACGCCCTAAAATCGACAGGAGAATGTGTAATCAACCTACCCTCGGCCGACCTCATCGATCAAGTCGTTATCTGCGGCAATACCACAGGTGCCAAGATTGACAAGTGGGCAAAGGCAGGGCTCACACCAATCGCTGCAGAGCACGTCAGTGCGCCATTGATTAAAGAATGTTTTATCAATCTCGAATGCAAAGTAATTGATAAAAGCATGGTTAATAAATACGGATTATTTGTAGTGGAAGTCGTAAAGGCTTGGAAAAATACTGCGATAAAAAATCCCAAAACACTACACCATCTTGGCAAGGGACTTTTTATGGTTGCGGGAGAACTGATTCAAACGAAATCTAAAATGAGGTAGATACGCATGCCTTGTCGTCAATCTAGCCTAGTAGGTGTTTCCAGTGTGTTGATAACTTCGACACTATTTTAACTGTTCGACGTTGTTTTTACTTATTATACAAAGCCTAGACGATTACAATTTCTCTCGCTTTACGAACACGTTTCACTTTCGAATTGTCCAAGCCTGGAAGACCTAATCTCAATGCTGCGTATCCGGCCTTCACATGGCGCAGATGGCATGCCTGCCCGAAATTTCCCCAATGTCCTGGATGCATCAGTGGAAGGTATTGAAGCTCCCTCCCGCCCAGTTCGATACGCAACACTTTGCCAGGTGATGCCTGGACGGCAGCAGAAAGTAAGGTGGTAGAGTTTCGAAATTCAGGTAGTCGCTTTAGCAACGCACGCCAAACATTCGCTCCCCAGGAAATTAAATGTACTTGGCTGAATCGTTTTAGTACAGCTGCCACGAGCGCGTCTAAGCCAATCAAACACTCCTCATAGCTATAGCCATATTTATTTAAATTTCCGCACTTGGAGTCCCCCGGAGGGCGGTAGTCGGGGTACAGGTTGATAAACAAACCTACTGTAGTTCCGTCCATTACAGCCTCAGGCGCTCCAGGCCAATATCGCTCCACTGTATGTAACGAATCTGACGACTTTAATGGGGTACCAGAGGGACTGTCGCCGGTTACAATCGGATACCAGTCGTGGCCGAGTAAGATCACAACACTATCTTTGCTATCTGAATATGTACGGGCAAGCAAATTATCGGTCCAAGGCGAAATGCCGATGCTATAACCAACATCCATCTTCAGTGCCGCGTCACGCAAGGCAATTCCTCGTGCTTCCTGGGTTAAGCTTAGATTGTCGATTTCCCATGCCCGCTCCTGCAGCGCCTGTAGTTTTTCGAATGTTGCGCTGTGAAAGTTGGTTGTCACATAAGACCAAGGACGCTCGCGTTGCAAGCCCCAATAGTTCTCGAGATCGGCGGTGATAGTCGGGAATATAGACCGATAAGCATGCAATATTTGTGTGACTTGATCGGAACTGTATTGTTGTTGATTGAGTGTCATTTTTTAATACTAATTTTTGGGGTACTGCGCCGAAGAAATACGCGCCCGCTTACCACTTCTTCTAATTTAGAAAAACACAGACCAACACTACTACAGCAAAACTGGGATTGCAAAATAATCACTATAACATTTTCGCGCGATTCAGCTCTCTTGGACGATTGCGGGCCAATAAAGACTTTAGACCGTTTGACAGTTATGGTTAGTTCAATTAAAAGCTACTGCAATTAATTCCTGGAACGACAAGCACAATCGCTAAATCATTCGGTGGTTTTCTTAATTTAAAGTTCAATACAATATACCGACTAAATCAGCGTTAACTTTCAAATTAGCGCTAAACAACGCCTCTTACCTGACCACTCTTAAAAATCAAACCATGTTCTCCCACATCTTCATCGGCATCACAGATTTTCCCAGAGCCTTGACGTTTTATTCTGCGTTGATGGATGCGCTGAATTTGCAATTGAAATTCTGCGACCACGATAAACCTTGGGCGGGGTGGATGTCTCCGCTTGCTGCTCGTCCTTTGTTGGTAATCGGCCGTCCTTTTAACGGTGAGGTTGCTACGGTGGGTAATGGGCAGATGGTGGCTTTGTTAGCGTCGGACCGGGCTGCGGTTGATCGTGCCTATCACGTGGCGCTGGCTTCTGGTGGGCGTTGCGAAGGGGCACCGGGTTTGCGGCCTGATTATCATCCTGATTATTACGGCGCGTATTTTCGTGATCCTGATGGTAATAAAATTTGTGTTTGTTGTCATGATCCGTTGTAAGTATGTTTCGCTGAACTTGCGCAGTTATGTGTGGCTGCTGTTCGTCATGGCGGCTGCATTGCAAGAGACTGGCGGATGTTTAGTCGCCACTCAATATTCATATAGACGCCGCTCATCCGTCAGTTGACTATTACTCGATTGGCTGCCGATATTCAATCAATAGCCAATCGATTGCTGTTCGACAGTCACTAAGTAATTTCCGACATGGTGATGGTTTGCTATTGACAGCCAGAGGCATCGTCGCCTACATTAGTGGCATGTATTCCGCACAATCACAATCCCTACTAGCTTTATCGCACAGCGCCAGCACTTTGCTAGCGCTGCTGCTACTAGCCGCGCCACTACTAAGCGCCGCTCAGTAATTCTCCCCGCTGTTGCTGTATCTCAGGTGCTCAGGCACCACTTCCAAACAAAATAGTCCGACGTTGTAGAAAGCTGGCATATGCACTTTAAGTCCATACTCGTAACGCTCATCTCTGGCGATGTTATCGCTGTGATGATCTTTGCGCGTGCGCTAGCTCTACTACCACTACCGATCGGTTACCTGGCCTAGTGTTCTGTGGCCGTCAGGTAGCCTGGTGCCACAACCGATTCTCTCCCGATTCAAAATTCTCGCTTTATCTAATTACGATAATTGGCCCAATTTGACCCGCATTGACCATAATAGGACTCATCATGATGTTGACTAATCCAGCAGCGAAGTACCGCGCTTTTCCACCTGTGCAATTGACTAACCGTACCTGGCCAGACAAGGTGATTACCCATCCGCCGATCTGGATGAGTACGGATTTGCGCGATGGTAATCAGGCGCTGATCGAGCCGATGAGTCCCGAGAAAAAATTGCGCTTCTTCGAGATGCTGGTACAGATAGGTTTGAAAGAAATTGAAGTCGGCTTTCCCTCAGCGTCACAAACTGATTTTGATTTCGTGCGCAAGCTGATTGATGAAAACCGTATTCCCGATGATGTCACGATCATCGTGTTAACGCAGTCACGTGATGAGTTGATCCGTCGTACCGTAGAGTCGGTTGTCGGTGCAAAACAGGCGATCGTACATTTGTATAATTCGATTGCACCGGCGTTCCGTCGCATTGTGTTTGGTATGTCGCGTGAAGAGATTAAAGCCATCGCCGTCAACGGTACCAAGCTTGTCAAAGAACTGGTCGCACAACATCCTGAGACTAAATGGGGTTTTGAATATTCGCCAGAATCCTTTAGCCTGACCGAGCTCGATTTTTCAAAAAACGTCTGCGATGCCGTATCCGAGGTATGGCAACCGACGCCGTATAACAAGATGATTTTTAACTTGCCATCGACTGTTGAATCTAGCACGCCCAACGTGTACGCCGATCAGATCGAATGGATGCATCGCAAATTGGCGCGTCGCGATTCCATCATCATCAGCGTACATCCGCACAATGATCGCGGCACAGCAGTCGCCTCGGCTGAGCTGGCCGTGATGGCGGGCGCGGATCGTGTTGAAGGCTGTTTGTTTGGTAATGGCGAGCGCACTGGCAATGTGGATCTGGTGACGTTGGCCTTGAATCTTTATACCCAGGGCGTGCACCCCGGACTCGATTTTTCTGATATCGACATGGTGCGCCAATGCGTGGAGGACTGTAATCAGTTGCCGGTGCACCCGCGTCATCCATATGTCGGTGATCTGGTGTACACCGCGTTCTCCGGTTCACATCAGGATGCGATCAAAAAAGGGTTTGCCCAGCAAAAACCGGATGCACTGTGGGAAGTGCCTTACTTGCCTATCGATCCGGCGGATCTCGGACGCAGCTATGACGCGGTCATTCGCGTTAACAGCCAGTCAGGTAAGGGCGGCATGGCGTATTTGCTGGAGCAGGATTACGGTTTGTCATTGCCACGTCGCTTGCAGATTGAGTTCAGCCGTGCGGTACAGGTGGCGACCGATGCCAGCGGTAAGGAAATTGTCTCCAGCGATATTTATGCGATTTTTAAACAGCAATATCTTGATCAGCAGACCCCTTACGCTTACGTAGGTCATCGCATGAGCGAGGACACAGCGCAGGCCGAATCGGTTCAGATCGAGGTAGACATCACCCAAAACGGAAAACCGGCAACTCTGCGAGGTCACGGCAATGGCCCGATTGATGCGTTTGTCAATGCGCTGGGGTTGAATATCAAGCTCATGGACTATCACGAGCACGCGATCAGCTCCGGTGCAGACGCACAGGCGGCCTGCTATGTTGAATTGCGCGTTGATCAGGGGGCGACGCAATTCGGTGCTGCAGTCGATGGCAACATCGTCCGCGCCTCATTCAAAGCCGTGATCAGCGCAGTGAATCGCAGCAGGGCAGCGACATCTGCGATTTTAGAGAATTTGGCGCCAGTAGTTGATGATGCGGTGGCTGTAGCCTGATACGATCACCTTGAGCATATCCGAGATGATGCATCATCCCGGATTTGCCTACGGAAGATTTTTTCTGTAGTCGACAATCAACCCGTAATACTGGTGCGGCTTCCAGAGGTATTTCACTCTAGAAGGCGCATCGATGTTGCGGATTTTATTTTTGGAATTATTAAAACCTTCCAAATTAACATATCCCATCGATAAATCCAACACAAAAACCAAGACCTCTCACCACAGAGTCACGGAGACACAGAGAAAAGGCAGGAGTAGCAGGAGTGAGTGGTTCCATGCAGTGTCGATTAAATGGTTTTAGAAATTCCTGAAAATCAATCCGCAATGCTGGCGCGGCTTTCAGAGGTATTTCACTCCAGAAGCCGCATCAGTATTGCGGATTCGATTATTGAGATATTGAACTAGTCAAGATACTGTTAGCCTGAGTCATGCGGCTTGTCGTAGATTCTTTATTCATAACGCTATCAATGCACTGAATGTTCGTTATGATGATTGCTACTTTCCTCACTTGGCGATCTATCATGCGCAGTTATCCTTACCGGTTATTGAATGTATTTGCAGAAGCGACATTCGGTGGCAATCCTCTATGCGTTTTTGAACATGCCGATGGCTTAAGTGATGCAGAGATGCAGGCGCTGGCTCTACAATTTAATTTATCCGAGACGGTTTTTATTCTTCCATCCGATCAGGCGACTGCACGGATGCGCATCTTTACGACCGGTGCGGAAATGCCGTTTGCGGGGCATCCGACTTTGGGTACGGCGTATGTCGTCAATGAGCTGGTGGCGCAATCTCAAGCGCAATCTCAAGCACAGTCGGGTGCGCAGCCAGATGCACCTAATCGCGTCACGCTCGAATGCAAGGCGGGCATTGTCGCTGCCGCGTTGGTGCAAGACATCTGGACCTTTGTCGCACCGACTAAGGCCGCGCCGCAAATCCTGTCGTGTGAACTCTCATGTCAGCAAGTGGCGACTATTTTTGGTTTAGATGAATCGGATCTGCTGTGTGAACCTTTATGGGTGAATACCGGGACAGACCAGTTGCTGATTGCACTCAATAGCGTCGGTGCCGTGCAGCGCGCTCAGCCAGATGGCGCGCAGCTAGAACATTGGCCGCCCAACAGTATGGGACGCCGGGTCGCCTATCTGTTTGCCTTCGATGCTGCGGCTCAGGGTGATGCGGTACGTCAGCAAATCCGCTCACGATATTTCTTCGTCAAACCAGGTGGTGGTGTCAACGAGGATCCGGGTACCGGTTCTGCCTGCGCCAATCTGGGTGGCTGGTGGATCGCAACCGAGCGGGATTTGCCCGCAAGTCTGGCGATTTCTCAAGGTGCGCAAGTGCTCCGGCCTAGCCATCTTTATCTCGATATCAATGCAGAGCGTCAGATCAAGGTCGGTGGCAAAGTGCGTGAGATCGGGCGTGGCGTGATTCAACTGCCATAGGTTGCTGACGATGCCGGTTGCGTGACGAGTGTCTTGAAATGCGCCAGTAATAGCTGCTTGAAGCTGCTTGCGAAGCAAGCTTGCATTCTGTAAGTGAATCAAGATGCGCGTAGGAAGGCTGCATCCGCAAAGCGTGATCGTTATACAATCTGATTCATCAAACGTTTATTGCTTTCAGCGCTTTTTTAGAGCGCCAGAGCTGTTATATATCCGTTCACCGATCTGCTTACCAATTCTTTATGACGACAAAAAAACCGATGTTGAGTGTGGCTGAGGCGCTGGACTTTTTATTGCGTGCTGCCAAACCGATTACCGAGACGCAATTCATACCGACCTTGTCGGCAAATGGTCGGGTACTGGCGCAAGCGCAGCTGTCTCAGTTGCATGTGCCGCCGATGGACAATACGCAAATGGACGGTTATGCCGTGCGCGCCGCTGATTGCGTCAGCGGGCAGGCGCGTTTGCGTGTGTCGCAGCGCGTGCCGGCGGGGCATATCGGTGACCCGCTGGAGCCTGGTACCGCAGCCCGGATTTTTACCGGTGCGATGATTCCTGCCGGAGCCGATGCGGTCGTGATGCAAGAGCAATGTAGCCTTGACGGCGATATGGTGACGGTCTCACACACACCGGCAAGCGGCGAATGGATACGTCGTCAGGGAGAAGATATCCGCGCCGGAGCCACTATTTTGGCGGCGGGTGCACGCTTGCGGGCGCAGGAGTTGGGGCTGGCCGCATCAGTCGGCCTGGCGCAATTACCAGTATTGCGTAAGCTGAAAGTGGCTGTCTTCTTTACCGGTGACGAGTTGGCGATGCCGGGCGAAGCTTTAAAGCCAGGCGCGATCTACAACTCGAATCGTTTTACGCTGACCGGTTTGCTGGAAAACATGGGATGCGACATCACCGATTTCGGCATCGTGCCGGATCAGTTACAGGCGACACGCGATACCCTGCGTATGGCGGCAAAATCGCATGACCTGATCATCACCTCCGGCGGCGTATCGGTCGGTGAAGAAGATCATATCAAGCCCGCAGTCGAAGCCGAAGGGCGACTCAATATGTGGCAGATCGCAGTGAAGCCTGGCAAGCCACTGGCGTTCGGTGAGGTTGTGAGCCGAGATGTGAACGGCGATGTAAGCGGCGATGTGAACGACGATCATGCAGCTTTCTTCCTCGGCTTGCCTGGCAATCCTGTGTCTAGCTTCGTAACCTTTTTATTGTTCGTGCGTCCGTTTATTCTGGCGTTGCAAGGGGTGCCCGATGTCGCGCCACAGGCCTACACAATGCGCGCTGATTTTGCCTGGACAAAGCCGGATCGTCGCAATGAATTTTTACGCGTTAAAATCAATGCCAATGGTGGCCTTGATCTGTTCGCCAATCAAAGCTCTGCCGTGCTGACCTCCACCGTCTGGGGTGATGGCATGATCGATGTAGCACCAGGTCAGGTGATTGCACCGGGGGATCTGGTGCGCTTCATTCCGTTTACTAGTCTGATGTCCTGATGTCTTGATTGTTGTAGTTCACTTCTCCTTTATGAAAATTCACTTACGTTTTTTTGCCAGTATCCGCGAGAAACTGGCTACCTCCGAAGAGCGAGTCAGCTTGCCGGACACGGTTCTGACTGTCGGCGATGTGCGTCACTGGCTGGTTGCGCGTGGCGGTGTCTGGGCAGAGGCGCTTGCCGAGGGGCGTGCCTTGCGCATGGCCTGCAATCAGCAGATGACCGACGCAGCGACCTTGATTGAGGATGGCTGCGAAGTTGCGTTTTTCCCTCCTGTGACGGGTGGTTAAGCGTCATGGCCGTCTTTGTACAAACTGAAGATTTTGATGTCAGTACCGAACTGGCGAAAATGCGCGCTGGCAAACCGGCGATAGGTGCGGTGGTGAGTTTTGTTGGCCTTGTGCGTGACCTTAATGATGGTCTGGATGTGCAGGCAATGGAGCTGGAGCATTATCCCGGCATGACCGAAAAATCTCTGGACGATATCGTGCAGCAGGCAGGGCAGCGCTGGCAATTGCTCGATACGCTGGTGATTCATCGGGTTGGCATACTGCAGCCGCTGGATCAGATCGTTCTGGTTGCCGTCGCGTCGGCGCATCGTGGAGAAGCGTTCGCCGCCTGTGAGTTCATCATGGACTATTTAAAGACGCAAGCGCCGTTCTGGAAAAAAGAACAAACATCCCAAGGTGCACGCTGGGTCGATGCGCGGGAAGCTGATGATTATGCGCTCAATAAATGGCAGCTCGCCGGTACGATTTCAACAAATATGGGTAAGGAGTCAGCATGAGCGGATTAGGATTTATTGCAGTAGGTGTCGGTGCCGCATTCGGTGCGTGGCTGCGCTGGGCATTGGGAATCTGGTTCAATAGCATCGCACTGCAAGTGCAAGTCGGCACCTTGATTGCGAATCTCGGTGGCGGTTATCTGATCGGTATCTGCGTCGCCTTTTTTGCTGCGAATCCGCATTTGTCACCCGAGTGGCGCTTGCTTGCTGTGACGGGTTTTTTGGGTGGATTGACGACATTCTCGACTTTCTCCGCAGAGGCCATGGGACTGTTGCAGCGCGGTGATTATGGCTGGGCGCTGGCGCATAGCGGTCTGCATTTGGTCGGATCGATCGTATTTTGTTTCGCAGGTTTTGCGACCTGGCGCGCGTTGTCTGCGTCGTAAAAGACGTATAGGGACGCATAAGGATGCATAAGCACGTATAAAAACGTGTGATAGCGTATAAGAGCGCATGAAAGATGCGTGAAGGCGCATGAAAATGCTTAAATAGGGGAGTATATGCAAAAATAGGCATGTATCCGCAATATTCCTCTAGTCAATTTTTAATACTCTTACCCAGTATGTATATAAATATCTATCGGAGTAAGTGATCAAATGTCAGGTAACTATGTCGAATCCATCTCTGAATCCATCTCCGAATTTCTCCTCGAATTTTTCCCTATTCCCGCCGATTGAACCCTACAAGACCGGCACGCTCAAGGTCGATGAATTACACACCCTGTATTGGGAAGAGAGCGGCAATCCCGACGGGCAGCCTGTACTGTTTTTGCATGGCGGACCAGGCGGTGGCACGTCGCCGACACACCGGCGCTTTTTTGATCCGGCGCATTACCGCATCGTCCTGTTCGACCAGCGCGGCGCCGGCAAATCAACTCCGTTGGGCGAATACCGCAACAACACGACGCCGCTCCTGATCGACGATATCGAAAAAATCCGCGTCATGCTTGGCATCTCCGACTGGCTGGTCTTTGGCGGATCATGGGGCTCCACACTCGCGCTGGCTTATGGCGAAGCGCATCCGCAGCGCTGCCTCGGCTTCGTTCTGCGCGGCATCTTCCTGTGCACCAAGGCCGAGGTCGATTGGTTCGTCAACGGCATGGGCAATTTCTACCCCGAAGTGCATCAGCGCTTTGCCGACGCCATCCCCGCCGAAGAGCGCCACGATCTGCTGCAAGCCTACGTCAAGCGCCTGTTTTGCGACGACCCCGCAATCTACATGGAGGCCGCCCGCAACTGGAGCCGCTACGAAGGATCTTGCCTGTTCCTGGAGCCGCAGCCGCAAGCGATTGAAGATTTTGAGTCAGACGCGGTTAGCCTCGGCATCGGTCGTTTAGAAGCACACTACATGCTGCACGGCGCCTTCATGGAAGAAGATCAACTGATCCAGCAAATCGGCAAAATCCGTCATCTGCCAGCCGTCATCGTGCAAGGCCGCTACGACGTCATCTGCCCACCAGTATCAGCCTACCGCCTGCATCAGGCGTGGTCAGAAGCGGCTTATCACGTGATTGGCGATGCGGGACATGCCGCGATGGAGCCAGGGATTGCGAGTGCGTTGGTGAAGGCGACGGAGGATTTTAAAACTGGTGGGCGGTTTTCTTAGGGGTTTGATTTTAGCGGGCTGTAACGAGTTTGCTCAATGGTGGTGCTCATTAGATAACGCAAAGTTGAAAGGCGCGTACGCCTTTAAGTAAATTTTGGAGATGCGCTAACCTGCGCGTCATTTTCGAATGTCATGTTAGCGCTTGAACGGATAGCCAATTTCCTCTGCGTCGGAAATTACATCTTCGTAATTACGTGGTGTCGGAAACCTCATTAACAATTCTTTGGACAACGGTTCGTGAGAAAAGATACTCGAAACAATACCCAAATCAACATCCAATTCATAATATTCTTTTACGAATGATTGATATGTTTCAGGATTACCTTCTAAGGGTGACAGCATCCACAGTGAACCATCTGGATCTTCCTCATTCTTGGGAAAATCAATCTGACCGTGTGACCAATTAGAATCGCCCTCACGACACCAAATACAGAACGTCGTATCTTCCATATGAAAAGCTGGTTCGCTCACAGCATCTGCAAATTGTTGTGGAACACTATCAAGCACGCCGTGCCAAATTTTCGGCGGTATTGAATTCCATGGGCTCATAGTTGACTCATGATCAAACCCACGTAAAAAACATCCCGAAGAATTAAATAATACGAAAAGATCGTCACCGGAACCGTTACGCATCGAACCCATCTGTTCATCAATCGACCATTTTGAATTAAAAGAGAAATACCTGTAATCCCATTCCTCTTCGATAACTGCATCAAGCATTGCGAGCGCCTGCAATATCTTACGAAGATCTATGGGTTTTGGTAGGTTCGAAAGATCGCGAGTGGAGATCATAAATTGAGCGCTAGCGCCGAAATGACGAGATCGCCACAACGGTCATAAATTTAAGTGAAATAGTCATTGGCGATTCTCCGTCGATTGACCTGTTAGGCTACATTGGTTGGAGCACAATCGCCCTGAGATATTTCTTGCAGATTGATGTAAACGGGCTTGAAAAAACCATATTCTCCTGACGGTATACGCTTCGAAATAACATCAAATGGAAAACTACGAAAATCTTTGACTCGTCCCTGAATAGCAATCGCAATACCATACTCGTCAACAATCCGAACCCAACGCATACAAAGTGTTTCGACGCAAAATTTACCAAACGCTGCGCCAACGATTTCAATCACGGCCTCATCGGAATAACCTTTTTTGTCGGCGGACTCGGTCCACATGCCAAAGGCATTATCCAAGTCATCAAGAAATTTATCAGAAGATGCGCGATTGAGAAATGCTGAGAAAAACGAATCTACAAAAATGGCA
This sequence comes from Undibacterium sp. Rencai35W, assembly GCF_049340185.1. Taxonomy (NCBI): domain Bacteria; kingdom Pseudomonadati; phylum Pseudomonadota; class Betaproteobacteria; order Burkholderiales; family Oxalobacteraceae; genus Undibacterium; species Undibacterium sp. Rencai35W. The sequence continues at coordinate 322,555 of NZ_JBMPPC010000001.1, forward strand.
TTTTCTAATATTGGAGTTAATTCTTCGTCCGTCAATGGCACAAGCGTTTCTGGAGTTGGTTCTATAGTGGCGACGAATCCTGTTGCAGTACCAAGTTCACTTCTTGATACGTGCTGGTTTCGACTAATGATTTGCTTTCCTACAAGCTGCTCGTCTTGACGATGTATTGCAGTTTTTTGATTTGATCGCCCAAACTTTCGTAGAGCATCAAAGATACTAGTAACGATTGCCATTTTGATGCCTAACGTGATTTAATTTTCATTTTGCAATGATAACCGACGATACAAAAATAACAAGCTTGCTCTACATCTCTTGAAACCCTCATGAACGCGAGCTGTATTTAGTTATACTGATTAAAAATACAGTATAACTAAATGGGCAAAAACATCACGCCTGTAAAACCGCGTTTATTTGACCAAGTGCGTGAACGCTTGCGTTTTAAGCATTACAGCCAGCATAGAGTGCGTTTCAGGCGCTGACTATACGTATGGGTTGATTAGGCGAGAGTTTTGACTTTATCGACTAGACTAATATCACCGCACTCAATTCAACAAGTGCGCCGGCAATGTCTCCTGATCTGCGCCGGACATTTCTAATTCAAATCCCCAATCAGCTTCCGTCACGGCGGTTTGTAGTAGCTTGCAAAATGCGTGTAGAACGACCGGAGTCAGATTGACGGCAAATCCTTCGCCGCTCAGTGGTATGAATTCGATGCGCATGGGTTCGTCCTGGCTTACGTGGAGTTGTATCGTTGCTAGCAGTAGCGGCGCTTCGCCTAGTGGCCAGGTCTGGACTTGTTCTTCGTAAGGTGTGCTGAAGCCGCCGTGTTGTTCTAGCAGAGCGACGGACGACTGGTGTTCCATCTGGACGATATCATTGCTGAACATGGCTGATGCCGGTTGATTGAGGGCAACTTGTTTACCCATTGATTCCATGATGGCGGGCCATAGTCGTAGCGTGAGCCGACGCGTCAGGTGGCAGCGAATCTCTTGTCTGCCTTGGTCTGCTGATTTTGTTGCTGCATCTGCAGCCACGCCCTCGCTTGCAGCGCTTACCTCTGTTGCCGGTGTGAAGGAGAACTTTGCTAGTAGCCGGTCTTGCTCGGGCTGATAATGAACGTTGATCTGATGTAATTCCATAAACTCTTTGATGTGGCGCAAACTAAGCGCAATGCTTCTTTGCCTACTATAGGTCACTTCTTGAAATAGTCTCGGCAGCCCCAAACTTCGCTCTTAGTCAAGCAATTCAATCATTTGTATCACAGGCTTCCATGCGGTTTTTCCGCTGGAACTTCAGGAGAAAACCATGCGACTCGATAAACTCACGACGAAATTACAAGAAGCGCTTGCTGATGCGCAAAGTCAAGCTGTCGGCAATGATAACCAATACATAGAGCCGGTGCACATTCTGTTGGCGCTGATTAATCAGGATGATGGCGGCAGTCGCTCGCTCTTGCAGCGTGCTGGCGTGAATGTGGCCGCACTGACGAATGCCTTAAAGAGTGCCTTGGATCGTCTGGCAAAGGTCACCGGTACTGACGGTCAGGTGCAGATTGGCCGTGAGCTGATGGGCTTGTTGAATCTGGCTGATAAAGAATCCCAAAAACGTGGCGATGAGTTTCTGGCTAGCGAAATGGTGCTGCTGGCGCTGGCGGATGATAAATCCGAAGCGGGTAAATTAGCGCGAGAAAATGGTTTGACGCGTAAATCGCTGGAGGCTGCAATCGCTGCTGTTCGTGGCGGCACTAATGTGAATTCGCAGGAGGCCGAAGGGCAGCGTGAAGCACTCAAAAAATATACACTCGATCTGACGGAACGTGCGCGCCTCGGTAAGCTCGATCCGGTGATTGGTCGTGATGATGAGATTCGCCGTGCGATTCAGGTATTGCAACGCCGCAGCAAAAATAATCCGGTCTTGATCGGTGAGCCGGGCGTGGGTAAAACCGCGATTGTCGAAGGACTGGCGCAACGGATTGTGAATGGCGAAGTGCCCGATAGCCTGAAATCCAAACGCGTGTTGTCACTCGACATGGCAGCCTTGCTTGCAGGCGCTAAGTTCCGTGGCGAGTTTGAAGAGCGTCTCAAAGCGGTGCTCAAAGAAATCGCCATGGACGAGGGACAAACCATCGTTTTTATTGACGAGCTACACACCATGGTTGGTGCGGGTAAGGCAGAGGGGGCGATGGATGCGGGCAATATGCTCAAGCCTGCATTGGCTCGTGGAGAATTGCATTGCGTCGGCGCGACCACTCTCGATGAATACCGTAAATACATAGAAAAAGATGCGGCACTGGAGCGTCGCTTCCAGAAGATCATCGTTGATGAACCTAGCGTTGAAGCGACGATTGCGATTTTGCGCGGACTGCAAGAGAAGTACGAAGTCCATCATGGCGTTGACATCACGGACCCTGCGATTATCGCGGCTGCGGAGTTGTCGCACCGCTATATTACGGATCGTTTTTTACCCGATAAAGCGATTGACCTGATCGATGAGGCTGCCGCAAAAATCAAGATCGAAATCGACTCCAAGCCAGAGGTCATGGACAAACTCGATCGCCGTCTGATTCAGTTAAAGATCGAACGCGAAGCAGTTAAAAGAGAAAGAGACGAGGGATCGAGAAAGCGTCTGACTTTGATCGAAGAGGAGATCACCAAGCTGTCGCGCGAATATGCGGATCTGGAAGAAATCTGGAAGTCGGAAAAAGCGACGGTGCAAGGCAGTACGCATATCAAGGAAGAGATAGAAAAAATCCGCCTTCAGATGGAAGATGCCAAACGCCGTGGCGACTGGCAGACCATGTCTGAGTTGCAGTATGGCCGTTTGCCCGAGCTGGAGGCGCAGCTCAAGCAGGCCGATGCTACGCAGTCGAACACACACGGCAAGCTGAAACTGTTGCGCACGCAGGTTGGCGCGGAAGAGATCGCTGAAATTGTGTCGCGTGCAACCGGGATTCCGGTGTCTCGCATGATGCAAGGCGAGCGCGAAAAACTTCTGCACATGGAAGAAGAATTGCATAAGCGCGTGGTCGGTCAGAATGAAGCGATTGGTGCAGTCTCTGATGCGATCCGTCGCTCGCGTGCAGGCTTGGGTGATCCGAGCCGTCCTTATGGTTCGTTCTTATTCCTCGGCCCTACAGGCGTGGGTAAGACGGAGTTGTGTAAAGCGCTTGCGGGCTTTATGTTCGATACCGAAGAATCCCTGATCCGCATCGATATGAGCGAGTTTATGGAGAAGCATTCGGTCGCTCGCCTGATCGGTGCGCCACCGGGCTATGTGGGCTATGAAGAGGGCGGTTATTTGACCGAGGCTGTGCGTCGTAAACCATACAGCGTGATCTTGCTGGATGAAGTCGAAAAAGCGCATCACGATGTCTTTAATGTTTTGTTGCAGGTGCTGGATGATGGCCGCATGACGGATGGTCAGGGGCGTACCGTTGATTTTAAAAATACGGTGATTGTCATGACCTCGAATCTCGGTTCGCATCAGATCCAGGCGATGGAAGGTAGTGATCCTGGCGTGATCAAGATGGCGGTGATGGGCGAGGTAAAAACGCACTTCCGTCCTGAGTTCATCAACCGGATTGATGAGATCGTGGTGTTCCATGCGCTTGATGCGAAGAATATTGGTGCGATTGCTAAAATTCAGTTGCATGTGCTGGAACAACGTCTGGTGCAAATGGATATGGGCTTGCAGGTCAGCGACGCCGCATTGCAAAAAATCGCAGAGGCGGGATTTGATCCGGTCTACGGCGCCCGTCCATTAAAACGGGCGATACAGCAAGAGATAGAAAATCCTCTGTCGAAGATGCTGTTGCAAGGTAAGTTCGGACCGAAGGATGTGATTCTGGTTGAGGTGGAAAGCGGTGATCTGGTTTTTAAGAAAAAATCTGAAGAAGTTTGAATCAGCCTGAATCAGTTTGAAATGTAGATCAGTTTGGAATGTAGAGTCGTCGCCATAGTCTTGTCGTGCTCATGGATTGGGTGGCAATGAGGTCATAGAATGCCTGTCGCATTGAATACGACAGGCATTTTTGTTAAATGAACATAATTCAAAAAAAATCGATGCGGAGTCGCATTAATACAATTGCGGAGTAATTTGCGTTAGATCAAGATGCTTTCTCGCTCCGGTTTTCCCGTATCCAGCATAATTGCTTGACTATCTAAGGTGTACGGCAGAGTCGCAAAAATACTGAGTGGTAGTAATACAAGAGGGGGCTTTGTGAGAAAAATGAATAAAAAAACTGGCTCCGGCAACGCAGGTTTTCCATTAATCAGTCAGCAGTTTTTGAGCTGGTTGTCACGTCCGTTGTTGATGACTTCCTTGCTGCTGTCGATTCCTGCATTTTATCTTTTGCTGATTGACGGGAACGATCAATCTCGTTTTATCGGTCATGCTTTGTATGGCGCAGTTGCGCTGATCATGGGCGTCGACACGTATTCTCAATGGCATAAATACCAGGGGCGACCCACCCGCAGCGGTAAGATGTTGCTGGATACATTAATTATTGTCGGTTGCGCAGTCAGTGCGTTTTCATTTGGGGATAACTGGAATGTCCTGGAGTGGTTTTTGCGACTGGGCTTGTGCGCTGCTATTGTCTTACGGATTGCGACCCTGGTATTGCAGCGTATGCGTCCAAGTCACCTGGTGCAGATGATTGTTCTGGCAGTTCTGATGCTGACCAGTGCCGGTGCCGGGTTTTATTGGCTGGAGCCGAGTGTGTTGACTTATGCCGATGGTATCTGGCTGGCATTCAGTACGATTGCGACGGTCGGTTACGGCGATATTGTGCCGTCTACCTGGGCATCAAAAATATTTGCGGTATTCATCGTTTTACTGGGTTACGCCATGTTCTCGATTGTGACGGCAAGTATCGCAGCGCTGTTTGTTGGTGAAGAGGAGGCGAAGTTTGAGCGTGAGCTTCATGCCGACATCCGCTCCTTGCGGCATGAAGTTGCGGCATTGCGCGAAGAATTGCGGTTAAGGGACCAAAAACACGAGGTTAAATAATCACCACGCATAACATAACCAATACGAATAAACGCGGTGATGTCATTTGTTAAATAGCAATCTCCATTACTTCCTGCCTTATCAAAAGCGTCTGATTTTTGTTTGATGAGCACGCTGCTCTACCGACTTATTCACGATATTTCAATCCAGCACTTATAATCCAGACCAGATTCTTCGCCAGTCTTGAAGAAGTGACAAAATCAAAACAGGATGCGTTAGCGGAATAAGGTAAAATCTCACCATGTCATATCAAGTTCTCGCCCGAAAATATCGTCCCAAAAGCTTTGAAACGCTAGTGGGGCAGGAGCACGTGGTCCGTGCCTTATCCCATGCGCTGGAGCAGCAACGGCTGCACCATGCTTACCTGTTCACGGGGACTCGCGGAGTCGGTAAAACAACGCTCTCGCGTATTCTCGCTAAATCTTTCAATTGTCAGGGTGTCGACGGCAACGGTGGCATCACTGCCCATCCTTGCGGTGTGTGCGAGGCTTGTACGGCGATTGATGCGGGTCGTTTTGTCGACTACATCGAGATGGATGCAGCATCCAATCGTGGTGTCGATGAGATGGCGTCGTTGCTGGAGCAGGCGGTGTATGCGCCGTCGAACGCGCGCTTCAAGGTCTATATGATCGATGAGGTGCACATGCTGACCAACCATGCCTTTAACTCGATGTTGAAGACACTAGAAGAGCCGCCCGAGCATGTGAAGTTCATTCTGGCAACGACCGACCCGCAAAAAATTCCTGTGACGGTTTTATCCCGTTGCCTGCAATTCAACCTGAAGCAGATGCCGCCGGGACATATCGTCTCGCATCTGGAAAATATTCTCGGGCAGGAACAAATCGAGTTTGAAGTGCCCGCGCTGCGTTTGCTGGCGCAAGGTGCTCATGGCTCTATGCGTGATGCATTGTCACTGACTGATCAGTCGATTGCTTATGCCGCAGGTAAGGTCACTCTAGAAGCTGTACAGGGTATGCTGGGTGCGCTGGATCAGTCGTATCTGATCCGTTTGCTTGATGCGTTGGCGGTTAAAGATGGCAAGGCCCTGCTGGATGTCGCCGATGAGATGGCCGCCCGTAGTTTGTCCTATAAGGCAGCACTACAAGACTTAGGTAGCTTACTGCACCAGATTGCGATTGCTCAAATGGTGCCGGATGCGGTTGCAGACGATGCCCCTGAACGTGAAGAAGTACTGCGACTGGCAAATCTGTTCGGCAAGGAAGAAATTCAGTTGTTTTACCAGATCGTTGTGCACGGTCGTAATGAGCTGGCTTTGGCGCCGGATGAATATGCTGGCTTTAGCATGACTTTATTGCGCTTGCTGGCTTTCCGTCCGTCTGATAGTGCAGTAGGCGGCGCTGGTAGCGGTGGCGGTTCTGGTGGTGTGACGCCGTCTAGTCGTGCGCCGCAACGTCCTGGCCCTACTATGACAGCGCCACTAATGTCTGCTCCGGTGCAGGCATCAAGTCAAAACGCAACGCCAGTGCCAGGTCAGATACCGCATCAAATATTGCATCAAATACCGCATCACTTACCAAATCAAATACCGACGATAGCGTCGCTTGCTCCTGTCGTGGCTGCACCCACTGCTGCGGTAGCAGATGCGTTTGCACCTTTGGCTCCTGCAATGCAGGTTGCTCCAGCACCTCTTGCACCAGTCAGCACAGTAGCAAGTGCACCGGCATCTTCTCCAGCTTCTGTTGTTACCGCTATTGTTCCTGATCCGGTAGCCAGTAGTGTTATGAGCCAGTCAGTATCTCCTGCAATGTCGGGGAGGGCTGCCGCACTGGCCGCTGCGGGTTTAAATAAATCGACTGTAGGAAGTCGGGCCGCAGCTGCAAAAGCGCTGGCGTCTCAGCCAGCTGTTGTGCCAGTTGCGCCTGTCGCAGCAGCACAGCCTGCGCCAGCGCAGATGCAAGCTCCGGTATTAGCACCTGCACCTATCCCTGCAAGAGTTGCCGCACCTCAGTCGACAGCACCAGTGGCTCAGGCAAAAGCAGCAAGCTCTTCCAATACATCCTACGCCCCCGACGGCATGCCGCCACCCTGGGATGAGGATTTAATGGAGGCAAGCTATTCCGCAGCGTCGAATGAGCCGCCTCCGCATTTTCATAATGGCGCGTTTGATGATGAGTTTGACGCGGTCGGAGTGGCGGGCCTCGCCGTACGTGCGCCTGTGATGCCGCAACGAGCGAACCTGGCTGGTCGACAGCAAGCTGAAGTCGTATCTGCTGATGCGTTGAGTAACTTAGTGAGCGACGCATCTGTGACGCCCGATTTTGCGCAAGCTATTGCAAGCGAACCGGCAGAAGATATCGTGCGACCTGCTGCGCTGGTACCTATTCCTGAATTAAACTGGGATGGACACTGGCCTAATCTGGCGGCAAGTTTGCCTATGCGCGGTGTGGCACAGCAACTGGCGCAGCAAAGTGAATTGATTCAATGCCAGATCAATGGGAATACCTTTTTGTTCCAATTGCGCGTGCCTTTACAGACCTTATTGTCGTCCGGTAGCGTAGAGAAATTAGAAATGGCGCTGGAGGAACGTTTTTCAAAATCCGTCAAGGTCGAGACTAAGATTGGTGCAGTCGAGCAGACAGCGAATGCACAGGCAGTTGCTGAGCGTGCGGAGCGCCAGCAACAGGCAGAGAACTCGATACAAAGTGATTCCTTCATACAGAGTTTAATGCGAGAATTCGGCGCGACAGTTGTGACGGGTAGTATCAAACCAATTTAAGTGAATTGTTGATAAATTCCAGGATACGAAATTCCCCAGCCCAATAACCCCAGATAGCTGTACCGGGCAGAGATTGCCACTATTTTTTTGAATTTGTTTTAGGAGAAGTACCATGATGAAGAACCAACTCGCTGGCCTGATGAAACAAGCGCAGGCAATGCAAGACAATATGAAAAAAGCCCAGGATCAATTGGCCTTGGTTGAAGTAGAAGGTCAGTCTGGTGCTGGTCTGGTCAAAGTAGTGATGACTTGCAAGAACGATGTGAAACGCGTCACCATTGATCCGTCTTTGTTGGGTGATGATAAGGATATGCTGGAAGATCTCGTCGCAGCAGCATTTAATGATGCAGTGCGTAAAGCAGAAGCGACTTCATCAGAAAAAATGTCTGCGTTGACGGCAGGTATGCCAATGCCACCTGGTTTTAAAATGCCATTCTAAGTTCTGTTGGAATAGCGAGCACGCATAGAGTCTGCTTTCTGCGTGCTTGTTTAGATAGACATAGGAATTCAAAAAAGTCTGAAAAACCTGACGAAACTATGATCATGCAGATAAATCAGCAGGTAAATGAATCAGAATAAAGCCTGACTGGCAAGAGACACATCCTCAGTCCGATTTACTATTCAGTATGTCTCATCGCTTCTAACTCACAACGACCATCCACTACGTGAAATCCCAAACCAGTCTTGAAATTCTCGCGGAAGCCCTGCGTCGTTTGCCCGGCGTCGGCCCAAAATCTGCGCAGCGCATGGCTTATCATCTGTTGCAGCATGATCGCGATGGTGCTGCGCAGCTAGGGCGAGCATTGATGCAGGCCGTTGAGAAAATTCATCACTGCGCGATGTGCAACACCTTTACCGAAAGTGATGTCTGCGAAACCTGTCTGGATCCTGAACGTGATGTATCGATGCTCTGTGTCGTCGAGACGCCATCGGACCAAATGATGATCGAGCAGACGATGACGTATAAAGGTCTGTACTTCGTGCTGATGGGACGATTATCACCTCTGGATGGGATAGGTCCAAAAGACATACACCTTGAGAAACTGATCGTTCGTGCTACGGACGGGCTGGTGACTGAGGTAGTGCTGGCGACGAATTTTACGAATGAAGGTGAAGCCACTGCGCATTACATCAGTGAAACGCTGAAAGCACGAGGCCTCAAAGCGAGCCGCCTGGCGCGTGGTGTGCCCGTGGGCGGGGAGCTTGAATACGTTGATGCAGGCACTATTGCCCGCGCCATGCTGGACCGCCGCAGCACTTAAATTAATGCTGAAACGATGACTGAACACGCTCAAAAAAAATTGACTGGCCCGTTAGCGGGAATCAAAGTGCTGGAATTGGGTACCTTGATTGCCGGACCATTTTGCGCGCGTATGCTGGCAGAGTTCGGCGCAGAAGTCATCAAGATAGAATCACCCGACGGAGGCGATCCTATCCGTCAATGGCGTGTGTTGAAAGACGGTACTTCATTATGGTGGAGTGTTCAGGCGCGTAATAAAAAAAGTCTGACTCTTAATCTGAAGCAGACTCAGGCACAAGTGATTGCCCGGCGTTTGGCACTAGATGCCGATATTATTATCGAGAATTATCGTCCCGGTGTGCTTGAGAAATGGCAGCTTGGTTACGACAGTTTGAAGGAAGTTAATCCCGCAACGATCATGGTACGTCTGTCCGGTTATGGACAGACAGGGCCGATGAAGGACTTGCCCGGTTTTGGTGCGATTGGCGAATCCATGGGCGGTTTACGCTATGTCTCTGGACATCCCGATCGTCCGCCAGTGCGCGTCGGCATATCGATTGGCGATTCAGTCGCTGCTCTGCACGGCGTGATTGGCGCGATGATGGCGCTGCGTCACCGCGATGCAACAGGTGGACGCTGGAACGGTCAGCAGGGGGCAGATTGCGTTGCCGGACAAGGACAGATGGTCGATGTGGCGCTGTATGAATCGGTATTTAATCTGATGGAGTCCCTCGTGCCCGAGTTTGATCATGCAGGCATTGTGCGTGAGCGGACTGGCGGTGCTTTGCCAGGGATCGTGCCATCGAATACCTACACGACAGGTGACGGCGAGAATATCGTAATTGCAGGCAATGGCGACGCGATTTTTAAACGCTTGATGATGGCGATTGGCCGTGAAGATATGGCGAACGATTCCGGTCTGGCGCGTAATGATGGACGCGTTCCGCGCACGGTTGAGATCGATACGGCAATCAGTGACTGGTGTCAGCAACAAACCATAGATAGCGCGTTGCAGCTATTGCAAGCAGCCGATGTGCCGGTGGGTAAAATTTATTCGGTCCGGGACATGATGAGCGATCCTCAATTCCTTGCACGGAATATGTTTGAACAGCATGTATTTGCCGATGGAACACCGGTGAAATTGCCAGCAATCTCGCCGAAATTATCTGAAACACCTGGTCATACCAACTGGCTGGGGCCGAAACTGGGGCAGCATAATCGCGAGGTGTTACAGCAGCTAGGTTATTCTGAATCCCAGATAGCGCAGCTTGAGCACGATAAGATTGTCTGACGCTATTTCACTCATTGATGTCGTTGTTGCCTGCGCAAAGCAGGTAGCGATCTAGAAGAAGTATAAGAAAGCAGAGTCCACTTATGAACCGTCAGTTCTTTAAACAATTTGCCATTGCGCTCGTATTATTTTTACTCGGCTACTTCACTTTTAACAGCAAATTATTTGCGCAAGATGCAAGTAGCCATATATCGCAGGCGGTCGTGGTCACACCTGCGAATTGATGTACTAATGCAATTTAAAAAGTATCTAAAGAGTGCCTAAGTAGTACCTAGGGAGTACCGATTGATCAGTTCAGGAATTAGCTCAGGATAAAGTTTTTAAATAATCCCGGATGCCTGCGAGCAGCATTTCTACCGAGGCTGCCGTCAGGATCAATCCCATCAGTCGTTCAAATGCTGTCATGACACGTTTACCCAGTACGCGCTGCATGCGTTCAGCACTTAATAACACCACTAGCCACACCACCGCGACCGATGTCAGTGCCGCGACATGAACAGCGACATCCAGTCTGCTGCTTGACGAAAACAGGAGTACGGTAGCCAATGCCGATGGTCCTGCAAGTGCCGGGATGGCCAGAGGTACAATGAAGGGTTCGTGATCGTCTTCTACATCACCAAAAATTCCGCCCTCTTGCGGAAATACCATACGAAGCGCAATCAGGAACAGAATCACACCGCCACCGATACGTAGCGACACATCCGATAGTTGCATCGCCGTCAGGAAATGCCGGCCAAAAAACATGAACAGCAGTAACAGCGCAAAGGCTATCGCACATTCACGTACCACGACACGCCAGCGGCGCTCGGGGGCAACATGAGAAAGTGCGGCAACAAAAATAGGTACGTTACCAAACGGGTCAGTGACCAGGATGAGCAGAATGAAGGATTGGAAAAAATCTTGCGTCATATTTTGTTCGCTTTGAGGTCATTGATGTGTCTGTGAAATAAGTCTGTAAAGCATCGTATGTGAATTGCCATAGCCATTCAAGCGAATTATAGAAATCGCGTTACTATTGGGGTAATCTGGCGTTTCCAGCACGCTCGTATTATTTTTAGACAGGTAAGATTTTCCATGACAATTGAAAAAAAAGAACGGCCTGATACGCCATGTGTTGCTGTGTGCTCCACGACTTTTGATGATGTATGCCGGGGATGTGGCAGGACGGTAGCGGAGGTCGCTGAATGGGTATTCATGAACCAGGATCAGAAGGAAGTCGTATGGCAAAGAATCTTGGCTGAGGGCTACCCTCGCAGGAATACCTGATTGATCAAATTGCTCAACTACGCAAAACCATAAACATCAATAAAAATCACAATCACGGAGACATTGTTATGGCAGAAGCAAAGCTAAAAACAGAACCCCAAAAGAAGTCGCGCCGGCGTTTTATTTTAGGCGGAGTAGGTGTTGCCGGAGCGCTGGTTGTCGGTTGGGGCTTCACTCCGCCGAGGCAACGGCTGCACGGTGCCAGCTCTCTACCAGTGGTGAATGATGAAGTTAGTTTAAACGGGTGGATCAAAATTGCGAAAGACGGTATGGTCACGGTGGCCATGCATAAAAGCGAAATGGGGCAGGGCATACACACGGCATTACAGATGCTGATTGCAGAGGAGCTCGATGTTCCCATGTACATGGTCAGACCTGTTCATGCTCCTATCGATAAAATTTATGGCAATGTTGCAATGCTTGCCGATGGATTGCCTTTTCATCCGGATAATGCCGGTACCGTCAAAAGAACCGCACGCTGGATGACGGCAAAATTTGCCCGTGAGCTTGGTTTGCAGGTTACTGGCGGATCCTCTAGCGTCAAAGATTCATGGCTACCTATGCGTGAAGCAGGAGCGACTGCCCGGGCAATGCTGATTGCCGCCGCCGCAAAAGAGTGGAACGTGCCAGCAGATCAATGTAAGACGAGTGACGGAAAAGTTATTCATTCCTCGGGTAAGCGCGCTGGTTATGGTGAGCTGGCTGCTAAGGCAGTACTGATAACACCTGATGACGTCCATTTAAAAGATCCTAAAGCCTTTACCCTGATTGGCACTCCGCAATCACGTACCGATTCTGCGGCTAAAACGAATGGCAGTGCAGTTTTTGGTATCGATGTACGTCCACCGGGATTGCTTTATGCTGCGATCAAAATGAGTCCGGTCATCGGTGGTAGCATCAAAAAAATCAATGAGAGTGAGACCAAATCCGCCGGTGATCCAGTTCAGGTGATTGATTTGCAAGCGACGAATTCTGCAAATCTGGTGGCCGGTGTTGTCGTCGTAGCCAAAAGTTATTGGTCTGCAAAAAAAGCATTGCTGGCACTGTCTGTAGAGTGGAATCCTGGTTCTGCTGCGAATGTGTCCACGGCAGATATTTTTAAAGAGTTAGGGCGTCAACTTGACACTGAATCTGGTTTTACTTACTACCAGCAAGGGGATGTAAGTTCTTTAACCTCTGCGGCCAAGACCATCAAGGCCGAATACAAGGCACCATTTTTAGCCCATGCCACGATGGAGCCGATTAATTGCACTGCGCAATTTAAAGACGGCAAACTTGATCTCTGGGTGTCAACACAAGTTCCCAGTATTGCCGTCGATGTCGCAGCCAAAGTTGCCAATATATCGTCGGATAAAGTTGAATTACATATGACGTATCTCGGCGGCGGTTTTGGACGCCGTCTTGAGGTCGATATGGTGGTTCAGGCGGTGACGGTAGCCTTGCAGACTAAGGGTTTAGCAGTGCAGTTGATCTGGAGCAGAGAAGAGGATATGACACATGATATGTACCGGCCGGCTGCTTTAGCAAGGTTTAATGCGTTGGTTGATGCGAATGGTGTTGTGACTGCTTATGATAATAAGTCGGCCTCTGGATCCGTGACGCACCAGGTTCTGAAGCGCACATTTGGTGTGCCCGGTGCCGGACCAGATAAGACGACAGCGGAGGGCGAGTTTGATATGCCCTACGAATTTGCCAATCAAAAAATTGCCCACGTCATTGTGCCAACGGTTGTCCCTTTAGGATATTGGCGCTCTGTCGGGCATTCACATAACGCGTTTTTCAAAGAAAGCTTTATTGATGAACTCGCGCATGCGGCGGGTAAGGATCCGGTCAATTTTCGACGTGAATTATTGAAACAGCATCCGCGCTTTTTGACCGTACTGGATGCCGCAGTGAATAAGGCTGGGCCAGTCCCAGAGGGACGCGGGCATGGGATTGCGCTACATCAATCGTTCGGCTCTATCGTGGCGCAAGTGGCAGAGGTCTCGGTTAAAGACAAGCAGATCCAGGTCCATAAAGTGACGTGTGCGGTGGACTGTGGAATTGCAGTTAATCCCAATATCATTACGCAGCAAATTGAGTCTGCGATCATTTTTGGTCTCAGTGCTGCCTTGTATGGGGAAGTCACCATTAAAAACGGCCAGGTTGAGCAGACGAATTTCCATGACTATCCGGTTCTCAGAATGAGTGAAGCGCCTGAAATTCAAACGGTCATCATTGCCAGTGCTGAACCACCGGAGGGCATCGGTGAGCCAGGTACGCCGCCAATTGCGCCTGCAGTTGCTAATGCCGTGTTTTTGCTAACTGGGCAGCGATTGAGAAGCCTGCCTTTACGTCTGGAAGCTACCTGAATTAAGCAGCTATTTGAATTATTTTAATCTTGAATTTGGTCAACTGGTATGGTCTTCATTATTGCTCCGGATCAAATTCAATAAAAATAGTTCATCCATAAATGTAAAAACAATGTTTACTTAAATGGATGTAATTGCATTTTTTTGTATTTTCAAATCGGCAATTTTTTAACATTATTTGACATGTTAAGGTCTTTTCCAAAATTTTCTCTTGTAAGGAAATATTTACATCATTTTTCACATTGCGGAAAAACAACGAGCTTATTTGCAAGTCTTTTGATGTCTGATTAACTCTGTACTAGCTATTTGGGCAATAGCCTGTTGAACGACTGCAATATTTTTGTGGTTTTTCGGCAAGAAGTTTCAGCGTTTTTGCTGGGATACAGATCAAAAGCCTTCACTCTGGTCTACTTGTTTTTTTAGATTGACATAAATTCAACGCTTACCGCGTTGGCTAATACTCATAGGGGACACAATCCCTACGGCAATTTGAAAATGGAGAGAAAATGGAACAAGCTTTGAAATTAACACAAGTATTACGTCCAACCCTACTGGCAGTAATGGTAGCGGGTGCTTGCAATGCGATGGCAGCAGATCGTATTGACTTGGAAAATTTTGTTGCGCCAGCAGCGACTTCAGCAGCGGCGAAAACATTAGCCGGTGGCACAACAGCAAAACTGAATGATTTGCTGGGTTTAACTGCTAGCGAACTGCAAGCTGTTCGTAGCCAGACTTATGCTAACGGTAAAGTGGTAACACGCTACCAGCAGTTTCATCAGGGCGTACCTGTCTGGGGTGAAGGTGTTGTTGAGCACGTAGTACCAGGTGCCGCTCAGCCAGCGCTGGCAGGTGCAATGTTGAGCAATCTGGGTAATGATTTGCCAACTGCAAGACCACTGTATTCAGCCTCTCAGGCATTGACACTGGCAAAGACTCAAGCACGTGTTAATTCCACTGAAAACGAACAATCCAAATTACATATCCAGCTTGGCGCAAACAATGTAGCCCAACTGATTTATGTTATTTCTTTCCTGGATACGTCCAATCCAAACAAGCCAAGCCGTCCGCATTTCATCATTGATGCAAATACCGGCGCTGTTCTGCAAAAATGGGAAGGTATTGCCCACACTCTGAGCGGCACAGGTCCTGGCGGTAACGCTAAAACAGGTCAATACGAATACGGTACCACAGCTGGTTACGGTTATTTAGACGTGTTGGTCAGCGGCTCTACTTGTAAGCTGAGCAGCACGAATGTTGATACCTACAACATGAACAACGCGACGTCCGGTTCCGGTACGTTGCACAGCTTTACCTGCCCGCGCAATACTGTCAAAACAGTGAACGGTGCTTACTCCCCGATGAATGACGCGCATTACTTTGGTAATCAGGTCTTCAACATGTACCAGACTTATCTGGGTGTACGTCCGATCAGTCAAAAATTGATGATGCGCGTACATTACGGCTCTGCCTACGAAAATGCATTCTGGGATGGTACAGCAATGAATTTCGGTGACGGTGCTTCTACTTTCTACCCATTGACAGCGTTGGATGTGACTGGTCATGAAATTAGTCACGGCTTCACAGAACAGAACTCGAATCTGACTTACTCTGGCATGTCCGGTGGTATGAACGAAGCGTTCTCGGATATGGCCGGTGAAGCAGTCAAGTACTATGTCAAAGGGACTAACGATTTTAAAGTTGGTGTTGATATTTTCAAAGCCAGTGGTGCCTTGCGTTATATGTACAATCCACCGCTGGATGGCGGTTCTATCGATAATGCAGCGAACTACACCAGCAGCCTCGATGTGCATTATTCCAGTGGTGTGTACAACAAAGCTTTCTATTTGTTGGCGACTAAAACTGGCTGGAACACACGCAAAGCGTTCGAAGTTATGGCGGATGCAAACCGTTTGTACTGGACTGCAGGCAGCACGTTTAATCAAGGTGCTTGCGGCGTAGAAAAAGCAGCAGGCAACCGTGGTTACACAGTTGCTGACGTTACTTCTGCATTCAGTGCAGTTGGCGTAAGCTGCGCTACGACTACACCAACAGCAACACCATTGACTAAAGGCGTGACAGTCACTGGCATCACTCTGGCTAAAGGTGCTACTAAGCTGTACTCCATCGTTGTTCCAGCAGGCGCAAAAAATCTGAGCGTCAAACTGGCTGGTGGTACAGGTGACGGTGATCTGTATGTCAAAGCAAGTGCAGCACCGACGACGACCTCTTACGATGGTAAGTCTGAGGGCTCCACAAATGCCGAGACAGTAACAATTGCTGCACCAAAAACAGCAACTTACTATGTTTTGGTCAGCGCTTATGCCGCAGTAAGCAGCACGACTTTGGTTGCAACTTATCAGTAATACTCTTTAGTTGTTATTGAGTAGATACTCTCAGTCCCGCTCCGTCCGGAGCGGGATTTTTTTTCAATCAGTATTTTTGAAGAGTGCCAGAATTGTGCATTCGGAGGGGTATTGTCATGCAAAAGAAAATCGTATCTGGACTGTTTTCTGGAATGTTAACCAGTCTGTTGTTGATGGGTATAAACACTGAGGCCGTCGCGGGAAACAAAGTATGGATCACGCTGGGTGATACAGCGTTTCATCAGTTACAAAAACTCGCGCCACAGACAATTGCGAAAGATAGTCAGATCGTTGTCGCCAATCCCGGTTTTCAGGGACTCACTGGTTCCATGATCCAGGAGAAGGTCCACTTAGTTGAGGTTGATGAGCAGCAGCTCACTGGATTGTCGGCCGCAATACATCAGGAATTGAAGCGTTGCGGTGGATTTATGTTTCATCCGAATGAGAGTGCGGGGCGAGTTGCATTAAGCACGCCTGCGAGCTTGAACGCAATCGCGGCAAGTCTGGCACCATCGTATGTAATCGATAATCAGACAGTTGTGACGCCGATGTTGTCGCAGATGCAGGCAAGTAACATCGGTCAGACAATTATTGATATGTCTGGCTATGCCAATCGTTATTACACGACCACCAATGGTGTCAACGCCTCGAACTGGTTGAAGCAAAAATGGGTACAGATGACGTCGGCCCGCAGTGATATCACCGTAGAACAATTCACTCATGCAAGCTGGAGTCAGAAGTCCGTTATCCTCACCATCAAAGGCACCGATAATGCTGCCGAAGTGATTGTTCTTGGCGCACATCTGGATTCAATTAATACCAAAGGTACGACGGAAACCACCAAGGCCCCGGGTGCCGACGATGATGCTTCGGGTATCGCCAGCCTGACGGAGGTCATACGCGTATTGGTCGCTAACGGCTATAAACCGCGCAGGACTATTAAAATCATGGGCTATTCCGCAGAAGAAGTGGGTTTGCGGGGTTCCCAGGAGATTGCCAAGAGCTTTAAGGCAGCGAATACCAACGTGATTGGCATGATGCAGCTTGATATGACTAACTACAAAGGATCGGATAAAGATATTTATCTTTACACCGATTACACGAATAGCGCCCAGAACCAGTTTGTCGCCAATCTGATCTCAACGTATCAGCCAAGTTTAAGCATTGGCTACGATAAGTGTGGTTATGGCTGTTCGGATCATGCGTCTTGGTATGCTCAGGGTTATGCAACCTCCATGCCTTTTGAAACCGCATTTACCCAGGATAATCCTTATATTCATACAGAAAACGACACCTACGCCAATAGTGGCGGGCAAGCGAATCACTCGCTAAAGTTCGCACGCCTGGCTTTATCATTTGCTGTTGAATTGGGTAGTGATGGTGCGGCGACGCCCGGACCGGTGGATAAGGTGGAGACTTTTACCGGAAGTTTGACGAAGGGGCAAAAAGCCAGTTACGGTCCATTTAAAGTCGGTGCGGGAGGTAGCTTTGCTGCCGCGTTGAGCGGAACTGGAGATGCAGATCTGTACGTGCGCAAAACATCGGCACCAACGACGACGACCTATGATTGCAAATCAGACGGATCAACATCGACCGAAAGTTGCAGCATCAATTTAACGGCAAACGGTGATGCCTACGTTCTGTTAAACGGGTATTCTGCTGCGACTTACACCTTAAAAGTCACTTACAGGCCGCAATAAGATCGCAATAACACGCCTTGATAGGCCGGATTGTCATTTGTAGAGCATAGTTGCGCGAAGTATTATTCATAAACTATTCAGAGACTATTTAGAGACTAATAACTAGACTGTTATTTTTTTGAAATATACTTCGCGTACTATGCGATACTTTTTATGTGCACTAATCATGTGCCGTATTATGTGCTGTTAATTAGCGTAAATAAGTGCAACAGAGACAGGCTTTGCCAGTTTCGTGACGCATAATGAGTTTTGGAGATGTTTGCTTTGATGATGTTCCGGTCAGGGCAAGTTTCTGAATTTGATGAATCTATGTTTTGCCGGGCAAATTTGTCTTTGCAGATTACATGTTTTACTTTTTATCCCTATGAGCGATCAAACTTTTCAACAAAATAATTCAACTCGCCGTATTAAATCATCTCGATCCATTGTTTCGCGTGGCTTTACCTTGATTGAAATCATGGTTGTTGTGGTGATCATGGGGATTCTGGCCGCACTGGTTGTACCAAAATTAATGGGGCGTACCGACGACGCCCGCATTGTCGCTGCAAAACAAGATATTTCTACCCTGATGCAGGCACTCAAGCTATATCGCCTCGATAACCAGCGTTATCCGACCACAGAACAGGGGCTGCAAGCGCTGATCATCAAGCCGACTGCCGGACCCGCCGCAAATGGCTGGAAAACTGGCGGCTACATCGACAAATTGCCAAAAGATCCCTGGGGTAACCCTTACCAATACCTGTCGCCAGGCATTAAAGGCGAGGTCGATATCTTTTCATTGGGTGCTGATGGTCAGCTTGGTGGCACCGGTAATGATGCTGACATCGGTTCCTGGGATCAATAAGGATCGTAGTGCAAGTTTCCCCGGGTTTCAGATTGCGTAATCAGGCGGGCTTTACCCTGCTTGAGTTACTAGTGGTATTGGTCATCGCTGGCATCATGCTCGGCGCTGTGTCGTTTAACGCTATGCAAAGCAGCCATCAGCGTCTGCAAACGGATGCGCAAAGAATTGCAGTGTTGCTCCAGCTGGCGCGCGAAGAAGCGATTGTGCGTAACCGGCCCATTGCTTTTGAGGCGGATCAAAACCAATATCATTTTCTGGTTCGTAACGAATTAATCTGGGAAATACTTCGTGACGTAGATATGCTGCGTGAACGCGAATTCGTGATGAGTCCGGTGCGGCTCACAATCAGCCCTGCAACAAATATAGATAATGCCAATCTACGTATTATCTTTGGGCGAGAGCCAGTCGACAAACCCTTCGTCTTGAGTATGAGCTCAGGTGAAGATCAGGTACTGATCAGGGCAGATGGCATTGGCCATTTTGTAGTGGAATAAGATGAAGCCCCATTCTCTTCTTAAAAGAACACCCTCTCGTTACCTGTCTGGATTTACTTTGCTGGAGGTGCTGGTGGCGCTGGTCATCGTCGGTACCGCGCTTGGCGCAAGCCTGCGGGCGATTGGGAGCCTGACACAGAACAGTAACGATTTGCGTGCATCAATGATGGCAAGCTGGTCCGCCGAAAATCGACTAGCCCAGATTCGTCTCAGCAGCGAATGGCCTGCTTTGGGCGAGCGTTCATTCCCTTGTCCTCAGGGAGAATTGAATCTGGTCTGTGAAGAACATGTGCTAGGTACACCTAACCCTCTGTTTCGCAGAGTGGAAGTGTATGTATTCGATGCGGCACACGCAGAGCGCCGTATCGTCAAGCTGACTCAAGTGGTACCCAATGCGCTCTGAAAAAAAACAATCCGGCTTTACTTTAATCGAGCTATTAGTCGCAATCACGATTTTGGCGATCGTCGCCGTGCTCGGTTGGCGTGGGCTGGATAGTATCGTCAGAGCACGAATCGGACTCACCAATGAATTAGAGCAATCGCGCGGTACGCAGATTAGCTTTGCGCAACTCGAAAATGACTGCGCGCATCTGGCTGGCGTTGATTTGTTAGCGACACGCGAGAGTCTGCGGGCATCCCAGCAAAGTTTGTTTTTGATTCGTACGGTTTTTGACGACAACCAGCCCTTACGTTTGCAAGTGGTCGCTTATCGCTTGCTTGATGGCGTACTGACCCGGCGCGAATCGACCGCGACCCGTGACTTAAGGCAGCTTGATGCAGACTGGCAAAGCGCTCTAAATGAGACGGACGCAATGCCTGTCGTGGTACTGCAAAATGATGTGGCATCAATTGCCATGCGCACATGGAATAAGGATGAGAACGCTTGGCGTGTTGCCGGTACGGATATTGATAGTGCTCAAAATCCGGCGAACAGCAGTGGTAGCGCTGCTAAACCTGTTCCCCTGAAAAGCGGGTTGGAAATGTCTTTGCAATTGCGCGGCAGAGAACACGCCATGTTAAAAGTATTTTTGCTGGGAGCCGCATGAAAACTCCCCATCGTCAGCAGGCAGGGGTTGCAGTCGTCACGGCCCTATTACTGACTACCCTGGCAATTACCATAGTCGCCAGTCTGTTTTGGCAGCAGCAGGTGCAGGTTCGCTCGATTGAGAATCAACGTCTTCAGTTGCAAAAAAAATGGGTGCTGCGTGGTGCGCTGGATTGGGCACGCCTCATCTTGCGTGAAGATGGACGTGGTCGCAAAGTCGATCACCTGAAAGAAGCATGGGCAACGAATCTGGCAGAAACGCGTCTCGATGAATATGTGGAGAACGGCCGAGCTGATTCCGAGAGCAGTGAAGCAAGTTTATCCGGACAAATCAGCGATGCACAGTCACGATTTAACCTGAACAATCTGGCGACAGACGGTGTGATGAATCCTAAGGCGATCATCGCGTTTCAACGCCTGTTAGGAAATCTTCGCCTGGATACTTCTTTGGCGGCTGCCGCAGCTGAAGCAATCGCTTCGTCCCAGACAAAAAAAACAACAGCGAGTAGTAACCCGGCTACGACTACCGGAGCCGCCTCTAATCCCACTGTGACAACAGGTACAGCAAGCAATCCATCTCAGACATCGTCAGACAGTGTTCCTGCAGTACAATTCTTGCGCTTCACACAAATCGATGATTTGCTGTCTGTCGCAGGATTTAATGCTGACATGCTGACGAAGTTGCGAGACTTTGTCGTGGTTTTGCCACGCACCACGACATTGAATGTCAATACGGCTTCTGCTGAAGTATTGTCCGCATGTATCGCAACATTGTCGATGTCAGATGCGGCCGCAATCGTCGCTAGCCGGGACAGAGCTGAATTTTTGGATTTGTCAGATTTTAAACAAAGATTTCCAGATAAACTGGCGAATCTCGCAGACGGCGAGGCTTCCGTATTTACGGAATTTTTTATCGTGTCAGGAAAAATTCGCTTAGGTAGATCTTTCTTGAATTTTAATTCTCTGATTGAGCGTAACGACGCCGTCACGAAAATTATCTGGATACGCGAGTTATAAAGAAAACGGTAGTAGTTTTGGTAGTTTGACCATCATGATGCGCGGATGCGGTTGCGTGAATAGAAAATAGATTATGGCAAGTACACTGTACATATTATTACCTTCAAAAGTCACTGCTCAGACGAGTGCAGACTGGGCTAATTTGGCGCGACCATTTGCCACAGTGTCTGCTAACGGAACAATAGAGCAACAAGGTTGTCAGACACTCGCTCAGTTAAAACCGGCTTTGATGCAAGCGCGTCAGGTTGTGGTCTTGCTGGCGGCAAGTGATGTGAGCTTGTTGCAGGCGAAAGTACCGCCGATGGCCGCATCAAAATTACGAATGTCTCTGCCGAACCTGCTCGAGGATCAGCTTTCTACTGAAGCATCCGAGGTGATCTTGCAACCGGTCAGTGTTGTTGATGGGTTGTGTACGGTCGCCGTCGTGGATAAAACCTGGATGGAAACGGTTTATCGTACCGTATTGATATCGGGTGCCAAAAAAGTAGTGGCGTATCCATCCCAGATGGCTATGGAGTATCGCGCTGGCGCGACCAGCGTTTTGCTGGATCAGGAAAATTCCATCATCGAGTTTGCAGCACGTCGTTTTGATAGTTCGTTTATCGGCCTCGGTTTGGGCTTAGATCAAACGATGTCGACAGATACTCAGCAGCAGGCGGCTGGTGTATTGGAGTCTTTGCAGGCATTGAGTTTATTTGTGCCGGAGTCGGATGTGACGGTATATCTTGATGCAAAAGCGGTTGCGCCGTTTCAACATGCGCTGGCAGAAAATGTAGAGATGGCTCAGCGCGTTACACTACAGGCACTGAGCTGGAAAAATCGTATTGCCGGACTCGATACACATACGCCGGATTTGCTGGCAGGTATCAGTTCAATCAATCAATCCTACGTTGACTGGCGCATCTGGCGCTGGCCCTTAGGTTTGGGTGTTGCTGCTTTACTTATTAATATCATCGGCTTGAATATTGAGTGGTGGTCTTTGAAGCGTGAAGCGCAGTCACTGACTGCATCAATGACACAAGCCTATCGTTCTGCCTATCCTAAGGAGTCGGTTGTCATCGACCCTCTGGCGCAAATGCAACAAAAAATCACTGCTGCAAAAAAAATGTCCGGACAATCGTCACCTGATGATTTCGTGGTGCTGGCGGCGCAGTTCGCCCAAGTTTGGGATCGTCTGGCACCTGGTGTACCGGGAGCCAGTGTGCTGGGTATGGAATACAGAGAGCGTAATTTATTTGTGAAAACAAAATCATTTAATGCACCAGATCAGTTGAAAACTGCACTGCAAGAACAGGCCTTGATGCTGGTCTCATTCAAGGACGGTATTTTGCAGATTAAACCGGTTTCAGGGAGTACTAAATGAAAGCGCTAAGTTTAATGGATGCCGTCACGTCATACTTGCAGCAGTTAGAAACGCGTGAGCGTCGCATGCTTTTACTCGGTGTCGCCAGTATTGTTGCGG
Source organism: Undibacterium sp. Rencai35W (assembly GCF_049340185.1). Taxonomy (NCBI): domain Bacteria; kingdom Pseudomonadati; phylum Pseudomonadota; class Betaproteobacteria; order Burkholderiales; family Oxalobacteraceae; genus Undibacterium; species Undibacterium sp. Rencai35W. Next base: position 345,372 of record NZ_JBMPPC010000001.1, read on the forward strand.
CCTTGCTGTATTTTATCGGCATTGATCCTGCATGGTCAGGGAAAAAACAATTACAAAAAGCGATTCCGCAGCTAAAACAGCAGGTAGCTGAAATGGACGTATTGAGCCGGCAAAGTGCTCAGCTGGGTGTCGCAATGGCAGAAAACGTCGATGCGATTTCACGCGAAGCGGTTGAGCTGTCTCTGTCTCGTCGTGGCGTCAAAGCGCAGAATCTCTCGGTATCTGATGATATGGTCAGATTGCAGATATCGACTGTGGCGTATCCGACGCTGATGGAATGGTTACTCGAGATGCAGAAGTCGAGCCGCCTGACAGTGGAAGAATCGAAATTGACCGCCTTGGCTGAGAGTGGTCAGGTCAGTGCGACATTGACGATGAAGCAGCAAAAAAATAATCTCTGAAATGATGAAAATAAAAAAAATCATCTGGGTTATCGCTGCTGTTCTCAGTGTTGTATTGACGGTATTGGTGTTTTTGCCTGCGAGCTGGATGGCTTTATTGGTCGAAAAGCAAACGATGGGACGGGTTAGCCTGGGTGATGCGCAAGGTAGTTTTTGGAGGGGATCGGCATTCATCGGCGGTGCGCCGAGTGGCAATGCGCCGCTGACGCCATTGTTGCCTGGCAGATTTAGCTGGCGTATTTCTCCGCTATTGTTGTTGGGGCAGCTCGATGTTGCAGTAGAAAATCCGGCATCGCTTTCTCAGCCTGTTACTCTGTCGGGGAATTTCTCACAGTGGACTGTTAGCGGTGCAGATTTAATGATACCTCCCGAGCGTCTGGAGGGTTTAGGCGCACCGTTGAATACGATTGGTCCATCTGGACAGTTAAGGTTGTCCTGGAATAGTTTGCAATTTAATCGTCAGGGCGCGAAACTCGACGTGATAGGTGCGATGCGGCTTGAAATGAATGAAATGTCATCACGCCTCTCAGCGATTAAACCCCTGGGCAGTTATTTGCTGACATTTGACTGGAAAGGGCAGACCGCTGATCTAGCTTTGAACACCAACAAAGGACCCTTGTTACTTAGTGGTGCCGGTGGTTTGCGTGATGGACGATTTCAATTTTCTGGCAAAGCAATGGCAGAAAAAGGGCAGGAAGACAGGTTGGCAAATTTGTTGAATTTGCTTGGGCAGCGCCGTAGGGATGGCGATAAGGATGTTATAGCGTTAGAGTTCAAATGAGAAAAAATCCATTGAAAGCAAGATCTGCGATGAACGTATCAGTACAACATGGCGTGAATGTGCGCCGACTCCCCTTGGTCGCTTTGTTGAGCGCGGCTTTTCTATGCTCTGGCTCGTTTCCCGCGCATGCGCAGGATCCGGGGCAAAATACAGCGGCCCTCAATTTTGTCGGTGCTGATATTGAGTCGGTGGTCAAAGCTATCGGGCATTACACCGGTGTGACGTTTATCATCGATCCGCGGGTAAAAGGGCAGATTAATCTGGTATCAGAAAAACCTTTAACCAAGGACCAGGCGTTTAAATTGCTGACATCCAGCTTGCGTTTGCAAGGATATTCAGTAGTGACTGGCGACGGTTATTCAAAAGTTGTACCGGAGTCAGATGCTAAATTGCAGGCAGGTCCTATTCAAGCTGAGGCACTGAAAGGCGATCAGGTCGCAACGCAGATCTATCGCTTGAATTATGAATCGGCAAATAATATCGTGACGGTATTGCGGCCTCTGATTTCGCCGAATAATACGATCAATGCGAATCCGGGTAATAACTCCGTTGTCATTACCGATTATGCCGACAATATCAAGCGCCTGACTAAAATCATCAATGCGCTTGATGTACCGGCCTCTAATGATGTTGATGTTATCCCGGTCAAACACGCGATTGCCAGTGATCTGGCGGCGATGGTAGCAAAACTGACCGAGACGTCCGGTGCATCGGCAGATGCGGGAAAAGCTATTTTGCTCGCTGATCCGCGTACTAATTCGATCATGGTCAAAGCGCCTTCCAGTGCGCGCGGAAATTTGCTCAAATCTTTGATTGCCAAACTCGATCAGCCAACGACCTTGCCAGGTAATGTCCATGTCGTATACCTGAAAAATGCGGAAGCGGTAAAGCTGGCGCAGACATTGCGCTCTATCGTGACGCAAGACAGCTCTTTGCCAAGCAGTTCCACATCCAATCTGTCAGCTAATACGCCATCCACATCAGGAACAGGTATTGGCTCCACGGGCGGGCTGGCGTCATCTGCGACGACTGGTTCTGCTGCAACAGGCTTCGGTTCGAACAGTACTAGTTCAAGCGGAAGTTTATCTGCTGGAGGTGCTGGTGGATTTATTCAAGCCGATGCCGCTACCAATACTTTGATTATTACAGCAAGCGAAACGGTTTATCGTAATCTGCGTGGTGTGATCGATCAGCTGGATGCGCGCCGTGCGCAGGTCTATGTCGAGGCGCTGATTGTCGAAATTAAGGCGAATAAAGAAAATGAATTTGGCATTCAATGGTTAGGTTTGTCCGGTAATAGTAATAGCGATTACCGGGTCGGCGGCGGTACCTCATTTCAGACATCGACCACGAATAATATTGGCTCCCTGATTGCAGGTAGCGGATCAACACTCCCGGGTGCGGGATTGACTCTGGGTCTGTTTAAGCAGGTGAATGGTCAACTCGGGCTAGGCGCCTTGGCGCATGCCTTGCAATCCAACGGTAATGGCAACGTTTTGTCGATTCCTACTCTGATTACGCTGGATAATGAAGAGGCAAAAATTAGCGTTGGTCAAAACGTGCCGTTCATTACCGGACAATATGCATCGACCGGATCGACAGGCAGTAGTGGCGTCAACCCCTTTACTACCGTTGAGCGTAAAGACGTCGGCTTGGCGCTGAAAGTGAAGCCGCAGATATCTGATGGCGGTACGATCAAAATGTCGATCTATCAAGAGGTATCCAGTGTCGATAAGACCACCGTGAATGCCTCAGGTCTGATTACGAACAAGAGTGTGATTGAGTCGAATGTGCTGGTTGACGATGGACAGATCATTGCGCTTGGTGGATTGATGAAGGACTCGACAGATGATTCGAACGAGGGCGTACCTTTGCTGAGTGACATCCCTGTGCTGGGTAATTTGTTTAAATATCAGACCAAGACACGCGGCAAAACCAGTCTGATGATTTTTATCCGGCCTATCGTGATTCGCAATGCCGAGCAAAGTAATAACGTGTCCTTAGACCGCTATGACTATATGCGCGCACAAATTGCGCCGACTAAAGAAACTGACGCAGCGACTTTGTTACCCGAAATCGAAAAGGGTAAACTATTTAAAGCGCCAGCAGCAACAGCGGTCGATAAGTCCAAGGCTGACAGTAAAGAGAGTAAATAAGAGCATGCTAGAGAACCGCTTATTGCCCTACGCGTTTGCTCGAGATTTTTCTGTGCTGGCAAGTCGAGATCTGAGCAAAGAAACCTCTTCAGTAGCGCTCGCTGTGTCGACGCAGACTAAGCCTGCTGCGATTGCTGAGGTCGGGCGCCGCTTTGGCCGGATTACATTGCAGGTCATGCCGCACGAAGATTTGCTTGAGCTGATTGCCAAGGCCTACGCTGGCTCTGGCGGCGATGCTGCAGACGTGGTCGGTGAAGTCGAATCTGATCTTGATTTGGCTAAACTGATGTCTGACATGCCCGCGATCGAGGATTTGTTGGAGTCCGCAGACGACGCGCCGGTTATCCGTATGATCAATGCCTTGTTGACGCAGGCTTTGCGAGAAGGCGCTTCGGATATTCATATCGAGCCGTTTGAACAAATATCTGTTGTGCGTTTTCGAATTGACGGATCTTTGCGTGATATCGTTCGCCCGAAAAAAGGAATCCATGCATCATTGATTTCTCGTATCAAAATCATGGCGCAGCTTGATATCGCGGAAAAACGCTTGCCCCAAGACGGTCGGATTACTTTGCGTATCGGTGGTAAGCCTGTTGATGTCCGTGTTTCGACTTTGCCGACGGGGCATGGTGAACGTGCAGTATTGCGTTTGCTCGATAAAGAGGCTGGCCGGCTGGATTTAAGTAAGCTTGGTATGAGTGACGATGTGTTGCCGCAATTTGATAAATTAATCGCTCAGCCACATGGCATTGTGCTGGTAACCGGGCCAACCGGTTCAGGTAAAACCACAACATTGTATGCGGCTCTGTCGCGCATTAATGCGGGTACTACCAATATTCTGACGGTCGAAGATCCTATCGAATATGAGCTTGCCGGTGTGGGGCAGACGCAAGTAAATACGCGAATTGACATGACGTTTGCGAAAGCTTTGCGTGCGATCTTACGTCAGGATCCTGACGTGATTATGATCGGTGAGATCCGTGATTTAGAAACCGCACAAATTGCCGTTCAGGCGTCGCTGACCGGACATCTCGTGCTGGCTACGCTGCACACTAATGATTCTGCTGCTGCGGTCACGCGTTTGCTGGATATGGGGATTGAACCATTCCTGCTGTCCTCGTCTTTGCTCGGTGTCATTGCGCAGCGCTTGGTGAGAAAATTATGCGTCCACTGCAAACGATTTGACGGCAAAGTATGGCATGCCGAGGGTTGTGAACACTGTGGACATACCGGTTATCAGGGGCGGGTAGGGGTCTACGAATTGCTGCTGACGACGGAAGAAATTCGCGCTCAAATCCATCATCAGGCAGCTGAGGCCGAAATACGTACGGCTGCACAGAAAGATGGCATGAGAACGATGCGAGAAGACGGTGAGCGCTGGTTAAGTGCTGGCATTACGACGCCAGAAGAATTACTGCGTGTGACGAAAGAATAATCAACCGTGCCAGCATTCCGATACGAAGCCGTTGATCAGGACGGCACCAGCAAAAAAGGCGTAGTGAATGCCGACAGCGCACGCGCTGCACGTGCTGATTTACGCAGCCAGGGATTTTTACCTGTTTCTGTTGAAGCTCTTGCCAATCAATTAGATGCGGAAGGTAAAAAACGACGCAGCTTGTTCGGTGAGCATTTGTCCAATGTTGAACTAGCCTTGTTCACACGTCAGCTTGCCAGTTTGCTGGAAGCCGGACTTCCGCTGGAACAATCGTTTTCGGCTTTATTGGAACAAGCTGAGCGCACTTATATCCGTGATTTAATCGGCTCTATCCGATCAGAGGTCATGGCTGGAGCCGCTTTATCCGATGCCTTGAAGCAGCATCCCGATGACTTTGCCGATATTTATTGTGCTCTGGTTGCGTCGGGTGAGCAGATTGGTCATTTATCACGTGTTTTGTCGCGCCTGGCAGACTATATCGAACGTCGTAACTCCTTGGTTCAGAAAGTAAAACTGGCGTTTACTTATCCGGCAATCGTAACGGTCGTCGCTTTTTTAATCGTCATATTTTTGCTGACTTATGTCGTGCCGCAGATTGTTTCGGTGTTTGCGAATACCAAGCAAAAGCTTCCTTTGCTGACGGTGATGATGCTGGCAATTTCTGACTTTGTGCGTAATTACGGTATCTATGTCGCGATAATCATCGCTCTGGCGTTTTGGGCCTGGCGTACTGCGCTTAAAAATCCTGAGGTTAAAATGCGCTGGCATACCTGGCTTTTGACCGCACCGCTTTATGGTAAGTTTGAACGTAGCTTGAACACAGCACGCTTCGCTAATACCCTCGCGATCACTACCGGATCTGGTGTGCCGATACTCCGGGCTTTACAAACCAGTCGGGAGACTTTGTCCAACGTTGCGATGCAAGCCCAGGTTGAAGAAGCGACTGCCAGTGTGCGTGAAGGTGTGGGGCTCGCCCGTGCACTATCTGCGCACAAGCACTTTCCGCCTATGTTGATTCATATGATACGTGCTGGCGAAGTCACCGGAGAGTTGCCTGCCATGTTGGAGCGTGCATCGAATGCGCAGGAACAAGACCTAGAGCGTCGTGCACTGACAATTGCCGGTTTATTGGAACCTGCGCTGATCCTCGCAATGGGTGTCGTTGTCTTGTTGATCGTGCTTGCGGTACTGATGCCGATTATTGAAATTAACCAGTTGGTTCGATGACTGTGCAATGGCAACATCTCTGGTATGCCTGCCCTTCATCGGTGTCAGTAAATAAAGAATGAAATCAAGGAATGAAATGAAGCGTGTACCTCTTATCATCAGTTTTTTGATGTTCATTGTCGTTTGCATGTCGCTCAGTTTTTGGGGCATTCAACTATTTAAGCCAAAGGCACGTGCCGTTACAGTGCCTTCCCAAGCGGTAGCGTTTGAGCCAGGTGCGGGGCAATGGGGAAATATTTTTGGCGCCAGCCAGATTGCGCAAGCCGCCAGCAATTACCAGCTAAAAGGCGTCATCCTTGCCAGACGTCTCAACGATAGCGTTGCTATTGTGAGCGCCAATGGCAAACCTGCGCAGGCTATCGGTATCAATCAGGAACTGTTTCCAGGCATCACACTGCAAGAAGTACATGATCAATATGTTCTGATATCCGAAAATGGAATAACTAAGCGAGTTGAATTGCCACCCTCTGCGACCATCGTTTCTTCACCGTCTGCAGCGATGAATAGCCCAGCAGTTCCGCCGCCGAATCCCATCGCATTTCCGCAAAATAACCGTCAGGTTTTTAGCGGACCGAACCCCGGTATCGGAATCAGTAGTGGGGTTCCCGTGGTTAATCCCCCCGCCTCAGCTCCAGACAATCAACGCTAGGGTATTCTTTGTCATTTCCCAATTTTATTGAACAAGCGTTAATGCTTGCAGATCCTTCATGGGTGCCGATCTTACGGAGTGCCTTATCCGACTTGCAGCGCTCAGACTCTGCGTATTTGTCACAGTTAGAAAACGCTGATTTTTTACCAGAGGCTACCCGCTTATTCGCAGCGTTTGCATTGCCGATCGATCGCGTCCGTTATGTATTAATTGGTGAAGGACCGTATCCAAGAGCGGAGAGTGCAACGGGTTTTTGCTTTATGGATGGCGCCGTAGGGGATCTATGGTCTCCGGACCCGGGTGGCGGCTTATCGAAAAAAGTGAATCGTGCTACTTCTCTCCGCAATTTTATAAAAATGCTGCTGGTCGCAGACGGCTATTTAACTGAAGCGGATACCTCTATTGCGGCGATGTCTGTCGTTGCAAGGCAAGCAAAATTACCAGATGCTGATTTGATTCAGACTTTGCCTGACTTACAACAGAATTTATTGAACCAAGGATTTTTATTGCTGAACGCGACACTGGTTTTCAGGTCTGATGTCGCGCCGGCCAAAGATGCCAAAGCATGGCAACCATTCTTGCATCATATTTTGACTGCCCTCCATGAACGTCAAGCAAAATCAGAACCACAAGTGATGACAGCGGTGACTCTTGTCTTATGGGGAAAGATAGCAGAGCAGTTAAAGCAAATCCCGGTGACTGAATTGTTTTCACAGCAAATTGCAGAGCACCCGTATAACTTATCGTTTATTTGCAACAAAACGATGCAATCCTTTTTTAAACCCTTACGCTTATTGCAACGGTTGATTTAAAAGAGGCCCGTACTTCATCGAAGACTGAGAAATACAAGTCTAAAATACAAGTCTATGGATTTATTCATTATTTTACTTTTTTTCTTGCCGATTTTTATCTGAGTATTGCCCATTTATCTACCGTCTTTGAGAAATTAGAGTCCCGTCAATATGACATCAGAGATAGATCAAAGGATCTGCTTAAAATTCGTCATCCTTCATTGTTTATCGGTGATACGATAATGAATAGTCGATACAGATCAGGCAATGAAGATCAAACATGCTGAAGAAAATTGAAATAAAGCAGCTGCGAGTTGGTATGTATGTACAGGAATTATGTAGTTCCTGGATGGATACACCGTTCTGGCAAAAATCTTTCATGATTGATGATCAAAACATCTTAACCAAGGTTTTGAGCACCAAAATTAAAGAAGCCTGGATCGATACCAGCAAAGGGGTAGATGTCTATGTAGAGGCTGAGCCAGAGCCTCCGGTTCCTGCAATTCATGTGGCAGAGCCTGAAGTCGTCGCGATAGTTAAGCCTGCTCCGCCTCCTCTCAGCGAGATTCCCAGCGTTTCGATGGAAGACGAAGTCGGGCGAGCTGCGAAGATTGTGACCCGATCCAAGCAGGCTGTATTTTCGATGTTTAATGAAGCCCGCATGGGTAAGGCCATCGAAGTCGAAAACGTCCTGCCTTTGGTCGATGAAATAGCAAGCTCTGTCATGCGGAATTCTGGTGCGTTGATTGGTCTGGCGAGGTTGAAAACCAAAGACGACTACACGTATATGCACTCTATCGCTGTCTGTGCTTTGATGATTGCTTTATCCAAGCAATTGGGTCTGAGTGACGAGCAAACACGCGAAGCCGGTCTGGCCGGCCTATTGCATGACATTGGTAAGATGATGGTGGCCGATGATATTTTGAATAAACCGGGTAAGTTGACAGACGCCGAGTTCGTCTCAGTTAAACAGCATCCTGTCGCAGGTTATAAAATGTTGCTTGAAGTCGAGGGGATTAGCGACGTGGCGCTCGATGTGTGCTTGCATCACCATGAAAAGGTTGATGGCTCAGGTTATCCAGAGCGGTTAAAAGGTGAACAGATCAGCCTTTTTGCGAAGATGGGGGCGGTTTGCGACGTCTATGATGCAATCACTTCGAACCGTCCGTACAAGCAAGGTTGGTGTCCGGCAGAGTCCGTTAAAAAAATGGCGGAGTGGAGTAAGGGGCATTTTGATGAGGCGGTATTTCAGGCTTTTGTCCGAAGTATCGGCATCTTCCCGGTCGGCACTCTGGTGCGCTTAGAATCGGGCCGGCTCGGTGTTGTTGTCGAGCAGCAGACTGGTAAGTCTTTGTTGTCGCCAAAGGTGAAGGTATTTTTTTCTATTAAATCAATGGCGTATATCATGCCTGAGCTGCTTGATCTTGCAGGCCCAGGATTGCAAGATAAAATCGTAGCCCGCGAGGATGCGGTCAAGTGGGGGCTGAAGGATATTAATCGCTATTGGTTAGGGGATGCTTCAACGCCTGGTAATTGATGGCGTGATTCGATAGTGGACATGTTGGGCAGAATAAAAAAGCACCTCTTCGTGAGGTGCTTTTTTTATGGGGGATGTTGATGCCTTGTGAAGTCAGCTGAGCTAAAGTCAGCTAAGCGTGACATAGTCAAAGAACGAAATAATCAAATCGGGAGATAAGTTAACCTGACAGGCTGGCTGGTAATCTAGATCTCACTTTTGTGCTGTCCTGCTTCACTCTTGCTCCCGGTTCGCTAACTTACTAACAAACTTTAAGTTCATATGAACTTATTTTTCGGGTTGGATAACGACTTTACCTGTTACTTTGCGCGCTGATATATCGTTCAGCGCGATTGCAGTATCTTTTAATGCATAACGACCAGAGATATGCGGTTTGATTTTACCTTCGGCTAACCAGCCCATCAGTTCGCGCATTGCTGCCATATTCGCTTTGGGTTCACGTTTGGCAAATTCACCCCAAAATACGCCGACTAAAGACGCACCTTTGAGCAGCGTCAGGTTTAAAGGTAGTTTAGGAATTTCACCGTTTGCAAATCCGATCACGAGATAGCGTCCGCGCCATGCGATGGAGCGAAATGCTGGCTCTGCGTAAATGCCACCGACCGGATCGTAAATCACATCCGGACCTTTACCATCGGTGGCGGCTTTGATCGCTTCACGCAAATCTTCGGTGCTGTAATTGATGGTCAGATCTGCACCATGCTCTTTACAGATAGCCAGTTTTTCATCGGAGGAAGCTGCCGCAATAACGCGTGCACCTAATGCTTTGCCAATTTCTATCGCTGCCAGACCGACACCGCCTGCCGCGCCAAGTACCAGCATGGTTTCGCCTGCTTTGAGTTGAGCGCGATCAACAACCGCATGATGTGATGTGCCATAAGTTAGTGTGATGGCCGCAGCGGTATCAAAATCCATATCAGGAGGCATAGGCATTACAGCCTGAGCAGGGGCGATTACTTGCTGGGCAAATGCACCGTGTCCGATGAAGGCAATGACCTTGTCACCCACATTTATCTTGCTGACACCCTCACCGACGGCGCGTACAACACCAGAAAGTTCACTGCCAGGAGTGAACGGCAGCTCAGGTTTAAATTGATATTTATTCTGGATGATCAAGACGTCGGGAAAGTTAACACCGGCTGCTTTGACATCGATGACAACTTGTCCGGCACCGGCTACCAAGTCCGGTAAATCTTCTACTACCAGCGTGTCGGGTAAGCCCCAGGCTTTGCACAATACCGCTTTCATGTTTTTGTCTCCTGATTAAAATAGTACGGTCGTTTGATTTTATGATTATGCCGTAAAAAACTACTTGTTGTCTGATTTTACAAAGTTGCATCGGTTAAAATGTTCATCATGAAAATCCTGATCAGTAATGACGATGGTTACCTTGCGCCCGGCATCATTGCCCTGGCAGATGCTTTATCCTCGATCGCAGAGGTGACCGTAGTAGCGCCGGATAGTAACCGTTCTGGCAGTTCCAACGCGTTGACGCTGGATCGTCCCCTGTCTGCCTATCGTGCGGCTAATGGTTATTATTTCGTGAATGGTACGCCCTCAGATTGCGTTCATATCGCTTTGACGGCAATCATGCAGACCAGACCCGATTTGATTGTATCTGGTATCAATCAAGGACAAAACATGGGTGACGATACCTTGTACTCCGGTACCGTTGCCGCAGCGACTGAGGGGTATTTGTTTGGTATTCCTGCAATCGCGTTCTCTCAGGTGGAAAAGGGCTGGTCACATCTCGATTCTGCGGCAAGAACCGCGCGTGAGATGATAGAACAAGGTTTTCCGACTTTGAGTCAGCCGTTTTTGTTGAATGTGAATATTCCTAATCTAGATTATGCGCAGATCAAGGGAGTTAAAGCCGCTAGATTAGGAAAGCGTCATACGTCTGAACCGGTGATTAAAGCACGTGATCCACATGGCCGGGATATCTATTGGATCGGTCCGCCAGGTATGGCAAAAGATGCTGGTGAGGGAACCGATTTTTATGTGACAGGGCAGGGTTATGTATCACTGACGCCGTTGCAAATTGATTTAACCAATATGCGCCAATTGGCGCAATTGCAAAGTGAATTCGGAGCTGGCGAGATATGAATAAGGACGGCAAACGCTTCCCTCTCAGCTTGTCCTCGGTCGTTGATGCGCCAGGTAAAGCCACAAGCCGGCCGGTACATTCTCCAAAGACGGCAACGCAGCAAACGGCAATGCAAAACGCGATGACGCATGGGCCTGTAAAAAAACAATTTGCCACTGGTCAGCCGATGTCTGACGGTAACATCAGTCAGAATAAAATCACACTCGAATCATCTCGTGGCAGTCCGTTGGTATCGGATGCGGTGCGGCGTGCGATGGTCGCCCGGGTGGCGCAGCAGGGCGTCAAGGATCAGCTTGTGTTATCCGCGTTGGATGCAATACCAAGACATCTCTTTGTGCAGTCAGGGTTGGCTAGCCAGGCTTATATTGATGCCTCACTTCCTATCGGCCATCATCAGACTATTTCACAACCGTATATTGTCGCCCGAATGACAGAGATTATGCGTGATGGTGGCACTCTACACCGTGTGCTGGAAATTGGTACGGGCTGCGGATATCAGGCTGCCGTATTATCGCTGGTGGCAAAAGAGGTGTTTTCTATCGAGCGCATAAAAGCTCTGCATGAGCTGGCGAAAAACAATTTGCGACCGATGCGGATTGCGAATATTCGCTTGCATTACGGCGATGGCATGCTCGGATTGCCTCAGGTCGCGCCGTTTGACGGTATCATTATGGCTGCAGCAGGAATGGAAGTGCCCAAAGCGCTGCTGGAGCAACTGACAATAGGTGGACGTTTAATTGCTCCTGTCGGTGGGGCCAAGCAAGTTCTGCAATTAATTCAACGTACGGCGAAAAATGAGTGGAAAAGTTCTGTACTGGAACACTGTCATTTCGTCCCTTTGCACCAAGGCGTGATCTGATCTCGAAGCGCGCATGTTTAATCAAGTGAATTAGTAATGAGTATGAAGAAATTAAAATTAGCCGCAGGATCAATTTTGCTGGCATTGGTCAGTGCCTGTAGCACGACGCCAAATAATGCCCCGGTGGTCGAGCGTGGCACTGATAACAGCAATCCCGATACCTTAAAAGGATCGGCAACGACTTCGACTAAACCGGTTGCTAAGCCGGTAGATACCCGCAATACTTACATCGTTAAAAAAGGCGACACTTTATTTCGTATCGCCTTGGATCACGGTCAAAGTTACAGCGATATCGTGACCTGGAATAATCTTAAAAATCCGAATGACATCAAGGTTGATCAGGTACTACGCGTAGCGCCTCCTGATGGTAGTGCCACAGTACAGACCGCTGCCGTCATTGCGAGCCCTGGCGTGGAGGTCCGACCTTTATCATCGGTGAATCCGTCAACGAATAAAACCTCTCCGCGTGGCGATAAACGACCTTATTCCGAAGCGACGCTGGCCGATATGCAAAAATCAGATGCGCCAAATGCGTCCCTTGCTTCTGTCGTTCCGCCAGCCCTTGCCAATGCTCCAAAAACCGAAGTGACGACTCCATCTAAACCGGCTGACGTGATTCCAGTACCTGTCGATGGTGAGGCGGTTGACTGGATGTGGCCTGCAGATGGTAAGGTCATTGCGGGCTATGACGAGGCTAAAAATAAGGGCTTGGATATTTCGGGTAAATTGGGACAGGATGTCTTGGCCGCAGGTGCCGGTAAGGTCATGTATGCAGGTAGCGGGATACGCGGTTATGGTAATCTTGTTATCATCAAGCACACCAGCACCTTGCTTTCGGCTTATGCGCACAACAAAGCGATTTTAGTTAAAGAAGGTCAGGCGATTAATAAAGGGCAAAAAATCGCAGAAATGGGAAATTCAGATAGTGATGCGGTCAAGCTGCATTTTGAAATTCGTCAACAAGGTAAGCCGGTTGATCCTTCAAAATTTTTGCCACGTCAGCAGTAAGAGTGAGTGATATCAACACCTGTCGATCAACATAGTTCCGGTGAGTCTGCTAACCATCATTAAAATAGGATAAGTCGTTTTATTAACTCAACTATGCCGAAAACTTCCTCCAAGCATCAACTGCAATCGACTGAAATAGATGAAGATCAGGAGCGCCGCGTTGATGTGGCGACTGAGCAGTTGGCTGTACCCTCAGACTTCTCTGAAGACGAGGGTGACGAAGTTCAGGATAATCAGGATGGACAAAGCGATAATCCTGTTTCATTAATCGTCGCACCGATTGATGAATTAAAAACGGTACTAGCTGCGGAATTATCCACTGATACGACGCAACATTATCTGAATCAGATCGGTACGCGACCACTGTTTGCAGTCGCAGAAGAGCTGCATTATGCGACCTTGGCGAAGCAGGGAAATTTTGAAGCTCGTCAAAAAATGATTGAGCATAATTTGCGTCTGGTTGTCTCGATCGCCAAACACTACATCAATCGCGGAGTGGCTCTGCTCGACATGATCGAGGAGGGTAATCTCGGTCTGATGCATGCCATCGATAAGTTTGAGCCTGAGCGTGGCTTCCGTTTTTCTACTTATGCCACCTGGTGGATACGCCAGAGCATTGAGCGCGCTATCATGAACCAGGCGCGAACTATTCGTTTGCCGGTGCATATGGTCCGCGAACTGAATCAAATTCTTCGTGCAAAATATCATCTTGAGTCACAGCAGCATGATGGTCGTGATGCCGCACTGGAGGATATTGCGCATCTGGTAGACCGCCCGATTGATGAGGTGCAAGATATTCTGGCGCTATCAGAACACGCAACCTCACTTGATACGCCGCTCGATAATGATCCGCAGTCTAGCCTGATGGATATGTTGCCTGGCGACAGTGAAGATACACCTGATATTCGCGCAGAGCATCACGAAATGACGATTCTGGTACGTGACTGGCTGTCTAAATTGCCGGATAAGCAAAGAATTGTGATTGTGCGCCGTTTTGGTCTGGATAACGATGATCCAGCTACTCTGGAAACCTTGGCCGATGAAATGGGTATTACCCGTGAGCGTGTGCGCCAGATTCAGCAAGAGGCGCTGATTAAGCTGAAGCGCTCATTTGCCTCGCGTGGCGTAGGCAGGGATGCTTTGTTGTAGTTGCGACTCCGTTTGGCAGCCTGTTTTTTTTGCCTGCGAAGGGTCTTGACGCAAATTCTCTGCATCAATTGCGGGTGACCAGTCAGATTCTCTTATAATCCCGCTTTCTGAATATTTCCTAATCTGCATGGCATGTATGTCATGTATTGTTCAATATGAAAACAATTAATATCCGCTCCCTTGATATGGACGCCCGCGGCGTTGGCCATATTGAAAATGAAGACGGCAGTCCTGGTAAAGTTGTCTTTGTCGAGGGAGCTTTGCCAGGCGAAGAAGTGGGCTTTCAAACTTTCAGGAAAAAGCCAAGCTGGGAAGCCGCAACGATGACGCAACTGGTGCACGAATCTTCACAAAGGGTGAAGCCTAAATGTGCCTACTTCGGTCTGTGTGGCGGTTGCTCTATGCAGCATCTGGATGCCAGTGCGCAGGTTGCAATGAAGCAGCGGGTGCTGGAGGACAATCTCTGGCATCTCGGTAAGGTTAAGGCAGATACCATGTTGCGCCCAATTTATGGCCCCACCTGGGGATATCGTTACCGTGCTCGTTTGTCGGTGCGTAATGTGCAGAAAAAAGGTACCGTGCTGGTCGGTTTTCACGAGAAAAAATCCCGTTACGTCGCCAATATGGAAACTTGCGAAATACTACCGCCGCATGTCTCCGCAATGTTGATGCCGCTGCGCGCCCTGGTCGCAAGTTTGTCTATTGTTGATGAGTTACCGCAAATTGAACTTGGTATCGGCGAGGGCGTGACTGCGATGGTCTTGCGCATCATGGCACCTTTGAGTGCTGACGATGAGGTGAAATTACGGGTGTTTGCAGATCAATATGCTGTTCAGTGGTGGTTGCAGACAAAAGGTCCGGAGACCGCAACGCCGTTTTATCCCGAGCAAAGCGAATTGCATTATCTATTGCCAGAGTTTGGTATCAAGATGCCGTTTAAACCGACCGATTTTACGCAGGTCAACCACCATATCAACCGCGTACTGGTCGAGCGCGCCTTGCGTATGCTGGATGTTCAGGCAGATGAGCGGATTGCGGATTTGTTCTGCGGTCTGGGTAATTTCACTTTACCCATTGCGACGATGGCGAAAGAGGTTGTGGGTATTGAGGGGAGTGATACCTTGACTGAGCGCGCGCAAGAAAATGCGCTGGCGAACGGATTGCATAAATCAACCTCATTCAGCACGCGGAATTTATTTGAAATTACGGCGCAAGATTTTGTTGCTCTAGGTAAATTTGACCGCTTCCTGGTCGATCCACCTCGCGACGGCGCGATGGCGGTATGTCAGGCTTTGATTGATTTGGGTGATATTGCTCCAGAGCTGAAGCCTAAGCGTATCGTCTACGTCTCATGCAGTCCGTCTACTTTGGCAAGAGATGCTGGCATGTTAGTCAGTCAGGCGGGCTATAGACTGAGCTTTGCGGGCGTCGTTAATATGTTTCCGCATACCTCTCATGTGGAATCGATGGCAGTTTTTGACTTAATTTGATTTCGCTATATTGTTTATACTGAGGGGGTGTATATTTTTAATGTGCCCGGTTATAGTGCGCATTTAGTATATATTTTAAGCATACTCCCTCCATTTTTGAAAAAACGGATGCATTTCGACTCTTTTTATAAGCGTTTAGCTGAATTCGTTAACATTGCTTAGCTTGTATCCAGACATCTTTTGCATGAAAGACTTGCAATTCATGTCAATAAAGAAAATAATTCTCAACGGTAATAGCTTTCATTGACAACTTACCTAGCTATTGCTGTTTCGTGATAAAATCTAAGGTTAGATGAATTCTTGAAATTTTGTCTTAACCCTTTCATTTTATTGGAGTTTTTTAGATGGCTATCGAACGCACATTGTCTATTATTAAGCCTGACGCAGTTGCAAAAAATGTGATTGGTCAAATTGTCAGCCGTTTTGAAGCAGCTGGTTTGAAAGTAGTTGCCGCTCGCCTGACACAGTTGTCACGTGCTGAAGCAGAAGGTTTCTACGCAGTTCACGCAGCTCGCCCATTTTTCAAGGATCTGGTTGATTTCATGATCTCCGGTCCAGTTTTTGTGCAAGCGTTGGAAGGCGAAGGCGCGATTTTGAAAAATCGTGATCTGATGGGCGCAACTGATCCTAAGAAGGCAGAAAAAGGCACAATCCGTGCTGATTTCGCTGAATCCATCGACGCAAATGCAGTACACGGTTCCGACGCAGCTGAAACAGCGGCTGTCGAAATCGCTTACTTCTTCCCTGCGTTGAACGTGTACTCACGTTAATCGTTTTATTGTAACGTCGCCTTGTATTTGCCTGATTGCAGAGGCAAGGCGTGAAAGAAGATGTATATGACGGCACTCACCAATTTGTTGGATCTGGATCCTGCTCAACTTATCGCTTACTGCGGTGAGTTGGGTGAGAAGCCGTTTCGTGCGAAACAATTGCAGCGCTGGATACACCAGTTTGGTGCCAGCAATTTTGAAGAGATGAGCGATCTCGCTAAGTCTCTCCGTGAAAAACTATCAACACGTGCTTTTATTGCCGCTCCCGCCATTATCAGCGACCATACCTCAACGGATGGGACGCGTAAGTGGTTGTTGGATGTGGGACAGGGCAACGCGGTTGAAACCGTATTTATTCCAGAAGAAAATCGCGGTACTTTATGTATTTCTACCCAGGCTGGTTGTGCGGTGAATTGCCGCTTTTGTTCTACTGGTAAACAGGGCTTTAATCGTAATTTGAGCGTGGGTGAAATTATTGGCCAGTTATGGATGGCTGAGTTTTTGCTGCGTCAGACCAAAGGTGTTCCGCCCGGGCCCAAGGGTGAGCGTCAGATCACTAATGTTGTCATGATGGGAATGGGTGAGCCTCTGTTGAATTTTGAGCCGACTGTCACGGCTCTGCGTTTGATGCTGGATGATAATGCTTATGGCTTGTCACGTCGCCGTGTTACGTTGTCGACTAGTGGCGTAGTGCCCATGATTGATAAGTTGTCTCAAGAGTGTGCCGTGGCTTTGGCGGTGTCTCTGCATGCGTCGAATGATGCCCTGCGTGACAGCTTGATTCCTTTAAATAAAAAACATCCTTTGCAAGAATTGATGGCCGCATGCAAACGTTACCTGGAATTCGCGCCGCGTGATTTCATTACCTTTGAGTATTGCATGCTGGATGGTGTTAATGATACGGATCAGCATGCGCGCGAATTGCTGCAGCTGGTTAAAAATGTGCCTTGCAAGTTTAATTTGATTCCGTTTAATCCTTTCCCAGAGTCTGGCCTGAAGCGCTCGGCTAATCCACGTATCAAGGCATTTGCTCAGGTGCTGATGGATGCAGGTCTGGTGACGACAATACGTAAAACGCGCGGTGATGACATTGATGCTGCATGCGGGCAGTTGGCAGGTGAAGTGCAGGATAGGACGCGTGTGCAGGAGCGCATGCAAAAAATGGCGGAATACCAAACCAAGTTCGGTAAAAATTTTGGCAAGATCGTGGAGATCACTCAGTGAAAATTTTTAGATTGCACTACCGTGTTTTATCTGGCGTGTTGTTGGCGCTGATTTTGTCCGCATGTGCAAGCAAAAAGCTTGAGGGATCATCGCAAGAATCGACGCCTAGCCTTGAAAAGGCGGAGCTGCAGAAGCGAGCAGCAATTCGTATGCAATTGGCAATTGGCTATTATCAGCAAGGTCAACAAAAGGTCGCACTGGACGAGATTCGCCAGGCTTTGCTGGTTGAGCCGGACTTGGTGGATGCCTATAGCGTCAGAGCACTTATTTTTATGGATATGGGCGAAAAGCAATTGGCTGAAGATAATTTTCAGCATGCATTAAAGCTGGCGCCGAATAATTCAGACATCGCAAATAACTACGGTTGGTTTCTATGTAATAACGGCCATGAAAAGCAGGCGATGCCGTATTTTGAACGTGTCATTCTAGACTCTAGCTATCCTACTCCTGCCAAGGCGTTGAACAATGCCGGGGTTTGTAGTTTGCGTTTGAAGGATCTGGTCGCGGCTGAAAAATATTTCTTAATGGGTTTTCGTGCAGACCCGGCTAGCTTGACGATCAATGCCAATTTGTCCAAGGTGTACTACGACAGAGGCGAATATGAGAAGGCGAAATTTTATGTTAATCGTGTTCTGAAGGATGAAGTCTATGCGGCTGACGTCTTGTGGCTTGCAATTAAAGTAGAAAATAAACTCGGTGATCAGTCTGCTGTCAGCGGCCTTGGCACGCAATTGCGTCGACGTCATCCGAACTCTAAAGAATATTTATTATTCCAGCGCGGGGCTTTTGATGAGTGATGCAGGGTTGAATTTGTCAGTGGAACAATTGAATACCTCTGCGGTTACCGAAGATTCCGAACAAAAAAATCACGCCGCCCCACAAACTGCGGGTGCGATGCTCACTGTAGCAAGATCGCAAAAAGACTGGACTGTTCAGCAAGTCGCTGAGCAATTGAAACTGTCTGCGCGTCAGATTATCGCTCTGGAGGCAAATCAGTTCGATGCTTTGCCTAAAATGGTGATTGTGCGTGGGTTTATCCGCTCCTATGCTAAGTTGCTGAAGATTGATGCTGAGCCGATACTCGCGAAATTACCTCAGGAGTCGGCTGCTGTTGCCGAATTTCCTCATTTGCGACCTGCATTGACTACCCCTTTCCTTGAGTCTAAATTGCCTTTGATGGGGCGCCAGGATCCGACGAATAGTAAATATATTTGGGGCGCGGTTGTATTGGCTATATTGGCGGCGGGTTTTTTTGCCGTTCAAAAACTTGAGCACAATGGCTTAATGCAAAAATTGTTATCTCATCAACTAGTTTCTGCGCCTGAAACTGTGGCCTCAAATGTTTCTGATTCGGCAGAATTGATGGCAGCCTCACCTGTTCCGGCAATTCGCGTCAATTCTGAAAAGAACACAGAAGTGGCTGCTAGTACTGTGGATAAAGAACCTGAAGTGTCCAGGCCAGCACCTGTGTCTGAGCAGGTTGCCAGCAATCCTGCAGTAGTTCCGCAGACGCTTGCCCAAGCGACGCCTTTGGTTGTTTCTACAGCCAGCCAACCTGCATTGCCTGCGTCAGTCGCGAATAATTCTGCCGCACTGGAGCAGTCTGCAAATCTGATGAAATTTAAATTCCGTCAGGATTCGTGGATACAAATTAAGCGTGAAAATGGCACGGTCGTCACATCGCATCTTGCTAAAGCGGGTACGGAAGAGAGCTTTGATGTAAAAGAAGCTTTGCAGATCAAAATTGGCAATGCCGCCGGCGTTGACGGTACATTGCGCGGAACGTCTTTGAATATTGCTGCGACTAAAGAAAGCAATGTTATTAATTTGAATGTGAAGTAAATAGTATGACGGCCTCTTTCCCTGGTATCTCATCTGGTCCTTTGTCTCGTCGTGTCAGTCGTGCTGCGAAAATTGTGTATGGCGCTCGTGAAGTCGTGATCGGCGGCACTGCGCCTGTGGTGGTGCAGTCCATGACGAATACGGACACCGCTGATGTGATTGCTACAGCGATTCAAATTAAAGAACTTGCAAGAGCCGGTTCGGAGCTAGTGCGTATCACTGTCAATAATCCAGATGCTGCAGCCGCTGTACCAGCGATACGTGCGCAATTAGACAAAATGGAAATCGACGTGCCACTGGTGGGTGATTTTCACTACAACGGTCATACGCTCCTGAAAGACTTTCCTGAGTGCGCTAGAGCCTTATCCAAATACAGAATTAATCCGGGTAATGTCGGGCAGGGTGCCAAGAGGGATACACAATTTGCGCAGATGATAGAAATGGCCTGTTTCTATGATAAGCCCGTCCGGATTGGTGTTAATTGGGGTAGCCTGGATCAGGCTCTACTGGCGCGCATCATGGATGAAAACGCGCAACGTGCCGACCCATGGAGCGCCCAAACTGTGATGTATGAGGCCTTAATTACCTCGGCAATCGAAAACGCACAACGTGCAGAAGAGCTGGGTCTTGCGGGCGATAAAATTATTTTGTCTTGCAAAGTATCTGGCGTGCAAGATCTTGTCGCAGTGTACCGAGAGTTGTCTAAGCGCTGCGATTATCCTTTGCATCTGGGTCTAACTGAGGCCGGCATGGGAAGTAAGGGGATTGTCGCTTCAACCGCTGCATTGTCGGTTTTGATGCAAGAGGGTATTGGCGACACAATACGAATTTCTCTGACACCTGAGCCAGGCGGTGATCGTTGCAAAGAGGTGATTGTCGGGCAGGAAATTTTGCAGACAATGGGCCTGCGTAAATTTACCCCTATGGTGATCGCATGCCCTGGTTGTGGTCGCACGACATCAACCGTTTTCCAAGAACTCGCAGATAGCATACAAACCTTTTTACGTGATCAGATGCCCGTCTGGAAGAAGCAATATCCGGGCGTTGAGAATATGAACGTTGCTGTAATGGGATGTATCGTCAACGGTCCCGGCGAGTCCAAGCACGCAAATATTGGTATTAGTTTGCCAGGCACAGGCGAGTCGCCAGCGGCGCCAGTATTTATTGACGGTGCTAAGGCGATGACCTTACGTGGTGAACGTATTTCAGAAGAATTTCAGGCGATTGTGCTGGATTACGTAAAAAATAATTACACGTCAAAGACGGTGCTTTGAAAAATATTAATTAGGCAGTGAAGAATGTCAGAGAATAAAAAACCAGAAAAAATTGTCGGCGTTAAGGGAATGAATGACCTCTTGCCGACCGATGCTCCGCTGTGGGAGTTGTTTGAAAACACAGTGCAATCGGTATTGAAAAGTTATGGCTTCCAGCAAATACGTACGCCTATCGTTGAGTCGACAGCATTGTTTGCACGCGGACTTGGTGAGGTAACAGATATCGTCGAAAAAGAAATGTATTCATTTGAAGATGCAATGAATGGCGATAAGTTAACATTGCGTCCCGAGAATACTGCAGGCGTGGTGCGTGCCGCACTAGAGCATAACCTGACTTACGAGGGTCCGAAACGGTTGTGGTACAACGGCCCGATGTTTCGCCACGAAAAACCGCAACGCGGACGCTATCGTCAATTTCATCAAGTGGGTGCTGAGGCTTTAGGTTTTAGTGGTCCGGATATCGATGCTGAACTCATTATGATGTGTCAGCGCCTCTGGGATGATCTCGGTTTGCAAAATGTCCGTCTTGAACTTAATTCAATCGGTGATGCCCAAGAGCGTAATCTTCATCGCGCCGCACTGATCGCGTATTTCGAGACAAACAAGGAATTGCTGGATGCCGAAGCCTTGCGTCGCCTGCATAGCAACCCTTTACGTATTCTTGATACCAAAAATCCGGCAATGCAGGACATGGTAAATGCGGCACCAAAATTGTTGGATTATCTGGGTGCTGAATCGTTGGCGCATTTTGAGGGCGTGCAAACAATCTTGCGCGATAACAGTATTCCTTTCACGATTAACACGCGATTAGTGCGTGGAATGGATTATTACAACCGGACGGTTTTCGAGTGGGTAACTGATCAGCTGGGATCGCAAGGTACGGTTTGCGCAGGCGGTAGGTATGACTCATTATTCGGTATTTTCGGTGGTAAGCCTACACCTGCATGCGGCTTTGCGATGGGTATCGAACGCTTGCTTGAATTGATGAAAGAATCCGGCGAAGCTCATGCGCCCGCACAATGTGACGTTTATCTTGTGCATCAGGGAATTGCAGCTCAGGCGCAATCTTTTGTTTTGGGAGAGCGTTTGCGCGATGCGGGCTTAGATGTTGTGTTACATTGCGCAACGGCGAGCGGAGTAGGTAGTTTTAAATCGCAAATGAAGAAGGCTGACGCCAGTGGTGCTGCTTATGCTGTCATCATTGGAGAAGATGAAGCCTCCGCAAATACGATTGTCGTGAAAGCAATGCGCTCCAGCGATATGGAAAATAATCAAGTCAGTGTGCCGTTTGACACGGCAGTCGATTATTTAGTTGATCAAATTACAGGTGTTGACGATGCAGATCATTGCTGCGACGACCCGACACATATTCATATTCATCACTAGACTTACATAACATGGCATACGATCTCGAAGAACAAGAGCAATTAGACACGCTCAAAGCATGGTGGAAACAGTACGGTAATCTGGTTACCTGGTTGCTGGTGATTGCATTGTCGGCATACGCAGCGTGGGCTGGATGGACCAGCTACCAGCGCAATCAGTCGAATCAGGCATCGCAACTCTATGATGAAATGCAGAAGGCTGTTCAGGCCAAAGATAATGCCAAAGTACAGCGTGCGGCAAACGATCTTGTTGAAAAGTTTGCTAAAACACCGTATGCCGCAATGTCCGCACTAACTGCTGCTAAAAGCGCCTTTGACGCAAATGATGTGAAGGCCGCCAAGACGCAATTGCATTGGGTCGTTGATCACAGTAGTGTTGATGAATATAAGAGTATTGCCAAGATTCGTCTTGCAGGTCTTGCTTTAGATGAAAAAGCTTACGATGAAGGTTTATCTCTGTTGTCTGGCGACTTCCCTGCGGAATTTGCTGGCGACGTCGCTGACAGAAAGGGCGATATTTATCTGGCTCAAAATAAAACGACAGAAGCGCGTGCAGCTTTTCAAACAGCGCTGGATAAACTCAAAGAAAAAAATCCTGGCCGTCAATTGATTCAATTGAAGCTGGATGCTCTTGGCGGTGCCGAAGCAAAAGTGGCGAGTACTACTGGCGCTGCAAGCAATTCCACAAGCAAATAATAGGAGTAGTTCATGCGTTTTTCTGGCAAATTGCTGGCTTCATTGACGTTGCTTACATTGGCGGGCTGTTCATCGCTGAATCCATTTGCAAGCAAGGCGGAAACAAAAAATGTTCCTGCAGTACTGCAAGATTTTAAAATCAGTATGGCGGTGAAAACTCTGTGGTCTAGTTCGGTTGGTGCAGCAGGAGACAGCGTATTTACCCCTATCCAGATTGGCTCTGATGTATACGCTGCGGCCGCTGATGGTTCGGTCGTTAAATTAGATGGAGCAAGTGGACGCCAGATATGGCGTGTAAATGCCGGTATAGGACTGACTGCCGGTGTAGGAGCGAGCGCAACGACAGTAGCTGTTGTCGGGAAAAAAGGTGTGTTGTTTGCGTATGATACAAGCGGAAATTTACGTTGGAAAGCCCAGGCATCAAGTGAGGTGTTGGCGTCGCCTGCGGTAGCGAAAGATGTCGTGGTCATTAGAAGTATCGACAATAAAATCGCGGCATATGATATCGAAACTGGTGTGAAAAAATGGTCAGTTGAGCGTCCGTTACCTATCCTGACTTTGCGTATTATTCCTGGGATCGCGATTGCTGAGCCTGCTGCTATTGTCGCTTTGCCTGGCGGCAAGCTCGCTTCTTTTTCCTTGAACAATGGTGGTTTGCGTTGGGAAGTAGCTGCTGCAGATCCTAAGGGTGCAACTGAGCTTGAGCGTATTGTTGATGTCTCAGGTACGCCTGTGGTTGCGGGTACGGATGTGTGTGTTGTTGCCTATCAGGGACGTGTCGGTTGCTACGATATTGCAACAGGTACGTCACGCTGGGCAAAGAATTTATCTAGCGAAGTTGGGGTCAGTGTCGATGAGCGCTTCGTCTTTGCTGCAGACAATGCGGGTGCAGTTTCCGCTTATGCCCGCTCCACCGGAACCAGCGCTTGGCGTAACGACAAGTTGGCTTACCGTCGCTTGTCTGCTCCTATTTCTTTTGGTCGATCTGTCGCCGTAGGTGATGGTTCTGGCTTTGTCCATTTTCTCTCAAGAGAAGATGGTTCTTTTATCGGTCGTATTAGTACCGATGGCAGTCCTGTTCTTGCCGCGCCGATTGTGGCTGGCTCGAATCTGATTGTTCAAACCAAATCTGGGGCAGTGGTTGCGTTGGCAACCGAGTAATACTAAAAATGAAGCCGGTTATTGCACTTATAGGTCGACCTAATGTCGGCAAATCCACGCTGTTCAATCGGCTTACACGTTCTCGCGACGCACTCGTAGCAGATTTGCCTGGCTTAACCAGAGACAGGCATTATGGCGAAGGGCGTATGGGAGAGCGACCATTTTTGGTGATTGATACAGGTGGTTTTGAGCCTGTCGCCAAAGAAGGCATCATGCATGAAATGGCGAAGCAAACTAAGCAAGCTGTCGCCGAAGCCGATGTGGTTATTTTTATTGTTGATGGTCGTCAAGGTTTGACTCCACATGATAAAACCATTACTGATTTTTTACGTAAATCAGGCCGCTCAGTCATGTTGGTGGTCAACAAGGCTGAGGGAATGAAATATAGCTCGGTAACCGCTGATTTTTATGAGCTTGGACTCGGTGATCCGTACGTCATTTCAGCAGCGCATGGCGATGGCGTTCTTGACCTGGTAGATGAGTCGCTCAATATCGCTTTTGCGCAGCGCCCACCTGAGTTAGAAGAGCCGGATGACGTTGTCAGAGGCATCAAAATTGCGATAGTCGGTCGTCCCAATGTTGGTAAATCTACCTTGGTTAACACTTTGCTGGGTGAAGATCGCGTCATTGCATTCGACATGCCCGGCACTACGCGGGACTCAATTGAGATTCCTTTTGAGCGCGATGGTAAGCACTATACGTTGATAGATACTGCTGGCATTCGCCGTCGCGGCAAAGTGTTTGAAGCGATCGAGAAATTTTCTGTAGTGAAAACCTTGCAATCGGTCTCTGAGGCGAATGTGGTCTTACTATTGCTAGATGCGCAGCAGGATATTTCTGAGCAAGATGCGCATATTGCAGGCTTTATCCTTGAGTCTGGACGTGCTCTCGTAGTGGGTGTCAATAAGTGGGATGGCTTGCAAAGTGATCGTCGTGATGAGATTAAGCTCGACATTGAGCGTAAATTGAATTTCCTGACTTTTGCGAAATTTCACTTTATTTCGGCATTAAAGTCGACAGGTATCGCACCGTTGTTGAAGTCAATTGATGCTGCTTATGCCGCCGCAATGGCGAATTTGTCCACGCCGAAACTGACGCGTGCTTTGATTGAGGCTGTTGAGCATCAGCAGCCAAAACGTAAGGGATCGATTCGTCCAAAGCTGCGCTATGCACATCAGGGCGGTCAAAATCCACCGATTATCGTGATTCACGGGAATGCTCTGGATTCAATTGGTGATGTGTACAAACGCTATTTGGAAAAACATTTCCGCGAAACGTTTTCTTTGACGGGAACACCATTGCGCATCGAAATGAGATCAGGAAAAAATCCATTCTCAAAATCCGAAAAATAAAATTCATCCAGATGCTGTAAGTTGTTTCATGCAGCATCTTTGAAAATAGATTACAGTTACAAGGTAATCAACTATTGGGACTCTTGAACTTTTGCAATGTGTCCCCAACTCCTGATCACAACAACATATTGGAGCTGTTATGAGTAATAAAGGGCAACTTTTACAAGACCCGTTCTTAAACGCACTTCGTAAAGAACACATTCCTGTATCCATCTATCTCGTGAACGGTATTAAATTGCAGGGACATATTGAGTCATTTGATCAGTATGTCGTCTTGCTACGTAATACTGTGACACAAATGGTCTATAAGCATGCCATTTCTACTGTTGTTCCTGCTCGTGCAGTCAGCATCAACACTGAACCAGAAGCCGAGTAAATTTCCAGGCGGTTATTTTTGAAAAAATATTGTTTTCTATGCGCGCCGCATTAATTGGCGTGGACTTCGGCAAAGATGATTTCGCCGCAAGTTTAGAAGAACTCTCTCTGCTCTCCCAATCTGCGGGAGCAGAGCCGATCACAACCATCACTTGTAAGCGTTCAAGCCCGGATGCCGCGTTGTTCGTCGGTTCCGGTAAAGCGGATGAAATTGCTGATGCAATTCGAGACGCTCAGCTTGACATCGTAATCTTTAATCATGCATTGTCTCCGGCTCAGCAAAGAAATCTGGAGCGCCATCTAAAGACTAGAGTGATTGACAGGACTAGTTTAATTCTCGATATTTTTGCTCAACGTGCTCATAGTCACGAAGGTAAAGTACAGGTTGAGCTGGCACAGTTGCAACATCTGGCAACGCGATTAATTCGGGGCTGGACCCATCTTGAGCGGCAAAAAGGCGGAATTGGCTTGCGTGGTCCGGGCGAAACGCAGTTGGAAACGGATCGTCGTTTGTTAGGTGAGCGAGTCAAGGCCTTAAAAGCAAAAATGGAGAAGTTACACAAGCAGCGTGAAACCCAACGACGTTCGCGTGGACGAAGCAACACTTTCTCTGTTTCTTTGGTTGGTTATACGAATGCAGGCAAATCAACTCTGTTTAACTCGTTGACAAAAGCCGGCACCTACGCAGCGAATCAGTTATTTGCAACTCTTGATACTACGTCGCGCCGTCTCTACCTTGGTGATGCAGGGAATGTTGTTGTATCTGATACTGTTGGATTTATCCGGGAATTACCCCACCAATTAGTCGCTGCATTTCGCGCAACCTTGGAAGAAACGATTCACGCAGATCTGTTGCTGCATGTGGTTGATGCGAGTAGTCCGGTGCGACTTGATCAGATTCAACAGGTCAATCAGGTATTGAAGGAAATTGGAGCTGATCATATTCCTCAGCTTCTGGTGTGGAACAAGATTGATCTGGCTGGCTTAGAACCGAATTTAGAGCTGGGTGAGTATGATAAAATTCAGAGAGTTTTTCTGAGCGCACAAACCGGTGCCGGGATGGATTTGTTGCGGCACGCAGTGGCAGAGTTGGCGAAGTTAGATGCATCAAAAAGAATTAAAACACCGCAAGTCGCTGAATTGGACGATGCGCGTTTTGCTTAGGTTCTGAACTTTCTTAGTAGTTCAACTCACTATTTCAATGGATAGCGACAGAATGCTGGTTTCACTTCTTAAAAGAATTGGTTTAACTATGTCTTTGAACGACCCTCAATGGGGACGCGGTTCGCAAAACAATAACCAGAACGGAAAAAAACCGCCTGAAGGTCCCCCTGATCTCGAGCAGCTTTGGCGTGATTTTAACGAGCGCATCAATCGTTTGTTTGGTCAGAAAAATGGCGATAGCAACGATGGCGGCGGTGGTTTTACCCCCGATGCAGCCGGGGCAAAAATGGGTGTTGGGATTGTTGTCGCGGTTCTGGCATTCATCTGGCTGGTTAGCGGATTCTTCATTGTCCAGGAAGGTCAGACTGGTGTAATTACAACATTCGGCAAATACAGTCACTCTACGATGTCAGGATTTAACTGGCGTTGGCCTTATCCTATCCAGGCACACGAAATTGTTGACGTGTCACAGGTCCGCACAGTTGAAGTTGGCTACCGTTCGAACGTAAAAAACAAGCAGCCGAAAGAAGCTTTAATGTTGACCGATGATGAAAATATCATCGATATTCAATTCGCCGTGCAGTACAAACTCAAAAGTGCTTCTGACTGGTTGTTCAATAATCGTGATCAGGAAGAAATGATACGACAGGTTGCAGAGACAGCAATTCGCGAAATTGTTGGTAAAAGTAAGATGGATTTTGTTTTGTACGAGGGGCGTGATAAGGTCGTTCAAGATGTCAGTGTCTTAATGCAGCAAATCCTTGAACGTTATCAGGCTGGAGTTCAGATAGCGAATGTGACTATGCAGGGCGTCCAGCCGCCAGAGCAAGTGCAGGCGGCATTTGATGATGCGGTGAAGGCGGGGCAGGATAAAGAGCGTCAAAAAAATGAAGGACAAGCTTACGCAAATCAGGTGATTCCAATTGCCAGAGGCGAGGCGTCTCGCATGTTGCAAGAATCTGAGGCATATCAGTCTAGAATCGTCGCAACCGCTGAAGGTAATGCATCTCGTTTTAAACAAGTATTGGCTGAGTATCAAAAAGCGCCGGCTGTGACACGTGATCGTATGTATCTGGAAACGATGCAACAAATTTTCTCCAGCACGACGAAAGTGATGATGGATGCAAAAGCGGGAAACAACATGATTTATCTTCCTTTAGATAAATTGGTGCCTGGCACGGAAGCGTCTGCCGCAGGCAAAGCAGTCCCGTCATCCACGACGACGACTCCGGCAGCACCTACGCCGCCAGCGACAGAGCAAATTCCTACTGTTGAGTTACGATACAGTAAAGATGGCAGATCCCGTGATAGCCGTGACTCCCGTGATCGGGAGGTAAGATAATGAATAAATTATTTTCTTCTTTATTCGCAGTTGTCTTGGCAATTGTTGCGGCCTACTCAACGATTTTTGTCGTCGATCAAAAATCGTATGCGATAGTATTTGCTTTAGGCGAAATGAAAGCGGTTATTAGTGAGCCTGGTTTGCATTTTAAATTGCCACCACCGTTTCAAAATGTTCTGTTCCTTGATAAACGTATTTTGACGATTGATACGCCGGATGCCGATCGTTTTATCACGGCAGAGAAGAAAAATATTTTGGTCGATGCCTATGTCAAATGGCATATCACAGATCCTAAACTATACTTTGTGAGCTTCAAAGGTGACGAGGGTAAAGCGCGTGACCGACTGTCTCAAATAGTGAAAGCGGCTTTAAACGACGAAATTACCAAGCGCACTGTGCGTGAGGTTATTTCTGGTGAGCGCGGAAAAGTGATGGAAGCTATCCGCAAAAAAGTCACAGAAGAAGCGAAGCAGATTGGCGTAGAAATTGTTGATGTGCGCTTAAAACGTGTTGATTACGTCGAACAAATCAATAACTCTGTTTATGATCGCATGAAGGCTGAACGCACTCGCGTGGCAAACGAGTTGCGCTCCACTGGTTCTGCTGACTCTGAAAAAATCAGGGCAGATGCAGATAAGCAAAGAATCGTAATTTTGGCAGAAGCGTATAAAGAAGCGGAAAAAATGCGTGGTGCTGGTGACGCAGAGGCTTCTCAAATTTATGCTCAGGCGTTTGGCCAAAATCCGGAATTCTATAAATTTTACAGAAGCCTTGAGGCTTATCGCGCAAGCTTTAAGACAAAAAATGACGTGATGGTCGTGGATCCTAACTCTGAGTTCTTTAAATACTTTAAGACACCTGGCGCAGGTACTGCTGTCAGTGCTGGAAAATCTAAGTAGTAAGTAGCTTTACATATACAACGTAGGTTGCGTTATTTGCAAAAAATAGCGCGCCTACGTTTGTCACGTATAAAGTTTGATTATTTGTTGTTTTTGTTTTTGATTGCAAGCTCATGCCAAATTGGCTCTTACCTGAAAATATTGCGGATGTTTTGCCATCCGAGGCACGCAAGATCGAAGAGTTGCGACGCGTATTACTAGATAACTTCCGTCTCTATGGCTACGAGATGGTGATGCCACCTTTGCTTGAGTACATAGAATCCTTGCTGAGTGGTGCAGGGCAGGATATGGATTTACGTACCTTTAAATTAGTCGATCAATTGTCTGGCCGCACTATGGGTGTGAGGGCCGATATGACGACACAGGTGGCGCGTATCGACGCACATTTGCTGAATCGCGCATCTGTTACACGTTTGTGTTATGCCGGTAGTGTTCTGCATACACGCCCGTCTGGTCTGCATGCTACACGCGAGCCAATTCAAATCGGTGCGGAAATTTACGGCCATGCCGGATTGGAGGCCGATGCTGAAATCCAGGAGCTGGTGCTGGCTTCGCTGGCTTTGGCTAATATTTCAGAGGTCAGGTTAGACTTGTGCCATGTCGGCGTACTAAGATCTTTGCTGGAGAGTGACCCTCTTGCGAAAAAACATGAATCGAGTTTGTTTGCTTTACTGGAATCTAAAGATTTGCCTGCATTAGAGCAAATTTCTCAAGATTTCAATCCTGTCGTCAGACAGGCATTGCTTGAGTTGCCAAGGTTGTATGGCGATGTAACCGTTATTGAACGCGCGCGTCAGGTGCTGCCATCATTGGCGGGTATTGCTACGGCTCTGGATGAGTTGGACTATCTGGTTAAACTAGCCGGCAATGCTAAAGTAACGATAGATTTAGCGGATTTACGAGGCTATCATTACCACAGTGGCGTGATGTTCAATGCATTTGTTCCTGGTCTGCCGAATGCCGTTGCACGGGGCGGTCGCTATGATCACGTCGGTGAGGCATTTGGTCGTGCCCGCCCAGCGACAGGTTTCTCATTGGACTTGCGTGAATTGGCACGTTTGATGCCATCCGCCGAGCGTAAAGATGCGATTCTGGCGCCTTGGAGTCAGGATCCTGCTTTGCGTCAAAAAATTAATGAGCTGCGTCAAAGTGGGGAGGTTGTTATTCAAAGTTTGCCGGGTCATGAGAGCGAACAGGACGAATTTGACTGCAATAGGGCAGTCGCATTTGATGGTAGTCAATGGATTATTAAAAGCGTAGGTTAAGTGATGTCTCAAAATAAAATCGCAAAAAATGTCGTTGTTATTGGTACTCAATGGGGCGACGAGGGTAAAGGAAAAATTGTTGACTGGCTGACGGATCATGCACAAGGCGTGGTGCGCTTTCAGGGCGGTCACAATGCGGGCCATACTTTGGTGATTGGCGGTCAAAAAACGGCTTTGCAATTGATTCCTTCAGGCATTATGCGCGCAGGTACTGCTTGCTATATTGGGAATGGTGTTGTGCTGTCCGTCCCGGATCTTTTGCGTGAAATTGACAAGCTGCAGGCAAATGGCGTTGAGGTAGTATCTCGGTTGAAAATCTCAGAAGCATGTCCAGTCATTTTGCCTTATCACACTGCTCTGGATGCGGCACGTGAGGCGGCTCGTGGTGCCGGAAAAATCGGCACGACGGGCAAAGGCATTGGACCTGCCTACGAAGATAAAGTCGCTCGTCGCGCCATTCGCGTTGCGGATTTGTTGAATGCAGAACGTTTCGCTGAAAAATTAAAAGAGAATCTCGACTACCATAATTTCGTTTTGACGAATTATCTGAAGGCACCTGCCGTTGATTTCCAGAAAACACTGGACGATGCTCTGGCAAATGTACCGCGTATTCGTCCTATGGTTGCCGACGTGTCGAGTGATCTTTATGCTGCCTACAAAAACGGTGCTAGTCTATTGTTTGAAGGCGCGCAAGGCAGTTTGCTGGACGTTGATCATGGTACTTACCCGTTCGTGACATCAAGTAACTGCGTGGCTGGTAATGCTGCTGCTGGTTCTGGTGTCGGTCCCAATATGCTTCATTATATTTTGGGGATTACTAAAGCCTACACGACGCGCGTTGGTTCCGGTCCATTCCCATCAGAATTGCCGACAGATCAGGGTGTGGGCAAACATCTTGCTAGTGTAGGTCATGAGTTTGGCACTGTGACTGGCCGTGCACGCCGTTGCGGTTGGTTTGACGCAGCATTGTTGAAGCGTTCTGTTCAGATTAACGGTGTCTCTGGTATGTGTCTGACGAAGCTTGATGTGTTAGATGGTCTGGAAACCTTAAAACTATGTACAGGTTATACCGTAGATGGTAAAGCGGTAGACATCTTTCCGGTTGGTGCAGAAGAGGCCGCCCGTTGTGTGCCAGTCTACGAAGAGATGCCAGGTTGGACAGAGACGACAGTTGGCGCAAAAACGATGGATGCATTGCCATTGAATGCGCGCAACTATATCAAGCGTATTGAAACTCTGGTTGGCGTACCTGTTGATATGGTGTCGACAGGGCCGGATCGTGAAGAAACCATTGTTTTGCGTCATCCATTTCTATAAATAATTTATACAGTAAATAAGGCTAGGGGAAGTAACATGACGTTGCCAGCTTCAACAGAAAAAGACCTTTGGGTTTCTTGGGATGCGTATCATCGCTCCATCGAACAGTTGGCTTTGAAGGTATATGAGTCCGGCTGGAAGTTTGATCAGATTTTATGCCTGGCACGCGGTGGCTTGCGTCCGGGTGATATTTTTTCTCGCATTTTTGATGTGCCGTTAGCGATTCTGTCCACCAGCTCTTATCGTGAAGATGCTGGTACGGTTCAAGGTCAATTGGATATCGGAAAATACATTTCAACGACTAAAGGTACATTGCAAGGCCGTGTGCTCGTCGTTGATGATTTGGTTGACTCTGGTGTTACATTGGAAAAAGTTCTGCATCATTTACGTGAGAATTTCCCGGGTGTGACAGAGGCAAAATCCGCAGTCATTTGGTACAAGGCATGCTCGTCGGTAGAGCCGGATTTTTATCTCGATTATTTAGCAAGTAATCCTTGGATACATCAACCGTTTGAAGAGTACGACAGTATTCGACCGCATCAGTTGAATGCCTGGTCAAAAAAAGGCGAAACGAAAGAGTAATAGATACGGGAGCAGAGAAATTTGCTCCCGTTTTTTATTTTACGGAGGATAAACATCGTGGGCGCTCTTTTGATCTGTATCTTCGTCTCCAGATGAGATTGAAGACTGTTTAACTATGATGTTTTATCGTTGTATCGAGTCTTGAAAATAAGATGTAATTTCTGCAAAAGGTGATTTTGACATGCATTACGGTGAACGTTTTAATAGTATTACCCATACCGTAGGTGCGGCTCTGGCGGTTGTGGGTGGTGCAGTATTAATTGTTTTTGCTGCAAAATCGGGAGATCCCTGGAAGATCGTTAGCTTCAGTATTTATGTAGCGTCTTTACTGATTCTTTATCTTGCCTCTACGCTTTATCACAGCCTGCGGGGCGCCGCCAAAGATGTGTTTCGCAAGTTCGATTATTGCGCTATTTATCTGCTGATTGCGGGTAGCTATACGCCTTTTACACTGGTCACGATGCGGGGTTCCTGGGGATGGGCGCTTTTTGCTGTGGTGTGGGGCCTGGCCTTGATAGGAATTGTTCAGGAGCTCTGGTTTGCTAAAGGTGCTCGTATTTCATCGCTGATTATTTATATGATGATGGGATGGCTTGCGATTATTGGCGTGAAGCCTTTGCTTGCGGCATTAGGTGTGCCCGGTTTTGGCTGGCTTGCTGCTGGGGGTTTGTTCTACACGCTGGGGATAGGATTCTATGCGACGGATCATAAAGTCAAACATGGTCATGGTGTCTGGCATCTTTTTGTCTTGGCTGGTAGTGTGTGCCATTACATTGCCGTTTTATTTTATGTTGCTTGAGCTCATGATGTATTTGGAAATGTTTTTATATGATGTGACGCAAAGGCGTCATATTCATTCCATAGAATAGATGTATCTGAGGACGTGAGTAGGATTAATGATGAGCTGATACAGGTCGCAGTTCTTTAAGACTATCTGGCTAAAATCAAACTGACGTGGAGATCTTTAACAAAGAATGTCGTAGAATTTAATTGAACAAGCGGAGTTGTATAGCAAAAAGCCTCGTTGACGAATCAACGAGGCTTACAATGCTGTGGTGCCCACGGAGGGACTCGAACCCCCACACCCGAAGGCACATGGACCTGAACCATGCGCGTCTACCAATTCCGCCACGTGGGCAGCGAAGACCGTGATTATAGAGTATTCAGTAAAATTGTCAACTCTTTAGCGTATTGTCAGCATTTTGATTTGGAGTAATGTTAGGCAATTAGCTTGCTCTCCGGTAAACTAGATGGGGTGTAGACTGACATCGGCACACTCAATTTTTAACAACAAAAAGAAAAGAAATTCACCTTTTGAATAAACATTCATATCCCATTCCCAGCCGTGAGGAAATTCTCGGCATCCTGCGCACATCGAGCACTAAGCAAAAAGTGGAAACGATTGCAGGCAAACTAGGCGTAAAACCTGAGGAGCTTGATGGCATGGTGCGACGATTGAACGCGATGGAAAGAGATGGTCAGGTCAAGCAGGATAAGTCCGGCAATTACACACTTGCCAATCAAGATAATTTTATTTCCGGTCGTGTCAGCAGTCATCGTGATGGTTACGGCTTTTTGACTCCTGATGATGGTAGTGAAGACTTGTTTTTGCCAGAACGAGAAATGCAGCGCGTGTTGCATGGCGATAGAGTCACAGCGCGTGTTGTCGGTACTGACCGGCGTGGTCGCCTGGAAGGTGGCATCATCGAAATCCTTGAGCGTGCCAATACCCATATCATTGGACGCCTGCTCAATGAAAACGGTGTCTGGATCGTTGCTCCGGAGGATAAGCGGTTTAGCCAGGATATTTTACTTGCCGGTTCGCCAGGTAAGGCAAAATCAGGTCAGGTCGTCAGCGTAGAGTTGACGGAGCAGCCGACCAAATACGCGCAAGCGGTTGGCCATATCGTTGAGGTACTCGGTGACGTCGATGATCCTGGTATGGAAATCGAAATTGCGGTCAGAAAATTCGGTGTTCCTCATGAATTTTCCGAGGCAGCAAAAAAAGCGGCAGCTAAATTGCCGTCCGAAATCCGTGATGCCGATCTGGTGGATCGTGTTGATTTGCGTGATGTGCCCTTGGTCACCATCGATGGAGAAGATGCCCGTGATTTTGATGATGCTGTCTATTGTGAAACAACAAAAATTGGACGCACAAAAGGCTACCGACTAATCGTCGCGATTGCTGACGTCAGCCATTATGTGAAGCCAAACGACGCTCTCGATGGCGATGCTTTATTACGTAGCACGTCAGTGTATTTTCCGCGCCGGGTTATACCGATGTTGCCGGAAAAACTGTCTAACGGCCTGTGCTCTTTAAATCCCGATGTGGATCGCCTGACTCTGGTGTGCGATATGGTAATTTCGCTCGATGGCGAAGTGACTGCATATCAATTTTATCCATCCGTTATTCATTCCGCTGCGCGTTTCACCTACACCGAAGTCGCTGCTATTTTAGGAAATACTAAAGGCCCTGAGGCGAACAAGCGTTTGCCTCTTGTGCCGCATCTGCTAGATTTGTATGACTGCTTTCAGGCCTTGCTGAAAGCTCGTCACCGTCGCGGCGCAATCGACTTCGAAACAACCGAAACCTATATCGTTTGTAATGCCGCAGGAAAAATTGAAAAAATTCTGCCGCGTACACGCAACGATGCTCACAAGCTGATTGAAGAATGCATGCTGGCCGCTAACGTGTGTGCTGCCAATTTGCTGGAGACGTATAAACAGCCAGGTACTTACCGTGTTCATGCGGGACCGACAAAAGAGAAATTAAACCAGGTTCGCAATTTCCTGAAACAAGTCGGGTTATATCTGAATGGTGGCGACAAGCCCTCTGCGTCCGATTACGCTGAGCTGATGACCAAGATCAAGGGGCGCCCTGATGCGAGCCTGCTGCAGACTATGTTGCTGCGTTCAATGCAGCAAGCGGTATACAGCCCGGATAATATTGGTCACTTTGGCTTGTCTTATGAGGCTTATGCGCATTTCACCAGCCCGATACGACGTTACCCCGATCTGTTGACACATCGGGCGATTAAGGCAATTTTGCAAGGCAAGAAATACGAGCCTAAAGGCATTGATACTAGCTTGCTCAATACAACTGTATCAAATGCTGCGCGCAAGCAGCAGATTCTCGATAAGGCCGCGGGTAAAAAACCAAAATCTGAGCAGGACCTGACTATCTGGGATGCACTGGGGGTGCATTGCTCTGCCAATGAGCGCAGGGCGGATGAGGCGTCACGCGACGTTGAAGCCTGGCTCAAGTGCTATTTCATCAGAAATAAACTCGGTGAAGAGTTCACCGGCACTATCTCTGGTGTGACGCAATTTGGTATTTTTGTGCAACTTGATGAAATTTATATCGAGGGCCTGGTTCACATTACCGAGCTAGGCGCTGATTATTTCCAGTTTGACGATGCCCGTCACGAGCTGCGTGGCGAACGTACTGGCAAGCGCTACCAGCTGACCGATCGTGTGACAGTTCAGGTCAGTCGTGTCGATCTGGATGCGCGTAAAATTGATCTGGCAATTGTTCAGCCAACTGGCCTGCGACCGGCAGTAGGGGCGGATCTGCGAGAGCAGAATAGTGGTGGCGGACGCGGCGCTGCTACTAAAGCCGGTACCACTAAAGGCAACACCAAATCGAAAAAGGTCGTTGCTAAATCTGGTTCTCAACCAGTAGCGAAGTCGGGCGCAAAAGTTGTTCCGGTAAAGACCCCGGCAGCACCAGCAAAAGCGCGTCGCGCTAAGCAGGAGACCACGGAACGTCCATCTCGTGCCGCATCCCGGTCGGGCAAGAAAAAGCGATAACAGACAATAAAGACGTACTGAAGGTTGATGGTGCAGTATTAACAGGTAGTTATATTTAGATAGTGAAGTAAAGTAAATAATGAAAAATAAAATGATTTTTGGCTTCCATGCCGTCACCTCACGCATCCGTCATGAGGCATCGTCGGTGGAAGAAATTTATGTTGATTCTTCTCGCGTCGATGGACGTATGAAGGATTTGATCAGTGCCGCAAAATCAGCAGGCGTACGCATCATCCCCGCAGATGATCAGCGCTTGTCGAGTATCGTCGGCACCCGTCGCCATCAAGGTGTGGTAGCGAAGGCAGGCGAGTTATCTCTGGCGCGTAATCTTGATGAATTGCTGGATGCAATCGAAGGTCCGCCGCTTTTATTGATACTTGATGGAATTACCGATCCTCACAATCTTGGCGCATGTCTGCGTGTCGCCGATGGTGTTGGCGCGCATGCTGTGATTGCGCCTAAAGACCGAGCTGTAGGACTCAATGCTACCGCCGCTAAAGTGGCCAGCGGTGCTGCTGAAACGGTTCCCTACATCACTGTGACCAACCTTGCACGCACGCTGCGTGAGCTAAAGGAACGTGATATTTTTCTGGTAGGTACTTCGGATGATGTAGATCAGACGATTTATGATGTTGATTTTAAGGGCGGTATTGCCATTGTTATGGGCTCTGAAGGTGAGGGGATGCGCCGTTTGACCAGAGAGACCTGTGATCAGTTGGTTAGTATTCCTATGTTCGGCTCAGTTGAAAGTCTGAACGTGTCTGTAGCATCAGGTGTCTGTCTGTACGAGGCGCGCCGGCAGCGACTTCCCCGTCCTTAATTTATCTGCCTGAATATCATCTTGGCGCTGGCCTTGCCGCCAGCAGGTTTTTGCTGAACGCGCTAAGATGCACTTCCTTAAGTAGTTTTCATTATTCGTTTTTCCTTTCCTTTATCACTCCATGTTTAGTCGTTTGCGCGAAGATATCGCCAATATCATCCAACGAGATCCTGCTGCCCGTAATACTTGGGAAGTCGTTACTTGTTACCCCGGGTTCCATGCAATTCTGATGCATGGCTGGGCGCAATGGTGCTGGAGTCATGGCTTTAAATGGCTGGGGCGGTTTATCTCGCATCTGGCGCGTATCTTTACCGGAATTGAAATTCATCCCGGAGCTACGATAGGGCGCCGGGTATTTATCGATCATGGCTTTGGTGTTGTGATCGGTGAGACGGCAGAGATCGGTGACGACTGTACGATTTATCAGGGGGTGACGTTGGGCGGAACCTCTTTGTCTAAAGGCGCCAAGCGTCACCCGACCTTGGAGCCGGGTGTGATAGTCGGAGCTGGTGCTAAAGTGTTGGGCGGTTTTACGATCGGTGCCGGTGCGAAGATAGGCTCAAATTCCGTCGTCGTCAAACCTGTGCCAGCCGGTGCGACTGCCGTGGGTAATCCTGCGCATATCGTGAAAAAAGAAACAGATGCACAGTCTGAGGCGACGGCGAATTTATTCAGCGCGTATGGGGTAACGTCTAATGGCGATGACCCTATTTCTAAAGTCTTGCACAAGTTGATCGATCATGCAGCATCGCAGCAAGAGCAAATAGAAAAATTGACCGCAGCGATTGCGACGGCAGGTATTGCATGCGAAGCCCAGTTATTGGCAGAAAAGCTGAATCCTGAGCAGATCAATAGTCTGGTTGATTAAGGGAAAATATTCAAGCAGCAGGCACAGGTGAATCTAGGCTGCTACACAGCATTGGCGCAATCGTCGGCAGCGCTTGTACTAAGACATCTTTGTTCGTGATCTAATTTTCGTCCAGACTCAAGTAAACCAAATAAAAAGGCATACTCCCCACTATGGGGTAAAAATATGTCTTTTATCCGCACTATTTTATTGGTGGTTAAAATTATACTGGGCTGGAGTATATAGATTGTTAGGCGGTAATTGGCGCACCATTCACATCAAATCGGATGAGCTGACCATTATCGTATAATGCTAGCCATCCTCCGCGTTTTTCCTCCGCATCGCACTCCCAATCTGGCAGAACATAACGGATTCCTAACTCATGAGTATGGATTGCTGGCCGGTGGGTATGGCCGTGTATCATCACTTCAGCATCGCTGTCTGAAAAGAGCTGATGGATCGCCTCAGAATTTACATCCATGATTGCGGCGGTCTTGTTCTGCTGTTCTATCTTGCTATCTTGCCGCATTCCCTCAATCATCGCTGTACGTTCGGCTAGGGGCATGCTGAGAAACTGATGTTTCCATGCGGGCTGACGCACTTGATTGCGAAACGCGATGTAATCGAGGTCATCGGTACATTGCTGATCACCGTGTGCCAGCACAATTTTTTTTCCATTGATCACGATTGTGCTTGGGTCTGACAGAAGGCTGGAGCCAGTTGCTTTGGCAAATTGTTCGCCAACTAAAAAATCCCGATTGCCTGCGATCCAGTAGAGTTGAGTCCCGGTGTCGCTGACTGCTCGTAGAGCGCTGATGACTGTTTGATTGAACGGCGCGTTGATCGCGTCGTCACCTGCCCAATACTCAAACAGATCACCTAACAGAAATAACTGTCTGGCTTGTTTGCCATGCTGATGAAGGAAGCTAAAAAAGGCAGCCACTGTGTTTGGCAGTGATGCGCGTAAATGGATGTCAGAAACAAAAAGCGCAACCAGTGCTGGTTGCGCTTTCGCGTGCTTGTGTTGATCAATCACTGTTATTTCGTTCTTTTCAATAGCGGAATTAAACGACTTCAGCTTTTTCGATCACCACGTTTTCAACTGGCACGTCCTGGAACATGCCAGTGCGTGTGGTTTTTACGGATTTGATTTTGTCGACGATTTCTTTGCCTTCTGAGACGGTGCCGAAAACACAGTAGCCCCAGCCGTCTTGACCTGGATAGTCAAGGAAACTGTTGTTTGTCGTATTGATGAAAAACTGTGCTGATGCTGAGTGTGGGTCTCCAGTGCGTGCCATGGCGATTGAATAACGTTGATTTTTTAAGCCATTTTTTGCTTCGTTTTCAATCGGCGCATTTGTCGCTTTTTGCTTCATCCCTGGTTCGAAACCGCCACCTTGAATCATGAATCCATCAATCACACGATGGAAGATGGTGCCATTGTAGTGACCCGCTTCTACATAGGCGATGAAGTTGGCGACAGTTTTAGGTGCTTTATCAGCGTCGAGTTCGATGGTGATGTTGCCATGGTTGGTGGTGAGAATAACGGCCATGATAATCCTTGAAGAAGTGAAGAAAATTGGTGTAATTGTATATTATTTAAGTAACTTGGCTGATTCAATAATGACAGCTTTGTTTGGGACGTTTTGCATAATTCCCGACTCGCTTGTCTCTACTGCTTTGATCTTCTCTACGACATCCATTCCTTTGATCACTCTGCCAAATGGTGTGTAGCCAGCCGTTGCCAGCAGGGCTTGTGCTCGTGGTGCAGTAATGATATTGCCTCTGCGTTCATACTGGACAGGATCACCTTCAGGTAATACTTGATGATTCAGAAAGTCATTATCATTTACATTGATAAAAAATTGTGCAGTTGCAGAATTTGGATCATTCGTGCGTGCCATCGCAACGGTACCGAGCTCATTTTTTAAGCCGTGTTCAAGTGCGTATTTCGCCTCCAACGCAATCGGCTTGCCAGTCGATTTTTCTTTCATGTTTTTATCGAAGCCACCACCCTGAATCATGAAATTATCAATCACACGATGGAATACCGTACCGTTGTAATGCCCGGCCTTAACGTAGCGGAGGAAATTTTCAACCGTTTTCGGAGCGGCTTCAGGATGTAGCTCAAGTACGATTTCGCCCAGATTGGTTTTGAGTGCCACTTTAGGTAAGTCTTCCGACCAGACGGTAGATGTACCGAGTAACATGGCTGTACTGGCGAACAGGGTGATGATGTGGCGACGGGTCAGTGACATAGTTTTCCTCGAAATATCAAACTTGTGCTTCATAAATGATTCTCCATTTTGCCGCTTCTTTAATCCAATACTGCCGCTTTCTGATACTGGTTTTGCTCTTGCTCGCTGTCGTTTCCTGGGTGAAAGTGCTGACGATCATTTCATCTTTTCCTGGATAACGAAACTGCGTGACTTCTTTTAACTTGATCGACAGATTATGCAGGCCCTCGGTTGCTTGTTGCTGTTTGGGAAACCATGCATTCAGATTATCACCCTGAATAGTTTTGAAGTTTCTTGAGTAATTATTCAGCAGGCGATTCGGGTTTTGACTTTCCAGATCGGCACGCCAATCTTCCAGCATTTTACTCGCCGATTGTTTATCTGCATTCCATTTTGTAAAGTTTGAGAATTCTACTTGCTCGCTGATAATGACGGGTGTTTTTCCTATGTCAATCATGGCAGCAATTTTTAAAAAATCGGGATTGGTTAAGACCACACAGCCATCCGAGGCTAGAGGAGGGCGGCTAAAATTTTCTGAAGGAACACCATGTAACCAGATACCAGAGCCGCTTCTGCCATTGATTTTATCCCACTCATTTGGATAATTAATTGGTAGTGCTCCCGGGCCATAAAAATCAGGGAGTTTAGATCCTGCCAGACGACTGGTAATGTAGTACACCCCAATAGGAGTTTTTTGATCGCCTTCTTTATTTTTATTGATGCCGAATTTGCCCTGGCTTACATAAAAATCCGTCACGAACTTAGGCTGTCCTGCATTGTTTTCATACAGGTACAGGCGCGACTTTTTCGCATCGACGATCAATACTTGCTTTTGATCATCGCGCAATTGCAAAATATTACGAGGAATCAGATCCGGATCCGGTTTTTCGCGGATAGATTTTAATCTCGCATAGGCTTCGTCCCGTAGATCCTTGAGCTTTTCCGGTGATGCGTTTGCATTGCCGCCAAAGCTATTGACCTGCTTCGTATGCATCAGGAGGAGATCGCCACGGATCAAATGTCCTAGCTGAAAGTTAGGATAGGCTTCAACTAATTCATCTGCCTTTAACTGGGCTTGCTGCAACTTGTTTGCCGCCAGACTTTTATATACCTCAAGTAATAAAAGGTCAGGATTCGGTAGTCGCTGAACCGCTTCAGCAATAGAGGGCTTCTCAGCGCGCGATTTTGCATGCGATGGCATGGCTGCGCTCAAGAGCGCAATCAATAACAGCGATAAAAAAACGGCAACAAGATGTTTCCCGCACTTGTAGGGCGGGGAGGTCAAAAACGGAACAGAGCGATACATCAGTTACCCGCGCGCTCCTGCTTGATCAGCCATTTGCCATCCTGCTTGACCATGGACAAAGATTTTCTGCTATTTGCAGTCAATTGATCCGAGCTATAAATTTGTCGGAATTTAACGATGGCGCTACTACCATCCAAGGAGACTTTAGGGGACTCGATTTTGACGCTGATACGACCTTTGCCCTCAATGCGTGTGCGACGCTCCTCTGCCCAGGCTTTGCGCGACTCACCTTTTGGTGTGTCAAAATCTTTCGCATAATGGGCTAGGTAAGTGCTGGTGTCTTTGCTGCTCCAGGCTTTTGCCCAATTCTCGACCGCTTTCAGAACCTCATCCTGATCGCCGCTTGCAGGTGCGGCAACTGGTTTACTGGCAATTTTGGCTTCAGCTTTTTCTTGCTTGTTTGGTTCTGGTTCGGTTTTGGCTGGGGGAGCTTTTGCCGGACTTGCAGCGGCTACTGTCGCTGGACTCACTGAGTTTTTGGGGTTGGTGCCGCCTGTAGTGTTACCGATCAGATTTTTAACTAACGTCAGTTTGAGTTTTGCGCCGGAGTTACCTGAGTCCAGTTGCAGTGCTTTGTCGTAGGACTGGCTGGCTAACTTGGCGTACACATCTCCCAGATTTTCATGAGCGGTACCATAAGTTGGATTGGTTCTGATCGCCATTTCCAGCGCGGCACGTGCTTTATCGTATTGCCCGCTAGACGCATATAGTACGGCCAGGTTGTTATATGGCTCCGGTAATTCCGGATAGTCGTCAGTGAGTTTGGAAAACACCGTGATGGCTTCAGTTGATTTATTTTGTTCGGTCAGTATCAACCCTTTTAAAAAACGCAATTGAGCATCTTTTGGGCGTTGTGCCA
The DNA here is from genome assembly GCF_049340185.1 of Undibacterium sp. Rencai35W. Taxonomy (NCBI): domain Bacteria; kingdom Pseudomonadati; phylum Pseudomonadota; class Betaproteobacteria; order Burkholderiales; family Oxalobacteraceae; genus Undibacterium; species Undibacterium sp. Rencai35W. The sequence goes on from NZ_JBMPPC010000001.1 coordinate 387,489, forward strand.
AGATAGAATCTACTTTTTGCAGCGCTTCAGCCGTTTGTCCTGCACGAAAAAGCTTGGCGATATCGGACGTGTCATCTGCAAAACAGGGTGAAGACATGAGCGCAAGAGACAGGCTAGATAATGCAAAAACACTTTGAACAAGGTGGCGCATAGTAAATGGACTTGGTTTCATTGGGGAACTGGGGAACATTGGTTCAGCAATGTTATACTGAATATAAAGCGACATCTTAACAAATATGCGCACAAAATGGGTTTTTGACACGCTTTGACGTCAACTGTCAGTTACAGGTCGTTTGAAATTGAATCAGTTGGCACAAATTCGGACAAAGATCGCAAAAAATAATTCATACGCAGCTCATGAACAAACAAAAAATATACAACTCCCTGACCCGCGAAAAACAAATCTTTGTTCCAATTGAACCCGGCAAGATACGCATGTATGTATGCGGAATGACGGTATACGACTATTGTCATCTGGGACATGCGCGCGTCATGGTGGTATTTGATATGGTGCAGCGTTGGTTGCGCAGTTCAGGTTTTGATGTGACGTATGTTCGCAATATTACTGACATCGATGACAAAATAATCAAACGTGCGGTGGAGAATGGCGAAACTATTTCACAGCTTACAAATCGTTTTATTGACTATATGAATGAGGATGCGCAGGCTTTGGGTGTGCAGGCTCCAGACTATGCCCCGAGAGCAACGCAATATATTCCTCAGATGTTGCAATTAATTTCTAAGCTTGAAGTCAATGGTTTGGCATATAAGGCGACGGATGGTGATGTGAATTATTCTGTCCGTGATTTTCCCGGTTACGGAAAATTGTCTGGCAAGTCTCTTGATGATTTACGTGCAGGTGAGCGTATTGATATCAACACAGGTAAGCGAGATCCTCTGGATTTTGTTTTGTGGAAATCGGCCAAAGATGCCGAACCTGCCGAGGTTAAATGGTCATCTCCATGGGGACTAGGACGACCTGGCTGGCATATCGAGTGCTCGGCAATGGCGGGCGATCTGTTAGGGGAGCATTTCGATATTCATGGTGGCGGACAGGATTTGCAGTTTCCACATCATGAAAATGAGATTGCCCAATCTGAAGGCGCACATCAACATACTTTTGTAAATTATTGGATGCACAATGGTTTTGTGCGTTTAGATAATGAAAAAATGTCTAAATCCTTGGGCAATTTTTTTACTATTCGCGACGTGTTGAAAAAATACGATCCTGAAGTTGTCCGATTTTTCATCTTACGTGCACATTATCGCAGTCCTTTAAATTATTCCGATGCACATCTTGACGATGCGAAAGCTGCGTTATCCCGTCTCTATATAGCTCTGAAAGAAACGATTAGTGACGATCTGCCTCTGGATCAGGACGATGATTACTCAAAACGGTTTGCAGAGGCGATGTCTGATGATTTCAATACACCTATCGCTATCTCGGTTTTATTTGACCTGGCAAACGATGTAAATAAGAGTAAATCGCCACAGTTGGCGCGGCAACTTAAGACGCTTGCCGGCACTATAGGCTTGCTGCAGCGCCCACCTAACGATTATCTGCGAGCTTCACCGGAGCTCGCAGATGCAAGCGAACTCACGGCGATTCAGGACAGAATAGATGCTCGCATTGCGGCAAAAAAAGCGAAAAATTTTGCTGAATCTGATCGCATTCGTGATGAATTACTGCTTGAAGGGATCGTTCTTGAAGATAAGGCCGGCGGTTTGACTGAGTGGCGCAGGGTATGAGCGGCGCGGATACGACAATGAGTCAGAGAGAGGTTCCGCAAGTTCCCGAGTATTGGGAGAGCGCAAAAATCGAGTTGATGAAGCGCGACAGGATCATGCGCAAACTGATTCCTCAGTTCGGCGACTTGTATTTGGTCGGGCGTGATGATCCTTTTACTACGTTGACGCGCTCAATAGTCGCGCAGCAAATTTCAGTCAAATCGGCTGATTTACTCTGGCAGCGCTTTCTTGAACTTTGTCCTAAATGTACTTATACGCAAGTATTAAAGGCGGGTAGTGAAAAACTACTAGCTTGCGGTCTGTCCAAGCGTAAAACAGAATATATTCTGGATTTAGCTGAACACTTTAAAGAAAAAAGAGTGCACGTCAATAGTTGGGCGGAGATGGCAGATGAAGACGTTATTTCGGAGCTGATACAAATTCGGGGCATAGGACGCTGGACAGCAGAGATGTTTTTGATATTTAATCTGCTCCGTCCGAACATATTACCTTTAGATGATCCTGGTTTACTCAAAGGCATTAGCAGCAATTATTTTTCAGGTGAGCCGGTTTCCCGTAGCGACGCAAGAGAAGTGGCTGCAAATTGGGGGCCGTGGTGTACAGTAGCGACCTGGTATCTGTGGCGTAGCCTAGATCCCGTTGCTGAATCGTAATTTTAAGTAAAGCTTATCTTCAACGCTGGTTGAAATAGTAGGAGGCACGATGACTAAAACGACATTCCTTGGGTTTGAGCAATCTATTGCTGAACTCGAAACAAAAATCGAAGAATTGCGATTTGTGCAGGACGATTCTGCGGTTGATATCTCGGAAGAGATCGACAGGCTCTCTAAAAAGAGTCAAATGTTGACCAAGGATATCTACGCGAAGTTGACACCTTGGCAGGTTTCTCAAATTGCACGCCACCCACAACGCCCATATACGATGGATTACGTGAATCAGATATTTACCGATTTTCACGAATTACATGGTGACCGTAGTTTTGCTGACGACCAATCGATTGTAGGTGGTTTGGCTCGTTTTAACGGTCAGGCCTGTATGGTCATGGGGCATCAAAAAGGACGCGATACTAAAGAGCGTGCTATGCGTAATTTTGGCATGCCGAAACCGGAAGGTTATCGCAAAGCGATGCGTTTGATGAAGCTGGCTGAAAAGTTCAATATCCCAGTATTCACTTTTATTGATACAACCGGTGCCTGGCCAGGTATTGACGCAGAAGAGCGCGGCCAGTCTGAGGCGATCGGACGTAATTTGTACGTAATGGCTGAATTAAAGGTGCCGTTGATTACAACCATCATCGGTGAGGGCGGTTCTGGTGGCGCACTTGCTTTAGCGGTAGGTGATGCCGTCTTGATGCTGCAATATGCTACTTATTCGGTAATTTCGCCTGAAGGCTGTGCTTCCATCCTCTGGAAAACCTCAGACCGTGCCTCTGATGCGGCCGAAGCGCTTGGTTTGACTGCACATCGTTTGAAGGCCATGGGCTTGATTGACAAAATTATTAATGAGCCTTTAGGTGGTGCCCATCGCGATCCTAAACAAATGTGCGCCTTGGTCAAGCGTGCTTTGGCTGATACCCTGCGTCAATTCCAAGGATTAAAAACGAAAGATTTACTTGCTGCCCGCCATGAAAAATTGATGAGTTATGGCAAGTTCAAGGAAACTAAACTTTCAGAATGACAGTAGTAAAAAATGAGCGTACGTTGATTGATCATTTTCAACGTACGCTTGAGCAGATTTTGCAAATAAATGATATCGATTTAAGTGATACAGGCCTTGCTGTTGCATATAGTGGCGGCTTAGATTCTTCAGTATTGCTAGATCTGGCAAAAGTCTTTTGTCAGAGAAAAAAAATTCCTCTTTTTGCTTTTCATGTTCACCATGGGCTGAGTCCGAATGCAGATGATTGGCTTCTTCATTGCTCGAAACAATGCGAATCCATGGGCGCGACTTTCATCGGGACTAAGGTTGTTCTCGAAAATGTGCATAAAGACGGAATAGAGGCCTCGGCAAGGGATGCCAGGTATAAAAGTCTTGGCATGTTGTGCTCACAGTATAAATTGCCATTGATTCTCACCGCACATCATCAAGACGATCAGGCCGAAACCGTATTGCTACAGCTCTTGCGAGGTTCGGGCGTGGCCGGTTTGTCTGGCATGGATCAATTTAACCGGGCCCCTAGGCTTTTGTGCAATGACTCCTTACTCGTCGCCAGACCTTTACTTGCGATTACAAGGCAGAGGATGGTTGAGTACACAAATGATAATGTGATTGCCTATGTCGAAGATGAGTCCAATATCGATACACGGTATGTGCGGAACGCATTGCGACATCAATTGATGCCAATTTTGTCGTCTATTGCCCCTGGTTATGCTGAGCGTCTATCCAGAAGCGCAACGCATGCTCAGTCCACCAACCGATTATTGACGGAAATAGCAAAACAGGATCTTCATTCTTGCGCTGCAGACAAAGAAGGATTGTATATTCCTAGTGTGATCGCTTTGGGGGCTGACCGGATCGATAATTTACTTCGGTATTGGCTGGCGCTTAAAGGTTCACGTATGCCGACCACTGCTCGTTTAGCAGAGCTACGTCATCAGCTTTTCGAAGGTCGTGCAGACGCAAAAATCAGTGTTTATCACGATAATTTAGGAATACACCGATATAAAAACAGAATTTATTCGTCTTCAAGGCGTTCAATAAAAATTGCGGATGTGGTTCCTCGACAGTTTTGCTGGAATGGAGAGGCATTGATGGCGTTTCCTGAATTTGGCGGGACACTTCATTTTGACGATGCTGATGTGGGTATTTCAGCCGATTGGTTAAAGGAGGCTGTGTTGACAATGCATTCGCGACAAGGCGGGGAGCGTTTAAAGTTAGCATCAAATCGACCAACGCGTGATATCAAAAGCCATTATCAAAGTATGGAAATTCCATTTTGGGAGAGAGATCGTCTGCCTCTTATTTCTTGTGAAAAAAAACTACTATTTGCTGCTGGTATCGGTTCAGATGCCGCATTTTTTGATGCGTTACCAAATCAGCTGGTTCGCTTACGCTGGGAATTCATTGTGAATGAATAAAATAGTGTTTCAATATCTCAATATCTCAATATCTCAATAAAAAGTAACCACATAAAATTATGAAACGACAAATAGTATTAGATACTGAAACGACGGGTTTAAGTGCCAGAACCGGTGATCGTGTAATTGAAATTGGTTGCGTAGAACTGATTAACCGCAAATTAACCGGAAATAATTTCCATCGTTACATTAATCCAGAGCGAGACTCGGAAGAGGGCGCGTTAGCAGTTCACGGCTTAACCACAGAGTTCTTAAGCGACAAACCAAAGTTTGCCGAAATTGTGGATGAATTTTGTGAATATATTAAAGGTGCAGAGGTCGTAATTCATAATGCGCCGTTTGATGTGGGATTTCTTAATGCCGAGTTCGCGCGACTAGGATTGCCATTATTCTCTGATTATGTCGAAGCGGTTACGGATACGCTCGTACAGGCAAAAGAGTTGCATCCTGGCAAGCGAAATTCTCTAGATGCCTTATGTGACAGATACGAGGTATCAAATTCTCATCGAAAACTTCACGGCGCCTTACTGGATGCAGAATTATTGGCCGATGTGTTTTTGGCAATGTCGCGTGGTCAAAACAGTTTTGCCATTGAAGTGGAGGAGACTGTTGAGATAAAAGTGGTGGAAGAGGTTATTCCTGACACACCAATTGGCGATGTAATTGTGCATTACGCATCAAATTCCGATTTGGACGCACATGAATCCTTGCTCAATGGCTTAGACAAAGAAGTTCGCGGGCAAAGTATCTGGCGCCAGTCTCATCAATAGGTCTTTTAGTTACATAGTTACCTTCCTCAACTTGGATGCAGCATTTTTTCTGCGTCCTATCTGCCTTTCATGCTTTTCTGTAAGAATTTCTTCCAATTAGTGTCTATTTTTACAAAAAGTAATTCCTATTGACATGAGAATTGTTGCGAAAACACGATTTATTTTTAAAACTCCCTAAAGTTTTTAGATATTTAGACGTTAAAAACAAAGGAAAATATTTTTAGGTTTTTTTTAAAAAATGCCTAAAGTTCTCGAAATTCTTGTCGTTAATGTGATGTAAGCAAAGAGATTTTTATTTGAAATTTACGATAAAGCTTTGTTTTTATTGATGTTTCTCTTGTTTATTCTTGCATAGAATAAAATTCAATTTTCTTTTTAGTTCTTCTTAAAAAGATATCAAATATAGCCTGTAGGGAAAACTCCTACGGGCAGTCTCTGCTTTTAATTACCTAATATTCCTAGTTCGGCCTATACATCGGTAAATTTCTTGGTCTCACAATGTGTCTCAACGGCAATCAACTCTGTGCCGGGATAACATGATGGGGGATGTGAAAATGACACCGAACGATATGATGGCTGAAATTCGCGATGCAAACCTGAGCTACCTAATGCTTGCTCAGCAGATGATACGCGCAGATAAAGCAACTGCCATATTTCGCTTGGGTATAGCAAAAGAAATTGCTGACCTGATCGAAGGTTTGAATAACGCACAAATCCTTAAGTTGGCAGGCTCAAATATGATGCTTGCACGCTTCAGATTTGAAGATAGTGCCATTTTATGCATGCTGACAAACTATAACAAAGAGCGCGCTTTGGCTCATTCTCATGCCGCCATTCTAATGGCCGGGCAAGCTGTCGAAGAAATTCATTAATTTAGTCGATTGTAGTTAATTCGTATTGGGGTGAGTAAAATGGTGAGCAAAAGTGTCGTGAACGAAGCGCAGGAAATCCAATTGGCGATCGATCTCGTTAATCTGGGGGCGCGGCTGCAATTGCTGGAATCTGAGACAAGTTTGTCCAGAGAGCGCCTTTTGAAGATCTACAAAGAATTGAAAGGCGTATCTCCACCAAAAGGTATGTTGCCGTTCTCCACAGATTGGTTCATCACCTGGCAGCCAAACATTCATTCTTCGCTATTTATGAATATTCATAAATACTTGAATGACCATGCTGAGATTAAAGGTATTGAGGCGGTAGTGAAGGCATATCGTCTATATCTTGAGCAGGCTCCGGTTGCCCCTGGTGAGGAATCTGTATTATCTTTGACTCGTGCCTGGACTTTGGTTCGTTTCTTCGACGCAAAAATATTAAAATTTGCAAAATGCAGTAAATGTGGTGGACAATTTGTTGCGCATACACTCGATTTGCATGATGATTATGCGTGTGGTTTGTGCCACGTTCCTTCTCGTGCTGGGAAGACAAAACGAGTTCGGGAGTTGGATTCTCCTTTGGCGATGGTGGCCTGATGTAGATAGTTTTCCGGAGATCTTTTGAGCACAGAATTAGAAAAAAAATTTGAGGCTCAAAATATTCTGACGGATAAGTTAAGGTTTCCTCCGGCGGTCGAGGCATTATTTATCCAGATTTTTTCTTTTTGTATTTGTGGGTCAGGTATTTTTTTTACTCACCTGTTATTTGCAAAAAAATTTTCCTTAATATCTTTCTTGTTAGCTGGCGCTTTTGTTGCGGCCATCATTTCCTATTTTCGTAAAATGGATTGGTGGTGGTGGGCGATACAATTCTTCTTTCCAATCTCTGTTTTTGCACTTCTCTCCTTAGATATTTCTCGTCATTACTATTTGGCGGCATTTATTTTTATGGCGTTACTCTACTGGAGTACCTTTCGAACGCAAGTTCCATATTACCCATCTAAGGCCACATTGCCCTCGGTCATCGATGATTTTTTGCCGCGTAAGCCTTTGAGGTTTGTTGATTTGGGAAGTGGTTTCGGTGGACTGACTTTAAGTTTGTCGTTAAAACGAACTGATAGTTTTTTTTGTGGTGTCGAAATTGCGCCTTTACCTTGGTTGATTAGTTACTTTAGAGCTCAAATTCACTCAGCCAAGGTAAGTTTTTTTTTAAAAAATTATTATGACATGACTCTGGGTGAATATGATGTTGTATTCGCTTATCTCTCACCCGCAGCGATGCCTTCACTTTGGGAGAAAGCAAAATCAGAAATGCGCTCCGGTACATTGCTGCTGAGTTATGAATTTATTGTCCCTGATATAGAGCCAGATTTATGTATAAATACTGACTCTAACGATCCAATTCTCTACGTATGGCGCATATAATGATAGTTATGAAATATATTTCTCAGGCAATATTTAGCTGTTGATATTATTTGTAGAAATGAATGTACTAAATTAGTTTGCAGATCATATTGTCACTTCCAATTAAATGAGTAGGTTCATTTGCTTATAAAGGAGTATGGCTCGTGTTAGTCATCGTCGGCTATATTGTAGTAATGGGATCTGTATTTGGCGGATTCGTCATGTCCGGTGGACATCTTGCTGTTTTGTTTCAGCCGCTCGAGTTGCTGATGATTGGTGGTGCTGCCGTTGGTGCGTCACTGGTTGGTAATAATGGCAAAACTCTAAAGGCCTCTCTCAAAGCAATTCCAGGTGTTTTGAAAGGGTCTAAGTACACTAAGGCGCTCTATATGGAGCTGATGACGATGCTGTTTGATGTGCTGACTAAAGTACGCAAAGAGGGGTTGATGTCGATTGAGGGCGATATTGAAAAACCGGAAGAAAGTCCGCTTTTTAGTAAATATCCTTTGATCGTTTCTGACCATCATTTGATGGAATTTATCGGTGATTACTTGAGGCTGATGGTTTCCGGAAATATGGATGCGTTCCAAATCGAAAATTTGATGGATAACGAGCTTGAAACGCACCACCATGAAGGTGCGATGCCTGCTCATTTCATTGCGAAATTGGGTGATGGTCTTCCCGCTTTTGGTATCGTAGCTGCTGTTATGGGTGTTGTGCACACCATGGAATCTGTAGGTATTCCTCCATCTGAGTTGGGGATATTAATTGCACATGCGCTGGTAGGAACATTTCTAGGTATCTTACTTGCCTATGGTTTTATCGGCCCATTAGCGGGTTTGATGGAGCAGCAATTGGATGAGTCATCCAAAACATTTCAATGTATTAAAGTAACCCTGCTTGCTAGTTTGAACGGCTATGCTCCGGCACTTGCAGTGGAGTTCGGGCGTAAGGTTCTTTACTCAACCGAGCGGCCAACCTTTAGTGAATTGGAAGAGCATATAAAGCAATCTAAATCCAAGTAATTTAATGTCGTTGGGAGCGCAATATGGCGAATGAAGAACTACGGCCAATTATCGTCAAGCGTATAAAGAAAGTGGCCGGTGGTCATCATGGCGGCGCATGGAAAATTGCATATGCCGACTTTGTGACCGCAATGATGGCTTTCTTTTTGTTAATGTGGTTACTTGGTTCAACGGCGAAAGGTAACTTGCAGGGGATTGCTGAATATTTTCAGACTCCTTTGAAAGTTGCAATGGCGGGTGGTGAGGGCAGTGGTGATAGTTCTAGTGTCATTAAAGGTGGTGGTAAAGATCTGACTTTGCGCGAAGGGCAAAATAAAAAGGGGGACGTGGAGGCTCCCAAAAAGAGCTATAACCTCCAAGCTGCCGAAGCTGCTCTGGCAAAGGTAGATGCCGAAAGACTGAAAGGGCTCAAAACTAAAATTGAGGCCGCCATTGAATCAAACGCGACATTAAAACAATATAAGAAACAACTTTTGCTCGATATAACAACCGAAGGATTACGTATCCAGATGGTGGATGAACAGAATCGCCCTATGTTTGCTTCTGCAAAAGCAGAGTTACAGCCATACACTCGAGAGATTTTGCATGAAATTGGTAAAGCCCTGAATGATGTGCCCAATAGGATTAGCTTGTCCGGCCACACAGATGCTGCTCCTTATGGCAGTGGTGAAAAAGGCTATAGCAATTGGGAGTTGTCTGCAGATCGGGCAAATGCTTCACGGCGTGAGTTGATCTATGGTGGTATGGATGAGACAAAAGTACTCAGAGTTGTCGGTTTATCGTCTTCCGTTCTATTTGATAAAAATGATTCGCTCAATCCGATCAATCGGCGTATTAGTATTATTGTGATGAATAAAAAAGCTGAAGAGTCTGCGTCACAGGATGGTGGTTCGATTGAAGTCAGTAATCAAACTGAATCAGGCGGCGAGGTTTCGGTTAAGGTCAATAAATAAGTATTGTTTATCAACAGGTCGGGTAAATTCAGAATTAGGATGCTGAAGATGTCAAAAAAGAAAATGCTGGGATCTGAGGTTAAAGAACTACTTTCAGGCGTGTCTGATCACGGTAAGGAACACTTGCTTGAGGTCGAAACTGATCTTGTGCAAACAACCATATTGCTCGCAGAGGCGATAGAGAAACTTGGTTCAAGCTTCTTGGCATTACATGCTGCAATTTCCAGTCAGCAAGAAGAGATTGATTTAATTATTTCTACTGGCGAGGCTCCAGTCGAGAGCATCGACCGACTTAAAGTACTCAAAGATGATATAGCATCACATATTAATGCTGCCGTTACGAGCCTGCAATTTCAAGATCTCACAAGTCAGTTAATTTCCCGGACTGTTCAGCGTAGTGCAGGTTTGCGTGAGGTTTTAAGCAATTTAGGGATTGTTGGCGACGGCATACCTCATGATGGTGAAACCGACGAAATTGCGATATTGCTTAGAGAAATTACGGTGAGGCTTGAGAAGCAAAGTGTGGAGCTGAAAAGCTTGTTAAGGAAAGCAGTCAATCAAAAACATTTGGATAGCGGTGATATCGAATTATTTTGATTGCCTTTAATGTTGGTGGGTTAATGTACTTTTCATTAGTTTAACGGAGTGATGATGGCCAAGACAATTTTAGCGGTTGATGATTCTGGCTCGTTGAGGCAGATGGTGGCGTTCAGTTTGAAAGCTGCAGGATATCAAGTAATTGAGGCAGTGGATGGCCAGGATGGCTTGGAAAAAGCCCGCAATCAAGTGGTTGATCTTGTTTTGACCGATCAAAATATGCCAAGAATGGATGGCTTAACGCTCATCAAATCTCTTCGTGGCTTGGCAACTTATCAACGCGTGCCAATTTTGATGCTCACCACTGAATCGAGTGATGATATGAAGGCGAAGGGGAGGGCTGCAGGTGCAAATGGTTGGTTGGTGAAGCCGTTTGATCCGCAGAAATTGACAGAAGTCGTCAAAAAAGTAATTGGTTAATTGTCCTCTGACTAGATTTTATAAATTCGAGTACACCACGGAGCAAGATAATGACGATTGACATGAGTCAGTTTTTTCAAGTTTTTTTCGACGAAGCTGAAGAGCTTTTGGCCGAAAAAGAGAAATTGTTACTGGCTGTCGATATCTCCTCTCCGGACCCTGAAGATCTCAACGCGATATTTCGTGCTGCACATTCGATCAAAGGCGGATCCTCTACTTTCGGATTAAATGATATGACGGAAGTGACTCATATTCTTGAGTCACTTCTCGATAAAATTCGTAAAGGAGAGATGGCGTTAACGGCTGAGCATGTCGATGCATTTTTGATTACCAAAGATATTTTAAAGATGCAGCTAGATGGACATCGGCTAGGTACTCCTGTTGATCAGGATGCAGTCGCCGATGTAAGAATGCTCTTGCAATCTTTGTCACAAGATGTCGTGCCGGTTAAGGCACCGGTAGCTGCGTTTGAGGATCATTCAAGATCGAATGCAAAACTTGAGAATGAAACTTACTCTACTTGCTTTCGGATAGAGTTGCCTAAACTCACGGCAAACGATTTATCTGCAATTTTTTCGGAATTAGGTTTGCTAGGAGCTATTTCTAAAGAAGAAAAAGCCGATGGACTCACTACGCTGATTTTAAGAACCAATGGAACGCAAGACGATATTATTGCAATATGCTCTTTTATTCTTGACCCCGATGACTTGAAGATATCCGCTCAAGAGATGCCCACCCTGAGTACCGCACATCATGTTGTATCGTCGGATGATGATCTGGGATATGGTTTTTTTGAGCCTATTGAGTCGATGTTCCCGCCGAATGCCGATGTAACATCACCTTCAACTACAGATCCCAATGCGGCTAATCCGAATTCTGCGAAAGTGGAATTAAAGGCTCCTGTCAAAAAGGAGTCTGAGAAATCGCATGCCTCCCAGGAGGCATCCACTATCAGAGTTGGTATCGAGAAAGTTGATCAACTAATTAACTTAATTGGCGAGCTTGTAATTACACAGGCAATGCTTGAGCAACGCACGCAGGAATTAGATCCTATTGCCAATGAACGTTTGCTTAGCAGTGTTGCTCACTTAACGAGAAATACACGTGATTTGCAAGAAGCGGTAATGTCTATACGCATGATGCCGATGGATTATGTATTTTCGCGCTTCCCTAGAATGGTGAGAGATCTGGCGACGAAGTTAGGTAAGAAAGTTGAATTTATAACCTATGGTGCTTCGACTGAATTGGATAAAGGCCTGATAGAAAGAATTGTTGATCCACTAACGCATCTTGTTCGCAATAGCATTGATCATGGCATAGAAATGCCAGCGGCCCGTTTGCAGGCAGGTAAGCATGAGTCTGGCAGATTATCACTATCTGCGGTTCATCAAGGTGGCAATATCATTATTGAGGTTAGTGATGATGGTGGGGGACTTCACCGGGAAAAAATCTTAGCGAAAGCCAAGCAAAACGGGTTGATTGTTTCTGACTCAATGACCGACAGCGAAGTTTGGCTTTTGATTTTTGCTCCTGGGTTTTCTACTGCAGAAGCAGTTACGGACGTCTCTGGGCGAGGCGTCGGTATGGATGTGGTCAAACGAAATATTACGGCGATGGGGGGGGTTGTAGATATTCGTTCTGCCAAGGGCTTTGGTACCACGATTACTATCTCGTTGCCTCTGACATTAGCGATTTTAGACGGTATGTCGATTAAGGTTGGCGAAGAAATTTATATCCTTCCGTTAGGGTTTGTGATTGAGTCACTTCAGCCAACAAGTCAAGATGTGAAGGAAATTAGCGGCAAGGGGCGTGTGGTCAAAGTCAGGGATGAATATTTACCGCTTATCCCTTTGTACGAATGTTTTGATATCGAGCCCAAGTTTACCAAACCGTCCGATGGTATTGCCGTGATTGTTGAAGTAGATGGCAAGAAGGCCGCTTTATTTGTCGATGATCTGGTCGGTCAGCAACAAGTAGTCGTCAAAAATATAGAGTCAAATTATCGTAAAGTACCTGGGATATCGGGCGCTACAATTTTAGGTGATGGCGGGGTTTCTTTGATTCTGGATGTCTCAGCGTTATTGCGCTCAGCTCGATGATCAATAAAATTTATATAAACAATTGCGGGAGGTAATCATATGGCGCAGTCTTTACCAATATCTGAAGGAAATACTACCAAAGTCGACGGTTCTGGCTCTGATATTGCCGGACATGAATTTCTGGCGTTTACATTGGGTAATGAAGAATATGGAATTGATATTCTGAAAGTACAGGAAATCCGCGGCTACGAAGCTGTTACCCGCATTGCCAACGCGCCAGAATTCCTCAAGGGCGTTATTAATCTGCGCGGCATTATTGTTCCTGTTGTAGATATGCGTATTAAATTCAATTTAGGTGAACCGACTTACGATCAGTTCACTGTTGTCATTATTTTGAATATTGGTGGGCGTATTGTTGGTATGGTCGTCGATAGCGTTTCTGACGTTACGACATTGTTGCCAGAACAAGTCAGACCAGCGCCAGAAATGGGAACAACGTTTAGCTCAGACTTCCTTATCGGGCTGGGGACACTTGAGGAGAGGATGTTAATCCTTGTCGATATCGATAAATTGATGTCTAGTCCAGAAATGGGGCTGGTCGATCATCAGGCCTGATAGGTAGTAAAACTGTTTTTAGCGGTTTGTTTCGCAATCGAATCAGCAAAATAAAAAATAAAAATTGAAGGAGGAGAATGCTATGAATTTGCGTAACTTCAGAATCGGTGCACGCTTAGGGCTTGGTTTTGGATTAATTATTGGCGGGCTGATACTGACTTTAGTGCTTGCCAACGTGCTTGCCGCAAAAAACAGAAACGCTTTAATTGAAGGTTTAAATAATTCAAGCCAAAAACAAGCTTTAGCTAATACGATGAAAAGCGCTCTTTTTGAGGGCGGAATATCAATGCGTAACATCGGGATACAGTCCGATGTCGCAGAGATGCAAAAAGAGGATGCTAAAGTTAAATCACAACGAAAAAGATATGAGGAAGCAAAAGCAAAAATTTCTTCTTTAGGACTAACTGAGGAAGAAAAAAAATTACTTGATGAGCTTGCAAAAACAGATAAGGAAATTGAGAAACCTTTTAAAGACGCTGTTGGTCAGGCTCTCGCCTTCAATGCAGAAGGTGCATCAAAAATTATTGCGACCATCATTGATCCACTAAGCAGTAAATCGATACAGCAGATTAATAAACTAGTCGAATTTCAGGAAGCGGCTTCCAAGAGTCAATTTGAGATATCAGCTGCAAATAGTTCAAAACTTAGCTTCTGGTTATTCTTGATCTTACTCTGCGCTATGCTCATTGGTATTTTTGTCGCTTGGATGATTACTAAAAGTATTACCTTACCTTTAAGTGATGCTGTCTCTATTGCAGAACAAGTTGCAGCGGGAGATCTGTCTGCACAAGTAGTTGTGAGCGGCAACGATGAGGTATCGTCTTTGCTGAATGCACTGAAAGATATGAATGATAGTTTAGGTAAAACTGTGGGGCAGGTTCGCTCCGGAACTGAGGCAATCACAGTAGCATCCCAAGAGATTGCCTCAGGGAATGCTGATTTATCGAGAAGAACCGAATCACAAGCCAGCTCGCTTGAAGAAACAGCCAGCTCCATGGAAGAACTCACCAGTACCGTTCGTCAAAATGCCGACAACGCCAGACAAGCCAACCAGCTCGTCGTCTCCGCCTCCAGTGTCGCAGTCAAAGGAGGCGCCGTTGTGGGTCAGGTTGTCAACACCATGGGCTCCATCAAAGACAGCTCCCGCAAGATAGTTGACATCATCAGCGTCATCGACAGCATCGCCTTCCAGACCAACATCCTCGCCCTCAACGCCGCTGTTGAAGCCGCCAGAGCTGGCGAACAAGGGCGTGGATTCGCGGTTGTCGCCTCAGAGGTCCGCAACTTAGCGCAACGCAGCGCCAGTGCCGCCAAAGAAATCAAAGCCCTGATTGACGACTCCGTCGACAAAGTAGAACAAGGAGGCAAACTAGTCGACGAAGCAGGCAAGACCATGGACGAAATTGTCACCAGTGTCCAGCATGTCGCCGACATCATGAGCGAAATTACGGCAGCAAGCCAGGAACAAAGTGCCGGGATTGAACAAGTCAATCTCGCCATTACCCAGATGGACGAAATGACGCAACAGAATGCAGCCTTGGTAGAGCAAGCAGCGGCAGCGGCAGAGAGTATGGAAGAACAGGCTCAGGCTTTGGCGCAAGCAGTCAGTGTCTTTAAGCTCGGTGGTGCTGATACTTTCTCAGCGGCTAAGCCCGCGAAATCTACTAAAGCACCTGTACATGTAAGCTCCAAGGGGCGTTCGCCTGTGAAGCAATTGACTGCAAGAAAAGAGTCATCGGCATCTCCAAACCGGCAGCATAGTAATTCTGTTAACGACGAGTGGGATGAATTTTAAACTCTTTGGATTGTTTTAAATTACTTAGATTCCTCTTCTATTTTGATGAGTCGAAATAATGCTATTTACTCGGACTAATTAAATATTGTGAATTTCCTGAATAACTGTTGTTTTGCCGTGACGTAAGATTGACTGATTATGTTGTACGTATTCATATAGATGAAATCAATCCTGTCTAAATATTGGTTGATTAAGTAAGCCTCATGTTAAGGATAAATTAATGACCAAATCTGCTGAAAAAAACAGAGCTGAAACAGCAAAGGAATTTGATTTTAATGAAAAAGACTTTGACCGAGTTAGAGGGCTAATATACCAAAAGGCGGGTATCTCTTTGGCTGACAGCAAGCAGGAAATGGTTTATAGCCGCTTGGCACGTCGCTTACGTGCGACAGGTATTAACTCATTTTCTGTTTATTTGGATCAGTTGCAGAAAGAACCTGCTGGTGCCGAGTGGGAGGCATTCACTAACGCACTGACAACGAATTTGACTTCCTTTTTTAGAGAAGAGCATCATTTCCCTTTGCTTGCTGAACACGTAAAAAAAAGGAAAGATCCCATCAACGTCTGGTGTTCTGCAAGCTCAACGGGAGAGGAGCCTTACTCGATTGCAATGACATTATGTGAGGCATTCGGCAGTTTAAAGCCACCTGCACATATCATTGCGACAGACATTGATACCAACGTTTTATCAACTGCTTCAAAAGGTGTTTATAACATTGATCGCCTAGATAAAATGTCTCCGGAACGAGCAAAGAAATTTTTTCTTAAAGGAAAAGGTGCTCAAGATGGATTGGTTAGAGTGCGACAAGAATTGCGAGATCTCATCACGTTCAAACAACTGAATCTTTTGGCAGATAGCTGGCCAGTTAATGGTGAGTTTGATGCTATTTTTTGCCGTAACGTAATGATCTATTTTGACAAGCCAACTCAGGGGAAAATTTTAAAGAAATTTGTTCCGCTTATGAAACCTGATGGGTTACTTTTTGCCGGACATTCTGAAAATTTTCTGTATGTTTCTGATGACTTCAAATTAAGAGGTAAAACAGTCTACGAACTTGCGGGTATGCACGAGTCACGCCGTAAGACTGTTTCGAATCATACAAACAAAGGTTAAGTCATGAGCCAATTAAGTGAAGAGCATTTTGCGACGAACATTTATTACGATCGTACTTTTGATTGTGATGCCGCAAAAATTTTACCTGGTGAATTTTATTTCACAGGAAAAGATATGTTGATTGTCACAGTCCTTGGTTCTTGCGTTTCAGCGTGTATCCGAGATCGTGTCTCAGGTGTCGGCGGGATGAATCATTTTATGCTTCCCGACGGAGGGGCTGATACAGATAACCCCGTGTCCGCATCTATGCGATATGGTACTTATGCAATGGAAGTATTAATTAACGAGCTATTAAAAGCAGGAGCTAAACGCGAGAATATGGAAGCCAAAGTTTTTGGTGGCGGAAATGTCTTGCGGGGGTTCACAGCGATTAATGTTGGCGAGCGGAATGCAAAATTTGTACTCGATTATTTGCGTGCTGAGAGAATGCGTGTGATTGCAGAGGATTTGAATGATATCTATCCTCGAAAAGTATATTTTTTTCCAAAAACTGGAAAAGTTTTAGTAAAAAAATTGAAGGTTGAGCATAACGATACATTGAGAAAACGCGAGCAAGACTATGCTAGTCGCCTTAAAACGGTACCAGTTGGCGGCGATATTGATTTGTTTTAAATACAATCGTATGAAATCTAGCGTTGATGCGGGATATTTTTATGAAAATTAAAGTATTGATCGTAGATGACTCCGCACTGATACGTAGTGTGTTGAGTGAAATCATTGGCCGCCAGCCGGATATGGAAGTTGTTGGCGTTGCTCCTGATCCTTTGGTTGCCAGAGATCTGATCAAACAAACAAATCCAGATGTTTTAACACTTGATGTTGAAATGCCAAAAATGGATGGGTTGGATTTTTTAGAGAAATTAATGCGGCTGAGGCCAATGCCTGTCATCATGGTATCGTCTTTGACGGAGCGTGGATCAGAAATTACGATGCGAGCCCTTGAGCTGGGGGCAGTTGATTTTGTCACCAAACCTAAGCTGTCAATTCAGAGCGGTATGTTGGAATACTCGGAACTGATCGCAGATAAAATCCGCGCTGCATCAAAAGCGCGTATCCGGCCAAGAACTCTTCATTCAACTGATGCCGATAAAGCTGCCTTAACAGCATTGCCTTTGGTGAAAAACCCACTGACAAGTAGTGAGAAACTTATCATCATTGGTGCTTCAACTGGTGGTACTGAAGCCATTAAAAATTTTTTAGTTCAAATGCCCTCAGACTGTCCCGGAATTTTAATTACGCAGCATATGCCAGAGGGCTTTACCAGGTCTTTCGCTAAGCGGCTTGACGGTTTATGTAAAATTTCGGTAAGTGAAGCTGCCGGTGGTGAACGTGTTTTGCCGGGACATGCTTACATCGCGCCTGGTCATTCACATCTGTTGTTAGCCAGAAGTGGGGCTAATTATGTGACTAAGCTAGATGATGGGCCTCCGGTTAACAGGCATCGACCGTCGGTAGACGTATTATTTCGGTCTGCAGCAACTTATGCTGGCAAAAATGCGGTTGGCGTTATCCTTACTGGGATGGGGAAAGATGGCGCTAATGGTATGCTGGAAATGAAGAATGCAGGGGCATACAATTTTGCCCAAGATGAAGCAACTTGTGTAGTATTTGGTATGCCACGTGAGGCAATTGCGGTTGGTGCTACCCATGAGGTTGGTCCTTTAAATGAGCTGCCTTCGTTGGTGCTGCATTACTTAGCCTTGCATGGAAGTCGTGCTTTACGTGTTTAGATCCGACAATTCAAAATTGTTATTAATTATTAGCAGCACTTTGTATTAAACTGACCGATAATGTTATTAACTATCTTTAAAGAAACAATGGAGTAATTCATGGCCGATCAGAACCTGAAGTTTTTAGTTGTAGATGACTTTTCAACGATGCGCCGTATCGTTAGAAACTTGCTCAAAGAACTTGGCTATTCCAATGTAGATGAAGCCGAAGACGGTGCTATGGGACTGGCCAAACTGAAGAGTGGCGATTTTGACTTTGTTATTTCGGACTGGAATATGCCAAATATGGATGGTCTGACAATGCTGCAGCACATTCGTGCTGATCCCGCATTAGCAAAAATGCCGGTTCTGATGGTAACTGCAGAAGCAAAGAAAGAAAATATCATTGCTGCTGCTCAGGCTGGTGCAAACGGCTATGTGGTAAAACCATTTACTGCCGCAACTTTGGATGAAAAGCTGTCAAAAATTTTTGAAAAATTAGGAAAACCTGCGTAGCAAAGAGCAACCTGTCAGGGAGCTACGATGAGTGACGAGATGAATGACAACGAGCAACATGATGACCTGCTTTCGCGAGTAGGCCAAATGACGCGGCTGTTGCACGATAATTTGCGAGGTTTGGGTTTAGATAAGTTACTTGAAAGAGCGGCAGAAGACATTCCTGATGCCCGTGACCGACTTGATTATGTGGCAAAAATGTCGGAGCAGGCGGCGCAGCGTGTTCTTAATGCAACTGACGAGGCAATTCCGCTGCAGGAATCCCTTGACGACGGCGCCAGGAAAATTTCTGTAGATTTTGAAAGATTGATATCTAGTTCCACAACATTGGAACAATATCAGCAAACTGCACAAGAAACACTTGCCTACCTAAAACTAGTTGCTGCCAACAGTAAAGAGACAAAATCCCATCTGATGAATATTATGATGGCGCAGGATTTTCAAGACTTAACCGGGCAAGTAATAAAGAGAGTAACTGATATTGCTCAGAATCTTGAGCAACAGCTTGTGCAATTGTTGATCGACTATTCTCCTGACGAAATCAAGCGAGATGTTGGAGACGGTCTGATGAATGGGCCGCAAATTAATCCTGACGGCAATGTCGATGTAGTTTCAAATCAAGGGCAAGTAGATGATTTGCTTGACAGTCTTGGTTTTTAGCTAATCCTTTCGCCTAAATAAAGTTATTACTTATAATTTAATATGAACGAAACTAACTTCATTGTTAGAGAGCCTTTGCTTGATCCTAAGCAGCGTGTTATTGGTTTTCAATTATCATGGCAAAATTCAAGCCAAGCGGCGGAGTTCAGTGTTGATGATTTGAATTCCCTGATGGAATTTGTTGCCGAAAAGCTTAATGATGAGGATACGGGCTTTTTGTTGGGTGACAGTATCTTATTTATGGATGCTGTTCCAGAACTATTGAAGGCTGAGGGCTTAAAACTGTTACCGCCCAAAAATACCGTTTTGGTATTATCAAAGCGTGACTTTACAAATCCTGAGACACTTGAGTCAATCAAAGAACTACGTCAATTGGGCTACGGAATCTGCATGCGTGGCGCTGATCTGAGCACACTGGAAAGATCTTTTTTCTCGCAAATTTCCCACATAGAAGTTCAGTTAAATCCAGCCAATCTGGCATCACAGGCCAAGGTCTATGCGGCGCTCAAGCAATCTTCGGTTCGGATGGTTGCGAGAAACGTCCTCAGTTGGCAGGATTTTGATGCTTGCTCTGCTTTAGGACTTGATTCCTTTGTTGGTAAGTTACATTTGACGCCGAGACCGAGTGCTGAGAAAAAAGGTTTAAATACTGCGCAGACGACTATTCTGCAGTTGATGGAAATGATCAGGAAGAACGCAGATATTCAGCAGCTTGAGGCCGTCGTAAAAAGAGATGCCACGCTTGCTTATAAATTATTGCGATATATAAATTCTGCAGGTTTTGGTTTGAGAACCGAAGTGCAGTCGTTGAAACATGCAGTACAAATTCTTGGTTATAGCCCCTTGTATCGCTGGTTGTCCCTTTTGCTTGCGACAGCGAGTACCAGTGGATATTCACCGGTTTTATTGGAAACGGCGATTGTTCGCGGACGTTTTGCGGAGCTCTTAGGTCAGCCTTACATGTCTAAAGCTGAGGCGGAAAATCTGTTTGTTGCCGGAATGTTCTCTTTGTTAGATCGCCTGCTTGGAATTTCAATGGAAGAGGTTTTGTCAACGATTCAGTTGCCAGAGGCCGTTACTGAAGCCTTAATTTCGAGAGGTGGTGCTTATGGTCCTTACCTTGCGCTTGCAGAAGCTTGTGAGTTGAATAGCATGTTAGTAGGATCTTTATCAGAGTCGTTACGCATAAAACCGAATGAGGTTAATGCCGCACATCTGTCCGCTTTAGTTTGGGCAAAAAATATCGCTGCTACATAAGCATTGTATTTTTGTTTTACTTCTTTTTAAAAAATGCGCCGCTCTGGCGCATTTTTCATTTGTTCCTCCACCTTAAACAAGCGAAATTTTTGCTCACTATCGTGGAGTAATTTTTAGTGTCACTTCAAATTGTTATTGCTCGTAAGGTCTGAGTTAACACTTCCTGTGAAATGAGGGGTAATTCATCACTTATTCCTCGTATGTCACTTTTCTAATTTCGCGAATAATCTTAACTGTAGAAATGTGCTGGCATTAGCTGGCTTGCATTTCAGAAAAGAATGGGAGTCGGCGATGGCCGAAGAAAGCGATCTCGAAAGAACCGAACCAGCCTCACCCAAACGTCTGGAGCAGGCCAGGGAGGAGGGTGATGTCCCACGTTCAAGAGAGCTGTCGACCTGCACTATTTTATTGGCTGCGGGGAGTGCACTTTGGATCTTTGGAGGCGGTTTAATACGTCAGTTAAGTCATATGTTGATGAATGGTTTATCGCTGGATCGTAGCCTGGCATTTGATATCAATTTATTGTTTTCAAGTATTGCTGTCGGTCTGATGGATGTGTTGATTGCATTTGCGCCGATTGCCGGATTGTTAGTTATTGTGGCAATCGGATCTCCCTTGTTGATTGGCGGCTGGTTGTTTAGCGGGAAGGCCTTACAACCTAATTTCTCTCGCATGAATCCTTTGTCTGGTTTGGCAAATATGATTTCAACTCGGGCCGGGGTAGAACTCGTCAAGGCCATTATCAAAACGATTCTTGTTGGTAGTGTTGCTCTGATAGTTGTAATGAGTCAAAAAAATGCAATTTTTGGCTTGGTTCTTGAGCCGCTTGCACAAGGCAGTGCTCATATGGGTAATTTGCTTGCAGCTTGTTTTTTATCGATTGTTGGTGCGCTTGTTTTTATCGCTGCAATAGACGCTCCTTATCAAATGTGGCATTACGCTAACAAGTTGAAGATGACACATCAGGAAGTGATTCAGGAGTCGAAAGAGGCTAACGGTAATCCGCAAATCAAAGCAAAAATCAGAGCTCAGCAAAGAGAAATGGCACGTCGTCGCATGATGGCAGAGATTCCGACGGCAGACGTTATCGTAACGAATCCTACGCATTTTGCCGTTGCGCTGAAATACACCGATGGTGGTAATGGCGCGCCGAGAGTCGTTGCTAAAGGTGCTGACGCAGTTGCCGCGAGAATTCGTGAAATTGCAGGTGAAAATAATGTCCCCTTGTTAGAAGCTCCCCCTTTAGCGCGGGCTTTATACAAGCACACGGAGTTGGGAGATGAAATCCCGGAGAAGCTGTATGCCGCTGTGGCCGAAGTGCTTGCTTATGTATTTCAACTGAAAACTTTCCGTCAGCATGGTGGTTTAAAGCCGATTTTACCGACAGAAATCGACGTGCCCCCCGAGTTGGATCCTAATAACGAATTACCACAACAGTCTCCTTTAATCGGAGCTTATGAATGAATAGTCTGAAATTGCCCGCCTGGATGAGCATATTTACTAACAAGGCGATTGCTGCACCCGTCTTGATTATTATGATGCTGGCGATGATGGTGTTGCCACTGCCTGCGTTTGTTCTGGACGTATTTTTTAGTTTTAATATTGCTCTGGCAATTATCGTTTTATTGACCAGCCTGTACACGGTAAAACCACTCGATTTTATGGTTTTTCCAACGGTACTGTTGGTTAGTACGATGTTACGTCTATCGCTGAATGTCGCTTCTACCCGTGTAGTATTGACTGAGGGCCATACTGGTCCAGATGCGGCTGGTAAGGTCATTGAAGCATTCGGGCATTTTTTGATTGGCGGTAACTATACGGTTGGTATCGTCGTATTCGTGATTTTGACCATCATTAACTTTACCGTCGTAACAAAAGGTGCCGGTCGTATTGCCGAGGTCGGTGCCCGTTTTGCGTTGGATGCGATGCCAGGTAAGCAAATGGCGATTGATGCAGATCTGAATGCAGGATTGATCGCTGAGCAAGAAGCTCGTCGCCGCCGCACAGAAGTAGCACAGGAGGCGGAGTTTTATGGCGCGATGGACGGTGCCTCTAAATACGTTCGTGGCGATGCTGTTGCTGGCATCATGGTGACGATTATTAATATTGTCGGTGGTTTAATCGTCGGTATGGTGCAGCATGATCTGGACTTCGCAACAGCCTTAAAAAACTACACTTTACTGGCAATTGGCGACGGATTGGTTGCGCAAATTCCTTCATTAATTATCTCGACTGCTGCGGGTGTTGTCGTATCCCGCGTTGCCAGTGACCAGGATATCGGTGGCCAGTTGATTGGTCAGCTATTTGCCAAACCTCAAGTACTGTATATCACCGGCGGTATCGTTGGTGGCATGGGAATTATTCCTGGTATGCCCCATGTAGCATTTCTTCTTCTAGCGGGTGTGCTAATTGGAGGCGGATATTTATTAACGAAAAAATCTGAAATTGTTGCCACAGCCGAGGAACAAGCGCCACCGCAAGCAACCGCTCCCGAAATAGAAGAGGCGACCTGGCAAGATATTTTGCCGGTAGATACCTTGGGATTAGAAGTCGGTTATCGACTCATTCCTCTGGTTGACAAAGGGCAGGGCGGTGAGCTACTCAGACGAATTAAAGGGATTCGTAAAAAATTTGCTCAGGAGGTTGGCTTCTTGTCGCCTCCGGTACATATTCGTGACAATCTCGAGTTGAAACCATCGGCTTACAGAATTACTTTAAAAGGAGTCGAGGTCGGGACTGGTGAGGCGTTGACCGGACAATATCTAGCAATTAATCCTGGGATGGTTACGGGAAATTTACCAGGTGCTGTCACGACGGATCCTGCGTTTGGATTACCTGCAGTCTGGATTGATGCGGCGATGCGAGAACAGGCGCAAGGGATGGGGTATACCGTTGTTGATGCTGGCACTGTGATTGCAACCCATTTAAATCATCTGATTACATCGCATGCTGCGGAGTTGCTTGGTCGTCAGGAAGTGCAGCAGCTTATGGATCATCTGGCAAAAGAGTCACCTAAGCTCGTGGAGGAATTAGTTCCTAAATTATTACCACTCTCGATACTGCAAAAAGTCTTACAAAACCTGCTCATCGAGGGGGTGCATATCCGTGATATGCGAACCATTATCGAAACGCTCTCAGAGCATTCTATGCACACACAAGACGCGAATGAATTGACGACCTATGTTCGTATTTCGCTTGGTCGTGCGATTGTTCAGCAAATATTCCCTTCTACGAATGAATTGACGGTGATGACTCTGGACAATCGCCTGGAGCGGCTATTGATGCAGGCATTGCAGACGAATGGTGCCGACGGTGCAGGGATTGAGCCCGGTCTTGCCGATACTTTAGCAAGTCAGACAGAGGCAGCAGCACAGCATCAGGAACAAATGGGATTGACCCCAGTGCTGCTGGTGCCGGGTCCATTAAGAGCTTTATTGTCTCGCTTCCTCAGAAGAACCTTGCCTCAATTAAAAGTCTTATCGCAAGCAGAACTACCTGAAACTAAAACTATTAGAGTTACCAGCCTCGTTGGAGGGCAATTATGAACGTCAGAAAATTTTCGGCAAATACCTCACGTGAAGCGATTCGCCTGGTTCGAGATGCGCTAGGTTCGGATGCAGTGATTTTATCGAATCGCA
This sequence comes from Undibacterium sp. Rencai35W, assembly GCF_049340185.1. Classification (NCBI taxonomy): domain Bacteria; kingdom Pseudomonadati; phylum Pseudomonadota; class Betaproteobacteria; order Burkholderiales; family Oxalobacteraceae; genus Undibacterium; species Undibacterium sp. Rencai35W. The sequence goes on from NZ_JBMPPC010000001.1 coordinate 411,696, forward strand.
ATGTTGACGGCCGGGTAGAGATCTTGGCGATGGCTGATGAGATGGTAAGCTCACTGGTGACGCCAGAACATAAAAAAATAATGGTGGCGGATGTCCCTAGGTTCACTCCTCGCTTCACGTCGGACGATAGTTCTCAGCAATATACTGCGAACAGTATCAGTCGCTTTGATAGCGAGACGACTCCACAGGTTAGTCCGGGTGAGATATCTGCCGTCATGAATGAGATCAGGTCGATGAGAGGGATGCTGGAAGCGCAATTGGCAGAACTCTCCTGGACAAATACACAAAAGCGCCAGCCTAAGAAAGCTGAAATTTTACGGGAAATGCTGGCAACCGGATTTAGCGCGAGTTTGTCCCGCTTTCTGATCGAAAAAATGCCTGAATCAGATGACGTCGTCAGCAGTCTTGATTGGATTAAAGCGATACTGAACAAGAATCTGTCTACTATTTCAAATGAAAGCGAGATATTAGAAAAAGGTGGTGTGTATGCATTAATCGGTCCTACTGGCGTGGGTAAAACCACGACGACTGCCAAGTTGGCAGCGCGCTGTGTGATGCGCCATGGGCCGGCTAAGCTGGCCTTGATCACGACAGATGGTTATCGTATTGGCGGCTACGAACAATTACGTATTTATGGCAAAATTCTCGGCGTCATGGTGCATTCTGTTAAAGACGAGTCCGACTTACGCATCGCTTTGTCTGAACTCAAGAATAAGCATACGGTGTTGATTGATACGGTCGGTGTGAGCCAACGTGACAAGATGGTGGCAGAGCAGATTGCGATGTTGTCAGGCGCCGATAGTAATGTGAAGCGACTTTTATGTCTAAATGCGACCTCTACCGGTGAAACCTTAAGTGAGGTAGTCAGGGCTTATCAGGGTAAAGGCGATTTAGCTGGTTGTATTTTGACGAAGCTCGATGAAGCAGCAACGATTGGTGGTGTACTAGATATTGCTGTGCGTCAGAAACTGAATATCTATTATGTTGCCAGCGGCCAGCGTGTGCCTGAAGATTTGCATGTCGCTAACAAGCAGTATCTGGTTGATCGTGCGTTTAAATTAAAACGCGAGACTTCCGCTTTTAGTTTGCAGGATGATGAGCTCCCGATGGTGATGGCAAATGCTGCAATGGCAAACGCGATTAATCCCGGTGCTTTGCGGGAGGTGTCTCTTGGCTAGTTTTGATCAGGCAGAAGGATTGCGCCGTATGCTTGAGGCGCCAAAGCCGCGCGTATTAACGTTTTTGTCTGCTTTGCGTGATGATGAGAAGAGCAGCATGTTGGTCAATCTTGGTGTTTCGCTTGCCAGGCAAGGTCAACGAGTTTTGATGATTGATGCGCGCTGCTCAAGCCATAGTATAGGATCGTGGTTGGGCAGCGATTCCGAGAGCACCCTGTTGGATGTAGCGCGACAACAGCGTACAATGAAAGAGGCGATTAAAATAGTCTCATCAAATTTATCGGTGTCCATGCTATCCAAATATGCGATGAATTCAACGCGGTTGCCAGCCGAAAATTCGCGAAAATTATCCCGGGTTTTTGATGTTGCGGCAAATGCGGCCGACTTAGTGATCGTCGATAGTGAAATCGATAGTAATGATGCGTTTCCTCTTGCGTCGTTTGAGGAGTCTGATGTTGTGATACAAGTATCGGCAAATCCCGTCACTATTAAAAACGCATATGGTTTGATTAAACGAGTTAATAGTCGCCTTGGTCGTCGTTCTTACGGTATTTTAGTCTCTGGGGCAACTGAACAATCAGCGCGACTGGTATATGCCAATATGGCTCAGGCGGCGAGCCGTTACTTAGCCGTTCCATTACATTTTGTAGGTTATGTACCTGAAGACGATCACATGAAACAAGCTGCTCATTTGGGTCGTGCCGTAATTGATGCTTTTCCGTTGGCTGGAGCATCAATTGCCTTCTCCAAATTGGCTGAACAGTTGGCAACAGCTGCTCAGTCAACACTGGGGTTGCGTGGCTTGCCTGAGTTGGGTGTGGGCATCGGAATTTAAAAGAAATTATGTACACTGCCAGCGGAAAGTCAGACAAAAATTCTCTACTTACAGAGCATGCTCCTCTGGTAAAACGACTTGCCTATCAATTAAAGGCGCGCTTACCCCCCAGTGTCGAGGTGGATGATCTTGTTCAGGCCGGCATGATAGGTTTGCTCGACGCGGTCAACCGCTATGAAGATAATCATGGTGCTCAATTTGAGACTTATGCCGTACAGCGCATACGCGGCGCGATGCTTGACGAGTTGAGGAATAGTGACTGGTTGCCACGTGGAGTCCGTCAGAATATGCGTAAGATTGAGACGGCAATGAACACGCTTCAACAAAAGTTAGGCAGACCTCCGCTAGAAACGGAAGTTGCCAAACAATTGAAGTTAAGCCTGGCTGAATATCAGGATGTTTTGAGTGAAAGTGGTGGACACCAATTGGTCTACTATGAAGACTTTCATGACGCCGATACCAAAGAACATTTTCTGGATCATTATTGTACCGATCAGTCGGGTGATCCTCTGCAGGATTTGTTGCATGGAGATTTTCGTGATGCGGTTATCTTTGCAATTGACAGCCTTCCCGAGAGAGAGAAGCTCTTAATGGGGCTGTACTACGAACAAGAATTGAATTTAAAAGAAATCGGCGCGGTAATGGGGGTATCTGAATCGCGGGTTTCCCAACTACACAGCCAGGCAGTAGCTCGATTAAGAGCATCTTTAAGGGAGAAAGCGTGGACTGGGCTAGCATAATTGGGCTTGTATTAGTTATCACCGGAATTTTCTCTGGGCAGCTCATCGAGGGCGGACGCCTGTCATCATTAGTGCAGCCCGCCGCATTCGTGATTGTCGTCATTGGCACAATTGGGGCAGTGCTGTTGCAGAGCCGGATGCCTACGTTTATCCGTGGCGTCAAAATGTTGAAATGGATCGTATCCATGCCAATCGACACGAGTAAAAAAACGATACAAGAGGCGCTGATCTGGAGCGTTGTTGCTCGCCGCGAGGGGTTTCTTAGCTTAGAGCGTTATATGGGGGCAAGTAAAGATCCTTTCATCAGCAAAGGTTTGCGCTTAGTCATCGATGGAATTGATCCTGTTCGTTTAAAAGAAATCTTGGATGTTGATATTTCTTTATATGAAATTGAACAGCGTCAGGCTGTCAAAATATGGGATGCCGCTGGGGGTTACTCTCCAACTATCGGTATTCTGGGGGCAGTTCTTGGTCTGATCCATGTGATGGAAAATCTGTCCGATCCGAGTAAATTAGGTAGCGGGATTGCAGTCGCTTTTGTCGCAACGATCTACGGTGTAGGACTAGCCAACTTATTTTTTCTGCCGGTCAGTAATAAGTTAAAGGAAATCATTAGCAGTGAAGTAACGCGACGTGAAATGTTATCGGATATTTTTTACAGCATTGCCTTGGGTGATAGTCCCCGGGTCGTGGAAGAGCGCCTTGCCAACCACAAAAAATAAGCCCGCCATGGCCAGGAAAAAATATCATGATGAGAGTGATAATCATGATCGCTGGCTGGTGTCGTATGCTGATTTTATTACCTTGCTATTCGCTTTTTTTGTTGTGATGTATGCGATATCTTCTTTGAATGAAGGCAAATATCGTGTCTTATCTAATTCGCTCACAGGTGCATTTGGTCAGGCGATGGTGATGCATTCTGCCAACAGTGATGTAGAGCCTGCAATCAAACTTGATCCTATTCGTCCCGTTAAGCAAAAAAATCTCGAAACTTTGCACAAAGAACGTGAGCAGATGACGGGTATGGCGCGTGATATTTTGAGTGTCCTTGAGCCTTTGGTGCGCGAAGGTAAGGTGAGTGTCAGTCAGACCAGCCGCGGTATTACGATTGAGATCAACGCGAGTGTTTTGTTCGCGCCGGGTGAGGCGAAATTGAACCTTGATTCATATCAGGCGTTAAAAGCGATAGCGTCGGTGCTCAAGGCAGATAATCATGCAATTCAGGTTGAGGGGCATACTGATAATTTACCAATTAAGAATTCCAGTTTTCCGTCTAATTGGGAATTATCTGCTGTTCGTGCAAGCACGGTAGTGCGTTTATTTACTGAAAATGGCGTCGATGAAAACAGAATGACCGCTATCGGTCAGGGGCCAAAATTACCTGTAGGATCGAATGTTACTGTCGAGGGAAGAGCAAGGAACCGGCGGGTGACAGTTACTATCCTGGCTATTTTGCCGGAACCTGTTATTGATGTACCCTTGGCGAATTCAGCTAGTGCAGTAAATGCCGAAAAGAAATAAATATTTCGTTCGGACTATCAGTGGGTTGTTAGCCGATAACCAGGCCGCGTCCTGTAATGTTTTGTATTTTAGCCTGTCCATTTGGGCCATACATCGCACCTGCCGGATTGCTCTGCTGGAGAACATTGAGTGCGCCTTGATTGCGCATTAGCTGACGGTTGATCAGGATACCGTTGGTGCGATTAATTTCTTTTGCTTTTTCAGCGATTGCCAGAAGCTGAGTCCAGTTATCTGCAATCGTTGTTTCAGCAGGTGCTTGCGCCAGGAACGCATTGATTCCGTTCAAGTCACTTGAGAACCCCATTTCTTCAAGATGCGTGCTGCGAATTTTTTCCAATTCTGCAACTTGGGCAATACATTGACCCTTGCGCTTAGTGAATTCATTCAGGTCATTGACATGGCCTTCAATCAACGCAGCTTGCTCTAATTTCAATATCTCAGTCAGTGATGTCATTGCTGACAATTCATTCTGCAGAGATTGATTCAATTGAGGCAATTTTGCGCTGACGAGATTCATGATTATCGTTTTCTTGCGTTTAATAAATCTTTGACGGTTTCTAATAAGCCATCTGCGACTTTTTCCGAATTGACCTGGAAGCGTCCCTCAGAAATGGCCAGCTTAATTTCTTCTACCTTCTTTGCCTCAAATACAGCGCTACTTGCTTGTGTGTTCTGTAGGGCCTGTAGTTGCGTCGACAAAGGCGAAATCTGTACCTTCGCAGAGGGCGTCGACGACACTTCTGTTTTCTCTGCCTGCTGGTCGGTGCGAACCTGTTGCGGCCCCGCTGGCAGTCCAGTGGTACTCTTTAGTGCATCATTAATTTTCACAGCATCACCCTCTATGTTGGGATTTTTATACATCTACATTATGTATATCGGCTGCGATATTTTAAACTTTAACTTCATTTGCGGAAATATTGTGCTGCTGAGAAATTACCTGATTAATAAGTGATCTCAATAACGCCGCCTGCTTTCGCAATTCCGCTAACGACCTGTCCTGATAAAATTTTAACTTTGGCAACTTGTCCCTCGCTAGCATTGTTTAAAGCCTGCCCATCAGTTGCTACCTGAAATCCCTTGCCAGTACTGGTGACGCGAACCGACTGTCCTTGTTGAACGACCATCGGACTCTTTAGACTATCGCTCTTTATTACGGTACCCGACGTGACAGACACGTTAAATGACTTGCCTATTGCCTGATTCGGATTGGTGATGGTTCCGGATGGCAGATTCGATAGTTCCCCGGTCACTTTCATTAAATCATTGGCTGTGATTGTTTGTCCTTGGACTATGTTGCCTGAAGTAACATAATAGTCGCCTGATACTTTGATACTGGCAGACAAGTACACGACCCATGCTACAGGGCTGCTGCAGCGCACACCCATCGTAATTTTGCCCCATGGTTTGCTACCTGGAGGTAAGAATGGTTCAATATTTGTGCATGTAGCCAGATTAAGGCGATTGTCGACAGCACCTACAGTAATCTGTGGCTCACCACTGAATCCCGCACTTTGCTTCCTCAAAAAATCCTCAGCTGCTTGTCGAATCCGCTGCGGATCCTCCGGCTGTGCAAAAGCTACGGCCGGCATCAACTGACATAGTAACAATAAAACAATTAGCTTTTTCATCGGAACTCAACTGAAAACGTGTCATTGGAGTGTAGTCAATTTCTCCCTTAGCTAATCGGGGAATAGAAGGCTTTTTCCTGTTCTTCTCAAATGATTGTTCTTGCTTTTGCAGAGATAAGATGCAAAACATCAAAAACCGTTTTGGTTACCGTAGATGTTGTGGAGCAGGTGAGGGAGGGGTGATGAGTAGCAAAGTCGATGATTATTTGCGATTCCATGAGGCTGTATTGTCCATCAGAGGACAGCGCCAGCAGATGATCGCCTCCAATATTGCCAATGCAGATACACCGAATTATAAAGCGCATGATATTGATTTTTCTACCGCGATGAATAACGTCTTGCAAAGAAATGCTGGTCAGGCGCCATCTGAACTCGCAAAAACAGCTCCCCAGCATCTCGACACGCAAGGAGCCGTTGGCGGTAGTCCGCAACTTTACCGGACAACGGTCCAGGGAAATATTGATGGTAATACTGTCGATATGGATGTGGAGCGTAATCAATTTACAGACAACGCGTTGCGATACGAGGCGAGTTTGACGATTCTTAATATGCAGATACGCAATATGCTGTCGGCGATTCAGGGGTAATAGATTATGTCTCTTTTCAATATTTTTAATGTAGCTGGTTCTGCAATGAGCGCACAAGCGCAACGGCTTAATGTTGTGTCGAGCAATCTGGCTAATGCGGATAGTGTCACTAGCTCAAATGGTCAGCCATACAAAGCAAAGCAAGTTGTTTTCAGCGCGGTGCCTGTTGCTGATTCCGTCTCTACGGCGGTAAGGGTAAAAGAGGTTGTGGAAGACAATAACCCGCCTAAACTGATGTACGACCCTAAGCATCCGCTGGCGGACGAAAAGGGCTATGTGGCGATGCCAAACGTCAATGTCGTTGAAGAGATGGTGAATATGATCTCCGCATCCCGTTCTTATCAAACCAATGTCGAAACGATGAACGCTGCAAAGACCATGCTGTTAAAAACGCTCACGCTGGGTCAATGATCTTCGTTAGAAGTTAAAGGAAAATTGAAATGACTACCGTACAGACTAATACCGTTGACCCAAGCTTGCTGACCACGATGAATGGCGGTACTGCCGCAAAATCGAGCACGCAGGAGGCGCAAGATCGCTTTATGACCCTGCTGGTAACGCAGATGAAAAATCAGGATCCCCTAAATCCTATGGATAACGCTCAGGTGACGAGTCAGTTAGCGCAATTGTCCACAGTAACGGGAATTGATAAGTTGAATGCTACCGTGACGTCCCTGAATGCCAATTTCCTGTCAGCTCAAAATTTGCAAGCAGCCAATATGATTGGTCACGGTGTGGTTGCCGCAGGAAATAAATTAGGTCTTTCTCAAAGTAAGGGTGTCTATGGCGTTGAGCTTGCTCAAGGTGCAGACAAAGTTGATGTCACGATTAAAGATGCGTCTGGTGCCGTGGTGAAAAAACTGAGTCTTGGTGCAATGGAAAGTGGTATCAACGCGTTGACATGGGATGGTACGAATGATCAAGGTGGCGTCGCCGCTGATGGACAGTATCAGATTGAGGTCAGCGCTAGCGTTGCAGGTAAGGCGATTGATGCCACCGCATTAAGTTTTGGGATGGTTTCCAGTGTTACGTCGAATGCGCAAGGGGTTAAGTTGAATGTAGCAAATGTTGGCGATATCGGTCTGGCCGACGTGAAAAAAATCTACTAATTCGCGAGCAAGCTAATTAATTTCCAGTAAAAGGAGAAATATCATGGGTTTTCAACAAGGTTTAAGTGGCTTGAATGCAGCATCCAAATCATTGGACGTGATTGGTAATAATATTTCCAATGCGAGTACCGTGGGTTTTAAGCAGGCACAAGTGCAGTTTGCCGACGTATTTGCGAATTCATTAAATGGTGCTGGCGGAGCTCAGGTTGGTATTGGTACCCGTGTCGCAAACATCGCACAGCAATTTTCGCAGGGCAATATCACATCAACTAATAATCCACTGGATATCGCGATTAACGGTAACGGTTTTTTTCGGATGTCGACTAACGGCGCCGTTACCTACACAAGGAATGGCCAGTTTCAGTTAGATAAAAACGGTTATATGGTGAATGCGCAGGGCGCGCAATTAACTGGTTACGTTGCCAATGCCAGTGGTGTGCTGGCTACCGGTGCAGCAACAGCCATCAATATCAACACTTCTGACATCGCACCTGCGCAGACAGCTGCTGTCAATGCTGTATTAAATCTGGATTCCAGAAATACCGTGCCGGGTGGCGCTACGCCAATCGCTTTTTCTGCTACCGATCCTACATCCTACAATAAGGCAACTTCGGTTGCAGTTTTCGACAGCCTTGGCAACTCACACGTACTGCAAACATTCTTCGTAAAAATCGACCCGGCTGTGACGCCTCCTACTGCGCCATCGACGTCTGAATGGAATGTGTTTGCAACGAGTGACGGTGTACCGATCGGATATGTACCACCTGCGGCAGCCGTACCTCTCGGTAAATTAGGGTTCGATAATCTTGGCAAACTGGTAGCGGCAACGCCGGCATTTGCTGTCACGGATCCTAAGGCATTGAAAGTCACAATCCCGGTCACGACCGGCGCTGTTACGCCGATTTCGACCCCGTTAAGTATCAAACTGGATATGACTGGCAGTACGCAATTTGGCTCTGATTTTAGTGTCAGTTCGTTAAAACAAGACGGCTACACTTCAGGGAAATTATCAAAATTTAATACTGCAAAAGATGGCACGATTGTTGGTAGCTATACCAATGGTAAAACAGCCGTACTAGGTCAAGTCGTATTGGCAAATTTCACTAATCCAAATGGTTTGCAATCATTAGGTGACAACCAGTGGACAGAGACAGCCACTTCCGGTCCGGCATTGGTTGGAGATGCAGGGGCTGGTGGACTGGGGCTATTAACATCATCGGCAGTCGAGGACTCCAATACCGATCTGACGGGTGAGCTGGTCAATATGATTACGGCGCAACGTGTTTATCAGGCCAATGCCCAGACGATTAAAACGCAAGATCAGGTACTGCAAACGCTGGTCAACTTGCGTTAATTCTAGTCCGGTATTGCATGTGCGCAGTATTTCTTAGTGCTTAGTTATTTAACAGGGGTTGGCAATGGATCGGTTGATCTACACAGCGATGACAGGTGCAAAACATGTGCTGGAGCAGCAGGCAACGACAGCACATAACCTGGCTAATGCGACTACAACAGGATTTCGTGCGCAGCTCGACTCTTTTCGTGCCGTTCCCGTTATCAGTGATGGTCTTCCGACCAGAACCTATGTCGTTGACGCAACGGTAGGGACGGATTATTCCACCGGGTCCTTGCAAATGACCGGACGAGAATTAGATGTTGCCGTGCAGGGTAAGGGATGGCTGGTTGTACAGCGAGAAGATGGCAGTGAAGCGTTAACACGTCATGGCAGTTTAAAACTCAATGAAAACGGTGTTTTGCAAACGCAGGCCGGGCTCAATGTGGTAGGCGATGGCGGCATCATCACCATTCCACCTGAGGTCTCGGTCGCGATTGCTAAAGACGGTACAGTCTCCACAATCCCGACTGGTAGCAAGCCGAACGGCGTACAAGTTATCGGCAGGTTAAAACTGGTCAATCCTCCTGAAGAAAATCTAGTACGTGGTGATGACGGGCTCTTTAAAACCAAGGATGGTAGTGCCGTAGACGCAGATCCCGCCGTGGGTGTGGCAGGTGGCATGCTTGAAGGCAGTAATGTTAACGTCGTTGAGTCAATGGTGACGATGATTACTCAGGCTCGTCAGTTTGATATGCATATGAAATTGCTACAAAACGCCGAGAGTAACGCAACAAAAGCCAGTCAGATCTTGTCATTGAGTTGAGTTTGAATACGACACAATATTGATAAACAGGTAGATGTGAAAATTGTAAGCGTTATAGAAATTGCGCATTCGTTAGATCAGGGAGAAATGACATGATACGTTCACTGTGGATAGCAAAAACAGGTCTGGATGCGCAGCAAACGCAAATGGATGTAATTACCAATAATCTGGCCAACGTCAGTACAACGGGTTTTAAACGCTCCAGAGCGATATTTGAAGATTTGCTTTATCAAACAATTCGTCAGCCTGGTGCGCAAAGCTCCCAGCAGACGCAACTGCCATCGGGCTTGCAGCTTGGTGTCGGCGTACGTCCTGTCGCTACCGAGAAAATATTCACGCAAGGTAATCTCCAGCAAACCGGAAATAGCAAAGACCTCGCGATTCAAGGGCAAGGATTTTTTCAGGTCTTGCTGCCAGATGGTTCGACTGCATATACCAGGGACGGTTCTTTTCAGGTAGATAGTCAAGGCCAGATGGTGACGTCAAGTGGATTTGTCATTCAACCCGCTATTTCGATTCCGGCGAATGCACAAACGATTACGGTTGGTCGTGACGGCACAGTATCTGTTACCCAGCCGGGTTCGGCCGCGCCTGTACAGGTAGGGTCAATTCAACTGGCTACCTTCATTAATCCGGCCGGACTGATGTCGATGGGTGAGAACTTGTATGTAGAGACAGCGGCTTCAGGCAATCCTGGCACTAATACCCCCGGCACGAATGGTGCCGGTCTGTTGAGTCAAGCTTTTATTGAAACGTCGAACGTGAATGTAGCTGAAGAACTGGTCAATATGATACAGACCCAGCGTGCATATGAGATCAACAGTAAAGCAATCACCACCGCAGACCAAATGCTGCAAAAATTAGCGCAACTGTGAGGTTAGTATGAAATCCGGTTTTTTCTCAATGTTGATTGGCGTCTTGATGGTGACAGGTTGTGCTGTTGTACCGCCGGCGATTGTGCATCAGCCGATGAGCGTATCCCCTGCGTCAGCGAAGCCGCAAAAAGAACTGAATGGTGCAATCTATCAATCAGCTTCTTATCGCCCTCTGTTTGAAGACCAGAAGGCGCGATTGTTAGGGGACATCCTGACGATCACAATCAGTGAAAAAACCAGTGCCGGTAAAACCGTCGCAAGCTCTGCCAATAAAAGTGGCAGCACGAGTTTTAATGTGCCTTCATTTTTAGGATTGTCTTCTGCCGTCACCAGCAATGCAGGCCTGTCATCAACATCGGCCAATAAATTTGATGAGAGTGGTGCTCAGACAGCCAGTAATAATTTCACAGGAACGATCTCGGTGACGGTGATTGATGTTCTGCCAAACGGCAATTTGCTGGTGAGTGGAGAGAAGCAGCTTGCCTTTGATAAAGGTGCAGAATATGTACGGTTCTCCGGCATCGTCAATCCAACAACGATTACCGCTGCGAATGTTGTTCCTTCGACGCAGGTTGCCGATGCACGTTTTGAATATCGCTCAACCGCAAGAATCGACAGAGCAGAAGCAAATTCCTTGCTGACCAGGTTCTTCCTGAGTTTTATCCCGTTATGATGATTGATGAGTATTGGCAGGTGAGACCATGATGAAATTACATAGGATTAAATTTTGCCTGACCATTCTGTGCCTGCTGACTGTAATGACGTCACAAGTTTGTGACGCCGAGCGCCTCAAAGATATCGCAGGTATTCAAGGCGTTCGTCAAAATCAGTTGCTGGGTTATGGTCTCGTGGTGGGCCTGGATGGAAGCGGCGATCAGACAACGCAGACACCATTTACTGTTCAAAGCATTATCAGCATGATGCAGCAACTTGGTGTCAGTATTCCCGTGGGCACAAGTTTGCAATTAAAAAATGTGGCGGCGGTAATGGTGACCGCATCGTTGCCTCCTTTTGCACAACCTGGACAGACGCTAGATATCACGGTGTCTTCGATAGGCAATGCAAAAAGCTTGCGAGGCGGGACCTTATTGATGACGCCGCTAAAAGGCGCTGACAATCAGATCTACGCCATGGCACAAGGTAATGTCCTGGTGGGTGGTGTCGGCGCTGCATCGGGCGGGAGCAAGGTGCAGGTGAATCATTTGAGTGTCGGGCGCATTTCCTCAGGCGCAACCGTAGAAAAAGCCGTTGCTTCTTTATTAGGACAAGATGGGGTTATTCATCTTGAACTGAATACCTCGGATTTTTCCACCGCAGCCAAGGTTGTTGATGCAATCAACAAAAAATTTGGTGCAGGAACTGCCGCCGCCATGGATGGTCGCGTGATACAAGTACGTTCTCCGCTGGGCAGCGATCAGCGCGTTGCTTTTTTAGGGAACTTGGAAAGTATCGACGTTACACCTGCACAAATTGCTGCCAAAGTGATTCTGAATGCGAGAACAGGTTCCATCGTCATGAATCAAGCAGTTACTCTGGATACCTGTGCAATCGCTCATGGTAATTTATCTGTCGTCATCAATAACGATACGACAGTTAGCCAGCCGAACGCATTGTCTGGAGGGCAGACCGCTGTCACGCAAAAATCTGATATCAGTATTACTAAAGACGCAGGTCAGTTAGTGACTTTAAAAGCCGGTACAAATTTGAGTGATGTTGTAAAGGCACTTAACGCGATTGGTGCGACCCCACAAGATTTACTCGCTATTTTGCAGGCAATGAAAGCGTCTGGCGCCATGCGTGCTGAGCTTGAAATCATCTAGGGATTCCCCATGATAGGACGCACTGATCTCACGGACAAACTGGCTTTTGATTCTAAAAGCCTGGATGGACTTAAGCAATCCTCAAAGGACAATTCTCCCGAGGCGCTCAAAGCGGCGGCCAAACAATTCGAAGCCTTGTTTATGAATATGATGCTGAAATCGATGCGTCAGGCGGGCGGTCAGGATGGGCCATTTGATAACGAGCAAAGCAAGATGTACACATCGATGCTGGATCAGCAGCTGTCACAGAACATGGCAAATCGCGGTATGGGCTTGGCTGATGCGCTGGTTAGGCAGTTGTCGAGTAATCAGGTCAATCAGGTGTTACAGAGTGATAGTGCCAGTCAATCCGGGTTATCAACGCAAAGTAGTGTTCGTGGAATCGAATCTTATCTGGATAGTATGAAACTGGGACAGCAAGCTGTTGCACAAGGAAAAACATCCGGTAGCAACGCAACGCATGTCAAAGAGTTTCAACAGAAGTTAGCCGCTCACGCTGAGCAGGCCAGTGCTGAAACTGGCATCCCCGCTAAATTCATGTTGGGACAGGCTGCGCTTGAGAGTGGCTGGGGTAAAAAAGAGATCAAGTCTGTTGACGGTACCCCTAGCCACAATATTTTCGGCATGAAGGCGACGAGCCAATGGAAAGGCAAGACGGTCGATGCTGTCACCACTGAGTACGTGAATGGTGTCGCTTACCGTAAGCTTGAGAAATTCAAAGCTTACGACTCCTACGGCGAAGCTTTTAAAGACTACGCAAAGCTTTTGACAAAAAATCCTCGCTATGAAAATGTGATCGCCAATGCTAAAGATGCGACTAGCTTTGCCTACGGCCTGCAAAAAGCCGGCTACGCAACTGACCCTCAATATGCGAACAAACTGTCTAAGATTATTAATCAGACTTTATCTACCTGAGCAAAACAGACTTTAATGACTGCCAACGGATATTGCTGGTTGTTCTAGTAAGGGCATGAGAAATGACCAGGTTTACCAGTTGTTTTGCAAAATAGTCTTTATAGCAACTGATTAAAGTTTTGCTGAATTTCTCCGAAAACAAGACTGACACCGCTCAAAAGAGCAGCAACCACACTTAGCAGGATCAATCATGGGTTCAAATATTTTAGGCATTGGACAAAGCGCATTAGCTGCTGCGCAATTGGGCATTGCCACTACCGGACACAATATTGCGAATGCCTCCACGGTTGGTTACAACCGGCAAGTGTTGTTTCAAAGTGCGGCCGCACCGCAAAATCTCGGTGGTAATTTTGTTGGGCAGGGGACGCAAGTCAATCAAATTGCTCGCGTGTATAACGAATTCCTTGCGCAGCAAGTGAATAATTCGCAATCCAGCAGCAATCAAATCAGTACATATTATTCACAAATTTCCCAGATTAATAATCTGGTTGCAGACTCATCCGCCGGCGTATCTCCTGCCTTGCAGGACTTCTTTAAATCGGTACAGAATCTGGCGACCAGTCCGAATGGAACAGCCGGATCCGCAGCCAGACAGTCTGCCTTATCGTCAGCTCAAGCGCTGGTCTCGCGTTTTACTGGTTTGCAAAACCGTATTACTGAAATCCGCAGCGGAGTAAATAGTGAAATACAGACTACGGTCGGTACGATCAATAGCTATGCCACCCAAATATCTGAGCTCAATGACACGATAGAAAAGGCACAAAGCGTTTCTAATGGTGCTGGGCCAAACGATTTACTGGATCAGCGCGATCAGCTGGTCACAGACCTGAGCAAGTTGACCAAGGTCTCAGTTATTCAGCAGGGATCTAAGTACAATATTTATATTGGTAGCGGTCAGCCACTTGTCGTTGGCGATACCGTAAATAGTTTGTCTGCCACGCCCTCGCTTACCGATCCTTCTCGTCTGGATGTTGCTTATGTTGCGAACGGTAAATCAGTCTTGTTGTCTGAAAGTAGTCTGCCCGGCGGTAAATTGGGTGGATTATTCGATTTCAGAAGCAATACCTTAGATGTCGCACAAAACTCACTTGGTCGTGTCGCGACTACTCTCGCGACGACTTTTAATGACCAACATAAATTAGGGCAAGACCTGAATGGTCAGTTGGGTGGTAATTTTTTCAATGTAGCGACTCCAGTCAGTACTCCTAGTAGCCTGAATACGAGCACTGCCGGTATCAATGCAACGATTACCAACGCCAGTGCTTTGACTACCAGTGATTATCGTCTGCAATTTGACGGTACGAATTATAAAATCACCCGTTTGTCGGATGGCGCTGCGCAGACTTCTGCTACCTTGCCGCTGGTGATTGATGGCGTCACATTTCAGCTGACTCCTCCGCCAGCTGCGGCAGTGCCAGCCGCCGGAGATGAATTTTTGATTCAGCCTACCGTCAACGGTGCTGGCGGCCTGAGTGTGGCGATCTCTGACATTACAAAAATAGCGGCGGCTGGACCCGCAACTACGGCTGCGCCCAGCACAAATACCGGATCCGGTAAGATTAGTGCAGGCACAGTCGATTCGACGTATACCTTGGCTAGCCTCGCAACTCCGGTCAAATTATCATATACCGGCGGCGCATTTACGGGATTCCCTGTCGGCTCAAACGTTACCGTAACAAATAACGGTGTCACGACATCTTATTCACCTTATGTTGCCAACACGCCAGTTGCTTACACAAGCGGTGCGACGATCAGTTTTAGCGGAGTAAGTTTTAGCGTTACCGGAACACCGCAAAATGGTGATACGTTCACAGTTACCCAAAATACGAGTGGTACAGGTGATAGCAGAAATGCGGTTTCTCTTGCTGCTTTGCAAACTGCGAATACCGTCGCTGGCGGTACAACCAGTTATCAAGGCGCTTACGCCCAATTCGTTAGTCTGGTCGGGAACAAGACACATGAACTTGAGGTGACGAGCGCATCCGAGACCAAGTTGTTAGCGCAGTCTGTACAGGCACAGCAGTCAGAGTCCGGCGTCAACCTTGATGAAGAGGCTGCAAATTTATTGCGTTACCAGCAAGCCTATCAGGCTGCAGGAAAGCTCATGCAAATAGCGAGTCAATTGTTTGACGTCCTGCTGTCTATTAAGTAGTAAGGAATAATCATGCGTATCAGTACCAGCACTATTTATGAAACTGGCGGCACCAGAATCAGTGATTTGCAATCTAGTTTGAATAAAACACAGCAGCAGATTTCTGCCGGAACCCGTATCTTGACGCCGTCAGATGATCCTGTGGGTGCAGCCAGGGCTTTGGTATTGCAGCAGTCAAGCGCAATTAATGATCAATATGCGGTCAATCGTCAGAATGCTAAAAATAGTCTGAGCACGGCAGAGACGTCATTGCAAAGCGTTACAACGACGCTGCACAATGTAAAAACTCTGATCATTAATGCAGGTAACGGTGTTCTGTCTGATGTCGATAGAGGGTATATCGCGACTGAATTGCAAGGTAATCTGGATGACCTGTTGACTTATGCTAATGCGACCGATGGCACCGGGAATTATTTGTTTGCGGGATTTTCAAACACGACAGCGCCTTATACAAAAACGGCAGGCGGTGCAGCCTATAGCGGTGACCAGGGACAGCGCTATTTGCAAGTGGATACATCAAGACAGTTAGCCGTCAGCGATATTGGGCCAGCAATATTTGGCAATATTAAAACATCTAATGGTCAGTTCAATGTTGTCGCTAACCCATCAAATGCCGGACAGTTAGTTGCTACTGCAGTAATTGATCCCGCAACTGCGAATGCATTGACAGGGAATAATTACGAAGTTGTCTTTGATAATACCGCTGCCAATTTTACTATCGTCAATAAAACCACGAATACAACAGTTGTTCCGTCTACACCATATGTCAGTCCTCAATCGGTGACTTTTGATGGCATCACAACTACTCTGACCAATACACCTGGAGCACCTGGGCCCGGAGATAAATTTTCTATCCAGCCTGGTAATCAAAATATTTTTGAGACCTTGACAGATTTAATCAATATCTTAAAAACGCCTGCCAATACCTCTGCCGCCAGACTGGATCTCACTGCAGGCTTGACGCAGGCTAACAATAATCTCGACAAATCATTGTCCAATGTTTTGACGTCCAGAGCTACGCTTGGCACCAGCTTAAAAGAAATTGATGATCTTAACAGCGCCGGAGACAGCGTTGGCCTAGTATATAAACAAGCTATTTCTGAGATTAGTGATCTTGACTATGCAAAAGCAATTACTGAATTGAACCAGCAGCAAGTCACTCTGCAGGCGGCTCAGCAATCTTTTGTCAAAACCTCGGCGTTATCGTTGTTTAATTACATTAACTAATTCTTGTCGGCGATCAGAGACAACCTACATTCTTCTGATCGCTGATAAAGCACTCTCTACTACTCTGGCAATCGCCAGAATCCGCGCGTCAGTTCCAGCAGCTCCCGCAATACTTAAACCCACAGGTAAACTTCCCGTTTCATGGCAGGGGATTGATATGGCGCAACCATCCAGAATATTGATTGACGCGGTGTTCCTCAATAACAGACCGTTAGCGTGAAAGAAGGCGTCATCCGATGCGATTAATGGGGCAATCTCAGGTGCAACGATAGGCACGGTTGGCATCAAAATCGCATCGAACGGGGCTAGCAGCGCTCCCATACGGGTAATCCACTCTGCGCGTGCAGTATGCATATCGATATAATCAGCAGCGGATACATGCGCTCCAAGCTGGATGCGTTGGGCAACCCGTGGATCGTATTCTTCAAAATTTTCTGCTAACAAGTGTCTGTGCCAGGAATACGCCTCAGGTGCAGAAAACATCGCCATCGACCGATACTCAGCCAGCAACTGCATCGGTGTTTCAATAATGGAGGCACCCGCAGCCGACAAGCAGGTCAATGCTTTACTGAAGGCACTTGATACATGCTGATCCATATCCTCCAGAAACAGGGTTTGCGGTACTGCTAGACGCAAACTTTTTAGTGGCAATGCTGTGATGGAGAGCAAGTTTTCAGCGATGATACTGTCCATCGTGATGCAATCATCGACGGTATGTGCCAACGCACAAATCGTATCTAAGGTGAAGGACAGTGGCACCGTGCCTGCTTTGGAAACCCGGGACGCGGTTGGTTTAAAACCGGTTAATCCGCAAAGAGCGGCGGGGATACGGATAGAGCCACCGGTATCTGAGCCGATCGCTGCGACACATAAACCAGTTGCGACGGATACCGCCGCACCGGATGACGAACCGCCGGGTATTCTGGCTATTGCTGTGTCAGCAGGGTTCGGTGCAGTGCCATAATGCGGATTAATGCCAACGCCGGAATAGGCAAATTCCGTCATATTCGTTTTGCCTATGATCGCAGCACCTGCCTGCCGGAGTCGCGTAACCACGGGGGCATCTTGTTTTGCTGGCTGCGTCTGACGTAGCACAGTAGACCCTGCCAGGGTCGGTTCTCCTGCGACATCAAGCAAGTCTTTGATCGATATGGGTAAGCCTGCAATCGGTGACAGTGGAGTCATCTTTTGCGCACGCAGCGTATCCGCATAAGTTGCTGCAGCGATCGCCGATTCCGGATAAAGTCGGGTGAAAATTGACTGGCTCTGTTTCGCTACTTCAAGACTTGCCTCGACATAAGCTAGACGTGATTGCAAGATTGGCGAGTTTATTGATTTGGAATTAGGGAGCTTCATGCGAAAATAAGAACCTTGCTGGAGAGATAAAAATAGTTTGCTTAGTTTATTTGATTTAGCTGCATCACAACGTGATTTAAATGCAGCGCGTATAGCATGCCGTTGTCTTTTGTTGTTGCCTTTCGTTCTCAGGTCACCAGGCTGAGCACCAAACGAAGCTTTTAAATCGCTGAACTTAATTAAACACGTAACTTAATGTAATACGCCACTTCAACACACACTTAACCACGTCACTGAATGCAGCAATCCCGACCGACACCATCCCAGCAATCCGATCAAGACGCTACAGTTTTGTGCATCCCTCTATGGTTGGTCTGGATCGTGGCGCTGATCTTTACCGGTGCGGGTTTAGGTAGTTACGCCATTCTGGATAATAACGAGGGTCTTTACGCCGAGATATCGCGGGAAATGCTGCAATCTGGCGACTGGCGGCAATGGGTTATTCCTCACCTGAACGGTCTGGTGTACATGGAAAAGCCGCCGTTGTTGTATTGGCTGACGGCCTTATCCTTTGGCATATTCGGAGAATCCGAATGGGCAGCCAGGTTCATTCCGGCCTTATCCTCTTTATCTTGTGTGGGCTTGATGCTCTGGTTCGGCGGACGCTTACAACGCGTGCAGACGGCACGGCTGGCGGCGGTGATGTTTGTCTCGGGCCTTGGCGTAACGGCCATGTCGCGAACCCTGATGTTCGACATGTTGCTAACAGCATTGCTGACCGCGTCTCTGATGTGGATGTATTTTTTTGTGGTGCTGAAAGAGCAGCGTGCGCTTTGCTACTCGTATGCATTTCTGGCGCTGGCTGTGTTGGCAAAAGGCTTTGTTGCCGGAGTTTTATTTTGTGCGGTAACAGGGAGTTTTGTCCTGACTCAGTCATCAACAATCAGGCAATTTTTGAGTAACTTGTGGCAATTCTGGGATAAAAAAGCAATCAGCGTATTTTTGCTCATCGCCTTGCCCTGGCATATTGTCGCCAGTTTGACTGAGCCGATTTTTGCCTGGTTTTATTTCATTAATGAGCATGTATTACGGTTTCTTGGCAAGCGTGAGCCGCACGACTACTACGCCGGAGCATGGTGGTATTACCTGCCAAGAATGGTGATTTACCTGTTTCCGTGGTCATTCTTATTGCTAGGTGCTTTTTTTGCCAAAAGAGTTAACAGAGCGTCCCGTCCTTTGCAATGGTTCCTGAGCTTTGCCTGGATCATGCCCGTATTATTTTTTTCCAGCTCTAGCGCCAAGGCTAATTATTATCTGGTCGCCGTCATGCCGCTTGCCAGTTTGCAACTGGCGATTTGGCTTGAGGACAGACAATATGGTGGCAGGTGGGGGCGGATGTTCACGGGCCTGGGTTTGTCAGCACTGTTTGCTGTGCTGGCCTGGTTTGTCTCCACTCATCCGCAGGAGAAATTGCAAAGCTTGCAGATTGTGGGTATCGGGGCGCAGTTGTTCCTCTGTTATGCACTATGGTGCCTGACTGCACTTGCCGTGATGGCGACGTTGCTGTCCTGGCGTATGCCAAAAATTGGCGTGCTGGCCTATCTGCCATTGCCAATAATGACCTTGTTTATTCTGCTGAATGTGTTGCATGTCTCGGCGGAATGGAGTTCCACCCGGCCGATTGCTGATGTGTTGAAGCAAGAACATGCAGCTCAAAAAATCATGTTATTTCAAGTGTTTGAAGATCAGTCGTCCCTGACTTTTTACCTGAAAAAACCTGTGTATGTGGTTGAAAGCCGCAGCAATGATTTGTTTTGGGGTGACAAACTGCATAATAACGATATCGTACTCAGCGCTTCGGAGTTGGATGTCCTGGTCGCCGCGGAGCCCATCGCCATCGTTGTGATGAATCGTGACATTCCGCTTTTTAGGAAAAAAAGCTATGCAGCGTCCATGAAGCTGGTCAGACAGTTTGCGAATGCGAGTATTTTTGTCAATTAACTTGCTGTGAGCCGATTGATCCTCCCCCCTTAGTCTGATTGAGACTGATCGCTGTTGTTTGGCAAGTTATCTATTCTTCACGACTTGCTAAAAACGACAATTGTTAAGCATCCGTCAAAGGAAACACGCAGGCTGGATGCGGCTTTCAAAGACATTTCGTGCCAGCAGCCGCATTCCGCTTACGGATTGATTTTTGGGAATATATAAAACTTTTAACCGATATTTCGTTGAGCCACTTACTCCCTCTACTCCCGTCTTTCCTATACGTCTCCCGGGTCTCGATATCTTTGTGGTGAGCAGTCTTGGATTTTAGGTAAGTCCCATTCTTTTATCTTCTGTTAAATCTTTTCTTATCTTTTTTTATCACCTGTTTTTGCTTTAGATTGCCAGCGAAGTCCGCTTCTGGCTGGAGTGTGCGCGGGCATCAAGGTATAATCTCGCTTTCCGTTCCAACCTGTGATGTCGCCGCTGTCATTTCTGAACTCCGGGCGCGTTGCTTCAACTACTCTCTCGCCATGTTGATATTGCCAGGCTCTAATGCCTTGTCTGCTTTTCGTACCCAAGGTCTATTATGCAAATTGCAAGCTGCTGACCCGCATATTGTCGGTATTAGCGGTCGCTTTACCCATTTTGTTGATGCGGCACACAGTTTGTCGGATGACGATGCTGCCCGGCTCAATGCGATGCTGACTTACGGCGACGCCTTTACTGGCAAGGAAGAGGGCGATAGTTTCGTTGTTATCCCGCGCTTCGGCACGATCTCTCCGTGGGCCAGCAAGGCAACTGACATCGCACATAATTGCGGCATGCAGCACATCAAGCGGATTGAGCGTGGCATCCGTTACACGGTGCAAGTTAAATCAGGTTTGCTCGGCGGCGCAAAAAAATTAGCCGAGGAATCACGTCAGGCAGTTGCTGCTTTACTTCATGATCGCATGACAGAAATGGTACTGGCAGATGTGCAGGAAGCCAGCGCATTATTCTCCGAACTCGATGCGAAACCTCTGGCGTCCGTTGATGTCCTTGGCGGTGGTAAGCAAGCTCTGTTGCAGGCAAATAGTGAATTAGGTCTCGCCTTGTCCGGTGATGAGATTGATTATCTGGTTGACGCCTTTGTCGCTGCCGGTCGTAACCCGACTGACGTCGAATTAATGATGTTTGCGCAAGCCAATAGCGAACACTGCCGTCATAAAATCTTTAATGCTGACTGGACAATTGATGGCGTCGCACAGGATATTTCTCTGTTCGGCATGATCAAGAATACGCACTTGCTGCAACCGAAGGGCACCATCGTTGCCTATAGCGATAATTCGTCGATCATGGAGGGAGCAACCGTTACGCGCTTCTATCCTAACGGTGCTGCGAACGGTAATGAATATACCTCTACAACAGAACTCACTCACACCTTGATGAAGGTAGAGACGCATAATCATCCGACTGCGATTTCTCCGTTCCCTGGTGCGTCGACAGGTGCTGGCGGTGAGATCCGTGATGAAGGAGCGACGGGCCGTGGTGCCAAACCAAAAGCTGGACTGACGGGTTTTACGGTATCCAACCTGATGTTGCCAGGCGCCGTGCAGCCCTGGGAAAACGCCAGCGACACGATTGCCAACACGATTGCAAGTCAGTCTTCAGCGCAAGCTTATGGCAAGCCCGACCGTATCGCTTCGGCATTACAAATCATGATTGACGGCCCTTTAGGCGGTGCTGCGTTCAATAATGAATTCGGCCGGCCGAATCTGGGTGGTTATTTCCGTACCTTTGAACAAAATGTGGGCGGCACTGTGTACGGCTATCACAAGCCCATCATGATCGCTGGCGGTATCGGCAATATCTCCGATAAACACACCAAAAAAGACGATCTGCCGGTTGGTAGTCTGTTGATACAGCTAGGTGGTCCTGGCATGCGTATCGGCATGGGCGGCAGCGCAGCCTCATCAATGGCGACGGGTACTAACACCGCCGATCTGGATTTTGATTCTGTTCAGCGTGGCAATCCTGAGATGGAACGTCGTGCTCAGGAGGTGATTAATTCCTGCTGGCAGTTGGGCGACGACAATCCGATTTTGTCGATTCATGACGTTGGTGCCGGTGGTTTATCCAATGCCTTCCCGGAAATCACCAATGATGCCAAGCGTGGCGCGATCTTTGATTTGCGTAAAATACATCTTGAAGAAAGCGGCATGGCGCCGAAAGAGATCTGGAGTAACGAGTCGCAAGAGCGTTATGTGTTGGGTATCGCACCGGACAGCCTGGCTTTGTTCCAGTATTTTTGCGAGCGCGAGCGTTGTCCGTTTGCCGTCGTCGGTACAGCAACTGAAGAGCGTCAGCTCAAGGTAATCGACCCTGAACAGGGTAATACGCCGGTTGATATGCCGATGAACGTACTCTTGGGCAAGCCGCCTAAGATGCATCGTGATGTCACACATGTCACGCACACTTTTCCTGCAATTGATCTGACCGGCATGGACTTGCAAGAGGTCGCGCAACGTATTCTGAGCTTGCCTACGGTTGCGGATAAATCCTTCCTGATCACCATCGGTGACCGTACTGTCGGTGCGACATCGGTACGTGACCAGATGGTCGGCCCGTGGCAAGTGCCGGTCGCCGATTGCGCCGTGACCACCATGAGTCTTGAAGGTTACCTCGGTGAAGCCATGTCCATGGGTGAACGTACACCGTTGGCCGTAATCAATGCTGCGGCATCTGGCCGTATGGCGATTGGTGAATCGATCACAAATATCGCTGCAGCACCGATCAACGATATTTCTGATATCAAGTTGTCCGCTAACTGGATGGCCGCTTGCGGTCAGCCTGGTCAGGATGCCGCACTGTTCGATACAGTCAAGGCCATCGGCATGGAGCTGTGCCCCGCGCTCGGCATCAGCATTCCTGTCGGCAAAGACTCTTTGTCCATGCGCACCACATGGAAAGACGAGGGCGAATCTAAATCCGTCACGTCACCGGTGTCACTGATTATTTCTGCGTTTGCACCTGTATTCGATGTACGTAAGTCCCTGACGCCGCAATTGCGCCTGGACGCTGGCGACACCAGCCTGATCCTGATCGATTTGGGACGCGGCAAAAATCGTCTGGGTGCATCCTGCTTTGCTCAAGTCATGCAAAAACTTGGCGATCAGACGCCGGATGTGGATAGCGCCGATGATTTGAAAGCCTTCTTTGCGGCGATTCAGCAACTGAATCGTGAAGATCATTTGCTGGCGTATCACGACCGTTCCGATGGCGGTTTGTATGCGACCTTATGTGAAATGGCGTTCGCTGGTCGCACAGGTTTGTCGATCAATCTCGACATCCTGACGATGGATGAGGCGGCGGATTGGGGCGATGCGAAGAACTGGGCCGGACAGGTTGCTGAACGTCGTAATGACCTGACTTTGCGTGCTTTATTTAGCGAAGAATTGGGTGCAGTGATTCAGGTTCGTACTGAGCAACGCACTGCGGTCATGGATGTATTACGCGCACACAATCTCGGTGCTTGCAGCCATATCATCGGTAAGGTGAATACTAGCAATGTGATTGAATTCACCCGTGACGCTAAACAAATCTATAGCCAGCCACGAACGGTATTGCATCAGTTGTGGAGTAAAACTAGCTGGCAAATCGCTCGTCTGCGCGACAATCCTGCCTGTGCTGACGCGGAATATGCGCGCATTCTTGACCTGAACGATCCAGGTATGACGCCTGCACTCACTTTTGATCCGCAACAAGATATCGCCGCACCTTTCATCAACACTGGTGTGCGTCCTAAGGTCGCGATCTTGCGTGAGCAGGGCGTGAATTCGCATATTGAGACGGCGTATGTTATGCATAAATCCGGCTTCACCGCGGTGGACGTGCATATGAGCGATCTGATCGCCGGTCGCGCCCGTCTGGCCGATTTTAAAGGTCTGATTGCGGTCGGTGGCTTCTCGTACGGCGACGTGCTCGGTGCTGGCGAGGGATGGGCGAAAACGATTTTGTTCAATGCGATGATGGCCGAACAGTTCTCCGACTTTTTCCATCGTACAGATACGTTTGGGTTAGGTATCTGTAATGGTTGCCAGATGATGAGTAATCTGAAATCGATTATTCCGGGCGCTCAAGCCTGGCCGAAATTCACCAAGAACAAATCGGAACAATTTGAAGGCCGTTTTGCCATGGTTGAAGTACAAGAGTCGGCATCGATTTTCTTCCAGGGAATGGCCGGTACGCAGACGCCGATCGCGGTTGCTCATGGCGAAGGGTTTGCTGATTTCTCTATCACGGGCGATATCACTGCAGCGCAGGTTGCCATGCGCTTCGTGAACAACGCTGGCGTTGCCACCGAAGCCTATCCATACAATCCGAACGGTTCGCCGCAAGGTATTACGTCGGTCACCAATGCTGATGGCCGCTTCACTGTCATGATGCCGCATGCAGAGCGTGTATTCCGCTCTGTACTGCATTCATGGCACCCGGAAGGCTGGGGTGAGGATTCGCCGTGGATGCGTATGTTCCGTAATGCACGTCAATGGGTTGCCTGATGCGGAGATCATTTGCTGCTTACTGAGCGCTACTTTGAATGAAAAATGCCACAGATATCTGTGGCATTTTTTATGGAACTTCAGCAATCATGCGCTTGTATGAAATGCATATACTCCCCCTATAGTTAATGGAAATAGATCGATTTCCGCAATATTTACCTAGTGATTGAAAATATACTTAGTAGGAGTATGTAATTTTTCCTTTGAGTTCACCTGAATCACCAAGGCCATTGACCTTTAAAAAGTATGTGCCGCGTGCAGACATTCCAGGATTTCTGCTTTCACCGGTGATAGCGTCGCCTCTGCTCGGTTGCGCGGCCATGGCAAGGAGAGTGCAAATGTTGCACGTACCGGTCCGGCGCGATGATCGAGCAGCACAATTCTGTCACTCAGATAGAGAGCCTCATCAATATCATGCGTGACCATGACGACGGTTAACGCGTGTTCCTTCGCGATCCTTACCAGCAAGTCCTGTAGCTTCATTCTCGTGAATGCATCAACCGCTGAAAATGGTTCATCCAGTAACAACAGGCGAGGGCGGCTGAACAGGCCGCGGGCAATGGCGACCCGTTGCGCCTGTCCGCCTGACAATTGCTTTGGTAAGGCCTTGCCATAGCTGCCGAGGCCAACTTCCTTTAGCAATTGCTGAACTGCTGCTTCATGATCGCCTGATTGAGTGAAATCAAAGGCGATATTTTCAGCGACACTGAGCCAAGGAAATAAACGTGGCTCCTGAAATATGAAACCAATCTCCTTGCTGGTGCCTGTGATGTCCTTGCCAGCAAGCTGAATTTTGCCTTGATAGTGCGGATCCAGACCCGCGATGATGGAGAGCAAAGTGCTCTTGCCGCAACCACTGGCACCGATCAGGCTGACAATCTCGCCTTGCCTCACATCGAGTCGCAGACGCTGCAATATCTGATCCTCGCCATATCGCTTTTCATCAATCCGTACGCTCAAGAACGCACTCATGCGGGCTGACTTTCTGATGTAAAGTTGTCACGCCAGGCCAGCAGGTGTCGTTCTAGCAATTGCATGCCCCAGTCACTGACTTTGCCCAACACCGCTAACAAGACAATCGCAGCCAGCACAATATCGGCGCGACTGGTCTCGCGTCCGTCGGTTAATAAATATCCCAATCCCCGACTGGCAGCGATCAGTTCTGCTGCGACCATAAACATCCACGCTAGGCTCAAACCATTCCGTAGTCCCGTGATGATTGCCGGTAACGCCGCTGGAAGAAGAATCCGGCGCGCTAAGGCAAACGGCGTGAGCCGATATAGCCTGCCCACTTCAACCAATCGCCGATCGACGCCACGAATACCCGATACCACGCCCATATACACGGGAAAGAAAGTGCCAATGGCAATCAATACCAGTTTGGGCGCCTCATCAATACCCAGCCATAACAGCAGCAGCGGTACCCAAGCCAACGACGGGATCGCGCGTAATGCCTGAAAACTCGGATCCAGCAGAGCGTCCAGCCGCTGGCTTAGCGCGACCAGCACACCGATCATTATTGCCAGACCAGCGCCAAAGATAAAACCTGCAGCGACTCGTGCACTGCTCATCGCGATGTGATTTAGCAGACCATGTTCACCGAGAAAGGACAAGGTTTTCACAATCTCTGACGGTGGGGGCAGCTGGTGCGCAGGGATCAGGCCGGTGCGTACACCGATTTCGGCAAAGGCGATTAACGCAAGCGGTAGCAGCATTCCGGTGACGACGCGTGGAATGCCCTTCGCCGCTTTGACCGGGCGATTGAATGCGTCCAGTTTTTTGGGCTGAATAGTAATGCTGGGTGAGTTCATAGTTGTTGAGTGTGCTGGATACGTGTCATGGCGTATTTATTTCAGGTACAGTTTTTCAGATACGGATTGTCAGGTGCGTATGATTAAGTGTTGAGCAAAACGCACATCAATCAAATCGGTGATGGTCTTTGCCAGATCGGTACCCGGTTTGACTAAACCCTCATCGAGCAGTATCGGCGCCGCGACTTGCAGTGCTTGCAGGTGCTCAGTGCCTGGTAAAGGCTGACTGAAATCACTGCGCAACTTAATCTGCAATAAGGCCACGGGCAAGCTAACCTTCGCTTCCTCCGACAGTATTTTTGCAGCGTCGCTAGGATTGCTACGTATCCAGGCGCGTGCCCGCTCATAAGAGCGGATGACACGATTCAGCTCGGACGCATGATTGTTTAAAAACTCTTCCCTGACATTTAAAAAACCATACGTGTTGAACGCGACATTACGGTAGATTAATGTTGAATTCGCTTCGAGTTCACTTGCTGCCATGTGAGGATCTAGTCCTGCCCAGGCGTCGACTTTGCCTTGCTCCAGCGCGATGCGCCCGTCGGCATGTTGTAAGTTGACGTGCTCAATGTCGCTTCTTTTTAAGCCAGCAGTTTTTAACGCCCGTAACAGGAATAAATAAGGATCAGTTCCTTTGGTGGCAGCAACCTTTTTGCCTTTTAAGTCGGCAATGCTGCGAATCGGCGAATTTTTGCGGACTACTAAAGCCGTCCACTCAGGACGGGAAAAAATATAAGGTGTTTTGATGGGATTGCCATTTGCTTTTGACAGCAAGGCAGCGAGTCCGGCGCTGGAGCCGATATCAATGCTATTTGCATTCAGATATTCCAGCGCACGATTGCTGCCAGCACTAAGCACCCATTTAATGTTGGTGCCATCCGCCTTAAATTCATCCTCCAGCCAGCCAAAGCGACGCAAGACTAAACTGGTGGGTGAATAATACGCATAATCCAGGCGTAATTCCTTGAGTTGCGATGGCGATGACTGCGCTGATGTCTGTAATGATGATGAGGGTGAGGCTGCTTTTGCCAGCGTTGGCAGTACGGCGATTGCTGCGCCTGCGGAGGCGATTTCTAAAAAATGTCGGCGTTTCATAGTGAACCTTTAATACTGAAGTAAGGTGTAAAAAGTAAAGTGCAGGCAATGTGTAAAAAAAGCGATTTCAGGCAGCTGTAGCCAATGGCACAACAATCTCGACTTGTTGTCCTGCATGGTTAGATGGCAGGTAATCTCCTTGTCCAAACAATTGTTGTCGAAGGGTGCCCGTGCTGTACTGCGTTTTATAGCGCCCACGTTGTTGCAGCTCCGGCACGACGAGATTAACAACGTCGCGCATGGTTTCATGTGCGATCGCAAAAGCGAGGTTGAAGCCATCAATCCCGGTATCGTCCACCCAGCTCTCAAGCTGATCTGTGATCTCTGCGGCGCTGCCCACAAATACCGGGCCGCGGCCACCTAAGGCGATGAAGCTTGCCGCTTCCCTGACGGTCCATCGTTTATCCGGATCTGCTGCACTGAATGAGGCAAGTGCGCTGCGACCGGCTTCTGATTCTATGTAATCGATCGTCGCATCCAGCGGTAAGGCAGAAAAATCTACGCCCGTCCATCCGGATAGCAAGGTGAGTGAGGCATCAATGTCGAGATAGCGCAGATAGTCCTGGTATTTTTCCTGCGCTTGTTCTGTGGTGTCTGCCGTGATGATCAGCGCTTGCGCATAAATCAAAATCTGTTCCGGCTGACGACCTGCGTTGACAACCGCAGCACGGATGTCGTCGGCGTAGCGTTTGACGATTTTTTTGCTTGGCCCGCTGACAAACGTACATTCGGCATGACGTGCCGCAAATGCCGTGCCGCGTGCCGAAGTACCTGCTTGAAATAATAGTGGCGTTCTTTGCGGTGAGGGTTCTGATAAATGGATGCCAGGTACGTTGAAATAACGTCCTTCATGTCTGATTGGATGCACATGGGCAGGATTGGTATAAATGCCGCGTACTTTATCTTTGACGACGGCCTGCTTGTCCCAACTTTTTTCCCAAAGTTTATACACCACGTCCAGATATTCATCGGCGAGGTCATAGCGCTCGTCATGACTGAGTTGCTGCTGCAATCCCAGATTGCGTGCGGCACTATCGAGGTAACCGGTAACGATATTCCAGCCTATGCGCCCCTTGGTCAGATGATCAAGCGTCGACATACGACGGGCAAAGGTATAGGGGTGTTCATAAGTGAGGGCGCAGGTCACGCCAAAGCCCAGATGTCTGGTCACGTTTGCCATTAAGGGAACCAATGCCAGAGGATCGTTGAGAGGCACTTGAACCGCATGGCGCAAGGCAGCGTCCGCATTGCCCTCATAGACATCGTAGACTCCTAGCACATCGGCCAAAAACACGGCATCGAATAAGCCGTATTCCAGCAGGCGTGCCAGCTCCGTCCAGTGTTCGGCGCTCGTGTATTGATCGCTGTGATCGCGCGGGTGACGCCACAATCCTGGTGACTGATGCCCGACCGTATTCATCTGGAACGCGTTAAAGCGGATGAGTTTGCTCATGACGATGATTATTTCGCAGCGACTTCGAGTGCTTGTTGGTAATCCGGTTTGGCAAACCCGGCAAAGTGTTTATTGGTCACCGCTAAAAATTCCCTGGAGCGATAGGCTGCTTCGAGATCTTTGACCCAAGGCTTGGCTTTATCCTCCGTCCGTATTGCCACCATATTTTGGTAATTGGCCGAAATCTTTTCGCGTGCCAGGGCGTCGTTCAATTTCAGGCCTGAGGCCAGTGCGAAATTTCCATTCACAAAGGAGTAATCCGTGTCTTGGAGCGAGCGCGGCAATTGCGCAGCCTCCAGCGGGACGAGTTTAATTTTTTTGATATTGTCCGCTACATCTTTTTCAGATGCGCGAATCGGATCAATATTCGCCCTCAGCTTGATCCAGCCTAGCTGATCCAATAAAACCAGGGCGCGGGCTTGATTGGTAGGATCGTTGGGCAGCGCGACCGTGCTCCCTTCTTTGACCTCGTTTAATGAGTTGTGTTTTTTGCTGTAAATCGCGATAGGCGCAGTTGGTACCTTGATGAGTTCGCTTAAAGCGAGCTTGTTTTCCGTTGCAAATTTCGTCAGGTAAATGATGTGTTGAAATGCATTTGCATCGAGTGAGCCTTCTGCCAGCGCGAAATTTGGTTGAATATAGTCATTGAATTCAACAACTTTGACTTTATAACCCTGTTTTTCGAGGATAGGTTTAATCCCGAGTTTGACCTGATCCGCATAAGGGCCAGCGCTGGTACCGATGACCAGTTCTTTGGGATCTTTGGCGAGGCTGATGTTGGTGGCTGTCAGTGAGAAGCTCGCAATGAGGCTAAAAATGAGACGACAGCGTAGCATAAAATTTCCTTTTTAAAATATGGATGTCTTGGGGCTGACTGCGCCAATGGGTGACTAATGAATGAGCAAAATGAGTAATGAGTGGTGCAGTGAGTGCTACATATTTAGGATGTTTTTTTAACGCTTATCCAAACGTTTTGCGACATAGTTGCCGGTGAACTGAATAAGCTGGACCAGCAGAATCAGAACGGCAACGGTGAAGAACATGATGTCTGTCTGGAAGCGGTAATAGCCATAACGAATCGCCAGATCCCCGATGCCACCGCCACCCACAACGCCAGCGACGGCGGAGTAGGACAAGAAGCTGATTGCTAACACGGTCAGCGCCAGCACCAGACCAGATCGTGCTTCGACCAGTAGTACACGGAACACGATTTGCAATTCGCTCGCACCCATTGCATGTGCGGCCTCAATGACGCCGCGCGGAACGTCTTTGCAGCTTTGCTCTACCAGACGGGCGAAGTAGGGGATAGCGGCGAAAGAGAGGGGGACTGCGGCAGCGAGTGGCCCGATCGATGTGCCAACAATCCAGCGCGTAAAAGGCACCAGCGCGACCAGTAAAATAATGAAGGGGAATGAACGCACGGTATTCACCAGCCAGCCCAGCGCGAGTGAGAGTGGGCGGTGTTGTAATGACTGTCCATCCGCCACTAAAAAAAGCACAATACCTAAAGGGCCACCGATCAATATGGCGGCCGATAATCCTATCGCCAGCATGGTGAGCGTCTGCACGATAGCGGTGCCAAGTTCGGGTAGCAGTGACATCAGATTCTCAAACATGGGCAAGATCTTTCCAATGTTCCGCATGATTTTCTTCGTTGCAGTAATACGCAAGTTCTCTGCCCAGAGCCGTCTTGCGCACCAGACTGGTATCTGCGAGGGCAAAGATTTCGGCGATTTTGCCGTCTTCGATGACGGCAGCTTTATTGCAGATAGTGCTGAGCACAGATAGTTCGTGACTGACGATCACAATGGTGACTCCAAGTTCTTGATTGATTTCGCGTAGTGTTTCTAACACCTCGCGTGTAGTTTCTGCATCTAGCGCCGAGGTAGGTTCATCGCAGAGTAAAACATGCGGGCGACTGGCCAAGGCGCGGGCAATCGCGACGCGTTGTTTTTGTCCGCCTGATAATTGCGCCGGATAGCTGCTGGTTTTATTACTGAGTCCAACGATTTTCAGGCAGTCTGTGACGCGATCCGCAATCTCTTTTTTACTCAACAGGCCATGGATTTTTAATGGAAAAGCGATGTTCTCGAAGACGGTTGCGTTCTGTAGTAAATTAAATTGCTGGAAGATCATACCGATGTCCTGACGTGCTTCACGTAACTGTTTCTTATTCAGTGCAGTCAACTCTCTCTGAGCGACAGTGATGCTGCCCTCATCTGGACGTTCTAATAAATTGATCAGACGCAGCAAGGTAGATTTGCCTGCGCCGCTTTTACCTATCAGACCAAAAATATCGCCTTCTGCAATATCCAGGCTGACGTTCTGTACTGCATGAAAAGTCTCGCCGCCCGGCAGTGCATACACCTTCGCTGCGGATCGTATTTGTATGATGGGTTTGCTCATGTCTTTTTTCGTTTTCTTAAGAATATGGCGTTGGTTCAGGCAACCGTCCATCGAGTACATAGCGACCAAGATCACGCAATTTGTAGTCGATGGGATCATGCAGAGTGTGCACACGTGCATTACGCCAGAACCGGTCGTAGCCGTGCCGGGACGAGGTGGAACGTGCTCCGGTCAGTTCAAACATTTGCGAACTGACTTCAATGCCAGCCTGATGCGCAAGATATTTGGCTTCTGCGATAGCAATCGCGAGCTCTCCACGGTCATTGGCCGTGACTAATACGCCTTTATCGAACACTTGGTCGAGAGTCGCTGCTGCCTGATCCGCTAGCGCAATTGCCGGGCGCAACAGCATCCATAGCTGGCCATAGCGGTGTTGAATGAACGGGTCCTCAGCAGACGCATTGACGCCTGAGGCAAACCAGGCTTTTGCCTCATCGTTGGTGTAGTTGCGCGCAGCGTCGAATGCGCCCAGACCAATGCCAAGGTAGAGATTCACCATGACTAATTGTGCGATTTGTGATCGTAGCGTTGCCTGTGGTGTCGGCGTTTGTGCAGGGCCTTGCAATACCCATTCGTCTGGTAAAAACACGTGAGCGAAATGAACATTGCCGCTATCGGTTTGTTTTTGTCCAAAGGCATCCCAGTCTGCCTGCACGGTAATACCCGGCTGGTTTGTCGGAATGGCCGCAACGAGCGCGCTTTGTGTTGTCTCATCCCAGGCTGAGATCGTGAGCCAGTCTGAACCGACCGATCCTGAGGAGAAGCTTTTTACTCCATTGAGAATGTAGCCACCTTTGCCAGGGGACGCGATGGTGCGCTTGTCTAATGGATTGAGTGCATTCCCCCAAAAAAATTGCTGTTCTGCCGATGCGGTGAGGAGGCGGCGCTGTTGCTGTGTGTTGCCATAGAGCTGAATGCCGGCGAGCTGCAAATGATGGAAGCCAAAAATATGTGCGAGCGCGCTATCGGCTTTGGCAAGGATGCGAATCACTTGATATACGGTCGACCAGTCGGCACCCTGGCCACCAAATTCCTTGGGGATTGAGAGCGTCAGCAGACCGGATTCTCTGATCCATTCGCGCTCTTTAGCTGCGTGCCCACCAATCTGATCGCGTTCTGATGCGGTGGTGGCGAGTCGTTCGGCAAGATGCCGGGCGATGATGATGGCATCGTTTGATCCTGCATGTGAATCTGCTGATACGGGTTTGGAGAGCGGAGCAAAAGCTGGTGTTGAAGATTGCGCCGGATATGGCAATCGATTGAGTACTGGAGTCATGCTAAGACCTGAAAAAAACGAATGTGAAGCGAGTATTACATTGCGTTTTTATTCCGTACACGAAGATATTTAGATGTGTTTATGCATATTTTTCCTATGAAGAAAAATAAGTTTGGATATAACTTTTGAGTGCAGGAAGCGCCGTGATAGGCAGTGGGAGATGGGTGCGAAGGGAGTATATTTTGAGAGTGGCTGATACTACAAGGTTTGAACAGCTATCTTGAGCGACAAAATTGATCGATAAAACTGGAGCGTCAATCGCCTCTGATGAACAGTTCGAACATAGATTTTATTTATATTTTTTAAATTTCTTTAAATTTTTTAATCATGCCTCTGAATGGCGACGACAAAATAAAAAAAGACGCCGAAGCGTCTTTTTTATTGAAGCAAACCATTCATTGGCGTCGATTAATCATTGTAGATTAATCAGCGTCAATTATTGGATTTTTGCTTTTTTCAACAGAGACTGTTGGTAAGCCTGAACTTTTTGCTGTTGCAGGTTGTTCACGATCTGTGGTTTTACTTCTTCCATCGTTGGGAATTTAGCAGTACGTACATCGTCAAGTTTGATGATGTGGAAGCCGAATTCTGTTTTGACAGGCGTTTCAGTGAATTGACCTTTTTGCAGTGCGACCAGAGCTTGTGAGAATGGTGCTACATAGCTTGCTGGTGATGCCCAATCCAGATCGCCACCTTTGGCTGCTGAGCCAGGGTCTTTGGATTGTTTTGCCAGTTCGTCAAATTTTGCGCCAGCTTTCAATTTCAGGATGATTGCTTTTGCTTCGTCTTCTTTTTCTACCAGGATATGGTAAGCGTGGTATTCCTTGTCGCCAGCCTGAGACTTTGCTTTGTCGTATTCAGCTTTGATATCAGCATCAGTGACCGGATTCTTTTTGACGAAGTCGATCATCAGTGCACGGATCAATATCGATTGACGCGCTACTTCCAGTTGTGTTTTGACATCTGGGTTTGCCGCTACGGCAGCTTTGTCCGCTTCTTGCATCAGGACTTCGCGGTTGATCAATTCTTGTTTTACCATCGCGCGCAGTTCTGGAGAATCTTTTTGGCCTTGTTCTGCCAATTGTTTGACCATAGCGTCAACGCGGCTGGACGGGATAGCTTTACCGTTAACTACGGCGAGATTTTGAGCCATTGCAGGCAAGGCAGTTGCGAGAAGTACTACCAGCAAATGAGCAGGTTTAAAGGTCATTATCTGTTCCTAAAATAACAAAGTAAGTAAAAACAAAGTGGTTAGGTCGGTATCTCTGACGGAGCCAGCGCAACAATTACAAGTGCATGAATTTCCGTGTGCATCATATCGCCAACGGCATCATACACTAGTCGATGTCGAGATATACGATTTAGCCCCTCAAATTGGTAACAAACTATTTTTACACTGAAATGACCGGCACCGGAGGCGGCGCCGGCGTGGCCATGGTGTGCGGCAGAGTCGTCTTGTAATTGACAGCTGAGGGGCTGCAAAGTTTCTTTGAGGCGTTTTTCAATACGGTTCGGGCGATCGCTCATGTCGGTTCTTCCATGTATTTTGCCAAAAACAGGCTTTGGACGACAATAAATACCGGTAAGGCACCAACGGAGTAGAGTTTAAAATTGACCCAGGTCGTCGTCGGGTAAGAGAAGGCAACATATAAATTGAGGATGCCCATCAAGCTGAAATACGCGATCCATGCGAGGCTCAATTTAAACCAGACATCCTCGGGCAGCGTAATTTGTGTTCCCATTGTTGCTTTAAGTAAATTGGCTTTGAATAAAAATTGTCCTAGCAAAAATGCAATGGCGTAGCACCAGTAGATGACGGTCGGTTTCCATTTAATAAAAGTTTCACTATGAAAATAGATCGTTGCGCTGCCGAAGCCAACGATGACGATAAAAGAGATCCATAGCAATGCATCAATTTTTATGCGCCGGATGACAAGGTAGCTAAATTGCAGAGCGGAGCCGATGATGGCGATAGCCGTGGCCATTAATATGGGAGCCAGATCCGCTACTGGTTTGCCTCCGGAGATAAATCCGGACAGGTATTGATCTACCAGACTCTGTGCGATTTCCGGATTGCGCTCTCCAAGCTTGAAGCTGATGAAGAACAGGAGTACCGGAAAAATATCAAACAAAAATTTCATAGCAACTTTTCAAAACAAGGATTTAATCAGCCTGATTATGCTTTAGGCTCAAATCGCAGGGACGCGGAATTGATGCAATAACGCAATCCCGTTGGTGGCGGACCGTCGGGAAACACATGCCCTAGATGGGCGTCGCAGATATTACACAATATCTCGGTGCGCGTCATGCCGTGAGTACGATCTACTTTTTCTAGTACGTTGGCGGGATTGAGAGCTTTGAAATAACTTGGCCAGCCACAGCCAGAATCAAACTTGGCGTCTGATTCGAATAAAGGTGTGTTGCAGCATACGCAGGTATAAATGCCCGCTTCGTGGTGATCCCAGAATTTGCCGGTGAAGGCCCGTTCTGTCGCTGCGTGGCGGGTAACTTCATATTCCATGTCTGTGAGCATGGAGCGCCATTCTTTATCGGTTTTGGTGACTTTTGACATGGTGTTTCCTTTATTAGGATGAGCAACTGACTTCTAATTCGCGAGCCCAGTCGGGTGGAAGGGCGGCATAGTCGTCATGCTCGGCTTGTTCATCAAAGGGGTTTTCTAAAATTTGTAATAAGGTCGCCACTTCGGAGTAGTCTTTTTTCTGTGCTTTTTCAATCGCAATCTGTGCGAGGTAGTTGCGCAGTATATATTTAGGATTGACCTTTTGCATGGCATGTTGACGTGTCTGGTCATTGCTTTGCTCTGCCTGTAAGCGCTGGCGATATTGCTCCAGCCAGAGATCCAGAGCCGAACGGTCAAGGAAGCCATCCCGGAGTTGATCATCCAGTGCGGATTTGTCGATGTTGATGTGACTGAGATGCCGGAAACTATGCGTGAAATCAGCACCGTTTTTCTGCATCAGATCGAAAAACTGATCGAATAGTTTACCGTCAGCACTGGCATGCCCGGAGAGAGGAGTCAGACCAAACTTCAGGTGTAATAAATGATCTAGTGCCTCTTGATATGCTGGTTGATAGGCGGATAGCGCAGCTTGTGTATCGTCCACGGTGCCGATTAATGGCAAAAGTGCCTGCGCCAGTGCATGGCAATTCCAGTGGCCGATTTTAGGTTGCATGCGGTAGGAGTAGCGACCCTGCGTATCGGTGTGGTTACAAATGTGATTCGGATTAAATGCTTCCATAAAGCCGAACGGGCCGTAATCGAGCGTCAAGCCCAGTATCGACATATTGTCCGTATTCATTACCCCATGCATGAAGCCAACGGCCTGCCACTGCGCCATCAGTTTTGCCGTGCGCTGTGTGACTTCTTGCAATAACGCCTGGTACGGATTGTCTTGTTTGAGTAATGCGGGGTAGTAATTGTTGAGTACAAAATCTGCCAGTGTTTGCAGATGTTCCGGCGCGTTATTGTAGTACCAGTGTTCGAACGATCCGAAGCGAATAAAACTAGGTGCCAGACGAGTCACGACCGCCGCTGTTTCGGGCGTTTCGCGCATCACATACTGATCGGAACCTGTGACGCTCAACGCGCGGGAAGTAGGTATGCCCAGGCCAGCCATGGCTTCCGAGCATAAAAATTCTCGAATTGATGAGCGCAAGACAGCGCGGCCATCGCCCATGCGAGAGTAGGGCGTCATGCCCGCGCCTTTGAGTTGGATTTCTATCCTGCCGTTTGCCGAATCAGCTATATTTTTTGCCGCAATATCCCCCAGCAAGATCGCTCGTCCGTCGCCCAGCTGACCAGCCCAGACACCAAACTGATGTCCCGAATACACGGCCGACAAGGGTTTGCTGCCATCGATTATCTGATTCCCAGTGAACAGTTCTGTGAATAATCCGTCGTCAAACACAGCAGATGACAAGCCGATAATATCCGCTACTTTGGCACTTGCGCCGACGAGATAAGGTTCAGGTAGCGACGTTGCTTGTAATTCAGTGAAAAAAGCAGCGGGTAGTTGGGCGAATTGATTGGCAAGACTGAGTTTAGTCAGTTCGGCATGTTCGGTTACTGGCGTTATTGCGGTCATATCGGTGTGGTCGGACATTGCTGAATAGTCGTGAGAGGGCAGATGCATGGAAAGTGCTGCCATTTTGACAGACTAAGGCGAACTTCGTTGAGTTCACACAGTTTGGCGACTTTTTATCTGCAAAATAAACTGGGGATAGCGTGTGTTTTTATATACCCCATCTGAGTATATTTTCAACATCTTAGAAAAATATGCGGAGTGAGGCATGTTTTTCTATTTATGTGGGGGAGTATGTGTTTGTACAGGAGTTTGATACGGTAAATTAAGATTTTCTGGCTCTTGTGATTTTCATCAACACAAGAGCCAGGAAGTGCTTAGTGCGCCGCTAAATAGATTACGCGCTGAGTCTTTCGCCGACTTTGCATCCGTCGAGCAAAAATGACAGGCTGGTTACCAGAACCAGTTCACCTTCGGCAGAGCGGGCGGTGCCGGTGATGCCTGGTGTCGTAATGCAGGTCAGTGGCTTAATAACAAGATCGGCAGTGCCATCGACAGAATCGACCGATAAGATGTACGGATTTGGCGCGGCAATCACAATGCCAACTCTCTCTGAACTCTTTTCATAACCCAGAATTTGTCCGAGCGAGCGCACCGGTAATGGTCTTCCTAAATCACGTAACACCGGATGACCGCCAACGCTTTCAAAGGTTTCCGGCAATTCGACGACCCTTTGCACCGTGGCCATTGGCAATGCCAGTGAAGCACCGTCGGTACGTACCAGCATCGTCGGTACGATCGACAGTTCAATCGGCAAACGAATCAGGAACGTAGTACCAGTGCCGAGATTCG
This sequence comes from Undibacterium sp. Rencai35W, assembly GCF_049340185.1. Lineage (NCBI taxonomy): Bacteria > Pseudomonadati > Pseudomonadota > Betaproteobacteria > Burkholderiales > Oxalobacteraceae > Undibacterium > Undibacterium sp. Rencai35W. The sequence continues at coordinate 449,198 of NZ_JBMPPC010000001.1, forward strand.
ACGAAATACGAATGGCACCGCGATGACGCTCTACGGCCGTTTTGACCACATCCATGCCGACACCACGACCGGATACGCTGGAGGCAACTTCCTTAGTGGAGAAACCCGGCAGGAAGACGAGCTGGAAGGCTTCGTCATCAGTGCGCGCATCATGTGCATTGATCAGGCCTTTTGATACTGCTTTGTCACGAAGACGTTGGGCATCCATACCTTTTCCGTCATCCGTTACTTCTATCATTACACTGCTTGCTTCTTGCCAGGCTTTCAGGGAAATCGTGGCGCGCGGTGATTTCTTCGTTGCTGTGCGTTCTTCTGCCGTTTCTATGCCGTGATCAAGCGCATTGCGCAGCATATGGACCAAAGGATCGTAAAGGCTATCAACCACAACGCGATCCACTTCTGTTTCTGCACCCGAAATATTCAGATCGACATCTTTGCCAAGGTCACGTGCAAGTTCACGAATCAGCCGCGGGAATTTTTGGAACAACCGACCCACCGGTTGCATGCGGGTAGCCAGCGTGGCGCGCTGCAATTCGGTTGAGTAACGTGAGGCGCGGGTCAGGGTTTCTGTAAGTGCCGACATCAGCGGCGCTGCCTGACCGTCGAATTTGAATTGAGATAGTTTTTCCAGCAGAACGGCGGCTTGGTTTGCCGCTTGCACAGATTCGCCCGCGACTTCCAGTAAGACATCCAGTTTTACCGCATCAATACGGATGCTTTCTTCTTTAGCCGGTGCGTTTTGTTTGACTGTTTCTGCCGTAGCGAGTGAGGTTTTGACCGCCTCGTGTTCTTCACTGATCTTGACCGGTTCTGCTGCTGCCGGCTCTGGCAAAGTGCCCGGTGGTGTGATTGCACGGAAATACGCTTCCCAGTTGACGCCATCGCTGCCTGGCTCCTTGCTTGCGACTGCCGTCTGTGCAACCTCGACTACTTTTTCTGGTGCGGCGGGTACAGCATTGGATTTTTTTCTGGAGGTGATCTTGCCTTCAATGGCATCAGTCAATACCTGCTCCAAGGATTTGGGCATGGTAGATAACTGATCCGGGTGTGTGCCATTGGATAAAGCCGTCAGTTGATCTGCCACAAAACCACTGGCTTCCAGTGCGGCTTCAATTGCAATGGGTGTTACCGGTGCCTGACCGGTCCTGAGCGCATCGAACAGGTTTTCTGTTAAATGACATGCCGAGACCATGGCAGTTAGATTCATAAATCCGGCACCACCCTTGATCGTATGGAACGACCTGAACACGGCATTCAATGTGTTCATGTCGCCCGGATTCCGCTCCAGAGTCAGCAGATGCTCTTCTACGTTTGTCGCCAAGTCCAAAGCCTCGACAACAAATTCTTTTAGCATGTCATCCATTAGAAGCCCAGACTATCAAGTAGGTTGTCTACGTCGTCCTGTTCTAGTGCAGCATTTGGAACGGAAGGACCCTCCATCAATTCGATGGCTTTTTCTTTCAATTCGGTAGGTGCGTTGTCAATGAGAATTTGTGCGAGTTCCCGTTCAACTGCCTGGGTAATAATCAGCACTTTTTTGATGAGCTGGCCAGTCAGATCCTGGAAATCTTGCGCCATCATAATGTCTAACAGCCGGGCTTTTTCTGCGTCTGTGGAGGCGACCACGGTATGTGTAAATTGTTTTGAGTCTGTTGCGAGTGTTTTGAAATCATCGACACTCATTGTGCCGGCAAACACATTGCTCCAGCGGCTGTCCAAGTCCTTTGCACTTTTTGCTAAGGCATCTTGTTCTGGCATACCGGCATCAGTTGCGTTCAATACTTTGTTGGCGGCCTGTTCTGTCAGGGAGGCGACATATTCAAGTCGTCCTTGCGCATCTGAAATTTGTGATGCGACGTCTGATAGTGAACGGTCATAACCCAGTTCACGCATAGAATCGTGCATCATCCTGACAAGTCCGCCTAAGCGATCAAACATGGGCTTGCTAGAGTCGCCTTCAGTGCTGCTGTGTAAATTTAATTTGGCAGGTGGGGGAATGTCTTGAGCGGCCGCAACTGGCTCAGTAGCAACTGAAGGCGGAACCGCTGCCTCGACACGCTGATTGGCCATCTCTTCGAATAATGCGTCCAAATCATCTGCTGAATCGGTCATAGTTCTCTATTCTCCATAATCGCTGTGATAATTTTGTGAATTTGTCCACAAACATCATGGTATTTCATACAGATTAATCTTACTAGATTGTCCGGAGCACGGGGTCTTGTAATTTCACTCCATGGTAACAGGACTTGCATGCTCTTAGAATAACCCCGGGAAATAAAATTTGTCATCTATTTATTCAAGACTTTGTCAGTTGATGCTGACTTGTCGCACCAGTTACAACACTCCATGAGCGAATTGAGTGAGCCTGAGTATAAATTTCTCGGGAGTCTCGATTTCATACAGACCAAGTTGACGGGTTTTTCTCGCGAGTTTTAAAAGGGCTTTATCTTTTGTGACGAGTACGTCGGCTTTGGTATCCCTTGTTATTTCCAGAAATTTCTGATCATCCTTGTCGCTGCAGACAGGCAATTTGATGGCTAGTGGTTCTGGTGGAGTCTGTACCTCGATCAGACGATCAAATTCTTGAATGATATTTTCTTTCTGCTCTGTTTGAACCGGCAAATGAGGATAATTAAGAACGGCCAGCCATTCTTGCCGGCAGTCGTCACGGGTGATGGCCTTAATGCTGCCTTCATTGAGGCCATTCATGAGCAGAATCCAGCGCGGATCACGAAATACAAATAAATCCAGACATACATTGGTGTCAAGCACCACACGCTTAGGTATCATTGAGGCTGTCATCTTTCTTGAAAATATTATGCTGATTGTATTATCGCCTGCGAAGAGTCTAAATTACGAAACACCTGCAAAAACAAAAATAGCGAGTCATCCCGAATTAATGGATGACGCTGCCAAGTTGATCAAAATTGCAAAAACCTTGAAGGCAGATCAGTTATCGGCGCTGATGGATATTTCCCCCAGTCTTGCCGAGTTAAATGTGGAGCGGTTTCACGCCTGGTCGCCTACACCAAAGAGTGATAAGGTCAAGCAGGCAGTGCTGGCATTTAATGGCGATGTTTATGAAGGTTTGCAAGCGCCTTTGTTGACGGTGGCGCAGTCGAATTATCTGCAAGATCATGTACGAATTTTATCTGGCTTATATGGTGTATTAAAACCGTATGACCTGATGCAGGCATATCGTCTGGAAATGGGAACCCGCTTGCAAACGGCTCAAGGAACTACCTTGTACTCGTTTTGGGGAGATAAAGTTACAGAGGTTTTGAGTCAACTATTGGCGCAGCAAAAAAATAAAATACTGGTCAATCTGGCTTCTGAAGAATATTTTAAAGTAGTGAAGCCGAGGCTATTGCCTGGATCCGTGATCACGCCGATTTTTAAAGACTATAAAAACGGGCAATACAAAATCATTTCTTTTTATGCAAAACGCGCCCGCGGCCTGATGGCGCGCTATTGCGCACTGCATAAAATCAGCAATCCCGAGAAATTAAAAGAATTCGATCTTGAGGGTTACGCCTACTACCCGGAAGAGTCAGACCAGCAGCGCTGGATTTTTCGACGCAAGTTAGTGGATTAAGTGTGTTCTCTTCGCGTTGTGGTGTAAAAAAAGCCTCTGTATAGGAGGCTTTTAACTTTAGCTGGGCTGAGATCAGCTGATCTGTTGCTCGTCTGAGCGACTTACCAGAGCTTCCACCATGCAGTTTTTTTGTTACCTTTTCCGCTCAGATAAGGGCTGTTCGGGAAATTTTTGATAAACACACGATTAGCGTCGTCACGCAGCTCTGTCATACCCATTGCATCATAAGAACGGACCAGAATCGACATCGCTTCTTCCGTTGCCGGTGCATCCGGGTACTCGGTAATGGCGGACTGTGCCCGGTTGGCAGCAGCGAGGTAAGCACCACGACGCAGATAGTAGTTGCCAACGTGTACATCATATTGTGCCAATGCATTAACCAGATACTTCATGCGGGCAATCGCATCTGGCGTATATTTGCTATCAGGGAATTGCACTGCTAATTGCTTGAAAGCATCAAATGAGTCGCGAGACGCTTTTGGATCACGTTCGGTAATGTCCTGGTTCGCCAGGAAATTCATGATGCCGAGCTGATCGTTAAAATTGATCAGGCCGCGCAGGTAATACATGTAATCGACGCTTTCGTGATTAGGGTGCAGTTTGATAAAACGTTCAACTGCGGCTAGTGCTTGCGCCTGATCACCTTGTTTGTAGTAAGCGTAGGCAATTTCCATCTGCGCTTGCTGGGCATACGTACCGAAAGGAAAACGTGATTCTAGACGTTCAAAATACTGAACAGCCTTTTCATAACCACCATTATTCAATTCATCTTTTGCTTCAGCGTATAATTTTGCAGCATTCCATGTTTTGGTTTCATCTGTCTTTTCACCGAATACTCCGCAACCTGCCAGTGACATAGCGAGGATGAGGCCAAACAATTTTATAGATTTAATTTGCATAGATTTTTGCGTGTGCATGAAAACAATTTACGGATTATAGCCGATGGCAATTAATGTGATACCAACTGAAGCAACGATTTTCTCCGATACTCAGCTTGAAGGAGGCTTTGTCGAGCTTGAAGATGGTGAAGAACCTGACGATTTACCGTCCCAAATCGAAACAATCACCTTGAAATTAAGTCCTGCAGATTGTGGCGAGCGTTTGGACAAGACTTTGTCTAAACTGGTTCCGCAATATTCAAGAAGCCGTATTCAGCAATGGATAGAGGCGGGTTTTGTAAGCATGGATGGTCAGATAGTACGAGGTAAGACCACCGTGCTCGGCGACGAGGATATCATCATCCAGCCACAAGCGGCGCCGGATGAAGGTGCTTATAAGCCGGAGGCAATGCATCTGGATATTATTTATGAGGATGATTCCCTGCTTGTACTGAATAAGCCAGCCGGTTTAGTTGTTCATCCTGCTGCGGGTAACTGGTCCGGTACGTTGTTAAATGGCTTGTTGCATCGTTTTCCTGCGCTGGCAGGTGTGCCGCGAGCGGGTATCGTGCACCGGCTGGATAAAGATACTTCCGGATTAATGGTCGTGGCTAAGACATTGATTGCGCAGACAGAACTGGTCAGGCAATTACAGGCCAGGACGGTTAGCCGCGAATACTATGCATTGGTCTGGGGTACGCCTAAACCTTCTGGTACGGTTGATGCCGCAATGGCCAGACATCCAAAAGATAGAATCAAGATGGCGGTTTCAGAGAGCATGCTGGCTAAACCTGCTGTCACCCACTATCAAAGAATCGCTGCCGGTATGCTGGAGCGTTTTCCGGTGAGCCTGGTTGCTTGTCAGCTGGAAACCGGGCGTACGCACCAGATTCGCGTACATATGCATTCTTTGGGCTTTCCATTGGTAGGCGACACTTTATATGGCAAGCAGCATCTGGCACGCTTTTTCCCTCGTCAGGCTTTACAGGCGCGTAAATTGGGCTTGATTCATCCTGAGACCCATGAGCACGTGGAGTGGGAGGTAAATCTGGCGGATGATTTCTCTGAGTTGCTATTGCAAGCGGGGATTACGTCGATACGGGCATCATGAGTTTTTCAGATCAAGCAAGCCAATCGATCAAGCAATCTGTAAATGACTTGATGAGCCTTCCCATCATTCATCCGGATTGGGAAGGTGTTCCTTTGCATGTACAGGGATTTTGTACAACGCGCATGGGTGGTTTTAGCAAGGTGCCCTACGATGATGGACAGGGAGGCGGTGGCAACAATCTCGGTGATCATGTTGGCGACTTACCGGAATCTGTTGCCCGTAATCGACATATGCTAAATCGATTTTTGCCCGGTGATGTCACATTCTTATCACAAGTACATGGCACAATTATCTTGGATGCGGCGACATTGCATGCGGGTGATTCGGGGGATGCTGTAATCACTACCGTACCAAATACGGTCTGTGCCGTATTGACTGCAGATTGTTTGCCTGTTTTGTTTTCTGACGATAAAGGCAAGGTGGTGGCTGCCGCTCATGCCGGTTGGCGTGGGCTGGCTGCTGGCGTATTGCAAAACACGATAATCAAAATGCGGGATGCCGGTGCAGACAACATTATTGCCTGGATGGGACCAGCGATTGGTCCTGATGAGTTCGAAGTGGGACAGGATGTGGTTGATGCATTTCAATTACGAGCGCGTACCTCGGAAAAATTTTTTAAACAAAAAGCAGAAGAAGGAAAATATCTGGCAGATATTTACGGACTTGCACGCTATGTGTTAGCCAAGGCCGGTGTGGATCAGGTCCACGGCGGAGATCGTTGTACAGTGACAGAAAAAGGGCAATTCTATTCGTACCGGCGTGACGGTGTTACTGGTCGTATGGCGAGCCTGATCTGGATTTCGCCGTGAATTGTTTTATTCGCTGACCGGTTTATTTTGTTCAGATTGCGCGTCGTCCGCATTGGTTTTATCTCTGGCTAATGCCGCTTTCATGAGTTGAACATCGCGTTCTCTTTGTTTTTTGCGGGCAGGCGTGCGCCATAGATATAAAAATAATGCTAAAGGCAACACACAGTACATTAAAAACGTCATAATTCCAGCAACAGGTGTCTGCTCAGTGATTGACATCATGAGCACAACATAGATCCAGGCAATCGCAATAATATACATACTACGTAGTCCAATATTTCATTCAATAAGTAAAACAGAGTTAGCGAGAAGAATTTGTAGATAAACTTATGTTCATCCACAACATGTAGTCAGCACAAAGCACGAAAATAAGTAAGCCGTTGTAAAGCCATACAGTAACCGCAACAATACGCGAAAAACAGGAGGCACGCATGAAGACTTATGATCCTCAAGCTATGTACTCCGATTGGATGTCACAGCTAGTGAATCAAGATAAATGGCAGGAGTGGATGACGCCTGCCGCGGCGATGAACCATTTGCCGATGCTGGATGCGTTGAAGGAGGTGGGAGCAAAGATTGATCCTGCTGTCATGAGCCAACTTCAAGGCGATTACATGCGAGAATTTGGGAAGCTTTGGCAAGATTTTTTTGTCTCCAAAGTTCCGGATTTCAGCGATAAGCGTTTCTCGTCCCCCGATTGGCACAATCATGCAATGCATGCTTACAGTGCCGCCTCCTATTTGCTGAATGCGCGCTTTTTGATGGCGATGGCAGAATCTGTCGATGCATCAGAAAAAGTAAAACAAAAAATTCGTTTTGCGGTGCAGCAAATGATCGATGCGATGTCGCCGGCAAATTTTCTTGTTACCAACCCTGAAGCGCAGGCGAAATTAATTGAGAGCAAAGGCGAGAGCCTGGCAAAAGGTATTAGCCACATGCTCGCGGATATGCAAAAAGGCCGTATTTCACAAACCGATGAATCGGCATTTGAAGTGGGAAAAAATGTCGCCACCACCGAGGGAACCGTTGTTTTTGAGAATCGTCTGTTCCAGCTAATTCAATATACTCCGCTTACCAAAACTGTCCATCAGCGCCCCTTGCTCATGGTTCCTCCCTGCATCAATAAATTCTACATTCTGGATCTGCAGCCTGAGAATTCAGTCGTGCGTTACGCTGTAGAGCAGGGGCATACAGTTTTTCTCGTGTCTTGGGCAAATCCGCATGAATCTTTATCTCATGTGACCTGGGATGATTACATCGAAGAAGGCGCCATCACCGCAATCCGCGTCGTACAAGGCATCAGTAAGCAAGACCAGATCAATGTGTTTGGTTTTTGTGTCGGTGGCACCATTGTTTCAACCGCATTGGCAGCTCTGGCTGACCGTGGAGAGCAACTGGCCAGCAGCCTGACGCTGTTGACCACGTTGCTGGATTTCTCTGATACCGGCATTCTGGATGTGTTCGTCGATGAAATGCAGGTCAGCATGCGCGAGCAGACCTTAAGTCAGGGTGGTCTGATGCCCGGTCGCGATCTCGCCAGTACCTTTTCTAGCTTGCGGGCGAATGATTTGGTGTGGAATTACGTACAATCGAATTACCTCAAAGGCGAGAGCCCGCCGCCATTCGATCTTTTGTATTGGAACGCAGACAGTACCAATTTGCCAGGCCCTATGTTTTGCTGGTATCTGCGCAATACCTATCTTGAGAATAACTTGAAACAGCCGGGTAAGCTGACCGTGGCGGGGAATCACATCGATCTGGGTAAAATTGATGCCCCCGTATTTGTCTATGGATCGCGTGAAGATCATATCGTCCCCTGGCAGGCCGCATATGCCTCAACGGCTTTGCTGAATCCTAAGAAAAAAACGCGTAATCAGTTCATTCTTGGTGCTTCAGGACATATTGCCGGAGTCGTCAATCCGCCTGCAAAAAAGAAAAGGAGCTATTGGACCAATAGCAAACTTGATGCCGAACCGCAAAAATGGTTTGATGGCGCAACGGAACATCCTGGTAGCTGGTGGCCAGAGTGGGCAGGTTTTTTGGGGGAGCATGGTGGCAAAATGGTGAAGGCTCCCGCGAAACCCGGAAATGCAAGTTACAAGGCAATAGAGCCTGCACCTGGGCGATATGTCAAAGTAAGAGCAGATTAGTCAGTTCAGTCGTTCATTAATAATATCGGAGATAAAAATGTCAAAACGTATAGCGTATGTAACTGGTGGTATGGGGGGTATCGGGACTCCAATTTGCAGGCGCTTATGCCAGGATGGCTACACTGTCGTTGCTGGTTGCGGTCCTAATTCACCGCGTAAAGATAAATGGCTGGCAGATATGCGTGCTGAAGGCTACGATATTCATGCATCTGAAGGCAATGTCTCTGATTGGGAATCGACCAAAGCAGCATTTGAAAAAGTCAAAGCGGAGATCGGTGAGGTTGATGTGCTGGTGAATAATGCCGGCATTACACGGGATGGCCAGTTCCGTAAAATGAGTAAAGCCGATTGGGATGCCGTTATGGATACCAATCTGAACTCTTTGTTCAATGTCACCAAACAGGTGATTGACGGAATGGCAGATCGTGGTTGGGGACGTATTATCAATATTTCTTCAGTCAACGGTCAAAAAGGTCAGTTTGGTCAAACCAATTACTCCACAGCAAAAGCTGGTATTCACGGATTTACCATGGCATTGGCGCAAGAGGTTGCAACCAAGGGGGTAACGGTTAATACTGTTTCTCCAGGTTACGTCGGTACTGACATGGTTCGTGCAATTCGTCCAGATGTGCTTGAGAAAATCGTCTCTGGTATTCCAGTGAAGCGTCTGGCAGAACCTAGCGAAATTGCCTCCATCGTTGCCTGGATCGCTTCTGATGATGGCGGATATGCAACAGGTTCCGACTTCTCTATCAACGGTGGCTTGCATATGGGCTAATTTCCTGACGGAGATTTGTCGCATTGCGGTAAAATAATGCCCATCGGAATCGACAGATTTCGATGGGCTTGTCATTTATAAGAAAAAAAGTTGTACTATTAAAAACAGGGGACAAACAGATCTCGTATTTTTATTTTATTTATAAAAATACATCATTTGTTTGCTTAGATTGTGCGTTAGCGTAAGCAGGGCGAAACCATCCTTGCTTCTTATCAGCTTAACGATTTATTAATTGAGAATTCAATGAATAGTGCAAAAAAATCGACGCAGCATTTGATTAAAAAATATCCAAATCGTCGTCTTTACGATACACAAACCAGTAGCTACATTACCTTGGTTGATGTCAAACAATTTGTTCTTGAGAATGATGACTTTGCCGTCATTGACGCAAAAACGGGAGAAGATTTGACCCGCAGTATTTTGCTGCAGATTATTCTTGAGGAAGAAGCTGGCGGCACGCCGATGTTCTCCAGTGTCGCGCTGGCACAGATCATTCGTTATTATGGCCACGCGATGCAGGGCATGATGGGGAATTATCTGGAAAAAAATATTCAGGCATTTATCGATATTCAAAATAAGCTTGCCGAAAATTCTAAAGGTGTCTACGAAGGTAAGCCGTTTAGTCCTGAGATGTGGGCGCAGTTTATGAATGTACAGGGACCGATGATGCAGGGCATGATGGGGAATTACATCGAGCAAAGCAAAAATCTGTTTGTACAAATGCAAGAGCAAATGCAAAACCAGACTAAAAATATGTTTGGTGTTTTCCCATTTGGGGCTGACGACAAGTCGAAATAGATCACAGTAGAAATAAGATGTCTCTGGGAAGAGGTACAATAGCGGATTGCTTTGTACCTCTTTTTCATTATGTCCATTACTACTCCCATTCAGACGATTACTCCATCGGCTACTAATCCCAAGGTTGGTTTCGTTTCCCTCGGTTGCCCCAAAGCCCTTGTCGACTCTGAGCAAATCCTGACGCAGTTGCGTGCTGAGGGCTACGATACCGCCAAGTCTTACGAGGGAGCGGATCTGGTGATCGTGAATACTTGTGGCTTTATCGATGCCGCGGTTCAGGAATCCCTTGATGCGATTGGTGAGGCGTTGGCAGAAAATGGCAAAGTAATCGTGACTGGTTGTCTGGGTGCGAAAAAAGATGCCAATGGTGATGACATGATTATGTCCATTCATCCGAAAGTGCTGGCAGTGACCGGGCCGCATGCGTTGGGCGAGGTCATGGATGCGGTGCATGTGCATTTGCCAAAACCACATGAACCGTTCATCGATCTGGTACCGGCACAGGGCGTTAAGCTGACGCCGAAGCATTTTGCCTATCTGAAAATTTCTGAAGGCTGCAATCATCGCTGTAGCTTTTGTATTATTCCGTCTATGCGTGGCGATCTGGTATCGCGTCCCATCGCTGACATCATGCTTGAGGCGGAAAATTTATTCAAAGCTGGCGTGAAAGAACTCCTGGTAATTTCACAAGACACCAGTGCCTATGGTGTCGACGTGAAATTCCGTATGGGATTCTGGAATGGCAAGCCGGTGAAAACTCATATGACGCAGCTGGTTGAAGCCTTAGGTGACTTGGCTAAACAACATAACGCCTGGGTGCGTTTGCATTATGTTTATCCGTATCCGCATGTGGATCAGATCATTCCTTTCATGAACAATGGTCACGTCTTGCCTTACCTGGATGTGCCATTGCAGCATGCGCATCCAGATGTCCTGAAACGCATGAAGCGTCCTGCCAGTGGCGAAAAAAATATTGAGCGTATCCGGGCATGGCGCGAAATGTGCCCAGAGATCACGATCCGTTCTACTTTTATCGCAGGATTTCCTGGCGAAACAGAAGAGGAATTTGAGTATCTGCTCGACTTTTTGAAAGAAGCTGAAATCGATCGTTTAGGCTGTTTCGCGTACTCTCCGGTCGAAGGCGCTACTGCGAATGAACTGGCGAATCCTGTCCCCGATGAGGTTCGCGAAGATCGTCGTCGTCGCGTCATGGAGTTGCAGGAAGGTATTTCTAAAAAGCGCCTGCAAGCCAAAATCGGTAAAACCGTTCGCGTGCTGATTGACGAAATCGATCGTAGCGGTGGTGTTGGCCGTTCTGCTGCAGATGCCCCTGAGATTGATGGTGTTGTGTATGTAAAACCACCATTTGAACCCCATCGTAAGTTGAAAGTCGGTGAATTTGCCGACGTTCTCATCACCGCAGCAGATGCGCATGATTTATGGGGCGAGGCGGTATAGTCAGATGCAACAACTCCGATTTAGCATGAGCGGCATCATCGTCGCTCTGATGTGTATTGTCCTATCTCCGACAGCCCTGGCACAAGCTCAGCCAGTTAAGACTGCTGCCGTTTCTATTCTCAAGCAAGCGCATCAATGGCGCGGCAAATTGGGGGATGACACCGTGCAAATGCGTCTTCAGCCCAAAGTTGAGGATATAGATAGTGTTGAGGGGGATTATCTTGTCATTGGCAGCAGCCGTAATAAAGGTAACAAAATTTTATTGGCGGGTGAAGTCACCGGTGATGTTTTAAGTATGGAGGAATCTGAGGATGGCGTTGATGTCTCGGGGCAATGGGATGGCAAGCTTGAGGGCAAGGTATTGCGCGGTAAATGGCAATCTGATGATGGCAAGGTAGTCAAAGATTTTGTACTCGAAATGGTGGCTGTCGCGAGTGCCTCTGCTAATACGGCGCCAACCAAGTCAGTTAAAAAGGCGTCGGATATAAAATAGAACTCATTTCATCAACACGAGTGGAGTGAGTTCACGTTGTGTCTGTTGTTTTTCTCGATCTGATTTGCCTTACATTTCTTGGTGCCATTTTTGTCCCACTTCATTCAGCAATCGAATGGTATCCGCATTTAATTTTTATCATTAATTTTCTCAGCCACACTATTCCCCCGGCATTTCACCGCGTAGCCGTAATGTCTTGTTACAGCACAGTGTGCTCAGCCTCAGATTAAACATCGTAAAATCATGTCGTCGCATTGTGATTGAAATGCATTCCTTAGACATCGATTATGACTACATCTAAAAAGCACGGTGGCAATACTGCCTTAATCCATTCTGACTATCAGGCACCCGAGGGTTTCGCTGCATTTCCTGTAGGGATACACCATGCCTCGACTGTCTTGTTTAAAAACGTAGCAGCGATGCGCGAGCGTAGCTGGCAAAATAAATCGGCCTATACCTATGGTTTACATGGAACACCGACGAGTTTTACTTTGGAAGCCAGACTGGCCGAAATAGAGCAGGGTGAGCATTGTTTGCTCGCCCCCAGTGGCTTGGCGGCGATTACGCTGGTTGATATGGCATTTCTGCAAAGTGGTGACGATGTTCTTATTCCTGACAACGTCTATAACCCGAACCGTGAATTAGGTGACTGGCTCGCACGCAGTTTTGGCATCAGTGCGCGCTATTACGACCCATTGATTGGTGCGGGTATTTCGGATCTGATACGGGATAACACGAGGCTGATTTGGACTGAGGCGCCGGGGTCTGTCACGATGGAGGTGCCTGATATTCCTGCAATCTGTGATGCTGCACATGCCAAAGGCGTTTTGGTCGCATTGGATAATACCTGGTCCGCTGGTGTTGCTTTTCCCGCGTTTGACTGTGGTGTAGATATCATCATGCAGGCACTGACCAAATATCAAAGCGGCGGCTCTGACGTGTTAATGGGGGCGGTGATCACGCGTGATCAGACGTTGAATGCCCGCTTGCAGGCCGCGCATATGCGTTTAGGTTTTGGCGTCGGTATGGATGACGCGTATTTGGTTTTGCGTAATTTGCCGACACTGAAATTGCGTTTTGACGCACACGATGCGAGCGCACGCAAAGTCGCTGCGTGGTTACAGACCCGACCGGAGATCAGCAAAGTTTTGCATCCTGCTCTTGCGGAGTGTCCGGGGCACGAAATCTGGAAGCGCGATTTTACCGGCGCAGGTGGTTTATTCTCGGTCTTGTTTGATGCGCGTTACACCGAAGAGCAGACCGATCGTTTTGTCGATGCACTGCAATTATTTAAAATCGGTTTTAGTTGGGGTGGGGCGCATAGTTTGTGCGTACCTTACCGGATTAAACAGATGCGTCAGCATTGGTCGCACGACGGAATTCTGGTGCGTTTTAATATTGGGCTGGAGGATACAGAGGATCTGATTAATGACATCACCCAGGCGCTTGAAAGTCTAGATGCATGAGATGTCTGGTGCAGATAATCTGGTGTGGAAATATGCCGCACAGTAAGGGAAATTCATGATGCAACGTTCAAAACTAAGCCTTTTTCTTTTTTGCTTGCTTGCCGGATGCGCAAGCCGTCCGTTAGACCAGCCGAGCAAGCCAGGTGTACCGCAAGAGACGAAAAAAATGCCCGCACCGACAAAATCGACTAACTCATCGGCGTTTACTCTGAATGGTTATAAAAAGGATCTGGCGCAGCATATCAGTCGTGAGAACGCGAGCTCGACTTATTCTGACCGGCCGCAGGCGCTGTTGCGGGCGGTGATTGTCGTTAAGTTTGCCATCAATGCTGATGGTAAGTTGCTGAGTAGCGAATTAATGCGTACCAATCATGATCAGGCAGCAGAAAAAACTGCCTTGGCAAGTTTGCGTGGCAGTGCGCCTTACCCTAAGCCGGCGTCATATCTGGTAAAAAATGGACGATTGGAGTTAATCGAAACCTGGTTGTTTAATGATGATGGCCGGTTTCAGTTGCGAACGATTGCACTACCTCAAGAATCGGATTGAGATTGTTTTCTGTATACTAAGGGGTAGTATATTTTAAACGCCCCCTATATTATTGTGGATTGAGGTATATTTGATTGTCTTTTATGGGGAGTATATGATTTTCTGTTGTTCATATTCACCTGTCCGCTACGTTTACATTTTGCTTAATAAAGCTAATGAAATCAGAAAAATAAAAATCCGGTGTACATCACCGGATTTTTTGTGCCGCATCTTTACGTAGCTATATCGAGCTACTTCAATTTACTGCAAATTACTTCAAGTTACTTTAACTTAGTTGAGTGTACACAGCCTATTTGGCGGACGCAGATTCTGACGAAGCACTCGCTGGAGTGGTTGGTGTTGCAGCTGATGCTGAGGCTGACGATGCAGCAGTGTCGGCAGGCATAGGAGCTGCTGGTGCCGATGCTGTAGCACTGGCTGAGTAAACTTCTGTCATATCGTGACCAGTTGCCTCGCCTTGCATGTCCACTTTGTCGCCAGCTTTAAAAATAAAGAATAAAGCAGCTCCGGCAAATACGATAAAGGCTACGGCAATTTTCCACATAATGTCTCCTTGGTTTTAAGATAATCTTTGGATGGATCACGCGAGTCTGTACGCGAATCAATCAAACGTATCGAAGAGTACGCTCCGAGACTTACAGGATTCTTTCAGGAACAAGCAATAAAAAAGACCGGAAAATTTCCGGTCTTTTTGGGTGTTTTTTCATTTTGCTGTCGCTGTACATCAGATCAATGAATCAGTCACGGCATGAAGACTGTATCCGTGATTGATTAATCGAGGCCGTCATTGATGCTAGTGCATTGACAGCCGCTAGCTTAAGTAAAAACTCAGGCAGCCAACAACTGACGCAATACGAACGGCAAGATACCGCCGTGTTTGTAGTAATCCACTTCGATCGGTGTATCGATGCGCAACAGAACTTTGACTTCTTGCTTGTCGCCGTTGGCACGATTGATCACCAACGTTACTTGCTGTTGTGGCTTGATGTCATCTTCGATCCCTTTCAGGTCGTAGGATTCTGTACCTGTGATACCTAAGGAATCAACGCTGTCAGTGCCGATAAATTGCAGAGGCAAGACACCCATGCCAACCAGGTTGGAACGGTGGATACGCTCAAAAGAACGGGCAATCACGGCTTTTACACCGAGCAATTGCGTACCCTTGGCTGCCCAGTCGCGGGAAGAGCCAGTACCATATTCTTCGCCGCCGAAGATCATGGTTGGCGTGCCTTCTGCAACATACTTCATCGCTGCATCGTAGATCGCCATAGGTTCGCCAGTTGGTTGGAATAAGGTTTCGCCGCCTTCTACACGGGAGCCGTCTTCCTTCGCTGGGATCATCAAGTTTTTGATACGTACGTTGGCAAACGTGCCGCGCATCATGATTTCGTGATTGCCACGGCGTGAACCGTAGGAATTGAAATCAGCTTTCAGTACGCCGTTTTCTTTCAACCATTTGCCAGCAGGGCTAGATTCTTTGATGGAGCCCGCAGGGGATATGTGATCCGTTGTGATGGAGTCGCCGAACACGCCGAGTGCGCGTGCACCGGTGATGCCTGTCGCAGCCGCTTTTGGTTCCATCGTGAAGTCAGCGAAGAACGGTGGTTCAGCGATGTAGGTAGATGTTGGCCAGTTGTAGACTTCACCTTCCGCCACGCCTTTGATGTTTTCCCACAGTTTGCCTGGCGCACCTTTAACGTCTGCGTAGTTGTCTTTGAACGTTTTAGAATTCATCGCAAACTTCATCAACTTGTTGATTTCTGCACTGGTTGGCCAGATGTCACCCAGGAAAATATCTTTACCTTTGACGCGACCAACTGGTTCTGTCATCAGGTCCTTCGTCATATTGCCAGCGATCGCGTAAGCAACAACCAATGGAGGTGATGCTAAGAAATTGGAGCGGATGTTCGGGTGAATACGTGCTTCGAAGTTGCGGTTGCCGGACAAAATAGCGGATGCCACGATATCGTTCGCGACGATGGCTTCGTTCATCGCCGGTGTCAGATCGCCTGCATTACCGATACAGGTTGTACAGCCGTAAGCAGTGACGCCGAAACCGAGTTTTTCCAGGTAAGGCAACAAGCCTGCTGCTTCCAGATATTTAGTGACGACGCGGGAGCCAGGCGCCAGCGAAGTTTTGATATGTGGTGCAACTTTCAAACCGGCTTCAACCGCTTTTTTCGCCAGCAAGCCAGCTGCCAGCAAGACGCTAGGGTTGGATGTGTTGGTGCAAGAGGTAATCGCGGCGATCAGGACGTCACCGTTCTTGACTTTTACGTTGTCCGAATTGGTGTAGACCGCATCCAGGTCTTCTGCTTTTTTGTTAAAGCCGTTTTCAGATGTTGGCTTAGCGAACAAATCCGCAAAAGTGGATTTTACATTGCCGATTTCGATACGGTCTTGCGGGCGTTTAGGGCCGGCTAATGACGGTGCGACAGTGGACAGATCGAGAGAGATTTCTGTCGTGTAGTCAATGTCGCCAGCTTTAGGGATGCCGAACATCTTCTGAGCTTTGAAATAGCCTTCGAATGCGTCGATTTCTGCTTTGGTACGGCCTGTACCTTTGAAATAGTCGATAGTGGCTTCATCAACAGGGAAGAAGCCCATCGTTGCACCGTATTCCGGCGCCATGTTGGCGATGGTTGCACGATCTGTCAGGGATAAAGTACGTGTACCTTCCCCGAAGAATTCAACGAATTTACCAACGACTTTTGCTTTGCGCAGCAGTTCAGTAATAGTCAGTACCAGATCCGTTGCAGTGCAACCTTCGCGCAGTGCGCCTGTCAGGTTGACGCCGACCACGTCAGGTGTCAGGAAGTAGACTGGCTGACCGAGCATGCCAGCTTCTGCTTCGATACCGCCCACACCCCAGCCAACTACGCCGATACCATTGATCATGGTAGTGTGGGAGTCAGTACCTACCAGAGTGTCAGGGTAGTAGATGTCATTTTTCTTCGCATCTTTAATTTTGTGTACGCCGCGTGCCAGGTATTCCAGATTGACCTGGTGGACGATACCAAAACCTGGAGGAACAACGCCGAATGTATCAAACGCTTGCATACCCCACTTCATGAACTGATAGCGCTCGTTGTTACGAGAGAATTCCAGTTTCATGTTCAGGTCGAGCGCTTTCTTTTCACGGAAATGATCGATTTGTACCGAGTGATCTACGACCAGATCAACCGGCACCAGTGGTTCGATATTTTTAGGATTTTTGCCTTGTTTGGCAGCGACGTTGCGCATTGCAGCTAAGTCAGCCAGCAGTGGAACGCCTGTGAAATCTTGCAAAACAACACGGGAAACCACAAACGGGATCTCATCAGTACGATCAGCTTTAGCGCTCCAGTTGGCGAGCTGTTTGACATGCTCTTCAGTGACCTTTTTGCCGTCGCAGTTACGCAAAACGGATTCGAGTACCACGCGGATGGAGACTGGCAAGCGTGAGATTTTCGCCCCCAGATTTTTTTCCAGAGCGGGCAGGGAATAAAATTTACCTTTTTTGGAATCTGAAATCTTAAAATCTTTCAGGGTTTTGAATGCATCTTTATACGCATTTTGGCTCATGGCTGTTCCTTATTTTTACGAAAATCAATCATCAAAACTAATCGTCTTACTTATTACTGCTTACAATTTTTACTGCGTTTTTTTACTTGATGCGACTACTTATTTTGCTTGTGTAGCAGCCTCGGTTTTTAACTCGGCTTCGGCAATCACCTGGTCGGTCGTTTTGCATTCATTCGCTAATTGCTGACCACGATGTGAATCCAGTAGCAAGCCTTTTGCGGGGATGCCGATCCAGAGGAAGCCTGCTTTGCGATTTTCAAAGCGATGTGCGCCGGTAGTCGTTTCCATACGGGTCAGACGATACAGGCGTTTTTTCCAGCGCATTGCCATGTGTTTGTCGTCATCAGCGTTGGTGTACATCGTCAGTACGTTGCCGAGCTCACATTTGTACTCAAAGGTTTTGCTTTCCTTGACATCGGGTTCGCCGTCGTCGTCGTCAAGCGCCACGGGCGCTGCTGGTTTTGCTGCTGCCTTGGCAGTTTTTGTCGCCACCTTGGTTTTTGGTGCTGGCGTTGTCTGTGCATTAGCCGATACTTGTGATAGCCCAAGGCTCAGGGTCATGCAGCTAATAATCTGTAAAATTTTCTTCATCTGTATCTCCGTCTATCTTATGGTCGTTACTACTAAATTACATGAAAGCGTAGCCTTGTTCTGGTAACTGAATCTGACTTTGCTGTGCTCTTTTTAATAAAGTCCAATAGTAACGGTAACTTGCTCTGTCATGAAGCCGTCCGTTAAGTTGGATTGGTCCCCATTCTTTTTGCTGAGCTGCTCCCAGAATGCTGATTGCCTCGTTAATCTCAGCACTCCTTGGTGACAACGCCTTGATTATTGGCTTGATCTGGTCGGGATGTATGCTCCACATTCTGGTATAGCCACACTCCATCATCGCGCGCGTAGCGTCACCCGCGACAATAGCAGTGTCTTCGATTTCTGTGGTTACATTGTGTGACGCGATTTTTCCAAACCGATGGCAGGCGGCAGCTATTTCCAGCTTCGCGCGCACAACAAGAGGATGCGTGAACTGTCCGGGAGAACGCATGGCATTTGCGGGGATTACGCCGCAATGTGCTGAAACGAAATCCATGATGCCGAATGACAGGCAGGCGATTTGCGGAATGGCTGCAATCTGTTGCACTTCGGCAAGCGCACCGTGCGTCTCTATCAATACATGTACAGGTAAAGGCGTTGCGCGATGCGGGGAGAAGTGTTGATTTACTTTGTCAATTGCTTGTATGACTTGCTGAGCACTGTTGATCTTCGGCAGAACCAGATAGGCAAGTTTGCTCGCAGCAATCGGGGCAATGGTGGCGATGTCTAGTTCAAAATAGGGGCTGCCCACATCGTGCACGCGCACACCAATGCGTTGAAATTGATTTTGTTCTGATGCAATCAGATTGGCTACTAGTCTGGCGTGAGCTGATTCATTGCCTGCCGCAGCGCCGTCCTCACAGTCAAACGTGATGTCAAATACCGGACCGAGATCGTTTTGTAAGCTGATGGATTTATGCATCAATTTTTCAGATCCAGCATAGTGATCACATACCGGCAATAAGACCGGTTGTTGCTGATCCTGAAATAAGACTTGGGAAGGATGCATTGTCACGCTATAAGAAAATAATTAGCTGGTTTGACGCAAATACATCAAACCAGCTCCTGATGGTTTAGCCTACCAGGTGTTTGACACCGTCACGCTCTTCTTGCAATTCTTTGAGCGTTACGTTGATGCGTTCACGCGAAAACTCATCAATCTCCAAGCCTTGAACGATGGTGTATTCACCATTTTCTGTTGTGACAGGAAAGCCAAACATTGTGCCTTCAGGGATGCCATAAGAGCCATCGGAAGGGATGCCCATGGTTGTCCATTTGCCGTTTGTTCCCAGAACCCAGTCACGTACGTGATCAATCGCCGCGTTGGCTGCGGACGCTGCAGAGGACAGGCCGCGTGCTTCAATAATGGCTGCGCCACGTTTGCCGACGGTTGGCAAAAATACGTCTTTATTCCAGACCTGGTCGTTGATCAGATCTTTGACGGATGCGCCATCTGCAGTTGCGAAGCGATAGTCGGCGTACATTGTAGGAGAGTGATTGCCCCACACGCAGAGTTTTTCAATCGCTGCGACTGGCTTGCCGATTTTGGCGGCTACCTGAGACAGAGCGCGGTTGTGGTCCAGTCGCAGCATTGCCGTGAAGTTCTTGGATGGCAGACTTGGCGCGGATTTCATAGCGATGTATGCGTTGGTGTTGGCTGGATTGCCAACAACCAGCACTTTGACATTGCGGGAAGCAACAGCGTCCAGAGCTTTACCTTGTACGGTGAAAATCTGTGCATTCGCTTCCAGCAGGTCTTTACGTTCCATGCCAGGGCCGCGTGGACGAGCACCGACTAACAATGCTACGTCGATATCTTTGAATGCGGTCATTGGATCACTGTGAGCTGTCATGCCGCTCAGTAATGGGAATGCGCAATCGTCAATCTCCATCATGACGCCTTTGAGCGCTTTTTGTGCTTTTTCGTCAGGGATTTCTAACAATTGCAAAATGACTGGCTGGTCTTTGCCCAGCATGTCGCCGTTAGCGATACGGAATAAAAGGGAATAGCCGATTTGGCCAGCAGCGCCTGTAACAGCAACGCGCATAGGGGATTTTGCCATGATGCATCTCCGAGGTGGTGTAAAAACAATGTTCAAATCTAGCTTTTGCCAGCCATCATTTTGATGTGCTTGCCAAGCAGGTCAACACATAATGATACCGTTGAAAACGCAGTGAGTCAGCCAAATTCACGGCAGACTTCTGTTTTTTTGAGTTTGGTTCCGATCGCTCAGACTCACTCATTTGGGGATCATTGAGGTTTTGGGCTTTACTTTGATTGCGTTAGAACTATAGTGCTTGTTAGTTGTCTTTCTGATGCTGCGATGTCGGTCTGTCAGTTTGGCGGATCACAAAAATCTTTTTAGGCAAGCTGAAAATTTTTACCGAAGCGTCTTGGAGTTCTATTCAGCACTTTCGTACGGGAGTTTAGGTGGACTCGTGCTAAGTGTCAATGAATATCTTATGTCTTATATAAGACATATTAATTGATAGTTTGTTCTGGACTTACCGAGCCTTTTTGTGGTGAAATTGCAGACTATGAATTCTAATGTGCCAACCTCAAATAACCAGAATAGCAATGCGACCTCCAATATTGCAGGTAATGCTCATTCTGCGCCTGGCGCTTCACCTACTTTTAGTCCCCTGTATCAGCAAATTAAGGCATTAATTACGCAAAGCCTGCAATCTGGCGAGTGGAAGCCGGGCGAGTTGATTCCCAGTGAGATCGAACTGGCTAGTCGCTTTAAGGTAAGTCAGGGTACGGTTCGTAAAGCAATTGACGAATTGTCTGCGGAGAATCTGGTTGTGCGCAGGCAGGGGAAGGGGACATTTGTCGCGACTCATCATGAAGCGCGCGCGCAGTTCCGTTTTCTGCGTCTGGTGCCAGATGAGGGGAAGCCACATTACCCTGAAAATAAAATTGTCGAAGTTAAGCGTCTGCGCGCACCTGCCGATGTAGCGAGGGCGCTTGATATTAAGTCCGGTGACTCAGTCGTATTTATACGCAGGGTTCAGTACTTCTCCGGCGTTCCGACTATTTTGGATGACCTGTGGTTGCCTGGCGTTATTTTTAAAGGGCTGACTGCGGAGCGGCTGAATGAGTACAAGGGGCCTATGTACGGGTTATTTGAGACTGAATTCGGCACGCATATGATCAGAGCGTCAGAGGAAATTCGTGCTGTTTGTGCTGATGACATTGCTGCTGAGTTGCTGGCAGTGCCGTCTGGCGTCCCTTTGCTCAAGGTGGAGCGCGTTTCTTATACGTACGGCGATAAGCCAGTTGAATTGCGTCGCGGTTTGTATTTGACCGCTCAGCATCATTATAAAAATGAGTTGAGTTAAGTAAAGTTTTCACGAGTGCATGGTCATGTTGACACATTGCATGTCAGCATGTGTCGCCGAAAATCGCAGTAAGATATAACTATTTTGTAGACGGATGTCTTTTTTGTTGGTGCAATGCACCAAAATAGGCGAAAATTATAAAGTTCATGTACAGACTAGTTAATGGGGAGATTATTCATGTCTGAAGTAGTAAAAGCCAAACCTCGCTTTGGGGTAATGCGGCTAATTGATGCGACCGGATACCGGCTGCCACTTGCCGGTTTTGTCTCGATTCTACATCGTGCCAGCGGGATGTTGATGTTCTTATTAATGCCTTTCATTTTGTACTTGCTTGATAAGAGTCTGACGTCGGAGCTGTCATTTGCCGTGTTGAAAAATTTCACTTCAGGTGTTTTTGTTAAGCTGATTATTTTGGCGATTTCTTGGGCTTATTTGCATCATTTTTGTGCGGGCATCCGTCACTTGTTTATGGATCTTCACATCGGACTGAATAAGGACTCGGCTCGCAAATCTGCCGTCGGCGTACTCGCGATCAGCTTGCCTTTGACTGCATTGGTTGCCCTGAAATTATTTGGAGTATTTTAAATGGCAAACAACAATATTGGCCCTAATCGGCTCGTAGTAGGTGCGCATTATGGTTTGCGCGACTGGCTGGCGCAACGTGTTACTGCAATTGTAATGGCCGCCTATACCGTCATTTTGTTAGTTCTGTTTTTGACGGGTAATGATTTTAGTTACGAAGGATGGGCGGGAATTTTTGCTCATCAATGGTTTAAGCTGGCAACATTTACTGTATTCATCGCTTTGTTCTATCACGCATGGGTTGGTATGCGCGATGTATGGATGGATTATGTAACGCATAGTGTTGCTTTGCGTCTGGTGTTTCAAGTTGCCACTATTCTGTGGCTAGTTGCTTGTGTCGGATATACGGCACAGATTTTGTGGAGAGTATAAACGTGGCAGCAATTAAACCCGCAATCCCATCCCGTCGCTTTGATGCGGTGATCGTTGGCGCAGGTGGCTCAGGCATGCGTGCTTCTCTGCAACTGGCAGAGGCCGGCCTGAACGTCGCTGTTTTGTCTAAAGTATTTCCTACCCGTTCGCATACCGTAGCTGCGCAAGGTGGTATCGGCGCTTCGCTGGGTAATATGTCAGAGGATAACTGGTACTGGCATATGTTTGATACGGTCAAAGGCTCTGATTACCTGGGTGATCAGGACGCGATTGAATTCATGTGCCGTGAAGCCCCAAAAGTGGTCTATGAATTAGAGCATTTTGGCATGCCATTTGACCGTAATGCAGATGGTACGATTTATCAGCGTCCTTTCGGTGGTCATACTGCGAATTTTGGTGAAAAACCAGTCCAGCGTGCATGTGCTGCGGCAGATCGTACTGGTCATGCGCTTCTGCATACGCTGTATCAGCGTAATGTTCGTGCCCGTACGCACTTTTTCGTTGAGTGGATGGCGATCGACCTGATTCGCGATGCGGATGGTGATGTGTTGGGTGTCGTCGCTCTTGAAATGGAAACTGGCGAAGTCATGATGCTAGAAGCGAAGCAAACAATCTTCGCTACGGGTGGTGCTGGTCGTATCTGGGCTGCATCTACCAACGCCTTTATCAATACCGGTGACGGTATGGGTATGGCGGCGCGTGCAGGTTTGCCGCTCGAAGATATGGAATTCTGGCAATTCCATCCAACCGGCGTAGCTGGTGCGGGTGTCTTGATTACTGAGGGCGTGCGAGGCGAGGGCGGTATTCTGGTGAATAGCCAGGGGGAACGTTTCATGGAACGTTATGCACCTACACTGAAAGATCTGGCGCCACGTGACTTCGTTTCGCGCTCTATGGATCAGGAAATTAAAGAAGGTCGCGGTTGCGGCCCGAATAAGGATCACGTCATGCTCGATCTGCGCCACATCGGTGCTGACACGATTCAAAAACGTTTGCCGTCAATTCTGGAAATCGCGCACAAATTTGCTAACGTCGATGCGACTAAAGAGCCGATCCCCGTTGTGCCGACAATTCATTATCAGATGGGTGGTATCCCGACCAATATTTACGGTCAAGTAATTGCACCTAAAAACGGTAGCAGCGAAATTGTTAACGGCTTGTATGCGATCGGTGAATGCGCTTGCGTTTCCGTTCATGGTGCAAACCGTCTCGGTACAAATTCGCTGTTAGATTTGTTGGTGTTTGGTCGTGCGGCGGGTAATCACATCGTTGCAAGTAATTTGAAGGCTCGTAGTAACAAGGATTTGCCAGCGGATGCAGCAGATCTGGCGTTGTCTCGTTTGGCTAAGCTGGAAACCAGCACAGGCACTGAACGTGTACAAGACGTTGCAAATGCGATCCGTAAGACGATGCAATATCACTGCGGCGTATTCCGCACTGATGAATTGCTGCAAGAAGGCGTCAAAGAAATTATGGAGCTGGATGAGCGTCGCAAGCATGTTTCGTTCAAAGATAAATCCAAAGTTTTTAACACAGCACGTGTAGAAGCCTTGGAACTGGATAACCTGATCGAAACCGCAAAAGCAACGATTACATCCGCCGCTGCCCGTAAAGAATCTCGTGGTGCGCATGCGCATCGTGACTACGAAAAACGTGATGACGACAATTGGATGAAGCATACTTTGTGGTACTCAGAAGGCAATCGCCTTGACTACAAGCCTGTCAATACAAAGCCGCTGACTGTTGAAACCTTCAAGCCAAAAGCTCGTACATTCTAAAGAGATATCACTATGGCACGTACATTAAAATTTAAAATCTATCGCTATGATCCGGACAAGGATGCCAAGCCTTACATGCAAGATTTGACAGTAGAGTTACAAGATACTGACAAGATGTTGTTGGATGCTCTCCAGCGCATTAAGGCGGATGTGGATGACTCTCTGGCGTTGCGTCGCTCGTGCCGTGAAGGTGTCTGCGGCTCAGATGCGATGAATATCAATGGCAAAAACGGTTTGGCTTGCACCACAAACTTAAATGAGTTGAGTGAGCCTATCGTTTTGCGTCCTTTGCCAGGTTTGCCGGTCATTCGTGATCTCATCGTGGACATGACGCAATTCTTCAAGCAATACAATTCCATCAAGCCTTACCTGATGAATGAGTCTATTCCTCCAGAAAAAGAACGTCTGCAAACACCGGCAGAGCGTGAAGAGCTGGACGGTTTGTACGAATGTATTCTCTGTGCATGCTGCTCGACATCTTGTCCTTCGTTCTGGTGGAATCCGGACAAGTTTGTAGGCCCGGCAGGTCTACTGCAAGCTTATCGTTTTATCGCGGATTCGCGTGATGAGGCAACTAGCGAGCGCCTGGACAATCTGGAAGATCCATATCGCTTATTCCGCTGCCATACGATCATGAATTGTGTGGATGTTTGTCCAAAAGGTCTGAATCCAACTAGAGCTATCGGCAAAATCAAGGAATTAATGGTTCGCCGCGCAGTCTAGTGAAGAGTGCGGTCTGTTTGCAGCGCAAGCTGATCTAACCGACCGCTCTTATTTCATGCCATTTTTTTGAATGCCAAAAAATGTATTCATGAGAATGGCATGAAATATGAAAATAAGTATTGAAAGTATTTATGTCTGAGTCAAAAGTTGATACCCACCAAAGCGATCCGGTCAAGCGAGCGCGACTCCGGTGGCGAGCAAGACGTGGATTGCTGGAAAACGATCTGATACTGACTCGTTTTCTGGATGCCCATGAAACGTCCTTGAGCGATGATGAGGTCGACGCCTTCAGCAGGTTGATGGAGTTGCCGGACAATACTTTGATGGATCTGATTCTGGCGAAAAAACAACCAGAAGCCGAGGTTGACCTGCCACATGTGCATGCCTTATTGGCTCGCTTGCAAATAGCCTGAAACAGAAAACGATTTTTCTCTCGCGTTTTTTTGATTAACGACTCACCTCTACATTGAAGGAAGAGCCATGACTAACTCTGAAACAAAAGCAACACTCTCTTTTTCCGATGGTTCCGCATCGTTGGAAATGCCGATTTACAAAGGCTCAGTTGGTCCAGATGTCATCGACATTCGAAAGTTATATGGTGCAACAGGTATGTTCACCTATGATCCTGGCTTTATGTCTACTGCTGCTTGTAACTCTTCGATCACCTATATCGATGGTGATAAAGGCGAATTGCTGTATCGCGGTTACCCGATCGAACAACTGGCAGTCAACGGCGGCGACTTCCTGGAAACCTGCTATTTGTTGTTAAACGGTGAATTGCCAAACGCGGCGCAAAAAACTGAATTCGTTGACACGGTGACAAAGCACACCATGGTTCACGAACAGATGCAATTTTTCTTCCGTGGCTTCCGTCGCGACGCGCATCCAATGTCGGTACTAGTCGGTACAGTAGGTGCATTGGCATCGTTTTATCACGATTCTCTTGATATTAATGATCCGCATCATCGCGAAGTATCTGCGATTCGTCTGATCGCTAAAATGCCAACGCTGGTCGCCATGGCGTACAAATATTCAATCGGCCAGCCGTTTGTTTATCCGCGCAATGATTTGTCATATAGCGCTAACTTTATGCACATGATGTTCTCGACACCATGTGAGCCATATAAAGTCAATGAAGTACTGGTCCGTGCGTTGGATCGTATTTTGATTTTGCATGCAGATCACGAGCAAAACGCGTCCACATCAACAGTGCGTCTGGCTGGCTCCTCAGGCGCAAATCCATTCGCTTGTATTGCCGCTGGTATCGCCTGCTTATGGGGTCCTGCTCATGGCGGTGCGAATGAAGCTGCATTGAGCATGCTGGAAGAAATCGGTAGCGTTGACAACATCCCTGAATTTATCGCGCAAGTTAAAGATAAAAACTCTGGTGTTAAATTAATGGGCTTTGGTCATCGTGTTTATAAAAACTACGACCCACGTGCCAAACTGATGCGTGAAACTTGTTATGAAGTATTGAATGAGCTTGGTTTGCAAGATGATCCATTGTTCAAACTCGCTATGGCGTTGGAAAAAATTGCGCTGGAAGATGAATACTTTGTTTCCCGTAAATTGTATCCAAACGTTGATTTCTACTCAGGTATTGTTCAGCGCGCATTAGGCATTCCAACTTCTTTGTTCACAGGTATTTTTGCCCTGGCGCGTACTGTAGGCTGGATCGCTCAGTGGAAAGAAATGATTTCTGATCCAGAGCAAAAAATTGGTCGTCCACGTCAATTATTTGTGGGCTCACCGAAGCGTGATGTCCCGCCGATTGATCAGCGCGGTTAATTGTAAAAAACATGAAAAAAAGCGAGTCTTCAAGACTCGCTTTTTTTTCGTACAATAAATATGCTATGCTTCGCATCGAATGTGAAATTTTAGATGTAATTTCACTTTTAATTCAAAAGCGTTATATTTTTATAAATGCAAATGACGATTTTGACTTGGAAGTGAGATAGTTTGAAACCAGCCCTTCCCCACAACTTGATGTGCAATCCGCTAACCGGTCAGGCCGTGTCGCGGAAGGTTAGATTAACCCGCTAATCTCGCGAAACGCGAAGAAAGGTGAGCAAGATGATGCAACAATATAACGCCAACTCGTATTTGTTCGGCGGCAATGCGCCGTACGTAGAAGAACTTTACGAAGCGTATCTCAATAATCCCGGTTCAGTCCCTGATAACTGGCGTGCGTATTTCGACGCGATGCAGCATGTTCCTGCTGTCGACGGTTCAAGCAAGCCCGACGTTGCTCATGCACCCGTCATTGCTTCGTTCGCCGAACGTGCGAAACAAGGCCCGATTCGTACAGTCAGCGCAACTGCTGATGCTGAAATGGGACGCAAGCGCGTTGCTGCTCAGCAATTAATCGCCGCTTATCGTTTCCTTGGCAGTCACTGGGCTAATCTGGATCCTCTGCAACGTCAGGAACGTCCAAGTATTCCAGAGCTGGAGCCAAGTTTTTATGGTTTCACCGATGCTGATATGGACATTCAGTTCAATATCAGTAATACCTATTTTGGACCGGAAACAGCGTCGCTGCGTGACCTCCTGAATTCTTTGCGTGATACATATTGCCGTTCTATCGGCGCAGAATTCATGTACATCAGTGATCCGACGGAGAAGCGCTGGTTGCAACAAAAGCTCGAATCCATTCGCTCTACACCAGCATTTTCAGCTGAAAAGAAAAAACATATTCTTGATCGCCTGACTGCCGCTGAAGGTCTGGAACGTTATCTGCATACTAAATATGTAGGACAAAAACGCTTCTCGCTCGAAGGTGGTGAGAGTTTCATTGCGTCGATGGATGAAACTATTCAACGCGCTGGCGAACGTGGCGTAGAAGAAATCGTCATCGGTATGGCACATCGCGGCCGGCTTAATGTCTTGGTCAATACCTTAGGCAAAATGCCACAAGACTTGTTTGCTGAATTTGAAGGCAAACATGGTGATGATTTACCCGCCGGTGACGTCAAGTATCACCAAGGTTTCTCCTCCGATATTTCTACACCGGGCGGTCCGGTTCACTTGTCTCTGGCGTTCAATCCATCGCATCTGGAAATAGTTAATCCGGTGGTTGAAGGCTCTGTCAAAGCGCGTATGGAACGCCGTGGCGACAAAGATGGCTCACAAGTTCTGCCTATTCTCGTGCATGGTGATGCTGCGTTTGCAGGGCAGGGCGTCGTAATGGAAACCCTGAATCTGGCGCAAACACGTGGCTATGGTACTGGTGGTACGATCCATCTCGTGATCAATAATCAGATCGGTTTTACTACATCAGATCCGCGTGATTCACGTTCGACCTTATATTGCTCCGACGTGGTGAAAATGATCGAGGCACCGGTACTGCACGTGAACGCAGATGATCCGGAAGCCGTCGTATTGGCAACGCAGATTGCCTTGGATTACCGTATGGAATTCAAGAAGGACATCGTCGTCGATATCATTTGCTACCGTAAATTGGGTCATAACGAACAAGACACACCAGCATTGACGCAGCCTCTGATGTATAAAAAAATTGCGCAGCATCCTGGTACGCGCAAAATGTACGCAGACAAACTGGCGGCACAAGGTACGATTGCAGCCGATGGCGGCGATCAGATGGTGAAAGCTTTCCGTGATGCTATGGATGCTGGTAAACATACCGTTGACCCAGTTATTTCCAACTTCAAAAACAAGTATGCGGTTGACTGGATCCCATTCCTGAACCGCAAATGGACGGATGCTGCTGATACCGCAGTGCCTGCTTCTGAGCTGAAGCGTCTGGCTGAGCGTATTACGACAGTTCCCGAAGGCTTCAAGCCACATAGTCTGGTAGAAAAAGTACTGGGCGACCGCGCAACAATGGGGCGCGGTGAGATGAATCTGGACTGGGGTATGGGTGAGCATCTGGCTTACGCATCTCTGGTTGCGTCTGGCTATGCGATTCGTCTGACTGGTCAAGATGCAGGTCGCGGTACATTTGTGCATCGTCACGCTGTTTTGCATGATCAAAATCGTGAGCGCTGGGATGCTGGCACCTATATTCCTTTGCAAAACATCTCTGACAAACAAGCGCCGTTCACCGTCATTGACTCGGTACTGTCGGAAGAAGCCGTGCTTGGTTTTGAATATGGTTACTCAACGGCAGAACCAAATACGTTGACAATCTGGGAAGCTCAGTTCGGCGATTTCGCCAATGGTGCTCAAGTGGTGATCGATCAGTTCATCAGCTCCGGCGAAGTGAAGTGGGGTCGTGCTTCCGGTCTGGTATTGATGCTGCCACACGGTTACGAAGGTCAGGGGCCAGAGCATTCATCCGCGCGTCCTGAGCGTTTCTTGCAATTGTGTGCTGACAATAATATGCAAGTGGTTCAGCCGACCAATGCCGCACAAATTTTCCATCTGTTGCGTCGTCAGATGATTCGTCAGTTCCGTAAGCCACTGGTCATCATGACACCGAAGTCTTTGTTGCGTAACAAAGATGCAGGTTCTCCTTTGTCCGAACTGGCAAAAGGCAGCTTCCATACGGTCATCGGTGAAGTTGACGAAAAGATTGATGCCAAGAAGGTCAAGCGCGTAATCGCCTGCTCAGGCAAGGTTTATTACGATCTGGTCAACGCTCGTAAAGAACGTGGTCAGACGGATACCGCGATTATTCGGGTGGAACAGTTGTATCCGTTCCCGCATAAGAGCTTCTCAGCAGAGTTGAAAAAATTCCCTAATCTGGCTGAATTGATCTGGGCGCAGGATGAGCCGCAAAATCAGGGGCCTTGGTTCCAGATACAGCATAATATTTTTGAGAGTCTGGATGAAGGTCAAAAACTGGCATACGCTGGTCGTCCAGCCAGTGCATCGCCTGCTGTCGGTTACTACGACAAGCACTATGCACAACAAAAAGCATTGCTGGATACGGCATTTTCCAAGCTCAAGGGCTACGTCCTGACCAAATAACACTCAATAGTGAAACGCGGCGCAGCAGAAGCTGTTGCGCCCGATGACTATCCGAAACGGAGAAAAACATGGCAATTATCGAAGTAAAAGTACCGCAATTATCTGAATCAGTCGCTGAAGCAACTTTGCTGACCTGGCATAAAAAAGTAGGGGAGCCGGTTGGTCGCGACGAGAATCTGATCGACGTTGAAACTGACAAAGTCGTTCTGGAGTTACCTTGTCCAGAAGCCGGTGTTATTACGCAAATCCTCAAAGGTGACGGCAGTACTGTCGTCGCTGGTGAAGTAATAGCGATTCTTGATACCGAAGCATCCGCAGGCGCGGTTGCTCCTGCGGCTCCAGCCGCTGCTGCAACGGTAGCAGCCGATCCGGTTGCAGCAGCGATCAATAATCTCGCCGCAAAATCTGCAGCAGGTGTTGCGATGCCAGCAGCAGCGAAAATTTTGGCAGAAAATAATTTATCCGCCAGCGCTGTAGATGGTACCGGTAAAGACGGTCGTGTCACGAAAGGTGATGCACTGGCAGCAGTCGCTAAGCCCGCAGCACCAGCAGTTGCTCCGCTTGCAGCGCCTGCCGCAAGCAAACCAGCATTGCAGCAAGTTGCTGCACCCGCTGTGATGAATCTCGGTGACCGCCCTGAAGAACGTGTGCCGATGAGCCGTCTGCGCGCGCGTATTGCCGAACGTCTGGTGCAATCACAATCGACTAACGCCATTTTGACAACTTTCAACGAAGTCAATATGCAGCCAGTGATTGACCTGCGTAACAAGTACAAAGATAAGTTCGAAAAAGAACACGGCGTCAAACTCGGCTTCATGTCTTTCTTCGTGAAGGCAGCTGTTGCCGCATTGAAAAAATACCCTATCATCAACGCATCCGTAGATGGTAACGATATTGTGTATCACGGTTACTTCGATATCGGTATCGCCGTTGGTTCTCCGCGTGGTCTGGTAGTGCCTATTTTGCGTAATGCTGACCAGATGTCGATTGCCGATATTGAGAAGAAAATCGGTGAGTTCGGCGCTAAAGCCAAAGACGGTAAATTGACACTGGATGATTTGACTGGCGGTACGTTCTCGATTTCTAACGGTGGTACTTTTGGCTCTATGCTGTCTACGCCTATTATCAATCCGCCGCAATCTGCGATTTTGGGTGTGCATGCAACGAAAGACCGTGCTGTCGTTGAAAACGGTCAGGTTGTTGTGCGTCCGATGAACTACCTGGCGATGTCCTACGATCACCGTATCATCGATGGTCGCGAAGCAGTATTAGGCCTGGTAGCTATGAAGGAAGCACTGGAAGACCCAGCTCGCCTGTTATTGGATCTGTAACATGAACCTCGCTGACGAAATCAAACGTCTGCATGAACTGCATCAGTCGGGCGCACTGACTGATGCAGAATTCTCGCAAGCCAAAGCCAAGTTGTTGGAAAACCTCAATGCAGCAAATGGCACTAATGCATCGGCTGGTGCAGGTTCCTCCGGCAATAATTTTTTTACTGATACGGACAAAGCCTATATCCCCCTCAATCAGTTCCGACGCTCAAAATCGGATCAATGGCTGGGGGGTATCTGCGGCGGCTTAGGTAAATTTACAGGTTTGGAATCCTGGATCTGGCGTTTGGTATTCGTCTTGTTTTCTTTTTATTTCGGCTCTGGCCTGGTCGCTTATCTGCTTGCGTGGATTTTCGTGCCGGAAGAAGAGTGAATTGAAAGAAGCAATGCAGCAAGGTAGTAACAGAATAAGAACAGAACAAAAACAGAGCAGATCACATTAGGAAATATTCATGAGTAAACAATTTGATGTCGTCGTGATCGGCGGCGGTCCTGGCGGTTATATTGCGGCAATCCGTGCGGCGCAACTGGGTTTTTCCACAGCTTGTATCGATGCCTGGACCAATGAAAAAGGTGGCCCGGCACCGGGCGGCACCTGCACTAACGTCGGCTGTATTCCATCTAAAGCACTGCTCCAATCGTCCGAGCATTACGAGCATGCAGGTCACTCTTTTGCAGACCACGGCATTGAAGTTAAAGGCCTGGGTCTGGATGTGGCGAAGATGTTAGGTCGCAAAAATACCATCGTGAAGCAAAACAATGACGGCATCTTGTTTTTGTTTAAAAAGAACAAAGTGACTTTCTTCCATGGTCATGGCTCTTTCGTGAAGGCGGATGCCGCCGGTTACGAAATTAAAGTCGCAGGCAAAACAGAAGAAACTATTGTCGGCAAGCATATCGTTATTGCGACAGGCTCGAATGCGCGTGCTTTGCAAGGTGCTGCTTTTGATGAAGCCAGTATTTTGTCAAACGAAGGTGCATTGAATATCGCTGACGTGCCGAAGAAACTTGGCGTCATCGGCGCCGGTGTGATTGGTCTCGAAATGGGTAGCGTCTGGCGTCGTCTTGGTGCCGAAGTCACGGTGCTCGAAGCTTTGCCGACCTTCCTCGGTGCGGTAGATGAGCAAATCGCAAAAGAAGCGCACAAACTGTTTGTTAAGCAAGGTTTGTCGATCAATCTGGGCGTCAAAATCGGCGAGATCGTCAACGCAGGTAATGAAGTGACAGTCAATTATGCCGATGACAAAGGCGTTGAGCACAAAGCCGTCTTCGACAAACTGATTATTTCGATTGGACGCACACCGAACACCAATGGCTTGAATGCAGACGGCGTTGGCCTGAAGCTGGATGAGCGTGGTTTTATCGCTGTTGATGGTGATTGCAAAACTAACTTGCCTAATGTTTGGGCGGTCGGTGACGTCGTACGCGGTCCTATGCTGGCGCACAAGGCCGAAGAAGAGGGTGTTGCTGTTGCTGAACGTATCGCTGGTCAGCATGGCCACGTCAACTTCAATACGATTCCTTGGGTTATTTATACCTCTCCGGAAATCGCCTGGGTTGGCCGCACTGAACAGCAATTGAAGGCAGATGGTGTTGCCTACAAGGCAGGCACTTTCCCGTTCATGGCGAATGGCCGTGCCCGTGCATTGGGTGATACGTCCGGTATGGTGAAGTTCCTGGCGGATGCAACGACAGACGAAATTCTTGGTGTTCATATCGTTGGACCTATGGCGTCAGAACTCATTGCTGAGGCGGTTGTTGCGATGGAATTCCGTGCATCGGCAGAAGATATTGCGCGTATTTGCCACGCTCATCCATCCTTGTCGGAAGCGACGAAAGAAGCAGCGTTAGCCGTAGATAAGCGCTCGTTAAATTTTTAATGTTTTTTAACGTGTTGTAACGCGCTTTTCGTGCCTTACTTCCGCAGTTAGTTTGTATTATTCTGCGATTCAAGCGCCGCTGACGGGACCATCCTGTCAGCGGCGTGTTCATATTGGTTACAGCGACGGTAGAGAATGAATGTTCTAGAGTTTTATCAAGATGCACTGAATCGCCGGGGATTTCAATCCGATGAGGCGCAGCAGCGTGCAGTAGATCGTTTGCAGCAAGCCTACGATGAATGGGTGGAATATAAATCCAAGCGTGCCAATAAGTTGACCAGGCTGATCACACGCCCGGATGTGCCGCGTGGCGTATACATGTGGGGTGGTGTGGGGCGGGGTAAATCGTTTTTGATGGATAGTTTCTATTCCGTTGTGCCTGTCGTGCGTAAGACCCGGTTACATTTTCATGAATTCATGCGTGCCGTTCATCGGCAACTTGATGAGCTGAAAGGCGTTGCGGATCCGCTGGATGAAGTTGCTCGCAGGATTTCCAAGAAATATCGTCTGATCTGTTTCGATGAGTTCCATGTGTCTGACGTAGCGGACGCCATGCTCTTGTATAACCTGCTTAAAGCCTTGTTCGATAATGGCGTGTCATTCGTCATGACCTCAAATTACCAGCCTGATACCTTATATCCTGACGGATTGCACCGTGACCGCATGCTGCCTACTATCGCTCTGCTCAAAGAGCGTCTGGATGTGTTGAATGTCGATTCGGGTAACGATTATCGCAAGAGAGCGCTGGAACAGGTTCAGGCTTACCTGACACCGCTCAACGCAGCGACTGATCAGGCACTGCGTACCGCATTCGCCAAAATCGCTGAAGCGGTTGATGAGGATGTGCGGGTGAATATCGAAGGGCGTGATATTAAAGCATTGCGTCGTGCTGGCAGTGCGGTCTGGTTTGACTTTACTACTTTGTGCGGCGGTCCGCGCTCGCAAAATGATTATCTCGAAATCGCCAGTCGCTTTCATACCGTCATTCTCTCGTCGATTCCACGGATGTCTGCAGCGATGTCGTCTGAAGCGCGTCGTTTTACCTGGCTGATTGACGTATTTTATGACAATAAAGTGAAGTTAATCATGTCCGCTGAAGTTGCGCCTGAGGAGCTATATACTCAGGGTACTTTGTCGAATGAATTTCATCGCACTGTTTCACGCATTATCGAAATGCAGTCCAAAGAATATATGGATGCCGATCAGCGACATACTGCTGACGCGATTGCCTGATCGCCGCTTAAGTGTCCTACGGACTGAACTTGCTAAAGCTGTTTATCTAATCATGAAAGTGTTTTCTATGCCGGTTATGTTTTTTTTCAGCTATATGCGCAGGTCGGCGTTGTCTTGCCTGATGATCCTGGCAACTTTGTTAAGTATTAACGCACAAGCGCAGTCTCCGGTACATTCTGCGCCACAGTCTATCGGTATATCACTTGAGGATTTATCCGCTCAGATTACTAAGATGGATTTGCGTTATGCGCCGACCACAATACAAAGTCTGTTTCTCGCTGAGACGGCGCTAGACGAGGTGCAGCCTTTGCAGAAACAATTGCAAAGCTGGTTTCTGATCGCTGAACGAGCATGTTACGAACGGTTTTTTGTGAATGCCTGTCTGGACGAGGCAAAGCTGATGCGACGTAAGCACAATGTGATTTTGCAGCGGGTGTCGATTGAGGCAAAAGCGTTCTTGCGTAAAGATCATATTGAGCATCTGGACAATGAGTTAAAACTCAAAAACACTCAATAATTACTCTGAATAGGGGAGTATAGGCAAATATAGTGCCAATGCCGCACTATTCATAAGGCGCTCTAAATATACTCCGCCTGAGTATCTTATATTGTCTGTAAACGTTTCAATGCGGCATGCAAGGTGTTTTCTTGCTTCGCAAAGCAAAAGCGAACGATCCTTGATTCTTTGCCGTGCTGGTAAAACGCCGACACCGGGATCGCAGCAACACCCACTTCACTCGTCAGCCAGCGCGCGAAATGCAGCTCTGATTGCTCCGATATAGCGGAGTAATCAACGCATTGAAAGTAAGTGCCCTGCGCGGGCAAGAGTTTGAAACGCGAATTCATTAAACCATCTCTGAACAAATCCCGTTTTTGCTGGTAAAACGCGGGCAATTCCACATAGGGTGAGGGATTCGCCAGAAAATGTGCCAACCCGACTTGCATTGGCGTGTTGACGGTAAAAACATTGAATTGATGCACTTTGCGAAACTCGCGCATCAAGGCTGCTGGCGCGGCAACATAACCGACTTTCCAGCCTGTCACATGATAGGTCTTGCCAAAACTGGAGATAATGAAACTGCGTTCGGCAAGTTCTTCATGGCGGCATAAAGACTCATGGCGTACGCCATCAAACACCATATGTTCATACACTTCATCCGAGGCGATCAGGACTTTGGTATCGCGGACGATCGCGCTCAATGCCTGGATATCCGCCAAACTCAACACGGACCCTGTAGGATTGTGCGGTGAGTTCAGCATGAGCAAGCGAGTTTTCGCTGTCATGCTGGTTTTCACTTTATCCCACGGAATCTGATAACCCTCAGGTCCCAGCTCCATCGATACCAGCACTGGCACGCCGCCTGCCAGGCGTATTGAAGCCACATAGCTGTCATAAGCAGGTTCAATCACGATGACTTCATCACCCGGATGTACGCAAGCCAGTAATATCGTCAAAATCCCCTGCGTTGCCCCCGCTGTTACCGTGATTTCACTCTCAGTATCATATGCGCGGCCATACAGAGCCTTGATCTTGCGAGCGATTTCAGCCCGCAAGACAGGGACACCTGCCATGGGTGGATATTGATTATGCCCATCCAGCATCGCCTTACTGACAGCGTCAACCAGAGAAGGATCACAATCAAAGTCAGGAAACCCCTGACCGAGATTGACCGCTTTCTTCTCAGCTGCCAGAGCTGACATGACAGAAAAAATCGTCGTACCAACCTCTGGTAATTTCGATACAGGCACAAAAGCAGCAGAAGATGCAGTGAGGGATGAAGTCATCTGGAGGATTAAAAGAGGTAATCGTCGTATGTGTTGCTATGTATGCGTTTATATAGCGAAAACTTAACTGGAAGCTTACTTTGTACCAAATAAACGATCACCAGCATCACCCAGCCCCGGCACGATATAGCCATGATCGTTCAGGCATTGATCAACCGATGCCGTGACGATAGGTACATCTGGGTGGGCTGCCTGCATGACTTTGATACCTTCCGGAGCTGCCAGCAGGCAGACGAACTTAATAGTCGTCGCGCCGCTTTTTTTGATGCGGTCGATGGCAGCAACTGCGGAGTTACCTGTTGCCAGCATAGGGTCGACAACGATGACCAGACGGTCTGCGATGTCTTCCGGTACTTTAAAGTAATACTCGACTGGTTCCAGTGTAGCCGGATCGCGGTAAAGACCGATATGACCTACACGCGCAGCAGGTAAAAGGTCCAGCATGCCGTCCAGAATGCCATTGCCAGCGCGCAATACTGAGATGACGCACAGCTTCTTACCACTGATTGTCGGCGCTTCAATCGTCGCCATCGGCGTTTCAATCGTCACGCTCTCCAGTGGTAGGTCGCGAGTAACTTCATATGCCAGCATCTGGCTGATTTCGCGCAACAAGCGGCGGAAATTGTCCGTCGTCGTGTCTTTGCTGCGCATAAGTGTAAGTTTGTGTTGCATCAGAGGGTGTCTGATTTCGGTCACGTAGTCTGACAAGATAATTCTCCGTAAATTGGGTGTTCAGTCTGTGTTCAAAATGAACCAGCCGCTATTTTACGTCCACGAGCCAGTTATGTGAGCCAAGCTGGCAATTCTTTTTCAGGCAGATAGAACCAAAAAAAATAGCCGGGATCGTATTCACAGCATTGCTGATATGCGAAGTACAGACTGCTTGAGCAAATCTTGCCAATATAAATTTGGGCCAATGTGTGCCATTTTTCGGTGACCTGATGATCCGCTAATAATGGAATTAGACTAGTTTTCCAGTTCTGCTCCCTCAATTGTTTGCAAATGATTCAGTGATAATCCATGTTAAGAAGTTCCGGCGAGCCGCCGCACTCAGCGCAGTTCGCAGTCGGCCATCAGGAACGGTTATCAAATCAGGAGCAGGATATGGATGCGAATCAAACATTGTTAAACAGATTATCCCTGGGCTTAGTGCCTATGGACGCTGGTCAACGGGATGATTTTCACGCTTCTGATGAGGCGCTGGAATCGAATTCCCGCATCGACATCAAAGGTATCCGACAGGCGATTGCCCGTGTTGAGGCGGAAGCTCGTGCAACGGTCGCTGCCGAAACCCGGCTGCAGGCAGAAGCCCGCGCCCGTGAGTTGGCAGAAGCGCGTGCAGAAGCTGAAGCAGAGGCCGCCAATCTTGCGCAGCAAAAAGTCCAGCTAGAAGAACACGCCATAGCCGGTAGCCATGCACGTCTGATGGCTGAGCGTCAGGCGCGCGCCGCCAGTCAAGCCAGAATCGCCGCCGTCAGTCAGGAAACACAGGATTTGCAAGAACGCGCCAGATTAGAAACATTGGCACGTGAGCAGGCAGAAAAGCGCTCTAAACTTGAGCTCGAAGCTAAACAAAGGGCAGCTGAGCAACTCCAGGCCGATACCGAGATCAATGCCAAAGCAAAAACTGCGGCAGAGAGACTAGCGAAAGAAACCCAAAACGCACGTAATTGGGCCGCAGAACGTTTTGCGGCATCCCAGTCGGCCAAAAACGAAGCCGAAGAGCGCGCCCGTGCAGATGCTCGTATTACTGAGCTAGCCAGAGAGCGTGAGCGTCGTGATAAAGATGCGCGTGAAACGACTGAAATGCTGGCTAAGGTGCGCAGCGAAGCGCTCAAAGTTAGCAAAGAACGTGATCAGGCAGAAGCAATGGCATTGGAGTTTGCGATCAATCGCGCCCCGGCTGAAGTTCGTGCCCGCGAAGACGCCTTAGCGCGTGTCGCGGTTGAGCAAGAACATGAAGCCATCGCTCAGGCGCGTGCCGAATCCGATCGCCGCGCTGCGTCCGCAATTCAACTCCGTATGCAATCGGAGCTGGAATTACGCAATGCCTCTGTCAGGCGCGAACAATCTGAAGTCGTCGCCGCTGCTACTGCACAAGCGCGTCGCGATGCAGAGGAGCGCATACAGCACGTTACCGAACAACGTATCCAGACCGAAAAAGAACTACAAACCCAGGCGCTGATTCGTATTGAAGTCGAGCAACAAGCCGATGCCGAAACCCGCGCCAGGCTAGAGGCAGAAGCCGGTGCAGCGGAGCAGGCCAAGCAACGACGCATTGCGGAACAACATGCAGCCAAAGTCGCCCAGCAGCGCGCTCAGGAAGAGCAGCGTGCCATGATGCTGGCTAAAGAGCGCAGTCTGATCGATCAACAGGCAGAACAAATCGCCAGAGAGCAGGCCGATTCAGAACAAGAGGCTTTGAAGGCATCGACATATAAAGCCGTCGAGTTGAAGAAAGCCAATATTGCCTCTGCCATCAAAGCACGCAGCGCAATGGAGTTGGCAAAAGCAGAAAAAATGCGTGCAGACGCAGAAGAAAAAGCGGCTCAGGCCTTGCAGGAAAAGCTGATTCTCGAACAACAAAAAATAGATGAGGCACATGCCCGGGCAAAGGCCGAACAAACGCATGCAGAAATTTTACGCATGCAAAAACAGGCAGAGCAGGTCGCACGGATCGCACATGAAACCAGTTGTCAGGCAGAGAAATTGACCTTGGAGAAAACCATGGAACAAGTCGAATTGCAACAGCAACTGGCTGCCGCCCATGTTCAGAAAGAACAAAAAGCTAGTGAGCTTCTGGTTGTGCAGCAACAGCGTACACAAGACGAAATCAAAGCGCTTGATGTGGTACAGGAAAAGCTTCTGGTTGAGCGCAAGCGTGCGACTGCTGTGCAAGAAGTATTAAAGCTGACGCAAGAAAAACTGGTGATTGAACAAGTCGCGCAAATAGAAACCGAGTCACGCTTGCGTGCTGAGCAAGAAGCAAAAGAAATCGCTCAGGCCAAAGAACAATCTGAGCGTGAGCAGCGATTGGCGCTGGAGGCGGCAGCTACGGCAGAAAAGCACGCCTTGGAGCAAACCCGCGTGCAAACCGAAATGCAACGCAAAGCAGCGAAAATGGCATTAGTAAAAACCCGTCAAGTAGTTGAAATGACCAAGCTTGAGCAAGTACGCTTTGAAGCAGAGCGTGATGCTGCGTTGGCAGCGCAAGACAAGCTTGAGGCTGAAAAGCAAGTCGCCGAAGCCGCGCTGGCAAGGGCTCAGGCAGACCGTGAACACACCACCTTGCTAGAAGCGCGTCATCAGCAAGAAGTTGAGGCGCGCGAGGCACGTCAGCGTCTGATTCAGGCGGAGCAGGTACGCCTTGAGAAAATCACTGAACATGCCGAATTACAAAAACAAACTGCTGCCGCTGCACAGCTCAAAGTCAGTGAACTGCTGGAGTTGCAAAAAACCTTAAAGCAACGTGCCGAATCCGAACAAAAAGCGCTCGATGCGGTTCAGCAAAAACTGCTCGCGGAAAAGCAATTATTGGCAGAAATAGACGCAAAAATTGAGCTGGAGCGCGAACAAGAAGCAGCGCATCTGGCGCGTTTAGATATCGAAAAACAAGTTCGCTTGTCGGTAGAAATCAAGTCTAAGGCCGAACAAGAAGCACTGATGCAAGCACAGGCAACAGCCGCAGCAGAGCAAGAGGCTGCCATTGCCGCTGAGGCACGTGCGATGGCGGCAATTCAATTGACACGGTTGGAAAAAGAAAAAACGCAATCGCAACAAAGTGCGTTGGCGGCATTGCAAGATAAACTTGCTCTCGAAGAGAAAAAAGCGTTTGCACTGAAAGAAGAAAATCAGTCACAGCAAGAACGTTTGGCCGCCGAAAAATTAGCGTCCGATGCAGCAATCTCCAGAGCTGATGCTGAGAAGCAAGCCAACATCCTTGCTCAGGCTCGTGCCGCACTTGAACAGCAAGCCAATGCCGCAGCCGAAGCGGATGTAAAAGCGCAAAAAGAATTGCATGAGCAAGTAAAAATCTATGCTGATACGAAGCATAAGGCCCATCAGCTAACTGTCGAAAAAACGCATAAATTAGCTGACCTCGCTCTGGCTGCTCGTCAGCGAGTTGACACTGAGGAAGCGTTATTAGCCGCTACTGAGGCGAAATTGCTTGCGGAGCAGAATGCGGCGGAACAAACCAAGACCAGATTGCTCGCAGAGCAAGCATTGGCACAATTTGCAGAGGCGCACTTACAAATGGAAACAACGGCAAGAGAAGCTGCTGTTGCGACTTTGCGGACTAGTGAATTACTGTATCAGGAGCTTTCTGCGCAAGCTGATGCTGAAGTATTACTGCATCAACTGGCGGAAAAAAATCTGGTCGAACAACAAGCTTTGTCTGACTTAATCGCAGAACGCAATGCGACAGAGATCGCTTTGCAGTCAGCAATACAGGAACGGGTAGATACCGAAACTCGTGCCCTGGCTGTAGCGGAAACACGGCAGCAAACAGAGCAAGAAAAACAAACGTTGGCGCAGTCGCGCTTGCAAGCCGAGCAAGAAGCTATCGCCAGCATTGAAGCGTTTAATATCGAGGAAAAAAATTGGCTGGAAAATTCCATAGAAGAGTCTCTGATTAAACGTCAGGCTGCCGCTGCTTTACAAGAAAGAAGCCAGTTGTTATTGACCTCTGCTGCAGCAGAGCGCGAGCGTCTCAATGCAGAGCAAGAATTGTCAGTGCAATTACAGGCAAAACTCGATGCGGAGACAATTGCACAGCAGCAAGTGATGGGGCGTTTGCACGCGGAGCAGGAACTTGCTCAAGTTGCTCAGCAACGTGCTGAGCAAGAGACGATGGCAAATCTTTATGCCCAAGAATTGCTAAGCGCAGAAAATGCTTTGTTCGTAGCCTCAACTCAGCATGCCGAGGCAAGACAGGCAGCACTTGTCGCTACCGAGAATAAAGCTCGTGAAGCAAGCGAACTGGCTCGCTTAGAGAATGAAAAAGCGGCATCAGAACTACAGCTCGCTAGCGTTCTTCAGCAAAAACGTGTCGCGGAACAATTAATTGCGGATCAGGCAGCACAGCGCTTGCAAGCTGAACATGACTATCTTGCCGTGTGCCAGCGCAAGGCACAGGCTGAGCAGGATGCACGTGAATCTGCGCAGGCAAAATATGTGGCAGAACAAGAAGCGCTGGTCCTGGCACAACAGTTTGCACAGACGCAGGCCCAGCATGCGGCATTGGCACAGGCGCATGCTGATGAACTTCTGACCTTGCAACATAATGAGTTACAGGCCGCTGAACTGGCTCAGAAAAATCTCATTGCAGTGCAAGAACAGAATCAATTACATGCTGAAGCAATCCGGACTAACGAGCTGGCTCTGGAAGCGATCGAACAAAAAATGGCGTTTGAAAAACAGTTGCACAGTGAATCGGAGCAGCGTATGCAGGCAGAGCAAGAGTTATGTCTACAAAGTCAGCGTCGTATGGAGGCAGAACAAGCCGCCATCCTTGCTGCGCAAGAAAAACTCTTACTGGAAGCTCAATTGACTCAAGCTGCGGAACAAGTGATGCAGGCGCGCGCGCTAGTTGAGCAAGAACTGAGTAAGCAAGAGCAACTGCAAGCCGAACTGCTCGCTGCTGAGCAAGAACGCCTGCAAGCGCAGCAAGCGATTAACGACACATTAGAAAATCAGAAAGCCGTTGATGAAGAATTGCATCAACAA
This sequence comes from Undibacterium sp. Rencai35W, assembly GCF_049340185.1. Lineage (NCBI taxonomy): Bacteria > Pseudomonadati > Pseudomonadota > Betaproteobacteria > Burkholderiales > Oxalobacteraceae > Undibacterium > Undibacterium sp. Rencai35W. The sequence goes on from NZ_JBMPPC010000001.1 coordinate 491,121, forward strand.
GTCTTGCAACGTATCGCTCATGAGCAACGAGTGCATGAATTATTGCAAGAGAAATTGATGGCTGAGACTAAAGCAGCCGCGATGGCAGAAGCTGCCAAAGTGGAGGCAGAAGAAGCTTTGGAATTGGTGCAGCATCAGTACGAAATATCCTTAATACAAATGCAGAACGATCAGATCGCTAAACAGCAAAAAGCCGAAGATTTACGTTTGCAGTTAGAGCAAGAACATGTGCATGCAGCCACGGTCGCCAATGAATTAATTCATCGTCTGTCAAAAAATCAGGCGCAAAGTGCGGTCTGGCGTGAACGTGCACAGGAGATGTTGGCGCAGGCACCCGTCGCAATAGAGATTCCTGTGAATTTTAATGAGTTTCAACAGGCTGCATTGCCAGGTTTTCGTTTGCGTACATCGGTTCTTGCCGGGGTCTTGGCTTTTGCCGGTGTCGCAACTGCTGCAGCTTGGGGTAGTTTAAGTTTTCAACAGACTTCGCATGCAGCAGGATTAGAGATCAATAAGCCTGTAACGACATCCCTCAGCGTTTATCCGCCTCAGGTAAGTTCTGCTAAGGCAGATGGTCAATTACACTTATCTTATGAGTTGGGTACCTCGAGTGAGGCCAACAAAAAATAAAATCAGAGGCGTGAACCCAAAGATAAATAAACTTATTTAAACAGATTATTTATTTAACCGAATCTATTTAATTAGATCATGATGGTGCTAAAGCGAAAGCTTCAGCACCATTTTTTTGCATGCTCAGCTGTGTTGAATATCTGACATAGCTGAAACATTTCAAAGATATATATTTTTATATATATCTTTGAAATTGTCTTAGTTTGAGGGGAGGGCGATCAGGATGACGAAGCCACCCTTGGCGTGATTCGAGATGCGCAGGCGGCCGCCATGACGTTTAATGATCTTCTCAACAATCGCAAGACCCAAACCAGAACCATTGGCCTGGCTGCGCGACGTATCCGCTCGGGTGAAGGGCCGCATTAAGCGTGAGATGTCCTCATTCTCTACACCTACTCCATAGTCACGCAAGTTGATGTAAAGGCCTTGTTTTTTTTCTTTATTTTTGTAGGTGCACTGAAGGTCTATTTTGACAATATCTGTACCAGGTGTTTTGCCATAACGACGGGCGTTTTCAATCAGATTGTGGAATACTCGCTTCAGCTCGACAGCGTTGCCCGATATATGGATATCAGCGGTAATCGCCGAGCGGATCTGTACGTCGTGTAGCCGCGAGGATTCTTCTACGACACGTCCCAGCAGCTCACTCAGATTGATCGTGTCAAAAGTTACGGTAGCCAAGGGTTTCGCGTAATCCAGGAATTGACCAATAATGTCATCCATCTGGCCAAGGTCACTTTGCATGCCTTGGCGGGAATCATCAGATAAAGAAGCCATTTCTACTTCAAGCTGCATACGGGCTAATGGGGTTCTGAGGTCATGCGAGATACCAGCCAGAATGATGGCACGGTCAGACTCGATACGCTCCAGATCCTCGACCATCCGATTGAAACTGTTATTTGTCTCCTTGATTTCCTTTGGACCTTTTTCAGGGAGAGGCTGGGGGATTTTACCTTTTGCGAGCATGCGCGCCGCATTGCTGATACGTGCAAGTGGATCGTTAATCAATTTTGAGATAACCGCTGCGCCGATGAGCGTAAGGAATAAGGTGACTGCCGCCCATCCTAGTACTTGTATTCCCGTCGTTTGTTCAATCCGCTCCTGATCAAGGCGCAGCCAGTATTGATCTTCGTCGATATCGAAACTGATCCAGAAGCCATCAACGTCATTCATGTTTTTTGCAAAACGTGTTGCTTTACCTAATTTTCGCTGAATCGCCACGCGTAATTCTTCAAATGCCGGCGTCGCGTCCTGCTCTTCAATATCGTCAGTGTCTTCTAGTAAATACACACGGATACCGTCATTGCTCGCAAGATCAAATAATAACTCGCGTCGTTTATCTGGTGCGGAATGGGTTAGGGCAGCACGAGTGATCGTGACAATAGAAACGACTTGTGCGGCAATCTGCTGTGTGCGGGGCGCACGTTCAACCATACGAAAGCTGGCGAACCAGGTGGCCATGCTACCCATCACCAGGATAGCAAGGAGGAAAAATGTGCGCCAGAAAAGGCCACTTCTCAACCATTCAAAATTGTTCAGATAAGAGCGCATTGAATGTTGAGGTAGTGAAAATATAGTAATAGTAGTAGAGAGAAAAAACTACATCGTGGCAGCCTGCATGGTCAAATTAGATATATCGGTTGCAGACCCATATGACAGCGTTTGATTTAGCGGGATTGCCCATCTGGAATAAAGACATAACCCAGTCCCCAGACCGTTTGAATGTACAAAGGATTTGACGGATCTGGTTCAATCAGTTTGCGCAAACGCGAGATTTGTACGTCTAAGCTACGGTCAAAGACTTCATATTCACGGCCACGGGCGAGTTCCATCAATTTTTCACGAGATAGAGGTTGTCTAGCATGGCGCGCAAATACTTTTAAGACAGAAAATTCTCCAGTAGTAAGTCCGATGTTTTCTTGATTTTTCTTCAAAGTACGGGTTGCAAGATCCAGGACGAAGTCGCCGAACTCGAATGTCTGCGGGCCTTCTGATGGCGCTCCTGGTAGTTCATCCGGGGCTTTGCGACGTAATACGGCATTGATACGGGCAACTAATTCACGAGGGCTGAATGGTTTTGGTAAGTAATCATCCGCACCCATTTCCAGTCCAATGATACGATCAACCTCTTCACCTTTCGCCGTGAGCATAATGATCGGCGTCTGATCTCCGGCGCCGCGCAGACGACGACAAATTGCCAGTCCATCCTCCCCGGGCAGCATCAGATCGAGCACTAATAAGTCATAGCGTTCTCTTATCCAGAGTTTGTTCATCGCCTGTGCATTTTCGGCACTAACAACATTGAATCCCTGTTCGGTTAGGTAGCGGCGTAACAAATCCCGTAATCGCACATCGTCATCGACGACTAAAATTTTCGCCTTGTTGCCATTGCTATTGAGGGAATCAGAAGAGGAATTTATAGTATTCATGCTCGTATGTTACCGTCAGAAATGGGGTTGATTGGTAAAAATTGTTAATGGATTACAAACTGTTACAGACTTTACTGAATTGCTGCGTAGTGTGGATATAACACCGCATAAACTCAATTCAAGTAATTAATTAGCTGCTCATCGATAAATTTAGGCTTAGAATTTCGCTTGAATCATAACTTACTAAATGAATCGCCTGAAAGAGTGGCCCCAATTTTTTTGACTACCTTGTTTTTATAAATCTGATGACTATATCGTACTTACGTTACTCCGTACTCGTGCTGACGCTGCTGTCCGCTGGGTCGGCTTGCGCGGAGCCGGGACGAATCAGTAATTTTTTTGGTTTTGGAAAAGCACAGGTGAGCGCTCGCCAGGCAGAGCGCAAAGAGCAAAAAATGCTGCAGCAAGAGCGAAAAATGAACCGTCAGTTCGATAAGGATGGCGCCGAGCATGAGGGCGTTGAGGTAAAGAAAAGCGCTGAACGCTCTGCAGATAAATCAGACACGGCTCAAAAGCGTAGTCGCATGACCTTGGATGAACGCCGCGCGCTCCGGCGTCAGATTCAAGATGCCGGGCATGATATTTATGTCCCTTCGAAATAAGCACCAAAGAAGCACAAATTAGAATTATTAACCTGCGTCGCTCATTATTTATTGTCTAAGGTAATTATTTAGAGCAATTTTTATCGGCGATGTTGCTTCATGATTTTTTGCTGCTCTCGCTGCCAGTCACGCTCTTTCTCGGTATCCCGCTTGTCGTGTTGTTTCTTGCCTTTTGCCAGACCGATCTGGCATTTCACCCGCCCATTGGTGTAGTGCATGTTCAATGGCACCAGGGTATAGCCTGCACGCTCTACTTTGCCTATCAGCTTGTTAATCTCAACTGCATTCAATAGCAGTTTGCGCGTGCGTACAGAATCCGGATGGATATGCGTTGATGCCGTAGGCAGTGCGCCGATATGTGCGCCGAATAAGAAAATTTCACCATTACGTACAATCACATACGCTTCTTTTAATTGAACGCGTCCTGCGCGTATGGACTTAACTTCCCATCCTTGCAATACAATACCGGCTTCGAATTGTTCTTCGATGAAATAATCATGGAAGGCTTTTTTGTTATCAGCAATACTCATGCAATATAAAAATAAATGACATTCTCTTCTTCGCAACATCGCCTTAATTATCTGGTGGCTAATGATGGAAACGGAAACAGGTCGGTTAAAATTTCAAATGTGATTCTAGTAAACGGGTCTTATTGATGGCAGTCGTACATAAAACAGTTTTTATCGCCTATAGCGCAGCGCAAATGTTTGCCTTGGTTGAACGGGTGGAGGATTACCCACAATTTTTACCATGGTGCGGCGAGGTTGATGTGGCGCAGCGGACTGAACAAGACCTGATTGCGACATTATCCATCAATTATCACGGAATCAAGCAGAGATTTACCACAAAAAATAAGAACCTCCCGCCCAATCTAATGGAGATGAGCTTGGTTGACGGCCCTTTTAAGCAATTGCTGGGACGCTGGAAGTTCACGGAATTGCGCGAGGATGCGTGCAAAATCGAATTTGATTTGAGCTATGAATTTTCCAGTAAATTGCTTGAACATCTTATTGGACCTGTGTTCAGCAAAATTGCCAATAGCTTCGTCGATTCGTTTTGCGCGCGGGCTGAAAAACTGTATGGATAATCTACAGGCACTCAAAGTGCAGGTTTGTTTTGCGACGCCGGATGTTGTCAGCGTTACTGAAATATTTGTATCACCTGGCATTCGTTTGCTGGAGGCAGTAACTCAGAGCCAGATTGGTCTTCAACATCCGGATATTAATTTTGCAATGTGCAAATTCGGAATTTTCGGCAAACTCAAATCCCCTGATGCCTTGTTGCGCGATGGCGATAGGGTAGAGATTTATCGGGCGCTAGTCGCTGACCCGATGGAGGCTCGTCGACGTCGCGCCAGAAAACAGGGCAGGTAATTAATTATTTGGTTTACTGGCAGCCACTCGTAGCACGTTTGGCATCAGCTAATTCCTGCGCTCTTTTGCTGTCATCCATATAATTTTTCTCACCATCTTTACCTGTAGTGGCGATACGAACACCAGATTCCAGTGCTTTTTGATACGATTTTGCGCGCTCGCAGTTCTTGGCTTTGTCCGCGTTATTTTGCGCTTCTTCCGCAGATTTTTTGTCTTTTTCTGCTTGCTCCGCCCGGCGCTTCATGAAGTCTTCATTCTTACTGGCTGTTGTAACGGGTTTTTCCAGCTTGTTTTGCTCTGTACTGGCAGAGCCTGATGCTGAAGATTTTTCTGTGACCGGAGCATTGGTTTCCGCTGTCTTATTTGGGGATTTGATAATTCTGTTTTTGGGAATACTTAAAGGTGGCGGCATATCGGAGAATTGCTTATTCCCTTTGTCATCCAGCCATACGTACTGGGCATGTGCCGGTGTCGCTATTATCAGCGCCATAACCGCACCGAGGAAAAATGATGTTTGATATTTAGGCATACTTAGCTTTCAAAGAAAATCAACACTAAATCTAATTACGATTTTCCAGAGTTTTACACGGCAGGAGACGTCTCGGCAAGTTTTCTGTATAATTCGGTTTTGCGCCTATAGGAAATACTATGCGTTTACTCCAAAAAGCACTCACTTTTGATGACGTGCTGCTCGTTCCGGCATACTCGAACATCCTCCCTAAAGATACCTCTCTTGCGACCAATTTGACTCGCAATATCAAACTGAACATTCCTTTGGTGTCGGCTGCCATGGATACAGTGACTGAAGCCAGATTGGCAATTGCCATGGCTCAGGAAGGCGGTATTGGTATCATTCATAAAAATCTCACTGCAAAAGAGCAGGCGAGAGAAGTAGCTAAGGTTAAACGGTTTGAGTCCGGTGTATTGCGCGATCCGATCACGATTCCACCGGATATGAAAATACGTGATGTCATCGCCTTGTCTCAGCAGCATGGCATTAGCGGCTTTCCTGTCGTAGAGGGTAAGTCAGTTGTGGGGATTATTACCAACCGTGATTTGCGGTTTGAAGAAGAGCTTGATGCTGAGGCTCGCGCCAAAATGACGCCGCGCGAAAAACTCGTATTCGTCAAAGAAGGTGCCGATCTGGCTGAGGCTAAACGCCTCATGAACAAGCACCGTCTTGAGCGTGTGCTGGTCGTTGATGATGCGTTTGAATTGCGCGGCTTGATTACCGTAAAAGATATTCAGAAATCGACAGAACATCCGTTTGCGTCTAAAGACGAACAAGGTAAATTGCGTGTAGGTGCTGCCGTTGGCGTTGGTCCTGATAATGATGAAAGAATTGATTTACTGGCCAAAGCTGGGGTTGATGTGATCGTAGTGGATACTGCGCACGGCCATTCAAAGGGCGTATTAGATCGCGTTCGCTGGGTAAAAACAAAGTACCCGCATATCGAAGTTATTGGCGGCAATATCGCTACCGCTGCTGCAGCCTTGGCCTTGGTTGAACACGGTGCTGATGCAGTCAAAGTAGGCATTGGTCCCGGTTCCATATGTACAACCCGTATTGTTGCCGGTGTAGGCGTTCCGCAGATCACAGCTATTGCCAATGTCGCCAATGCCTTAAAAGGTACGGGCGTGCCTTGTATCGCTGATGGTGGCGTACGTTTCTCTGGCGATGTATCTAAAGCTTTGGCTGCCGGTGCATCGACAGTCATGATGGGAAGTATGTTTGCAGGTACAGAAGAAGCGCCTGGCGAAGTTATTTTATTCCAGGGTCGTAGCTACAAGTCGTATCGCGGTATGGGAAGTCTAGGGGCAATGGCTGATGGATCTGCCGACCGTTATTTCCAGGATGCTTCTAATAATGCAGATAAGTTGGTACCAGAGGGTATTGAAGGACGCGTTGCTTATAAAGGTAGCGTTCTGGCAATTCTGTATCAACTGGTCGGTGGTGTGCGCTCCTCTATGGGGTATTGTGGTTGCGCATCAATTGATGATCTGCATACCAAAGCTGAATTTGTTGAAATTACTTCAGCCGGCATGAGGGAGTCGCATGTACATGATGTCCAGATCACGAAGGAAGCACCTAACTACCGCGCGGACTGATTGGCGTGACAAGGGTGCTTAATAAGGTTCTTAATAGCGTGTTTCAGGTCATTGCAAGGAGTGCGGTATGGCAAGTCAGCTAGATCGTTCTAATCCTGCAACCTTTATTCCATTGGGTGGCAACACCGGCGATTTGCGTGCTGAGACTAATCAGGTAAAGATTGCCCGGTTTGAGCGGTTGGCCAGCAAATTGTTTGGTGTTTCAAACTGCCTGATTTATTTGGGTGACTTGGCGACCAGATTTGAGCCTGGTGAGCGCTCTATGGCAGCAATAGAGGCAATGTTTTGTTCTAGTCTAGTATTGGCAGAAGACCTCTTTGTCGTTGACGATACGACAAAACACCACGAAATTGCAACGCATCCTTTAGTCACTGGCGCACCTTATATCCGATTTTATGTGGCCTATCCCATCACTGATCAGGCCGGAGACGTAGTTGGAAATATTGCGCTACTCGATTACGACGCGCATCCGTTCGAAGATGAATCCCGCTTGTTGTTAGCGGATCTGGCGGTATTGATTGAGCGTGAAATTGCCTCAGGTATTTTGTATCAGGCGCATCAGGAATTAATCAGGCAACATCGTAGCCTCAAGCGTGAGTCTCTGATTGATCCGATATTAGGTACTTGGAATAAAGCCGCAATCAGCCGTTCTCTTCAAATCGAAATGGATCGATGTAGCAAGTCAGAAAAACCGCTCGCACTGATTTTTGCCACACTGGATCAGATTGCACAGATTCGCGATCTGCATGGCATTGCCTTTAGTGATATAGCGATGGTCAGGGTAGTCAGTCGCATTCGTTCCTGCGTCAGGCCATTTGACGCTTTAGGGCGTTTTGGTAATGACATTTTTCTGATCGTTTTGCCTGGAGCATCCTTGTTGGTTGCCACCGCTGTCGCAGAGCGCATACGTATTGGTGTGATGTCGCATCCTGATCAGATTGAGGGCGAGCTGGTTCAACTCACAATCAGTGCGGGAATCGTATCAACGGATATGTATCCCAACGCAGAGCCAGAAATATTAATCAGTCTTGCTGAGAAAGCACTACTGTCAGCGAAAACCGCTGGTAACAATCACGTCGCGCAAGCAAGTTTTGCCCAGCCCGACATTATTATTTGACTGAAAAATTTACTCTCATGCACTCAAAAATTCTCATTCTTGATTTCGGTTCCCAGGTGACGCAATTGATTGCACGTCGTGTGCGTGACTCTGGCGTTTTTTCTGAAGTTCATCCTTACGATGTCAGTGACGAATTTATTCGAAACTACGGTGCAGCCGGGATTATTTTGTCAGGTGGCCCGAATAGTGTGACTGAAGGGGATACGCCACGCGCACCAATGGCCGTGTTTGATGTTGGTGTTCCTGTTTTTGGGATCTGTTACGGTATGCAGACGATGGCTGAGCAGTTAGGTGGCAAGGTAGAAAATGGTCTGGTACGTGAGTTTGGCTATGCCGAAGTCCGTGCCCGCAGCCATACCGCATTACTGAATGGCATCAATGATTTCGTCACACCGGAAGGTCATGGCATGCTCAAGGTATGGATGAGCCATGGCGATAAAGTAAATGAAATGCCGGCGGGCTTTAAATTAATGGCATCAACGGATAATTGCCCGATCGCGGCAATGGCTGATGAAGAACGTCGCTATTATGCAGTGCAGTTCCATCCAGAAGTTACGCATACCCTGCAAGGTGAGGCTATTATTTCTCGCTTTGTTCATGAAATTTGCGGTTGCAAATCCGACTGGAATATGCCGGATTACATCTCGGAAGCAGTTGAATCGGTTCGTCAACAAGTTGGTACAGATGAGGTAATTCTGGGTTTGTCTGGCGGTGTTGACAGTAGTGTTGCTGCTGCGCTGATTCATCGTGCCATCGGCGATCAATTGACGTGTGTCTTCGTCGATCATGGCCTGCTGCGTCTTGATGAAGGCAAAATGGTGATGGAAATGTTCGCCAATAACCTCGGTGTTAAAGTCATTCATGTCGATGCAACTGCCCAGTTCATGGGACACCTCACCGGTGTAACTGACCCGGAAGCTAAACGTAAAATTATCGGACGTGAGTTTGTTGAGGTCTTTCAGGTCGAATCTGCCAAGCTAAAAAATGCCAAATGGCTGGCACAGGGCACGATATACCCAGACGTTATTGAAAGTGCTGGCAAAGGTAAAAAAGGATCGCATACGATTAAGAGCCATCACAACGTCGGTGGTTTGCCAGATACATTAAATTTAAAATTGCTTGAACCTCTGCGTGAGCTGTTTAAGGATGAAGTTCGTAAATTAGGTGTCGCGCTAGGTTTGCCGCATAGTATGGTGTATCGCCATCCATTCCCTGGTCCTGGTCTGGGTGTCAGGATTTTGGGTGAAGTTAAGAAAGAATTTGCAGATTTGCTGCGTCGGGCTGATGCGATTTTTATCGAAGAGCTACGCAATTCACAAGTTGCCGGATTGACGGGTGACAAAGCAATGTCTTGGTACGATGCAACCAGTCAGGCCTTCGCTGTATTTTTACCGGTCAAGTCGGTCGGCGTCATGGGTGATGGTCGCACTTATGAATATGTGGTCGCGCTGCGTGCTGTCCAGACACAAGATTTCATGACGGCGCACTGGGCGCATTTACCGCACGAATTGCTGGGTAAGGTATCTAACCGCATTATTAATGAAGTGCGTGGCATTAACCGTGTGGTCTATGATATCTCCGGTAAACCGCCAGCCACCATCGAGTGGGAATAAATCATTAAGAATGAACGAGTAATTTTGTGACATACAGCGTTAAAGAAATTTTCTATACCCTGCAGGGCGAAGGCAATCATGCTGGTCGCCCTGCAGTATTTTGTCGCTTTGCCGGCTGTAATTTATGGACGGGCAGGGAAGAGGATCGTGCTACTGCGATTTGTCAGTTTTGCGATACCGATTTTGTTGGCACTGACGGCGAACGTGGCGGCAAGTTCAGGCAGGCTACTGAGTTAGCGGAGACAATCAACCGCTTGTGGCCGCAAGATTATGCAGCAAGTAAATATGTTGTGTTCACTGGCGGTGAACCTTTACTGCAATTGGATGCTGAGCTGATTGTTGCTATGCATGCAGCGGGTTTTGAAATTGCGATTGAAACCAATGGTACCTTGCCCGTGCCTGACGGCGTTGACTGGATCTGCGTCAGCCCTAAAATGGGTTCTGAGCTTGTTGTTCGCAAGGGCAATGAACTCAAAGTCGTGATTCCACAACTAGGTCAAAATATGCAAGCCTATGCTGCGCTGGATTTTCAGCACTATTTTGTGCAAGCGATGGATGGTCCGCAACAAGCAAAGAACCTGCAAATCGCCGTAGATTTTTGCAAGCAGCATCCGCACTGGAAGCTGAGCCTGCAAACCCATAAGCTTCTTCAAATACCGTAATTTTCGTCATTTTCGTTTAGGTTTTACATGCTTACCATCACAAGAAAAGTGGAATTCGATACTGGTCATCGTATTCCAGATCACAACAGTCAATGCCGTAATTTGCATGGGCATCGCTATACCTTGCTGATTACCTTGACTGGTGATGTGGTAGAAAAAGATGGCGAGTCCGATAATGGAATGATCATGGATTTCGGTGACATCAAAGCCTTGGCAAATCAGTATCTGGTCGATCTGTGGGATCATGCTTTTATCGTTTACGAAAAAGATACCGCCGTCAGAAATTTTTTGGAAAGTATGCCAAACCACAAGACGGTTGTGATTGATCGTGTACCGACAGTCGAGAACCTAGCCAAGATTGCGTTTGATATGCTGAAAGATGTTTACCATGACCGCTATGGTCGGGCGTTATCGCTGACCAAGGTGACTTTGTATGAGACACCTAATTGCTGGGCAGAGATTGACGGCTAATTTTTTAGTTGCGCAAAGAATGAGTTCTGACCTCGTCTACTCCCAAGACTAATTAATGAAAACCGATGTTGATTTCATGCAAATCGCTCTCCAGCAAGCACAGCTTGCCTGGGATCTGGGCGAGGTGCCGGTTGGAGCTGTTCTGGTCAAGGACGGCGAAGTTATTGCTTATGGTTATAATCAGCCGATAGATAAACATGATCCAACCGCTCATGCAGAGATTATGGCGTTGCGGGCTGGTGCCGAAATTCTAGGAAATTACCGGCTTCCCGGTTGCGAGTTATATGTGACCCTGGAACCATGCATGATGTGTGCCGGAGCAATGATGCATGCGCGCCTGGCTAAAGTCGTATATGGTGCCAGTGACCCGAAAACAGGTGTCTGTGGCTCTGTCCTGAATTTGTTTGAGCAAAGCAAACTCAATCATCATACTGCGGTAATCGGTGGCGTGATGTCAGAGGAGTGCAGCACTTTATTAAAAGACTTTTTTGCCAGTAGACGAGCGGCGCAAAAAAAGCCCATGGCGATCAATCGATAGCTGTCTCAATCTTAGAAGAGTTATTCTGCTTAGGTAGGGTAAGCGGATGGCATCATCGCTAATCATTTCATTCAGGATTATTCATGACGATTGATTTTCCTATCCCAGATTCATCAAGACGCGAGCCAGGCATTGCGATTGTCGGTGTCAGCGGCGGTGCGATTGATGATGTAGCCGTAGAGCGAGGAGTACAGGCTCTGAAAAAATCAGGGTTGCGTGTATATAATTTTTATCAGCCAGATCAAAAATTTCAGCGCTTCGCCGCGGCAGATGCCGGACGGGTTGCTCAGATTCATGCGGCAGCAGATCATCCAGACGTCGACATCGTGATGGCATTGCGTGGCAGTTATGGACTTTCGCGTTTATTGCCACTTTTAAATTACAAAAAATTAGCGAACAGTGGCAAATGTTTTGTGGGTCACAGTGACTTTACAGCCTTGCAAATGGCCTTGCTAGCTTATGAGAATAAGTCGAGTGTTGCAGGCCCCATGCTTTGTGATGACTTCACCAGAGAAGACCTGAGTGAGTTCACCTTAACAAGTTTTTTCGATTGTGTCCGGCAGCAGCGACATACGGTGAGATTTGATTCTGCAGATGCCGATGATATCCTCGTCAGCGGAGTACTTTGGGGGGGCAATCTTGCTATGCTGACGCATCTGACGGGAACTCCTTATTTCCCGCAAATTGAACAAGGTATTTTGTTTGTAGAGGATATTGCTGAGCATCCGTACCGCGTAGAGCGCATGATGTTACAACTACATTTTGCCGGAGTTTTGGCGAGGCAAAAAGCGATCATTTTTGGAAACTTCTCTGCGTATAAATTAGCGCCGCATGACAATGGCTATAATTTTGATGAAATGATCCGCTATCTACGGTCTGTTATTTCTGTTCCTATCATTACCGGACTGCCTTTTGGGCATATCAAAGATAAGGTATCGCTCGTTGTCGGTAGTCAGACTACATTGATTTCGGAGCGGGGAGTAGTTGAACTGGTCATGGATTATCAGTTTTAAAAGAGCTTCGGGTTCAACGAATAACTATAAAAAAAGCCGTCAAATTTGACGGCTTTTTGCTTTACAGTTTGCAGCGCTTAATCTGCCGCATAAATATCGTTGTCTTTGGTTTCTTTAATGAACAAGGTGCCGATCACAAAAGTTGCCAGAGCGATGATGATTGGATACCACAGACCGTAGTAAATATCACCTTTGAACGCAACCAGTGCAAATGCCGTTGTCGGTAACAAACCACCAAACCAGCCGTTGCCGATGTGATATGGCAGAGACATTGATGTGTAGCGAATGCGTGTTGGGAACATTTCTACCAGCATTGCAGCAATAGGACCGTACACCATGGTTACATACAAAACCAAAATCGTCAGCAGTAACAAGACCATAGGTTTGTCGATTTGCGTCGGATCGGCTTTAGCAGGGTAGCCAGCAGCTTTAATCGCATCAGCAAATTCTTTAGAGAATGCTTTATCTTTTGCTGCGGCTTCTTCTTTTGGCAAGCCTGTAGAGCTATACGACTGAATCACCTTATCTCCGACCTTGACAGAGGCTGCCGTGCCAGGAGCGGCGATTTCATTCGAGTAGTTGACAGAAGCCGATGCCAGTTTCGCTTTGACGATATCGCAGGAAGAAGTAAATTTCTTCGTACCAGTCGGGTTGAACTGGAACTGGCAATCGGCAGGATCTGCTGTGACTACCACCGGTGCGTTTTTCAGCGCATTTTCCAGCGCTGGATTTGCATAGTGCGTCAATGCACTAAATATCGGAAAGTAAGTCAATGCAGCGATCAGGCAACCTGCCAAGATGATAGGCTTACGACCAATTTTGTCAGACAAAGAGCCAAAGACAAGGAAGAATGGCGTGCCAATAACAAGAGAAGCAGCGATAAGAATATTGGCAGTAGCGCCATCTACTTTCAATGTTTGTTGCAGGAAGAACAGCGCATAGAACTGACCTGTGTACCAGACAACTGCCTGACCTGCTGTTAAACCGACCAGAGCCAGAATAACGATTTTCAGGTTTTTCCATTGACCGAAAGATTCTGTCAAAGGTGCTTTAGATGTTTTGCCTTCTGCTTTCATTTTTGCAAAAGCTGGGGATTCATTCATGGACAAGCGTATCCATACTGAAATTGCCAGCAGGAATACGGATACCAGGAAAGGAACGCGCCAGCCCCAAGCCGAAAATTCCTCTTCGCCAATTGCTGTACGTGTACCCAGAATCACCATCAGTGACAGGAATAAACCCAATGTCGCCGTTGTCTGAATCCATGCAGTGAACGCACCGCGTTTGCCGTGAGGCGCGTGCTCAGCAACATAAGTTGCAGCACCACCATATTCACCGCCGAGTGCCAGACCCTGCAATATACGTAATGACACAAGAATAATCGGTGCGGCAATACCAATGGAGGCATAGTTTGGTAATAAGCCGACACAGAAAGTCGAACCACCCATGATCAGGATCGTGACTAGGAAGGTATATTTACGGCCAATCATGTCACCCAGACGCCCAAACACCAATGCGCCAAAAGGACGAACAATAAAGCCCGCTGCAAAAGCCAATAAAGCAAAAATAAATGCCGTATTTGGATCGGTACCTGCGAAAAACTGTTTTGCAATGATGGCTGCGAGTGAGCCATACAGATAAAAGTCGTACCATTCAAATACAGTACCCAGTGAAGATGCGAAAATAACTTTGCGCTCTTCAGCCGTCATACCGCCTGACGCTGCTTGTGCTGTCGCCATGCTTGTCTCCTATTATGTTTTAAAGTTGTAGGCAAACTTGAGTCCGAAATAGCCAGACTTAGTTTTTGCGCAAGTTGAGTGTGCAAGCTGAAACTTACGGCATGCTTTCTTGAAACTTACAGAAACTTACGTTTGCTGTTGTTTGCGGTTTATTTGCCCAAAAACATCATAAAAATTACTTTATTTTTTTGCGAACGGTCGTACTAAAAATATGCTATTCTCATATTCAGCTATTTTAAAAGCGTGGTCAGCCGTCTTTTTTACTTGCCTAAAAACGCCGTTGCTTCAGTATTGCCAAGCTCGTTGTAATCGTCACTTCATTCAAAATTATTAAACTAAATCTATTAGGAGACTCACATGTCTGATGCTGTCATCGTATCCACCGCACGTACCGGCCTCGCAAAATCCTGGAAAGGCGCATTCAATATGACCCATGGCGCCACCATGGGAGGTCATGTATTGAGCGCAGCGATAGAGCGCGCGAAGATTGATGCGGCAGAAGTAGAAGATGTGATCATGGGGTGCGCAACGCCTGAAGGTGCTACGGGTAGCAATATTGCACGCCAGATCGCCTTACGTGGCGGATGTCCGGTGACAACGGCTGGGATGACGGTGAATCGTTTCTGTTCTTCCGGCTTGCAAACTATTGCTCTGGCAGCACAACGTATTATTGCTGGCGAAGGCGATATCTACGCCGCTGGTGGTGTTGAGTCCATCTCTTGCGTACAGAATGAAGCAAATACGCACATGATCATTGATCCATGGTTAAAGCAACATAAGCCAGAAGTGTACTGGCCTATGCTACAAACTGCCGAAACTGTCGCCAAGCGTTATAACATCGCTCGCGATCGCCAGGACGAATATGGTGTGCAAAGCCAGTTGCGCGCCGCTGCCGCCCAGGCAGCAGGTTTGTTTAATGCTGAAATCGTCCCGATGACGACAATCATGGGTGTTGCCGATAAGGCGACAGGCATGCTGATCAGTAAAGAAGTTACTATTTCCGCAGATGAAGGCATTCGTCCGGACACAACATTAGAAGCCGTATCGAAAATCCGCTCCGCTGTACCTGGTGGCGTAATCTCTGCTGGTAACGCAAGTCAATTCTCTGACGGTGCATCTGTTGCAATTTTAATGAATAGTAAAGTCGCTGAAGCGAAAGGTTTGCAACCACTCGGTATTTTCCGTGGCTTTGCGATTGCCGGTTGTGAGCCAGATGAAATGGGCATCGGTCCAGTCTATGCGATTCCAAAATTACTGAAAAAAGCCGGTCTTAAGGTAGAAGATATCGGCCTGTGGGAATTGAATGAAGCGTTTGCTGTACAGGTACTATATTGCGCAGACAAGCTTGGCATCCCGATGGATAAGTTAAATGTCAATGGCGGTGCGATTGCAGTGGGCCATCCTTATGGCGTATCAGGCGCGCGTCTGACTGGTCATGCCTTAATTGAAGGTAAACGTCGCGGTGCAAAATTTGTAGTCGTCACTATGTGTATCGGCGGCGGTCAAGGTGCGGCTGGCTTGTTTGAAGTGGTGTAATCGTTAAGCGACTGATTAGCTTTAGTGATTAACTTCACTGCGACACCATGAGATAGAAATAAAGACGAGCAAGACGGGAAACGCCTGTCTTGCTTTTTTTAAAGGCAAGAACGATTTATCGTCCTGCCAACGCCCAACATCTGACCCGCTATGCAATCAAAAATCATCCCCCGTCGTGACCTCGATTTTTTGCTGTATGAATGGCTGAATGTCGAATCTTTAAATCAGCGTGAACGTTTTGCTGATCACAATCGTGAAACTTTCAACGCTGCGCTTGATACCTGCGAACAGATCGCCACTGAATTATTTGCACCGCATAACAAAAAAAATGACCAGAACGAGCCGCATTTTGATGGCGAGGTCGTGCATATTATTCCTGAAGTAAAGACGGCATTAAATGCCTTTTGTGATGCCGGCTTGATGGCTGCCGGGCAGGACTTTGAGCTGGGCGGTATGCAGTTGCCATGCGTAGTCGAAAAAGCGGGATTTGCGTATTTTAAAGGCGCAAACGTCGGTACCTCTTCTTACCCGTTTCTGACGATCGGCAATGCCAATACACTGATGAAATGTGGCACGCCGGAACAGATAGAACTCTTCGCCAAGCCAATGCTGGAAGGGCGCTACTTTGGCACCATGTGCCTGTCTGAGCCGCAAGCGGGTTCTAGCCTGTCTGATATCGTGACACGCGCCGAGCCTCAAGAAGATGGTAGCTACAGGCTGACCGGTAATAAGATGTGGATCTCCGCCGGCGAACACGAATTGTCAGAGAACATCGTGCATCTGGTGCTCGCAAAAGTCCCGGATGAAAATGGTAAACTGATTCCGGGTGTCAAAGGTATTTCATTGTTCATCGTACCGAAAAAACTGGTGAACAAAGATGGTTCTCTCGGCGAACGTAATGATGTTGTGCTGGCGGGGCTCAACCATAAAATGGGCTATCGCGGCACGACTAATTGCCTGCTGAATTTCGGCGAGGGCAAGTTCAAACCGCAAGGCAAAGCTGGGGCAATCGGCTATCTGGTCGGTACTTTGCACAAAGGACTGACGAGTATGTTCCACATGATGAATGAGGCACGTATTGGTGTTGGTCTGGGCGCCGTCATGCTCGGCTACACCGGTTATTTGCATTCACTGGACTACGCCCGAAATCGCCCGCAAGGCCGTAATCCGCAAGCCAAAGATCCAGCGACAGCGCAATTACCAATTATTCAGCACACCGACGTTAAACGCATGCTGCTTGCGCAAAAAGCTTATGTCGAAGGTGGTCTGGCACTGAATTTATATTGCGCGCGACTGGTCGACGAAGAGCGTAGCGCCCCGGCCCCGGAAGCAAGAGCGCATGCCTTATTACTGCTCGACATACTTACCCCGATTGCTAAATCCTGGCCATCTCAATGGTGCCTCGAAGCGAATAGCCTGGCGATCCAGATCCATGGTGGCTATGGCTATACCCGTGAATATAATGTTGAGCAATTCTATCGTGACAATCGCCTGAATCCGATTCACGAGGGGACACATGGTATTCAGGGGCTTGATCTGCTGGGACGTAAAGTTATTATGCAGGATGGTGCCGCGTTTAAGGCTTTAGGTGCTGAAATACAAGTCACAATCAGCCGTGCTGCCGGACAACCGGCTTTGTCTGATTATGCGCAGGCCTTATCGCTGGCTTTGCGCCGGATTGCGATGGTGACGCAACAATTGTATGGCGCCGGCGACCTTAACAAAACACTGGCAAACGCGTCTCTTTATCTAGAAGCTTTTGGTCATAGCGTTGTTGCCTGGATCTGGCTGGAGCAAGCCTTATTATCCACCGGCAAAGAGGCCCATCATGACGCGAATTTTTATGCTGGCAAACTACAGGCGTGCAAGTATTTCTTTCAATGGGAACTGCCGAAGGTACATCAGCAGCTAGATTTACTGGCGAGTCTGGATACGACCACCCTGGATATGCAGGACGATTGGTTCTGATATTGAGCGATCTATTGAGTTGCATTTTTTGTACATCACACACTTTATAAAAAATAATCGGAGACAAATATGAGTACAGCTGCACGCACGACACAACAATTATTCGATCTTAAAGGCAAGACCGCACTGATCACTGGCGGCTCCCGTGGTCTTGGCCTGCAAATGGCTGAGGCCCTTGGTGAACAAGGTGCTAAAGTCATTGTGTCCTCGCGCAAGCAGTCCGACCTCGACGAGGCGGTTGCTCATCTTAAGGCCCGTGGAATTGATGCTACTGCCATTGCCGCCGATCTGGGTAGGGACGGCAGTGTCAAACCGTTGGTCGATGAAGCATTGGCGCGCCTGGGTCACATCGATATCCTGATCAACAATGCGGGCGCAACTTGGGGTTCGCCTGCGGAAGATCACCCGGCTGAGGCCTGGGACAAGGTCATGAACCTAAATATCCGTAGCATCTTTTTGTTGTCGCAAGAAGTGGGTAAGCGTTCGATGATTCCGCGTAAACACGGCCGCATCATCAACATCGCATCCATTGCGGGTCTCTCGGGCAATGCTCCTGGCACCATGCAAACCATTGCCTACAATACGTCTAAAGCCGCTGTCATCAATTTCACTCGTGCTCTGGCAGGTGAGTGGGGGGTATATGGCATTACGGTCAATGCGATAGCACCAGGGTTCTTCCCGTCCAAAATGACCAAGGGCATACTCGAACATCTGGGTGAAGAAAAACTCGCCAAAGAAGCGCCGCTACAACGTATCGGCGATGATGAGGATCTGAAAGGTGTTGCCCTGCTGTTCGCCTCCGACGCCGGCAAACATATTACTGGCCAGACTCTCGCGGTCGATGGCGGTGTCTCCGCCGTGTAATGCGCTGTGTAACAACCAAGCATGCCTGACTGGGTTAGCTGCGTGTATGCGCAGACGGGGCGCGATTAGCACTCTCGGCTCTCACTGTAAGCACACTGAGCTAAACCAGTAATACACGCATTCTCATTGCAGCACAGACTACGGATACTTTATGAGCTTACCAATCGCGCAGCCTAGCCCGGCACTCAATCCGTTTTTACACGATATGGGTGTCGAGTTTTTAGAAATGGCAAATGGTCGTGCCAAGATCGCGCTCGACCTGTCAGAGCGTCACATGAATAGCTGGCAAATCACGCATGGCGGGGTCATGATGACCATGCTTGACGTCGTCATGGCGATGGCGGGGCGTTCATTGAGCGATGATCTAAAGGGCGTTGTCACGGTCGAAATGAAAACGACTTTTCTACAGCCAGGCGGCGTCCCCGGTGGTCGTATCGAAGCGCGCGGCTTTGCCTTTCATCGCTCCACTACCATGTGTTTTTGCGAAGGGGAAATATGGAACGGAGACAAACTCATCGCCAAATCCATGGGTACGTTTAAATATCTGCGTCGCCTGAAGTCGGGCGAGAACATGAAAAAACTTTACGGTAGTGATTAGTGTAAGTGCACGACGAGTAGTTGATTACAAAGTAGAAGCAAGTCCTGATAAATCCACATGAATGGAAAGAGGAGACAACATGCCCGAACAGAATCATCCAAGGTATTTCTCATCACGTTTTAATATGAGCTTGAAGATCATCCTAGGGGGATTGATGGCCGCCACATTCGGTAGCGCGACTGCACAAACTGCCTTGCCGGATCCGGCAAGCACCGATCCAAAATCGCTGGGATGGATGCAAGGTTTTCCTCCTGCCCCAGACAAAGTCATTAAATTCAGTAATGGCAGCAACTATCAATTTCCACGTACTCGCTGGTCATTTTCGCATGGACGAGAGCTAGGTCCGACATCGAATGTCTGGCATGGTCATTTGCCAGCCTCAGTGTTGCCGCAGGCGCCTGCCAATCTGGATGGCATCAGTTTTACTGATGATAAAGGTGTGGCGGCGACCTGGGCAGATATGCTGAATCTGACTTATACCGATAGTGTATTGGTAATGCACAAAGGTAAAGTCGTGTACGAAAAATACTTCGGTATTAGTAAACCCCAATTGCCGCATATTGCGATGTCGGTGACCAAATCTTTTGTCGGTACACTGGCCGCGACAATGGCAGTTGAAGGCACGCTTGATCCCTCTGCTCAAGTGACTACCTATCTGCCTGAGTTGAAGGGAACTGCGTATGGTGATGCGACCGTTCGTCAGGTCATGGACATGACAATCGGTGTTCAGTATTCAGAAAATTATGCCGACCCGAAAGCAGAAATCTGGGACTATGCCCGCTCCGGCGGTTTGCTCCCGACTGCACCAACATATGATGGCCCAAAAACGTTTTACGACTTTTTGATGAAATTAAAAAAAGAAGGTAACCATGATGAGGCTTTCGCGTATAAAACCGTCAATGCCGAAGTGCTCGCCTGGATCATTAAGCGCGCCAGCGGCAAGTCCCTGTCAGATTTGTTGTCTGAACGTATCTGGCAAAAACTCGGTGTCGATAACGACGCCTATTTTGCTGTTGATAGCATAGGCACAGAGCAGGGTGGCGGCGGACTGAATCTCACTTTGCGCGACATGGCACGTTTTGGAGAAATGATGCGTCTTGACGGCAAATTCAACGGACAGCAGATTCTGCCAAAAGCAGCTATCGACGATATTCGTAAGGGTGGTGACAAGACTAAATTTGCCAAGGCTGGTTACGCCACCATACCCGGTTATTCCTACCGTAATATGTGGTGGATAGGCCATAACAATCACAACACATTTGAAGCGCGCGGTATTCATGGTCAGCGTATTTACATCGACCCGGTGGCCGAAATGGTCATCGTTAAATTTTCTTCCCACCCCATTGCGGCTAACGGCGCGAGTGATCCCATCACCTATCGTGCGTTTCAGGCATTGGCTAACCACTTGATGAAATGAGATCAATATGAGTAAGGTAATCACTGGTAATTTTCAGCGCATCGTTCTGGCGTCCCGTCCTGATGGTGAAGTCAAGGTCGATAATTTTCGACTAGAGTCGGTACCCGTTCCTGACATTAAAGATGGCGAAGTATTAGTGCGCAATCATTTTTTGTCGCTCGATCCTTACATGCGCATGCGTATGGAAGATACAAAAAGTTATGCCGCACCACAGGTAATTGGCGAGACCATGATCGGTGGTACGGTCGGTGAAATTGTGGCGACGAATAATCCTAAATTTGCGGTTGGCGATCAAGTCGTTGGTATGCTAGGTTGGTCAGAAATGGGTGTGTCCGACGGTGTCTTATTGCGCAAAGTCGATACGACACACATCCCTTTGTCCGCTTATCTCGGATCAGTCGGTATGCCTGGTATGACAGCCTGGTACGGCTTAACGCAAATCATGCAAGCCAAAGAAGGCGACACCATTGTTGTCTCTGCCGCCAGTGGTGCGGTGGGCAGTGTCGTCGGTCAGCTGGCTAAATTACGCGGTTGCCGCGCAGTCGGTATCGCTGGTGGCGCCGAGAAGTGTGCGTATGTTGTCAATGAGCTTGGTTTTGATGCCTGCATCGATTACAAAGCCGGTAATCTGCAAGCTGATCTGGCTGCCGCGACACCGAACGGTATTGACGCTGTATTTGAAAACGTTGGCGGCGAAATTTTCGACGCTTGCCTGGCACGTATGAATGCCTTTGGTCGCATCGCTTTGTGCGGCATGATTGCAGGCTATGACGGTGAACCTTTGCCAATCAAAAATACCCGTATGTTATTGACGATGCGCTTGACCATGCGTGGTTTCATCGTATCCGAACATATGGATTTATGGCCACAAGGACTCAAGGAATTAGGCACGCTGGTCGCCACTGGTAAATTGAAATTCCGCGAATCGGTTGCTCCCAATCTGGCGGCGGCACCGGATGCATTCCTTGGTTTGTTAAAAGGGAAAAACTTCGGTAAGCAATTGGTCAAGCTCAATTAGCACAAGTCTTTAATCAAATTCCTTTCCTTTACTAATACTGCGAATGCTAGATTAATAAAGGAGGGGGTAAAAAGGTGCGGCATCGACGTAAGGACTACACATGTCAGAAATTATTTTTCACCACTATCCGGTTTCTCCATTTTCGGAAAAAATCCGCCTGATTTTTGGCTTCAAGAACCTGGCATGGAAATCCGTCATGATTCCGTCAATCATGCCAAAGCCCGATGTCACGACACTGACTGGCGGATATCGCCGTACCCCTGTCATGCAGATCGGTGCGGATATTTATTGCGATACTGCTTTGATTGCCGATGTACTAGAGCGTATCGCTCCGGCACCGAGCTTGTATCCGCCAGCGATCGCCGGACTGTCAAGAACAGTGGCGCAATGGGCTGATACAAGCTTATTCTGGACGGCGATCGCGTACACATTTCAGCCCGCTGCGATGTCTGGCATTCTCGGTGACATCACTCCCGAGCAAATGAAAGCTTTCGGTGCCGATCGTGCAGCAATGCGTGCCGGTGCACCCCGCATGTCCTTGCCAGAAGCGACAGGGCAATTGCTGGAATACCTGCGTCGTATCGAAGATATGTTGAATCAGGGTTCGGCATTCTTGCTCGGAGCTGATGCTAGCATCGCGGATTTTTCTACTTATCACGCGCTATGGTTTATCCGTCGGGTTCCTGCAGTTGCAGGTATCTTGGATGCCTACCCGCTGACATTGGCCTGGATGGATAAAGTCGCTGCATTTGGTCAGGGGAATCCAGAAAAAATGCGCAGCACAGAGGCAATCGAGTTTGCTCATAGCGCAACGCCATTGCTATCCGACGCCTCACTGCTGGATACGCATGGAATTGCCTTGGGTGAGATGGTTACCGTCATGCCGACGGACTACGCACTGGATCCGGTTGCCGGTGAGCTAGTGTGCGCAAGTGCCAATGAATTTGCGGTCAGACGCATTGATGAGCGTGCTGGGACCGTGGTTGTGCATTTTCCACGGGTCGGTTTTCAGATGAAGCGTGCAGAGTAAGCAATCAAGGTAATCAACGCATTCACGAATAAAGAAAGAAGCAAAAGCCGATTTCTTTTAAAACACGCAATAAAGTAATTGATCAACGAGAGATCTCTATGAAAAATTTTCAAAACAAAGTTGCAGTAATTACCGGTGGTGGCAGTGGTTTTGGTCGCGAATTCGCTTTGATCGGTGCCAAACTCGGTATGAAACTGGTGCTCGCCGATGTTCAGCAAGACGCGCTCGACAAAGTGAAGGCAGAAGTCGAAGCGCTTGGCGCCCAAGTCTTAATTCAGCGTTGTGATGTGCGTCATGCCGCCGAGGTACAGGCACTAGCCGACGCAACGATGGAAAAATTTGGTGCCGTGCATCTGGTCTTCAATAATGCCGGTGTCGGCTCTGGCGGTTTGATTTGGGAGAATACTCAGGCTGACTGGGAATGGGTATTGGGCGTTAATCTGTGGGGTGTGATTCATGGTGTACGCATCTTTACACCCCTGATGCTGGCATGTGCCAAAACGGATCCGGATTATGAAGGGCATATCGTGAATACCGCATCAATGGCAGGCTTATTAAATGCGCCAACGATGGGCGTCTACAATGTCTCTAAACACGCCGTTGTCTCGCTGTCGGAAACTTTGTTTCAGGATCTGAGTCTGGTCGAGGCACCGATTGGTGCATCGGTCCTTTGCCCGTATTTTGTACCGACAGGCATCAGTCAATCGCAGCGTAATCGTCCTGATGACGTGCAGGCTTCCGCGCCAACGGCCAGCCAGCGCGCATCACAAGCGATGTCCGATAAAGCTGTGTCATCAGGCAAAGTCACTGCAGCAGAAGTCGCGGAAAAAACATTTAAAGCGATCAGCGATGGACAGTTCTATATCTACTCGCATCCCGCCGCTTTAGGTAATGTGCAAGAACGCATGGAGGACATCATCACGCAACGTAATCCTGGTGACCCGTATAAAGCTGCGCCTCATATCCGCGATATGCTGCGTGCCCGACTTAAAGCGGAATAATACGTTGCCATCCTTAGAAAATTTATATACTCCTATCTAGTATTTTTATCACTGCCAATAAAAATATGCGGTAAAGGCACATTATTTAATAATTGGTGAGGGAGTATATGGTTTCCTTGGAGGGTAAGGTAATTCAGGTTTGTCCGAAAAAGCGTGGCTAGGCCTCAGTAAATGTGATCAGGTGTGCGCTCAAGACAAGACAGAGCACTTGAAAAATCCGTCTGAATAAACAGGGAGCGCATCACGCTGTAGCCTGAATTAACGCCACAATATCGTTCAACAACAACGTCATAAAGCAGAGTCCTATGCATTCACTTATTCAGTCGAATCAATTTGCCGCGCTCAGTAACGGAACACGTCTGCATTATGCAAGTGCGGGCAATGTGGGTAAGCCGCTACTGTTATTTGTTCATGGCTTTCCTGAGTTTTGGTATGAATGGGCGGCGCAGCTGGAGGAGTTCGGGCGAGATTATTTTGCTGTTGCACCAGACCTGCGCGGCTTTAATTTATCTGATATGCCGACTGATCTGGCTGCCTACAAGGCCAAACACATCGTCGATGATCTGCGGCTATTGATAGAGCATTTAGGCTATGAAAAAGCGACTATCGTGGCGCATGACTGGGGTGGTGCGATCTGCTGGAATTTTGCGATTGCCTTACCGCAGATGCTGGAAAAACTCATCATCATCAACTCGCCGCATCCGTACTTGTTTATGCAGGCACTCAGTAGCAATACGTCCCAAAAATCAGCGAGCGAATACATGAATTGGCTGCGCGCCGAGGGTTCCGAGACTGCTCTGGCTAAAGATAATTTTGCTTTGATCGAAGGATTTTTTAATGGCATGGGGCAGCCACCAGCTGCGTGGTTCGACACCGCAACGCGGGCCAGATACCATGAGTGCTGGTCACGCGGTTTGCGAGGTGGCGTTAATTATTACCGTGCTTCACCTTTACATCCACCGACAGACACCAATCAAGGACCATTAAAGCTGCAACTGAAGCCTGAGGATTTTCATGTCAAGGTGCCAGTCCGGGTGATCTGGGGTGAGAACGATAAAGCGCTGCCAAAAACCTTGCTCGATGGCCTAGAAAATTTCATCCCCGATCTGCAAGTGATCCGTATCCCGGAAGGCAGTCACTGGATCATTCATGAACAACCTGCTCGCATCAACCAACTGATACGCGGCTTCCTGGATAATTGATATGGCACGACAGAATTTTGCCTTCTTCCATTCTCTGCGGGTGCGCTGGGCAGAGGTTGATATGCAGGGTATCGTTTTTAACGGTCATTACCTGACCTATTTCGATGTTGCGTTCACCGAATACTGGCGCGCTACTGGTTTGCCGAACGCCTTATTGCAGGCAAGCGAAGGGAGAGAATTATTTGCCCGCAAAGCGACTATCGAATACATGGCGCCAGCGCGGTTTGATGATGTGCTGGATATTGGCGTACGTTGTGCTGCAATTGGCAACTCTTCGATGCGATTTATCGTCGAGATTTTTATTGGTGATGACCATTTGATTTCGGGCGAATTGTGCTATGTCTATGCGGATACCAAGGTACGTAAAGGAGTTGCCGTTCCGGCTCAATGGCGTGCGATAATTTCAGATCTCGAAACCCATAAGCCTGCGCTTTAACGCCATCATGACAAGCACTACGACGAGCACCACCGATGCACACAGCAACAATGTCGGCACGAATACCCTGAAGATCACACTTGGCTCCTGGGCCGATCTGCAAAAGGACGCGCAAGCGATACGCTACGACGTCTTTGTGATCGAGCAAAATATTCCTGCTGAGTTGGAGTGGGATGACATGGATGCGCAATGCCTGCACGCCGTTGCCTATGATGCGGCTGGCGCAGCGCTAGGCACAGGACGCTTGCTGCCGGATGGCCATATCGGTCGTATGGCAGTACGCAAATCCGCACGTGGTCTGGGCGTCGGGGCAGCAATTTTGCAAAGCCTGATGCAGCAGGCACGCCAGCGCGGCGATCAGGCCGTCAAGCTAAATGCGCAAATTTCAGCGGAGTCATTCTACAGCGCCAACGGCTATAGCCGCGACGGTGAGATATTTGAGGAAGCGGGCATTCCGCATATCAGTATGACGCATCAGTTTTTTTGATCGTGCCAGGCTGGTATGCAGATTGTGCTCAGCTTATCTGACATTAGCGGCGATAAAATGTGGATTTTCAATAATTCCAAGGCGGTTGCCAAACGGGTCCTGTACGGCACCGACTTTAATCCCGCCGCCAACATCGGTGACCTGGTCGAGCACAATTGCACCATGACTCAGTAGCTGCGCCATCGCATCAACTGCATCTGCGACACCCCACAAGGCTTGTGGGCCACTGGTTCCCGGTACACCATCCGGTATGAGGCCCAGCTCAAAACCACCGACAGAAAATCCCACATAAAAAACTTCATCGAAATATGGTTTGACACCCAAGACTTGCTCATACCAGTGCTTAGCTTGAGTAAGATCGCTAACGGGATAAATAGCAGTGCGCAGACCTAATAGCATAGAGATTCCTTTCTAATAAATGACATTGATCAAATTACTCTCAACATGATTACTGCACCGATCTCTCTGAGGAAGTTTATTTTGTAATCAGATTAATCGCCTCAGTTCGCCTGAAAACCAATCTTCCCTGTCAGTAACTGCCAATACATCACCCAATCGCCCATGAGTGAATACAGCGGTTGTTTGAATGAAGCCGGCTTATTTTTTTCAAAACCAAAATGACCTATCCAGGCGAAACCATAACCGCAGACCGGTGCGGTGACCAGCCATATTCCAGCGCTCGTAATAAAAAATGACGCCAGACAAACCAGAACCAGCGTCGAGCCAATGAAGTGTAACCGGCGACATGTAGGATGGCGATGTTCGGTCAGGTAGAACGGATAAAACTCGGCAAAGCTATTGTACTTTGTGTGTTTGATATTCATCCTTGTCTCCTACTGTGAATGATATACATGCTTAAATGGTGATCCAACTCTGACCGGCGCCCGAATCAAACTATCGCCACTAATACCCCAGCGATCAATACAAAGCTGCCTGCAATGCGCTCAGTAATGACGCTGTATTTAGGCTGCGTGGCCCAATGGCTGGCTTTGTTTGCCAGCATGCCATAGCCAAGCAAAATAAAAAATTCAGGAATCATCGAGCAGGCCGCGAGTACGATCATTTGCAAGGCGATCGGCTTCTGCGGATCAATGAACTGCGGCAGGATCGCAACAAAGCCGAGCATCGCCTTGGGATTCGTCATCTGTAGCATCAGGGCGCCTGTAAAAATCCGTTGGCCACTTTGTGAGGTGCCATCCATGCTGCTCAGCGTGATTGGCGAAGGTTTGCCAAATATCGCAGATAAACCGAGATACACCAGATATGCCGCTCCGAGATATTTAATCGCCATAAACAGCTTGGGCGACGCCAAAATAACCGAGCCTATTCCGGTCGCTGAAATGAGGAAAAATAGTGCATTGCCAGTCAGGATGCCGAGCGTGACAAATAAGGACATGCGCCAGCCGCGTGCGATACCGCAGGCTACGACCATCATGACAGCAGGGCCAGGTGACAGAGAAAGCGCCGCCTCAGTTGCGGTGAAGAGTAACCAGTTTTCCATTTATTTATTCAGATCTATTATTTTTTAAGTTTGTCTTCAAAACTTATTTTTAAAACGCATTGCTATCAGCGTGTTTGCGCCCTTCTGTTTTGACACTTCCTTGAATGCTTTTTCGCACAAATGGGGGCAGGGTGAACGCTTTTATAATTGGTACGCAGCGACCTCAAGCCAAAATCAAAACACAAAATTTGATTCCGCTAATTTTTAGAAATTAATTGACGCATTCTATTCGCGCAGTCCTTCACTCACTCCAACCAAAGTCCGCTCCCGCGTGCGGGAGAGCGGTTCATCAGTCGCCAGCGAGTAATCAGGATGTTGCGAAGTCAAACAGCGCTTGTAATACGGTATCGCTTTGCTCTGCCATCAGTGAATGTCCGCAATTATCGATCAGCGTTGTCTTGCTATGAGCAATGGCTGTGCGCAAAGTGCTGGTCGTTTTCGGTGGCGTCATCATGTCTTTTTTGCCTAGTAAAAACAGCGTCGGACATGTGGCTGCCTGCGCTGCCTGCTCACCATTGGTGTACGCATTACATGCAGAAAAATCGGTATAAAACACTTTGGCAGGATTGATTTTAGAAATGCGCTGCATCAGACGCTGGCTGCCGCCCATGACATAAAATCCGGGTCCAGGGCAAGACGGCTTGTGCGCAATCGTGCTGTGCGACCAGATGTTGACCATATCAATCGCAGTTTGCTCTTCGTCGCGCGCGGCGTTGAGTAAGGTATCCGATACTTTCATCGGATAAGCAGTGCCGACTAGCGCTAATTTGCTGACACGGGCTGGCGCACGTGCGCTGGTTTCTAATGCGATCAGTGAGCCCATGCTGTGACCGATCAGGCAGGCTTGCTGTACACCTGCCGCATCCAGCAAGGCGATCAGCCAGTCCGCCATCTGTTCAATACTGCTCAGTGCATCACCTTTGCTGCGGCCGTGTCCGGGCAAGTCAACGGCAAGTACATTAAAACCATGATGGGCAAAATAGCGGGTCTGCAATATCCAGACCGAATGATCGTTCTGTGCACCGTGAATAAATACGGCAGTGAGCAACGCAGGATTGAAGTTTTTACCGCCGGTGTAGCAATACGCAGGATGTCCATGAACGTTTAACAGCATCTCAGGCTCCTTTCTGCGCAGCTTTGAGACCACGGGCCAGATCGTCGATCAGGTCGTCGACATTCTCCAGTCCTATCGATAAACGCATAGTGCCCTCGGTGATGCCGGATGCCGCCAATTGCTCTGCCGGAACGCGAAAATGGGTTGTGGAGGCAGGGTGAATCACCAGCGATTTGGCATCGCCGACATTCGCCAGATGCGAGAACAGCGTCAGTGATTCAACAAAGCGCTGGCCCGCAGCGCGATTGCCTTTGATGCTGAACGAGAATACGGCACCGCAACCTTTTGGCAATAAGGTCTTGGCGAGTTCGTAATCCGGATGTGACTCCAGCTCGGGATACGATACCGATTCGACCGCTGGATGAGCGACCAGATATTCGACGACTTTACGTGTATTTGCGACATGCCGGTCCATGCGCAGGCCTAGTGTTTCTATACCTTGCAAAATCGCGAAGGCATTATGCGGACTCATTACGGCGCCAAAGTCGCGTAAACCTTCACGCCGTGCGCGCAGCGAAAACGGAGCAATCGTCGATTCTTCTGAAAACACCATGCCATGGAAGCCGTCATAGGGTTCGCACAGTTCGCCGAAGCGTCCGGTTTTTTCATACGCTTCTTGCCAGTCAAAGGTGCCGCCATCGACCAGCAAGCCACCGATCGCGGTGCCGTGCCCGCACAGGAACTTGGTCGCGGAATGAAACACCAGATCGGCACCATGATCAAACGGGCGCAACAGATACGGCGTGGTGAAGGTAGAGTCCAGCATCAGCGGGAGATAATTATCATGAGCAATCTCAGCAACTGCGGAAATATTCAAAACATCCAGACTCGGATTGCCCAGCGTTTCGGCAAACAGTACCTTGGTATTCGGGCGGATTGCCGCTTTCCAGGCATTCAGATCACGTGGATCGACAAACGTGGTCTCAATGCCAAAGCGTTTCATGGTGTAAGCCAGCAAGTTTTGCGAACCGCCATACAATGCTCGTGAGGCGACCACATGCGAGCCTGCCCCGGCGATTGTTGCCAGTCCCAAATGCATTGCAGCCTGACCGCTGGCAACGGCAATCCCCGCGACACCGCCTTCTAGCGCGGCGATGCGCTCTTCCAGTACGGCATTGGTCGGATTAGAGATGCGTGAATATACATGGCCCGCCCGCTCCATATTGAACAGAGAGGCTGCGTGGTCAGAGTCTTTAAAAACAAACGAAGAAGTCAGATAAATCGGGGTGGCGCGCGCGCCGGTTGTCGGATCAGGTGCTGCACCGGCATGCAGCGAAAGGGTATCAAAACCGAGGTATTTAGGGCCGCTCATTGTGATGTTATTCTCTTAATTTCAATAGGGTAATGCTACCATTCTTCATAGCGCTAAATAAGGGGCTAGAGTGTAATTCCATCAAATAGCATGACTTCTCTGTCGCGACCATCACAGATGATATGACCGCGGGTAATCCGATAGACGTGCCGCGTGTGAATGTCATGCAAATCGGGTGCGTATGCAGCGTAGCGATATTTTCATGTGATTTAGTTCATCGCTTTGCTGGATTTTTTGCAAGGCTTGCGATACATTGAACACATAACATCAAATGTGCCATCAGGAAAGCAACGAAACTGAAAGCAGGCCAAACAAATTGATGAGGCTGGCACCTAGCGAAATCAGGTAGTGACAAAGAGGAGAGCAATATGAAAGTCTCGGAAATTCTTCAAGTAAAAGGCAACATCCTATATACCATCACCCCGGATACGTCGATCATTGATGCCGTTGGTGTCATGGAAGAAAAAGATATCGGTTCCCTGGTTGTGATGGAATACGGCGATCTGTCCGGCATTCTGACCTTTCGCGAAGTGATCCGTGCGATACACAATAATAAGGGCTCGCTTGGCGCTGGCACCGTACGCAAGTACATGGATGATCATCCGCTGACCGTCACACCAGAGACCGAAGTTAATGAAGTACGCCGCATGATGCTGGAGAAACATTCTCGCTATCTGCCTGTCATGGACGCAAAAACCTTACTAGGCGTGATTTCCTTCTACGATGTCGCCAGAGCCGTTCTGGAAGCGCAAAGTTTCGAGAATAAGATGCTCAAAGCCTATATCCGTGACTGGCCGGTTGAAGAGCAGGAAGAATAAAATGTCCTTGCCTATGGCAGTACCAGACTTGATCAAGAAAAAAAAGATCGGCAATCCGGTCTGAGACGACGCCTGCAGGCATATTTCTGCAGGCGTTTTTGTTTTGGGCTGGCAGATATTCAGAGCGCGGCATGACTTACCTTCGGCACATCGGACATCGCCACGCCCTGACGAGTAATCAACTAGCTGTAGTTGACAATCATAATCAATCATCGACGTCACCAATAACAACTGAAAAGGAATTACCTATGCAAATCGCCGTTGTTGGAGCAGGATTAGCAGGACTCACTGTCGCACGTCAGTTGCAGTCCCAGGGGCACCATGTCACCGTCTACGAAAAAAGCCGAGGAGTCAGCGGTCGTATGAGCACCCGCGTGACCGAACTTGGTGGTTTTGATCATGGCGCACAATACTTCACGACCAATTCAGATCGTTTTAAAAAAGAAGTCGCCGACTGGCGCAAGCTCGGCTGGGTCGTGCCATGGGAAAGCAAGCTCGTGACGCTCGATCACGGAATCACGAAAGCCGCTGGCAGCACGGGCAAGCGCTTTGTGCCAGTGCCAGGCATGAGCTCGCTAGGTAAGCAACTCGCGCACGGATTAGATGTTCGCACCGAACAGCAAGTCGTCGCCATTCAGGCCTTTGACCAACAATGGCTGCTCTCAGTGAAATCAGATGAAGTCGCCATCCCGGCATCGGCCGGCCCTTTCGATATCGTCATCCTGGCAATTCCCCCTGAGCAGGCAACACCTTTACTCGAAGTCGTACCTGCGATGGCAAAACAAGCCGCCGGGCAAAAACTTGCGCCATGCTGGACCCTGATGCTTGGCTTTCAGACCGAGCTCAATCTCGGTTATGACGGCGCCTGGGTCAACAACTCCCGCCTTGGCTGGATTGCACGCGATACCGCCAAACCATCCCACCGTGCCGGTGAGCGCTGGGTCTGTCATGCAACTCCGGAATGGAGTGTTGAACATCTGGAAGATGATGCGGAACGTGTCAAAGAAAAACTGTCCAAAGCTTTTCATGAGTCTACCGGCTCACCAATTCAGGCCATCCACGCAGTAGCCCACCGCTGGCGTTATTCGCAAGCGACCAAGCCACTGGCAGAAGATTGCCTGTGGAACGCCAAACAAGGAATAGGCGTCTGCGGAGACTGGTTCGCTGCCGGTCTGGACGGCAGTGGCAGGGTAGAAAATGCGTTTCTGAGCGCTCTGGCTTTAGCCGCACAGGTCAGTAAAGCTAAAAAATAAGAAAAATAGGGGAGTATAGGTAAAAACAATACTCCATCCGCACTGTTTTCGTAGGGGTTTGAAAATAGTGGGGTGGAGTATCGTTAATTGCGATAAATTGTGAAAGAGGGCATTGATTGTGCTGATGCCCGCTGTGCCGGCGTGGCGTTGTGGCTTGCTAGTTGTTAGTTGCTTAAACGCGCAAACCAGCGTGCCAGTCGTCCAGGGTTGTAAAGCGTCCAGGTTTTGCGTATTCCCCCTTGAGGCACATGCCATAAAGCCGTTGTGCCCGCACGAAAAAATGCGGTGTCACCTGCTCTGAGGGTAAAGCGTTTACCCAGATAGTCGATGTCAACGCCGCCACTCAGTACATATATCGACTCATCGAGTTGATAATGCCATTCAAACGTCGATGGACCGTCTGCTTCAAAGATCCCAGAGCTTGAGCTACCATCCGCCGCCTTTGAAAATTCCACTGCTTTAAAATTAGGCTGACCTGACTTGACCCAACTGGCATCGACCTCGAACGGCTGTACCGGCAAGCTGACGGTGCTGCTGCTCGCCGGAGCTACGTGTAGCACATAGGTCGCTGCGCCGTAGATCATGACGCCAATAAGGCCGGCGAGAATGCCTGCAATGCCGTATTTGATTGATGTAGTCATACTGTCAAAACCCGTTATAAAAAATTGACATCGATTTTAGCATTCGCATTTGTCTGGCAGTGCAACATCATTGGCTGATCGTTTTATTGATTAGCGATGAGGCGTTCACCAGTTTGCAGTCGCCACAGAGACGCGTAACCGCCATTGAGTGCCAGCAGTTGTTCATGCGTGCCACTTTCGACGATTTGTCCCGACTCGAGAAGATAGATGCAGTCGGCTTGTCTGACAGTTGAGAGACGATGTGCAATCACAATCGTTGTGCGGTTACGGCTGACGACGTCGAGGCTGCGCTGTATTGCCGCTTCGGTCTCATTATCTACGGCGCTGGTTGCTTCATCGAGAATCAGGATAGGCGGATTTTTTAAAATTGCGCGCGCCAGAGCGAGTCGCTGACGCTGACCTCCGGAGAGTTTTTGCCCGCGTTCGCCAATACGGGTAGCAAAACCCAGGGGGAGTTTCTGAATGAATTCCGTTGCTTCGGCGGCTTGGGCTGCATCAGCAATAGCTTGCTCAGAGACGTCGCTCAGACCGTAAGCGATATTCTCTGCAATCGTGCCATCGGTTAAAAAACTATCTTGCGCAACATAGCCAATAGCGCGACGCAGATCTTGTAAGTTGATGTCGTTAATTGCCTGTCCATCGAGACTGATGCTGCCTGATTGTGATTCGTAAAAGCGCAGCAAGAGCTTGACCAGTGTTGATTTGCCCGAGCCGGTGGAGCCGACAAAGGCGACGGTTTTTCCGGCAGGGATCGTCAGATTGATATCGCTTAATGTTGCCGTCTCCGCATAAGAAAATCCTACATGGTTAAAGTGCAGCTCTCCCTTAACCTGCTGCGGTGACAGGTGCGTCCCCTCATATGCGATCTTGATCGGTGTATTCAATAAGTTCATCGCCCGGTCAATCGCGGACATCGAACGTTGATACATATCGGCGACTTCCGCCAATCCCGTGAGCGGCCACAATAATCGCTGGGTCAAAAACACCAGCACAGAATAAGCACCGACAGCGAGTTCGCCATGTAGGGTCAGCCAGCCACCGTAGACCAGTGTTGCGGTGAAGCCAGCCAGAATCGCCATCCGGATGACCGGTGTAATCGCGGAGCTGATGGCGATTGCGCGTCCATTGGCGCTGCGATAGGCGTCGCTGGCTTGTGCGATGTGTTTGCTTTCAAAATGTTCAGTTGCAAAAGCCTTGATCGTTGCGAGACCGAGTAAATTATTATTCAATCGTGCGCTAACATCACCGGCAGCTTCACGTACTTCTGCGTAGCGTGGTGCGAGACGTTTCTGAAACCAAAAAGCCCCGATCAGGATTGCCGGTACGGGTAGCAAGGAAATAATTGCCAGGGAAGGTTGTAGAGCAAAGAACACCGCGCTAACCATGATGGATGAGCAGATGACCTGGATAATTTGATTGGCACCGCCGTTTAAGAAGCGCTCCATCTGATTGATATCCTCGTTCAGGATCGACATCAGGTTGCCTGTGCGTTGATTTTCAAAATAGGCCATTTCGAGTTTTTGCACGTGGCTGTAAGTATCGAGGCGCAAATCATGCTGAAGATTTTGCGCGAGCTTACGCCATTTCAGGGAGAGCAAATATTCAAACCAGGATTCGCCGCCCCAGATCACAACGTTTAACACACCAAGTAACAGTAACTGATGCCAGGTATCGGTAATGCCAAAGCCACCGAGCACTTTTTTCGCCAGAAAACTTTTATCCCCATTGACGACAATATCAACGGCGACACCAATTAACACCTCTGGTAGTACATCGAAAAATTTATTCAGAATCGAGTAAAGCGTCGCCAGTCGAAAATCACGGCGATACGATTGTGCATAACTCAGTAGTTTTTTCAGGGGATGGGTAGCTTGCATGTAATTGGGTCGGTGATGTGAGTATGGAGGCGAACTTGTTATGAGCGTTGGTCAGATTGGAGTGCAAACGAACACGAATAAGCACAAACAAGTACAAATAAAAAAGGGACTGTAAATTTTACAGTCCCTATGGGATTTACGTTGATGGGCCGAGCGAATTAATCTTCACGACGTAAATGCGGGAATAAGATCACGTCACGGATATTCGGTGAGTCGGTGATCAGCATCATCAGACGATCAATGCCAATGCCACAGCCGCCTGTCGGAGGCAGACCGTACTCCAGCGCACGAATATAATCCGCATCGTAGTACATCGCTTCCTCGTCGCCTGCATCTTTGGCGGCAACCTGCGCCTGGAAGCGTGCTGCCTGATCTTCTGCATCGTTCAGCTCGGAGAAACCATTAGCGATTTCACGACCGGTCATGAATAACTCAAAACGTTCCGTGATGCCTGCAACGGTGTCTGACGCACGCGCCAATGGAGAGACTTCGACTGGATAGTCAATGATGTAAGTTGGCTCCCATAACTGCGCCTCTGCCGTTTCTTCAAATAAGGCTAGCTGCAAGGCGCCCAGACCCGCTGTCGCAAACGGTTTTACACCAAATTTCAATAATTCAGCTTTGATAAAGCCGGCGTCATGCAATTGTTCCTGCGTGTAGTGTGGCGCGTATTTGTTAATGGCACCGACGATGGTCAAACGCTGAAATGGCTTGCTCAGATCGAGTTCTTTGCCCTGGTAAGTCAGAACGGCTGTACCATGCGCGTCTTCTGCCGCTTTGCGTATCACTTGTTCCGTAAAGTCCATCAGCCATTTGTAATCGACATAGGCTGCGTAAAATTCCATCATCGTGAATTCTGGATTATGACGTGGTGATACTCCTTCATTACGGAAGTTACGGTTGACTTCAAATACGCGGTCAAATCCGCCAACAACAAGGCGCTTCAGATACAGTTCAGGCGCGATACGCAAATACATTTGCATATCTAGCGCATTGTGATGAGTGATGAAGGGCTTGGCTGCTGCACCGCCTGGAATTACGTGCAGCATCGGTGTTTCGACTTCCATGAACTCATTGCTATTCATGAAGTTGCGGATCGAGGTCATCGCCGCAGTACGTGCTTTAAAGGTACGACGCGTGTCTTCGCTCATGATCAGATCAACATAGCGCTGACGGTATTTTGTCTCTTGATTTGCCAGGCCATGAAATTTATCCGGCAGAGGGCGCAGCGATTTCGTCAGCAGGCGCAATGTCGTTACTTTGACCGTCAGTTCGTCAGTTTTTGTCTTGAACAAAACACCTTCAATACCAAGAATGTCGCCCAGATCATAATGACGGAAGGCTTCCATTTCGGCTTCACCGGTTTTGTCCGTTGTGATGTACAGCTGAATGCGGCCATCAGCCTTGATACCTGAGGCATCTTGCAAGGTGGCGAATGCGGCTTTTTTACCGGCTTCGCGCTTGAGCATCATACGGCCAGCTACACTGACGGTAATATTCAGTTCTTCTAACTGTTCACGGGTAGTTTCGCCATATTGTGCCTGCAAGGCTGCAGCTTTATGCTGCGGGCGGAAATCATTCGGAAAAGCGATACCTTGTGCGCGAATCGCATCGAGTTTAGCGCGACGTTCGGTGATGATGGAGTTTTCATCCACCACGGGTTCTGCTGCTGCGTTATTTATTTGGTCTGACATGAAATTTCTCTCGATGTAGTAATTACTTCGGATAATAAGATCGGTTCTTTTGAGTCGTCGTTCGTTTGATGCCGAATCCGGCTCGTAATTATTTAAACGCCTTGCTTCAATGAGGCGGCGATAAAGTCATCCAGGTCACCGTCGAGTACCGCTTTGGTATTTCCCATTTCGAAGTTGGTGCGCAAATCTTTAATACGGGATTGATCCAGTACATAGGAGCGAATCTGATGGCCCCAGCCGACGTCGGTTTTGGTGTCTTCCAGATTTTGTTTTTCGCTCATGCGCTTGCGTAATTCGAGTTCAAATAATTTCGCTTTTAACATTTCCCAGGCTTCAGCGCGATTGCGATGCTGACTGCGATCGTTTTGACATTGAACTACGATACCTGATGGGCCATGCGTCAAACGGACGGCGGAATCTGTTTTATTAATATGCTGACCACCGGCACCGGATGCGCGGTAAGTGTCGACCCGAACATCCGCCGGATTGATATCAATCTCGAAGGATTCATCGACTTCCGGATACACGAATAAGCTGGAAAACGAAGTGTGGCGGCCATTCGCAGAATCAAACGGCGACTTGCGCACCAGACGATGCACGCCGGTTTCGGTACGCAGGAAGCCATACGCATATTCGCCTTCCACTTTGAGTGTTGCGGTTTTGATGCCCGCTACCTCGCCATCAGATTGTTCCAGGATTTCGACCTTGAAGCCTTTGCGTTCGCAATAGCGCAGGTATTGACGCAATAACATGGACGCCCAATCCTGGGCTTCTGTGCCGCCGGCACCGGCCTGGATGTCGATGAAGCAGTTGTTGGGATCCATGGGATTGTTGAACATCCGGCGGAATTCCATGCCTTCGACCAGACCTTTTAATATCTGTGCATCGACCTCAATGGCTTCCAGCGTGTTTTCATCGTCCTCTTCACGCGCCATCGCAAAAATTTCATTCGCGTCTTTAAGGTCGGTATCGATTTTCGTCAGCGTATGGACGATGGCTTCGAGCGATTTTTTCTCTTTGCCTAATTCTTGCGCACGTTTCGGTTCTTCCCAGATTTTGGGATCTTCGAGTTCGGCGTTGACTTGCTCTAGTTTCTCTGACTTGACATCGAAGTCAAAGATACCTCCGAAGTTCGGCTTCGCGCGTCGTCAGATCGGCGAGCAGGGCGGACAGGCTATTAAGGCGTTCGGCTTCCATATTTTTCTTCTATCGTATTTAAATCAAACCTTCGATTATACCCGAGCCTGGGGCGGTTCTGGATTTGGATTCAACTGAAAGCGGGGTAGATTTGCCGAGGAACGACGCTGTATTTCATCGGAAATACAGCGTTGGGAGAATGTTGAGAGGTCTTGTTGCAGATTACCAGACCGAGCTAACGTTGGTTGATTTGCTCTTGCGGTGACTTTCAAACCATTTTGCCAGGTGTTCTTTGAAGCACGTCGGGCAGATATGGTATTGCATTTGCTGTGATTGTCCTCCGCTCGGGAGGGATTCTTCTTCATACAATTGCACAGTGGTTGTGATTTTTTCGCTCTCCTTGGTGCTCCAGTTTTCATCCCAGCGGGACTCTGCGCCACAGACATCGCAGGTCAGCTTGTCAAACACCTCTTCTGTATGCTCAAGTATCAAAACCGTTTTCATATGTTTCATACGTGTCTCCTGGTGGTGGGCGCTGGAAGCGCAAGTGATGTTGATATACTCGACAGTCTCTGGTAGCAGACCTTAATGTTTTACACCAATTAATTTGTGATGTGCCATAGTTTTTAAAATCAGACATTCAGGACGTGATTGAGATAAGATTTTATTGACGGTTTGACTATTAAACTTTATGGTTATTAACTATTTTAGTGTGATTCCTGCTTAAAAAAGCAGTTTCTTTTTTGTTTTATCTTTGCGGTGTCTTACTGTGCGTTTGAGGTGATGGATTACTATGTCGGCCAAAAATATCAAAACAACTTTTACAGCTATCTTGTGTATGGCTGGGGGAGTTGTTTTTTTACACGCACAAGCAGAGATTTATACTTGTAAAGATGCTGCGGGCCGCACGTTAACTTCCGATAGTCCCATTCCCGAGTGTGCAAATCGCTCTATGTTTGTACGAAAGACGGTGACGCAGCCTCTCAAAGAAGTGCCGCGTCCCTTATCGGCCGAAGAACGTCGCAAAGCAGATGCCGAAGAGGAAGCTCAAAAGAAGGAAGCGCAACTTGAAGAGCAGAGAAAAAAAGAAGAACTCTATCTTTTAGCAAACTTCAGGACAGAAGCAGATATTGAGGCTGCCCGCCAGCGCGCCATCGCCAGTGTGAAAGAAAAAATCCGCGTCAATAATGAGCAACTGAAAGATATTGGCCTGATACAGGCTGATCTTCAAAATGTGCAACAACGCGGAGGCAAAAAATCGGCAGAAGAGAATGCCGACTTACAAAGACGTGCAAGTCAATTGGCATCGGCGATTAAAAGCGCCAAATTGAGTAACGAAAAATATGAGGCCGAGCAAGCGCATATTAATACGCAATACGATGAGATACTGAAACGGTATCGTGAAGTAGTTCAAAAACGCAAAAGATGAAGTCACCCTGATTTGGGCGACTTATTCGATGTTCGTTGTGCTAGCCGTAATTTACTTGCGACCGGCCTTGCTAGTTGCCGGTTTTGCCTTGGCTGAGCGGAATGCCAGTGCAGGACGTGCGCTTGCTGGCGAGCTGGCAACAGGTTTTCCCGGCGTGGCACGTCCAACGGCATTTTTGCCAAAGGTATTCATTTTAGGTGCCGCTACGCGACGACCATTGTTAATGCCTTTGTCGACGACGGGAACGACCGGTGCGCGAGGTGGAATTAAATGACGTTCGCTACTGCCAATCAAGTCTCCGCGCCCCATGCGCAACAAGCCCTCTTTAACGATCTCCCAATTTTCCGGTGCCTGATAACGTAATAGCGCTTTATGGAATTTACGAATTTTTCCGGAGCGTGCGGTTTCTACTATCTCTGAATTTTCGTCGATCTTTTTCAAAGGATTTTTGCGCGTATGGTACATCGTGGTTGCCAGCGCCATAGGTGTCGGCATAAAGGTCTGTACCTGATCCAATTTGAAATCGTTTTTCTTCAACCATAGCGCCAGATTGACCATATCCTCATCTGTGGTACCTGGATGAGCCGCGATGAAATAAGGAATCAAGTATTGTTCTTTACCTGCTTCTTTTGAATATTTCTGGAACATCGCCTTGAATTCATCGTAGGCACCGATGCCGGGCTTCATCATTTTCGACAAAGTATTGGCTTCAGTATGTTCAGGTGCGATCTTTAGCAAGCCACCAACGTGATGGGTGACCAGTTCTTTCACATACTCTGGCGATCGTACAGCAAGGTCATACCGCAGGCCAGAGCTGATTAATATTTTTTTCACCCCAGGAACTGCACGTGCCTTACGGTAAAGCGAAATTAGTTTGCTATGGTCCGTCCCGAGATTGCTGCAAATACCAGGGTAGACGCAGGACAAGCGGCGGCAGGATTCTTCGATTTTTTTATCTTTGCAAGCCAGACGATACATGTTGGCAGTCGGGCCACCCATGTCGGAAATCGTGCCAGTAAAGCCTTTCGTCTTATCGCGAATTTCTTCAATTTCGCGCAAGATGGAAGGCTCAGAACGACTCTGGATAATCCTGCCCTCATGTTCTGTGATTGAGCAGAAGGTACAACCGCCGAAGCAGCCGCGCATGATGTTGATGGAAAAACGGATCATTTCCCAAGCGGGGATACGTGCTTTGCCATAGCTAGGATGTGGTGCTCGTGCGTAAGCGCGATCAAATACGCCGTCCATCTCATCCATTGCCAGAGGCAGCGGTGGCGGATTCAACCATACATCGCGGTCGCCGTGTGCTTGTATCAGCGATTTTGCATTTCCGGGATTAGCTTCTAGATGGAAAACGCGGGAGGCATGAGCGTACATGACCGGATCTTCTGATACCGATTCATAGGAAGGCAGGCGAATCGCTGTCTTGTGCAGCTTTTCTTGCAGCATGGCTTGCCGCTCTTCGCGACTCATGATGCGTATGGCTTGTGCTTGCACGACGTCTTGAGGTGGTGCTGTTTCTGTTACCTGTCCGGATGTTTTGTCAGCAATTTTGGTTTCGCAAGACGAGGCATTTTCCGGTGCCATGTAATACGGATCCAGATGGGCTTCGATTTTGCCCGGCGTATCTACGCGGGTTGAATTGATTTCTGTCCAATCCGGGGAGGGCATCCAGCCGCGAGGCACCATGAATGCAGTGCCGCGCAGATCTCGGATTTCTTTGATCGATTCGCCTGCTGCAAGGCGATGCGTCAGATCAACCAAAGCGCGCTCGGCATTGCCGAATAAGAGAATATCGGCTTTTGAGTCTGGCAATACTGAGCGTTTTACTTTGTCCGACCAATAATCGTAATGCGCAATCCGGCGCAAACTTGCCTCGATACTGCCAATCACGACACTCACGCCAGGGAAGGCTTCGCGCACGCGCTGTGAATACACGACGACTGCACGGTCGGGACGCTTGTTTGGATCGCCATCAGGGGTGTATGCATCCTCTGAGCGGATTTTACGATCTGCCGTATAGCGATTTACCATCGAATCCATATTGCCGGCAGTAATGCCAAAGTACAGATTTGGCTTACCCAAGACGCGGAATGCATCAGCAGATTGCCAGTCTGGCTGGCTAATAATCCCCACGCGAAAACCTTGTTGCTCCAGCAAACGTCCAACCAGCGCCATGCCAAAACTTGGATGGTCGATATAGGCGTCACCAGTCACTAAAATCACGTCACAGCTATCCCAGCCCAAGGCATCCATTTCCGCACGCGACATCGGTAAAAAAGGAGCGGCCTTCGCACCGCCAACATCAGGGCGGAAACGGGGAAAGGAGAAGAGATTTTTTGGCACGGTTTTCATGGGCGCGATTGTACCTGAAATGGCGGTTTTATGTGCTAACACCTTGAATTTTCTGGGTATTTCTTGGAATTCGATAGTTTTATAATTTATTTTTTTGTGTTGAACGTTTTTGCTGGGAATGCCAAAGCTGGGAACCCAACTGGCATCCTCGTCCTGCGTTCTTACATTCAGGATGCCCGTCGCGGCAATGAGGCAATGAGTATATTTCGGCGTCATGCCCCGTCTTGGGCTAGCAAATAGCTTGATTCTCGCCAAATAAGGTTTGCCAGCCAAATGCAGTGAGTCGTATCTCTAATTTATTAAATGTTTTTTAATCGATGAATTTCCAGTTCTAGCATTTTTATCCGTTGATCACGTTCCTTTAGCGCCTCATGAACATCGGCGGCGTCAAAACGCATTGGAATATGCTGATGGCAATTGGCGTCCCATGCTTTCACTGAAAATAAAAATACACGTTCTGCACGTGCCTTATATCCAGTAGGAGTCAAGCTTGCAAGAAGCGCCGGATCATCTTCGATCATGCGCGCTTCACCCCATAGTTTAATTCTTTGTTGTTGGCGATAATCGATTAGAAATATGAAAGCTTTTTGGTTGTCGGATAAATTCCCTTGCGTTATGTATTGCCTGTTTCCAGCAAAATCGGCAAAACCGATAGTGTGTTCGTCCAATACCTGTAGAA
The DNA here is from genome assembly GCF_049340185.1 of Undibacterium sp. Rencai35W. Taxonomy (NCBI): domain Bacteria; kingdom Pseudomonadati; phylum Pseudomonadota; class Betaproteobacteria; order Burkholderiales; family Oxalobacteraceae; genus Undibacterium; species Undibacterium sp. Rencai35W. The sequence continues at coordinate 532,784 of NZ_JBMPPC010000001.1, forward strand.
AGCCTTCTGGTCCACCACGATGTTGTATATACGGCTGCCCATCGGCATTATTCGTGGCAAGAAAAATACTAGTCTGAGCCTCTATGAATGACTTGATTTCATCGGTAATGTTGGATGACCACCCGCTGCCACTCTCCATGCGAGCATAAGCTTGGCGTGAGCCATTACGTTGTTGTATTGCTTTTACTGTTGATGTGAACGCAATGTTACTAATGGGCTGGTTTTCACTGTGCATGTTTATAGTCCTAACGCAGTTAGAGAGGAGGTATCGTCTGGCCTGCGTCCTGGCGTCCAATGGAATAAGCGTTGTGAGCTATTAATTTTCAAGTCGTTGATGCTTGCGATACGTAATTTCATCAAACCGTCATGATCAAATTCCCAGTTCTCATTACCGTAACTGCGCATCCATTGACCGTCTGGATCAAGCCATTCATAGGCAAACCGTACCGCGATTCGGAATTCGCCATACGCCCACAGCTCTTTAGTCAGCCGATACTCACGTTCATGCAGCCATTTACGTGTCAAGAACGCTTCTATCTGGGCTCTGCCATTTATAAACTCTGTGCGGTTGCGCCACCGGGTATCTACGCTATAAGTTTGTGCAACCTTTGATGGATCACGAGAATTCCAGGCATCCTCAGCCATTCTGACTTTCTGTGTTGCGGTTTCTAAAGTAAAGGGTGACAATACGGGACGATTCATTGCAAACTCCGTGCGAAAGTGGGGTGGATAAGTGTCTCCGCCATTGTTGCAAGGTGTTGCCACAATGACGGATTAAACATTTGCAAGAGCGCAAACAATTAAAGTGCTGGTACAAGAGGGAAATCAATATCGGTTTTAGCAACTGAATTGATGTAATTAGTCCAGGTATTGAGCGCAACGTGTAAAACTATTTCGATTATTTGCGCGTCGTCATAACCAGCATCTTTGACAGTTTTTAGTGCAGCTTCATTGAGATGGCCTCGTTGCAATGTGACTTGAACAGCAAATTTGACTGCCGCATCGGCTTTGTTATCAAGTGAATATCCACGACGATTGGCAATGATTTCAGCATCTTCCAATTTAGACATATTTTTTGCCAAATAGCTGTGCACCGATAAGCAATAATTGCATTGATTTACTTCAGCGACAGCCAAAGCAATCCGCTCTCTGGTTCTTGCTGGCAAATTGCCTTTGCTTAATGCACCAGATAATCCAAGGTAGCCTTCTAATGCCGCTGGACTAGTCGAAACCAGACGAAATAAATTTGGAACAACACCTAATTGTTCCTGAACTGTTTGCAACATCATTTGCGATGCTGCAGGAGCGGTTTCAATGGATGAAGGGATGGGTAGCAAGGACATGATAATTTCTTTCAAAAGTGAGCGTCGGGATGACAGTGCATACTTTAGCAACTATCATTTAATAAGATAATTGGTGTATTTTGAGAATATTAATCTCAAAAAATGAAATCAACTATATCGAGAAATGAGGTGCTGTATGAGTGACAGGCTAGACGCGATGGCAGTTTTGATTGCAGTTGTCGATGCAGGTAGTTTTTCTGGTGCTGCGCGAAATTTAGGAATGCCTTTGGCAACTGTCAGTCGCAAGGTCAGCGACCTGGAGTCGCATTTGAATGCGCGTCTGCTTTTACGCTCCACCCGCAAGCTCACATTGACCGAGGCCGGGCAAATTTATCTCGTCGCTTGTCGTCGAATTTTAGAGGAGATTGGTGCTGCTGAACGTTTGGCTGCGGGGGAGTTTATTATGCCAAAAGGTGAACTGGTCATTACAGCGCCAGTCGTATTTGGTCGCCTGCACGTTTTGCCTGTGATTGCCGACTTCCTGCAACGTTATCCGGAAATCGATATTCGACTGATATTGGCAGATCGCACAATCCATTTACTCGAGGATCATGTTGATCTGGCATTGAGAATAGGAAATCTTCCTGACAGTGATTGGATAGCATATAACGTTGGCGAAATTCGGCTAGAGGTTTGTGCAAGTCCTGTTTATTTAGCTCAACATGGTAGTCCGTTGATGCCAGAGCAATTGCGTAACCACGACTGTATTACTTTTGACTCCTTGATGTCTGGCCGTAACTGGGTTTTCTCAAAGAACAAATCTGAGATAAGTATTGGTATTCACTCTCGATTGACAGTGAATACAGCAGAGGCGGCTATCGATGCGGCAATAGCCGGCGTTGGCTTAACGCGGGTACTGTCGTATCAAATTGAGGAGGCGAAGCGCCAAGGGCGCTTGCAGGTTGTGTTGGATGATTTTGATACAACAACATGGCCAGTAAATCTGGTTCATGCCGGACAGGGAATGCTGCCACTTAAGCTACGAGCTTTTATCGATTATGCAAAACCAGCCTTACAACAGCGATTGCTGACAAGCTCATAACTTCACAGCAGATAGCGCAAATAACTCACTCAATATGCTCGACCAGGAGCTGCACACGGGTAACCCCGTTGTAGGTATTCGCATCCAATCGAAATGCAACGCTGATGCGCTCTGGTAGGCTATCTGTATGGCCAAACCAGATGGCATCATAACGTTTGCCATTCTTCTCCAGTTCCATTTTTAGATGACGTTCTTTTAAAATTCGCTGGGAAATCAATTTAAAGTCATCGCAAAAAATCGGCGGTGCGAATCCTTGCCCCCAGACTTGCGCATCCATCAGGCTAATGAAATCGGTACTAAAATACGCATCCTCCAGCGGACCGTCGGTCTCCACGATGCGCTCTAGCTGATCTGCCTGAAGCCAGCTCTGCGCAACGGCCTCAAAAGCTTTTTGAAACGCATCAAAATTCTCGGCTCGCAGCGTCAAACCGGCAGCCATTGCATGACCGCCAAATTTCATGATCAGATTTGGCGCATGTTTGGACACCAGATCTAGTGCATCGCGCAGATGAAAGCCCGGGATCGACCTGCCTGAACCTTTAATAATGCCATCGTCGCCGGGAGCAAATGTAATGGTGGGACGATAAAATTTATCTTTAAGGCGTGAGGCGACAATGCCGATGACGCCCTGATGCCAGCTCTCGTCAAAAACGGTAATCGTATTGCTGGCAGCAGGTTGAAAATCATCAAGGTGGAGTAGGGCGACATCCTGCATCTCGCGCTCGATATCTTTACGGTCCGCGTTGATGCTATTGAGTTCTTGGGCAATATGCCAGGCGCGGCCCTCGTCATCCGTGGTCAGACATTCAATTCCTAAGGACATATCGGACAAGCGACCGGCGGCATTAATCCTGGGTCCTAAGGCAAAACCGAGATCGAACGGACTTGCCTGCTGCGGCTCGCGTCCCGCCACACGGAATAACGCGGCAATACCGGGATGCATGCGGCCTGCACGCATGCGCTTAATGCCTTGAGCAACCAGAATTCTGTTATTTGCATCGAGTTTGACCACATCGGCGACGGTACCGAGTGCGACCAGATCCAGCAGAGCGTCGAGTTTAGGCTGGTTTTGCTGATCAAATACGCCACGCTGACGTAACTCGGCGCGAAGTGCCAATAAGGTATAAAACATCACGCCAACGCCAGCCAGATTTTTACTGGGAAATCCACATCCTGGCTGATTCGGATTAACGATCACCGCCGCGTCAGGCAATGTGTCGGCGGGTAAGTGATGATCTGTGACAACGACGGCAATCCCTAGCGCATTCGCCGCTGCAACGCCGTCAATGCTGGCAATGCCGTTATCGACCGTGACGATGATATCCGGAGATTTTTCCTGGCGGGTCAGGGTGACGATTTCTGGCGTTAAACCATAGCCGTGGATTTGTCTGTCAGGCACGATGTAATCCACATGAGCTCCCATCATGCGCAGACCACGCAGACCGACTGCGCACGCGGTAGCGCCATCGCAGTCATAGTCGGCGACGATACACATTTTTTTACCAGCGGCGATGGCATCAGCGAGATAAATGGCGGCTTGCCGGACATGCAGTAACTGATCCGGTGTAATCAATTGCGGCAATTCACTACGTAGTTCTGAGACGTCCTTGACGCCGCGCGCGGCATACAGGCGAGCCAGCACAGGGTGAATGCCACTCTGGCGCAGCATTTCGGAATCGCGGAATGAATAGGGGCGGGTGCTGATGCGTGTCATGCTGTCTTTGCTGTGGAGCTGATCGGGAGTGCGAATAGGGGCTGTAGAGAATTTTTGCGCCAGAATTTTTTCAGTGACCATGGTGTCACAGAGAATTGGGTCAATAAGCTGGCATCGCTGACTGTCAAAACCAGTCGATCCAGCTCCCTGGAGCGCAAAGCGGCAGCAGCAGGGGCAAACCAGTCCTGTTCCAATATGCGCATCTGCGTCAGCCATTCTGCCCAGTCACTATTGAGAGCTGGTTCGAGTAAATGATCGAGAATAATCCGTTGATTCTTGTCTGTTGCAGTTTCTTTAAAATGAGCGGGTCCGTCTGTTATGGTCGGTAGCGTCATTGCTTGCGTGCTGCCACCTGACAGCCAGACGGAATTAACTGACTTATGCCCCTGGCTCTCACGTTCTTCATTGACCGGATGGCTATGCCATTGCATCTGGATTTCATTTTGCAACTTACGCCAGGCGCGTTCTTGCGTTCCCTTTGGCATCCAGATGTCGACATTGTGACCGCAGGCGGCATCAGGAGTAGCCGTGCACATGTCCTGCCAGTCGTCTGCGCGCAAAAACCAATGTTGCGCATCACCGTATATCAGTGTTTTACCCAACTCAGCGCAAATCAGTTCGGCATCCCTGAAAAGAAGGCGGGCATCTGACTCCGATAACACCAAGCGCCGGCGATCGGTTAATACCAGATGATCACGTGCGATATGGATATGTACCGGATGCAGCGTGAACCAGAGTCCCTGATCTACCGTCAAACCCAGAGCGCGCATTTTGTTATGCGTGTCTTTGGGACTGCTGCGTTGATTATCCGGTTGATTGCTTACAATCTCTTGCAAATTCAAAAGGTCTCCCGCAGTATCTGTGCGGCTTTCCATGGCAAAATGCCCTGCGAGCGCCGTCTCATGCGGGAGCCGCCTGGAAAAGTCTTCAAATACCTTGGTTGTGCCGAGTGTTGCTTTTCCTATCAAGCTACTGTAGCCAGGGACGGTTAATTCTCGTTGCAAATCCTTGGCTAAGGGGGCAGGCGGAATCGCGAAGGGTAAAATAATTTCTAAATAGCTCATAGCATCATTGTATGGCAAGATGCACGCTGTTCTGAATCTTCGTGTGAATGTTGGTCTGAGCCTGGTCTATCGTTGGTCTCACTTCAGGCGGACTGTTAGCTCAGACTCAGCCTGAATTTATCGGGATTGGTGCTCATTTTTCTCAATTTGTCTGACCAAATAAAATTAACTAGTGAAAAACATACCTTTTGAATGGCTAGTCGGTTTGCGTTATACCCGCGCCGGGAAACGCAGCGGGCGTAATAGTTTTATTTCTTTTATTTCGATGATCTCGATGGCGGGAATCGCACTCGGCGTTGCTGCCCTGATCGTTGTCCTGTCCGTGATGAACGGGTTCCAAAAAGAAGTTCGTGACCGTATGCTGTCGGTCCTTGCTCATATCGAGGTGTTCGACGCGACTGGCGCTTTACCGGATTGGCAAGCCACTGCACAAGAGGTGCTGCGAAACAAGGCGATTAAAGGCACTGCACCTTACGTCGATGCACAGGCCATGATCATTCGCGATGACGTCATGCGGGGTGTCATTTTGCGCGGTATCTTGCCGGAAGAAGAGCCCAAGGTTTCTGAAGTAGCGACAAAAATCAAAGCCGGTAAACTGAGCGATTTAAAACCGGGCGAATTCGGTATCGTACTAGGCTCAGAATTGGCGCGGGCTTTGCATGCGAGTCTGGGCGACAAGGTGAGTCTGGCGGCACCGGAAGGGCAATTAACCCCAGCAGGCATGGTGCCCCGTCTGAAAGCATTTACTGTGGTCGGCATTTTTGAAGCAGGGCATTTTGAGTACGATTCTGGCATGGCATTTATCCAGATGAACGACGCTGAGAAATTTTTCAGATTATCTGCGCCATCGGGGCTCCGACTCCGTATCGCCGATATGCTAAAAGCACCGCAAGTCGCATTAGACTTGTCCCGTACGCTGACGGGTAATTTGCTGATACGAGACTGGTCACAACAGAATCGCAATTATTTTGCGGCTGTCAAAACCGAAAAAACCATGATGTTCATTATTTTGACCCTGATCATCGCTGTTGCCGCATTCAATCTGGTCTCTACGCTGGTGATGACGGTGACGGACAAGCAGGCCGACATTGCCATTTTGCGTACGCTTGGTGCTTCTCCGTGGTCGATCATGAAAATTTTTATGATACAAGGCGCATTGGTTGGCTTGCTCGGTACCGCAATTGGTGTCGGTTCAGGTATTTTGATTGCTCACAACATCGACATCATCGTGCCTTTTATTGAGCATGTACTGGGTATACAATTTTTGTCTAAAGAGGTGTATGTCATCAGTACCTTGCCTTCGGATTTACAGTGGTCAGATGTGTGGACGATCGGTGGTGTTGCCGTAGTCCTGGCGTTTGTCGCGACAATCTATCCTAGCTGGCGTGGTGCCCGCGTCAAACCCGCGGAGGCCTTGCGTTATGAGTAATCAGACTTCCCACACTGCTACTAATTCCCAGGCATCCAGCATGATACTGTCGTGTAGTAATCTGAGTAAAACTTTTACCCAGGGAGATTACTCGGTCAAAGTACTGAGTAATGTGAATTTCAGCGTGAACAAAGGCGAGCGGGTTGCGATTATCGGCGCTTCGGGGTCGGGTAAATCAACGCTGCTACACCTGCTGGGCGGGCTGGATACGCCGACCACGGGTGATGTCACATTGCTGGGGCAAAATTTTGCCAGCATGAGCGAAAAAATGCGTGGTGATGTACGTAATGCCTCGCTAGGTTTTGTGTATCAGTTCCATCATTTACTGCCTGAATTTTCTGCACTCGAAAACGTTGCAATGCCTTTGCTGATACGTCGTGTGAGCCGCACTGACGCTCATGCCGCTGCCAAAGCGGTCCTGGCACGAGTAGGGCTGGAGCATAGAATTACCCATGTGCCAGGTGAATTATCTGGCGGTGAGCGGCAGCGTGTTGCTTTAGCCAGAGCCCTCGTCACGCAGCCAGCTTGTGTATTGGCGGACGAACCTACGGGCAATCTGGACCGAGCTACTGCCCAGCAGATTTTTGAATTGATGCTGGAATTGTCGCACACTCTGGGGACAGCATTTGTGATTGTGACGCATGATGCTGAATTGGCGCAACGTTGCGACCGTGTCTTACGTTTATCTGAACATGGTTTACAAGCCGCTTCATCGTCTTAATGTTTTCTTAGTGTAGTTTCATCTTTACCTTATTGTTGATTGCATTATGTCTGTCTAATCTGTCTGATGAGAAAGCTTACTTCTGTTGCAGTCAAATATCCTTGTTCATTGCCTCCGTCAATGGCGATGACGCATGTGTCACTGCCCCTTGTATCTGTGCGAGTGAAAGCAATGATGTTCTTGGGTCTATTGGCGAGTGCAGGCTCGGCGTCGGCGTGGGTAAGCTCTGAGCTGGCATTGCAATTAGAGACGTCCTTAACCAGCGACAGCAATCCCTTACGTTTTTATGACGGCAATGCGGCGACGGTGCAAAATGGCAATGTCGATACCTCAGATAAAGTCCGCGGAATTGATGTTCGTGCAGGGGCGATTATCCCGGTATTATCGGATCGTACTCGCTTGATTCTTACCGGTGATCTGGGTAAGCGAAGTTACCAGCATTATCAGGATCTGAATCATCAAACCAAAGCGGGAGACGCGACGTTTGAATATGCGATCGGCGACGTGGTGAGCGGGCGTATTAATGCGGGCAAAGAAGATCGCTTATTTCAATATATCAACGGCTCGCTTACCGATAAAGATATCTCGCATTACGGCCAGCAAGGTGCAGAGCTCACACTCAAGATCACTGATGAGTTAACGATACCAGTCAAAGCAGACCGCTCCTCGTTGCGCTATGAGCTTGGCGTGAATCAACTCTATAACTTTCATCAGCAAGGTCAGCAGGCTAGCGTTCGTTATTATTCTCCGACAGGATCGAATATAGAAGCGGGTCTGCGCATGTCTGAAACGGATTATCCTAACCGTGACCAACAGCAGCTTGCCGATCTTGATAAACATTATCGTGAGACGGAGACGTTTTTAGAAGCGGAATGGAAATATAGTGTCAAGACTGTTGCCAGCGCTCATCTAGGACTTATACGCCGACGCTACGAAAACCTGCATGAACTGGATACGACCCTTTTTTCTACTCTGGTCAGAGCAACGTATTTTTATTCGCCTAAGTTAAGACTGGATATGCAGTTGTGGAATCGGCCGTTCACGATTGTGGACCCGTCTATCCTTTATGTTATCGCCAAAGCAGCGCGACTTGATGCGCAATGGAAAGTGTCGGATAAGACGCAATTGAATTTTTCCGGCATGTTGCAAGACAGTGATCAGAAACTGGTACCCAGACTGGCTGAATTTCAAAATGAAATATCCCGAAAAGAACGCGAGCTCAGGGTGGGTTTCGGTATGAGTTATGAAATAGACCGCGGCTTGAAATTCAATATCGATAGCGTCGCAGAACGACTGACACGAGAAGGAAGTCTGCCAGGATTGCGACAAGGGATTATTAAGATTGGCCTGGAATATACCTACGAAAATCTACCTGGCAGTGCTGCCAAGATGGGCTTAAAACGTTATCAGCATTCTCTGAGTAACTCCGATGCACTGCGTTGATCGATTTTATGATGATAGGTGAACTATGACTTTACTGAAAAAAATCAGTCGCCGTCTTTCCAGGCATTTAGGTTGCGCCTGGCTGCCTTTGAAGCAAGGTCGAGGGGTGGTCAGCTTTACGTTTGATGATGTACCGGCCAGTGCCTGCATTGTCGGGAAAGACTTGTTGGAGGAGTTTGGTGCGCGTGGGACTTTTTTTGTCTGTGGCGGACTGACAGACGGTCTGGAGCAGGGGCATCAATGTCACAGCGTCGAGGACTTACAAACTTTGGCCGAAGATGGCCATGAGATTGGCTGCCATACATTTTTACATACTAATTGTGCGACACATGCCGTCAAAGACTTAAAGCTGGACTGGGAAAAAAATCAGGATTTTTTTACTCAAAATAGCATTCCTAACAGCGGCTTTGCTTTTCCGTTTGGCGCCTACGATCTCGGCAGCAAACTGGCTGCCTCACAACGCTTTGCTTACAACCGCATTACTGGTGGTGGGACGCAGATTGGTAAGGCAGATTTGGCCGCTTTACGTGCGCAGGCTTTATATGCGGACAAGACTAGCCAGGAAAAAATAAAGCAATTAGTCGATCAAACGGCACGAGAAGGTGGCTGGTTAATTTTTTACTCCCACGAGGTTGATGAAATACCGGGACCTTGGGGTACAACACCGGCACAATTACGCTACGCCTTGTCAGAGGCAAAAAACGCTGGTTGTGAGGTTCTGCCAGTACGGGATGCCATCCTGTTCTTTCAGCGATAGTCAATTCGCGTCAATCATCGGCACAGTGCGTCAACTAAGCGCGCAGCAATACTTACGCCTCAATGTAAGATTTTCCACATTGGTTACCCGTGTCTAAATTATAATTGTTTCAATGGAAGGCGAAGCATTGAGGTCGCTGACCAATACATAACTTACCTGGATGATTTCCGCCCATGAGCCAACAAAGTCAGTTCTCACTATTAAAGCAACGTCGTTTTGCGCCTTTTTTCTGGACGCAATTTCTCGGCGCATTTAATGACAATGTCTTTAAGACCGCACTACTGACCATTCTGACTTACGATGCCTTGCAATGGACTAATCTGGATGTTGGTTTGTTGAATAATCTGATACCAGGCCTGTTCATTTTGCCGTTCGTGTTGTTCTCTGCGACATCGGGACAGTTGGCCGACAAGTTTGAAAAAGGCACAGTTGCGCGCAAAGTCAAACTACTAGAAATCGTCATCATGATCATAGCAGCCACTGGCTGGATGACGCATAGCCTGTGGCTGCTGATTGCTGCCGTAGCAGGTATGGGCATTCATTCGACTTTGTTCGGTCCGGTGAAATATGCGTATTTGCCACAGCATCTAAAAACCGATGAACTCGTCGGCGGTAACGGTGTGATCGAGATGGGGACGTTCGTCGGTATCTTGCTAGGAGAGATTCTGGGAGCCATGCTGGTCGTTCACAAGCCGTGGGGAATCGAACTTGTCGCCGGAGGCACGATTGTGATTGCGATCATTGGCTGGCTCACGAGTTTGCGTATTCCGTATTCACCTGCACCAGAGCCAGAGCTGAAAATCAACTGGAATCCAGCAACCGAAACAGTCCGCAATATTAGCTTCAGCAAGCAGAATCGTCCGGTTTTTTTATCCTTGCTGGGTAACTCGTGGTTCTGGTTTTATGGCGCTATTGTCCTCGCCCAGTTTCCCTTATATGCCAAAAATTACCTGCATGGAGATCATAGCGTCTTCGTACTCTTACTAACGATTTTTTCTTTCGGGATTGGCGCAGGTTCTCTATTGTGTGAGCGGCTCTCGGGGCATAAGGTTGAGATCGGTCTGGTACCTTTTGGTGCGATAGGTTTGTCCGTGTTCGGCTTCGATCTGTACTTATCCAGCGTTGCCTATACCCATGCGCTGGAAGCCGTGGCAAGTGCTGCGCAGACTCTTGATGCAGCAGGTTTTTTTCATCAAACAGGCAGTCACCGGATTTTATTTGACATTGTCATGATCGGTATTTTTGGTGGCTTGTATATCGTGCCTTTATTTGCACTGATACAGACACGTTGCGACCCGAAACATCTGTCACGCACGATCGCGGGGATGAACATCATGAATGCACTGTTCATGGTGGTTGCCTCACTCGCGGCGATGCTGATGCTGAAACAAGGCTTTACGATTCCCGAAATATTTATGGCGACCGCCATTCTGAATGCCATCGTTGCGATTTATATCTTCAGTCTGGTACCTGAATTTTTGATGCGCTTTATTGCGTGGCTGCTGATTCATACTATCCATCGGGTAAAGGGCGTGAATACAGATCGTATTCCTGCCGAAGGTGCAGCCATCTTGGTTTGCAATCATGTGAGTTATATGGATGCGATTGTGATCATGGGATCTAGCCCAAGGCCGATCCGCTTTGTAATGGATCATCGTATTTTCAAAATTCCATTTTTGTCCTGGGTATTTAAAACAGCAAAAGCGATCCCGATCGCGCCAGCTAAAGAAGATCCATGGACCATGGAAAAAGCCTATGTTGATATCGCTCAGGCACTGCATGAAGGTGAGCTGGTCTGCATTTTCCCCGAAGGTAAGCTGACAACGACCGGAGATATGAACGAATTCAAAGGTGGCATTATGAAGATACTTGAGCGTTCTCCTGTCCCCGTCTTTCCGATGGCGTTGCGCGGTTTGTGGGGGAGCTTCCTGACCCGAGGTAAAGGCAATCCGTTTGAACGGTCCTTCCGCCGCGGCCCGTTTTCAAAACTTGAACTGGCGGTCGGCGAATCTCTCCAGGCAGATCAAGTATCGCCAATTGTTTTGCAAGAAAAAGTCCAAGTGTTGCGCGGCGACTGGAGATAATGATGAATCTGCTGCATAGCCTGAAAGGTTTTAGCGCATTACTGATTGCTTCTTTTATTTATAACGGTAATGCCGATGCAGCAAGTATCAGCCGCTTTACCCCGCAAGGTGAGGTGGCGCAGGTTCGCCAGGTCCGGGTCACGTTTTCTGAAGCGGTGATTGCTTTTGGTGACCCTAAAGCGGCGACACCGTTCGATGTTAAATGCAGCCAGTCAGGTTCTGGTCGCTGGGCTGATGATAAAAACTGGGTCTATGATTTTGCTAAGGATCTGCCGCCAGGCACACAATGCAATTTTCAGGTCAAAATTGATTTTAAAACCCCGTCCGGTAGCGCGATTACAGGCAAAACCGTATTCCAATTTTCAACCGGTGGTCCCGCTGTATTGCGTGCGCAACCTTATGAATACGATCGGATTGATGAAGAACAGGCTTTTATCTTGTATCAAAATGGTCCGGCAACCAGCGATACTTTGCTCAAGCATGTGTACTGCGAAATAGAAGGTGTACATGAGCGGGTGCCAGTACGTTTTGTCGATGCCACAATAAGAGCAGATCTGCTCAAACAATTTGCCGGAGACTTCACTCCTGAGCACATCAGCGTTGTCCAGTGTCAGCAACGTTTTCCAAATGATGCCGCAGTCCGTGTGGTGTGGGATAAAGGTATTCTGACGCCAAACGGTATTCCCAATTCACAAAAGCAGGCCTATAAATTCCAGGTGCGTCCGGCATTCAGCGCGACGTTTAGTTGCCAGCGCGAGAATGCCAATGCGGCTTGTACGCCGATCCAGTCATTAGGTTTGTATTTCAATACACCGGTCAGCCGCAAACTGGCAGAACAAATCAGTCTGAAAACAGCAAAAGGAACAGTTAAGCCGGTTTTTAGTCGTGACGAAAAAAATCCCATGGTACAAAGAGTCGATTTCGCTGCACCATTTGCGGAAAAGACCGAGTACAGCATTGTCCTGCCATCCGATTTCAAAGACGAAACAGGCAGGCCACTGAGCAATGCCAGTCAATTTCCGGTTCGTTTTTCTACTGCCGATTACCCGCCACTGGCTAAGTTTTCTGCAGCGCCGTTTGGTATTGTTGAACTCAATGCCGATGCGACTTTGCCAGTTACTTTACGTAATGTAGAAAAGAATTTGATACTGCGTAATGCTGATGGCAGGCAGTCACCAGGCACTCTTGCTAATCTGAAGCTGGACGATGATGCCGGTATCATCCGCTGGATCAACAAACTCAACAAATATCATGAGTCTACGGTCAGATTGAATGGAAAGGATATCGAGTCCCGCAGTCTCGGCTTGTTGTCGCGTGAAGCGGGTGCGCGCAAAATAGAGTTACCGACTTTTCAGGATGTGAAAGACGCAGCGCCTGCCAGACCATTTGAAGTCATCGGTATTCCTTTAAAAGATCCCGGATTCTATGTGCTTGAACTGGAGTCTCAAAAACTAGGCAGTGCCTTACTTGGCAAGCCAGTTCCTATGTATGTGCGCACCAGTGCCTTGGTCACCAATCTTGCTGTGCATATCAAACTGGGTCGTGAGAACGGCGCAGTCTGGGTGACAACGCTAGATAATGCAAAGCCCGTCGCTGGTGCTGATGTCCGGCTGTCTAATTGCTTGGGCAAGGAGCTTTGGCGTGGCACTACCGGTGCGAACGGCGTTGCATTGATACCGGAGAGCTTTCCCGATCCCTGCATCGACAATGAAATGGGAGAGGTTGGTAATGGAAGCCGGAGTTCTGATCAGTTAAATGGTTTCTTTGTTAGCGCACGCAAAACGGACGACAAAGGCCGCAAAGACATCGCCTTTGCCTTGTCTTCCTGGAACAACGGCATTGAATCGTATCGATTTAATTTGCCAACTGACGTTAGTAAGGCCGCCAATGTCAGAGCGCATACGATCTTGGATCGCAGTTTGTTGCGTGCTGGTGAAACAGTCTCGATGAAACATGTGATTCGTGTAGAGAACATGCAGGGCTTTGCATTGCAAAAAACTGATTTGCTGCCAGATCGTGTGCGGATTATTCATCAAGGTAGCAATCAGGAGTTTCAGTTCCCCCTGACATGGCGTAATCAGAATGCCGCTGAGACAGTTTTTGCGATTCCCAAGCAAGCAAAGCTCGGGCGCTATGACATTTTGCTGGATAAAGGAAGCATCAAATCTGCTACTGAAATTCAAGCCAATCAGGGAAATGAGCGTAATACTGAGATGGATGAGGATGGGCGTTATGCGCAAAATTCCATCTTGAGCGGCAGTTTTCGGGTAGAAGAATTTCGCCTGCCTTTGCTGCAAGGTCGGATCACACCTCCCAAGCAAATACAAATTGCACCGAAAGAACTTCCTTTGGATGTGCAGCTCAATTATCTGAATGGCGGCGGTGCATCTGGCTTAGCCGTACAGATTACTAGTTTGTTGCGCAGTAAAGCGATCAGCTTCCCTAACTTTGACGGATTTTCATTTTACAGCGGTGCTGACAACGACGATGAACAAAAAATCGTCGCCAACAAATTGCCCGTGACGCTAGATAAAAACGGTAGCGGCAAAACAGTCATCAAAAATTTGCCAGATATCAGTAAGCCACAAGAATTATTGTCTGAGATGACGTACGCGGATCCGAATGGTGAAATTCAGACTATCTCTGCTATTACGCCAGTCTGGTCGTCTGCAGTCATTGTCGGTATTAAGACCGGTTCCTGGATCTCTGTCAAAAAGAAAATGAGTCTGGTTGCCGTCACTCTCGATACCAGCGGCAAGCCCCAGGCAGGTGTCGCCGTTTCTTTATTCGGGATAAATAAGCAAAACAACTCTCATCGCAAACGTATGGTAGGCGGCTTCTATGCCTATGAAAATGCAGAAACAAATAAAGATCTCGGCGAACTGTGTTCTGGTAAGTCGGATGAACATGGCATGTTCTTTTGTGACGCCGATCTGAAAGCATCCGGCAATATAGAAATTACCGTCAAGGCCAAAGATAGTATTGGAAAAATCTCCAGTGCTAAAACCTCGGTTTGGGCATCTGATCAGAACGAGACCTGGTTCGAAGGAGAGAATCAGGACCGCATGGATATTTTGCCAGAGAAAAAGCAATATCAGGCAGGAGAAACTGCCAAATTCCAGGTACGTATGCCGTTCCGTTACGCGACGGCATTGGTGGCGATTGAACGTGAAGGTGTCATCGATACAATGGTGGTGCAGTTGAACGGGCGTGATCCCAGTATCAGCGTGCCAATCAAGGCAAGCTATGGCCCCAATGTCTTTGTTTCAGTGCTTGCGGTGAGGGGGCGTATGCGCGAAGTTCCCTGGTATTCATTTTTTACCTGGGGCTGGAAAGAACCTTTGAATTGGTGGAGCGAATTCAGGGAATATCAGGCACCAAGTGCCTTGGTCGATCTGGCGAAACCCGCCTATAAATACGGTATTGCCGAAATTGCCGTAGGTACGTCAGGCAATCAACTAAAGGTCAATGTCAGCAGCGACAAAACAACGTACCCCATCAGAAGTACCTCGAAAATCACCATCCAGGTAACACGCCCTGACGGCAAGCCAGCAGCCGGTGCCGAGATCGCGGTAGCCGCCGTTGATGAGGCTTTGCTTGAGCTACAACCGAACACCAGCTGGGATTTACTTGGCGCTTTACTACAACGCCGTAGCTATGGCATCGAGACCGCGACAGCGCAAATGCAAGTCATAGGAAAACGACATTATGGCCGTAAGGCGGTTGCTGCCGGAGGCGGTGGTGGCAAGTCATCGACACGTGAATTGTTTGATACATTATTACTGTGGAAATCGACGGTAATTCTGGATGCCAACGGTATGGCGCGACTCGATGTGCCTCTCAATGATGCGCTGACCAGCTTTAAAATCGTAGCGATTGCGCAAAGCGGCACCTCACTGTTCGGCACTGGTTCAACCAGCATACGTTCAACGCAGGATTTGCAAATAATTTCGGGATTGCCGCCACTCGTGCGTGAGGGCGATCAGTTCAGCGCAATGGTAACAGTCAGAAATACGACGACGAGAGCAATGCAGGTGGATGTCAGCGCTACAGTCACAGGATCGCTGACAGAATTGCCGAAACAAAACCTGAATATTCCCGCAGGGGAAGCGCGTGAGCTTAACTGGCGAGTCGTAGTACCCGCATCTAATATCAACGTGGCGACCGCATTTAGCAGTGCCGATACTCAGGTATTGGTGTGGAATATTAAAGCTCAGGAGACAACTTCTGGTGCTACGGCGGGAGTGAAAGACGCCGTAAAAATAACACAGCGTGTTATTACCGCAGTACCGGTTACGGTGCAGCAGGCGAGCTTATTTCAGTTAGACAAACCTGTCACGATGGCAGTTGTTCAGCCGGCAGACAGTTTGCCTGGAAGAGGTGGGCTGGCGATTTCTTTGATTCCGAATCTGGCAGTTGAAAATCAGGGCATACGGCGGTATTTTGCTGAATATCCTTATGCCTGTCTGGAGCAAAAAACATCGAAAGCTATCGGTTTAAGAGACATGGCAACGTGGCAACGTATCACGGCTGATTTGCCGACGTATCTGGATAAAGATGGTCTTGCCTATTATTATCCGCCCAGCGAACAAGTAGAAGCCAGGGGCAGTGACAGCTTAACAGCCTATCTTTTGTCCGCCACCAGCGAGGCAGGATTTGCGCTGCCTGACGCGAGCCGGGACAAGATGTTGCAAGGCCTGAGTGCGTTTGTTGAAGGTAAAATCACGCGCAATTACTGGTCACCTAAAAAAGATCTGGATGCCAGAAAATTAGCGGCGCTCGAAGCCATGTCACGCTATACGACCATACAACCACGCTTATTAGGCTCGATACAGATTGCACCTAACTTGTGGCCTACCTCCGCGGTAATTGACTGGCTAGCCGTCTTACAAAGAACTGTCGCCATCCCTAAGCGTGACTCGTATATCAGGGAGGCCGATCAGATCTTAAGATCGAGACTCAATTATCAGGGTACCCGCCTTGGCTTTTCTACAGAAGCCGATGATTACTGGTGGTGGCTGATGAGCAGCGCCGACAGCAATGCTGCGCGTTTGATACTGGTGATGCTAGATAACGCCGAGTGGCGCGATGATATGCCGAAATTGATGACTGGCGCAATTCAACGGCAAATACGCGGGCACTGGGGAACAACGACGGCAAACGTATGGGGCTCCCTCGCATTAGAAAAATTTGCGAAGAAATTCGAAAGCGAAAAAGTGGCAGGCGTCACTAAAGCCAGCTGGCAACAAGCCATGCCAACAACGATTGCTTCTCAAGGCCAGAATTTCAGCTGGCCTGCGACTGGTGGCGGCAACTTGCAATTAGCCTGGCCAGTGACCGGGTCTGCCGCGACCAAAGCCACTGATGGATTGAAGCTGATACATGAAGGCAAGGGGAAGCCTTGGATACTCATGCAAAGCCTTGCCGCGATCCCGTTAAAAGTGCCATTCAGCAGTGGCTATCGGATTAGCAAAACGATGATTCCGGTTGAGCAAAAAGAAAAGGGTAAATACAGCCGTGGCGATATTATCCGCGTTAATCTGGAGATCGATGCACAGACCGATATGACCTGGGTGGTCGTATCTGATCCCGTGCCAGCGGGAGCCAGTTTGCTGGGTTCAGGCTTGGGTCGCGATTCACTGATTAGTGCTACAGCCAAAGCGGACAATTCAATAACACCTTCCTGGAATATGGCATGGTTGACGTATGAGGAGCGTAGTTTTGAGGATTTCCGTGGCTATTATGAATTCGTACCCAAAGGCAAATTTACGCTGAGTTATACGATGCGTTTGAATAATGAGGGTGAATTCAAGATGCCCCAAACCAGAGTCGAGGCAATGTACGCGCCTGAGATGTTTGGCGAATATCCAAATCCTGTACTGATCGTGAAGTAATGTTTTTTAAGAGAAGTTTTTTTAAAGGATTCTTTCTTGCGTTGACGCTTTCCTGTATTGCTGCACCAGCTTGTGCAATTGCCAGCTTCAAAGAAGTGCAGCGCGACTTCGTGGCATCCGACAGCCTGCTCCTCGATAGAAATGGAGTGGTTGTTCATCAGCTCCGGGTTAATCCGAAAGAGCGCAAATTAACCTGGATAAAACTGGAGGACATTTCACCTGCAATGAGGAACGCGCTGATCGCGTCGGAAGATAAGCGGTTTTATCAGCATAGTGGTGTTGATTGGAATGCGGTAGCAGCTGCGGCATGGGGCAACCTCTGGAACACAAAAACACGTGGTGCCTCAACAATTACCATGCAATTAGCCGGATTGCTAGAAGAGGATTTGCGTCGTAAATCGAATCCAAGAACAGGCGTTCAAAAGATCAACCAAGCGATTGTGGCTCAATGGCTGGAGCGTGACTGGCGTAAAGACCAACTGCTGGAAGCCTACTTAAATCTGGTGCCGTTCCGGGGTGAGATCGTCGGTGTACATGCACTATCAAGAGTTATGTTTGACAAGCATCCGAGCGGACTTGATCAAGTAGAGGCAGCAATTGCCGTCGCCTTACTCAGGGCGCCCAATGCCAGTCCCGCGAAAGTCGCCGAGCGTGCCTGTAGTATTTTGAAAGACCAGAAATTACCAGAATACTGCACAAATCTGGCAGGACAAGCCGAGCTTTATTTTTCACGTCTCGGTATGAAATCAGAGAGTGCGATTGCAAGCAATGCCCCGCAACTAGCACCACATTTGGCGCGCAAACTGTTGAAGCCGGGAATTCACGTAGTCAAGTCAACGCTGGATGCAAGACTACAACAACTAGCCAAAGATTCACTAGTGCGTCAGTTATCCGCTCTGGTTGACCGTAATATTGAAGACGGCGCCGTTCTGATTCTCGATAATGCCACCGGTGATGTGCTGGCATGGGTCGGCTCCAGCGGTAGTTTATCGGATGCAAGCCAGGTCGATGGCGTACTCGCATTGCGTCAGGCAGGATCAACCTTGAAACCTTTTTTATATGAGCTTGCATTAGAAAAACGCTGGCTTACCGCGGCATCTATTCTGGACGATTCTGCGGTCAATTTGCCTACCGCATCCGGTCTCTATATCCCACAAAATTACGATAAGCATTTTAAAGGACTGGTCAGCATGCGAACTGCACTAGGTTCGTCATTAAACATTCCGGCTGTTCGCACCTTGGTGACGGTGACACCCGGATTATTTTTTGAACGTTTGCAAAACCTTGGTTTTGGTTTGCGCGAGTCGGGTGATTATTATGGATATAGTCTGGCTTTAGGTAGCGCAGACGTGAGCCTAATGGCCTTGACGAACGCCTACAGAACGCTGGCGAACTTGGGAGAATACAGCAACATACGAACGGCAATGTCGGACGAGAAAACGAATTTCATTCCAAAATTAGACCCGGCAGCCAGTTTTATCATTAGCGATATTTTGTCGGATCGTAGTGCCCGTGCTCCTACTTTTGGTCTGGAGAATGCGCTGTCCACCAGAAATTGGACTGCAGTTAAAACAGGCACATCGAAAGATATGCGAGACAACTGGTGCATCGGTTATTCTGCGCGCTATACCGTGGGTGTCTGGGTTGGCAATGCATCTGGTGCACCGATGTGGGACGTCTCTGGCGTTACTGGTGCTGCTCCGGTATGGCAAGAGCTCATGCAGTATTTACACTCGCCGCGTTTTTTACAAAAACAAAATGAGCGAATGACGCTGCCCAAGAATGTCATTGCACAAACGATCCAATATGACGGGCAACTGGAAGCATCTCGCAAAGAATACTTTATTCAGGGAACGCAGCAGACGCAAATCGCCGTCGCCACATCGAATGAGATCAATGCGACCATCAGTTATCCGACAAAAGGCATGCTGGTTGCCATCGATCCGGATATTCCGCCCGAACGGCAGCGACTTCGCTTTAATGCAAACGGTCTGGTGAACGGTAGCTGGCAACTAGACGGGAAGAAATTAACTCTTCCGGGAAATAAGTCAATGTCATATGACTGGATGCCATGGCCAGGTAAGCACTTATTGCAATTACTGGACCGTCAGGGGCGAGTGGTCGATCAGACTGTTTTTGAAGTCCGTGGAGCACAACTTACTCCTGTCAAATCAACCGTGAACCCCCAGACCGGACAGAAAAATAAAACGAGATAGATCCGCTTATCTAAGTTAGCAAAGTTAATTGGGAATCATCCATTCTCAATATTTTTCTCGCACTACTTTAAATAAGCACTTTCGATTTTTGCCAGCGTACCGTTACGCTTAATGGTCTCTATTGCTGCATTCATTTTCTCAATAAAATCTGTTTTATACGGCGGGTTGCTATGGATGCTATAGCCAATAAAAGTATCTTCACCAGATAATTCAAGCGCCTCTTGCAACTTGAAATTCGTCAGATCGGGATCCGACTGAAGTTTTCTCGCCGTATAAAAAGCAGCACCTCTGTCTGTGGCGTAGCAGGCAATTCTCTTCAGTGCTAATTTTTTTAAATTCGCCTCGTTTCCTTTTGCTTCGGACAAGCTGATTTTTCCTGCATTGGCAGCGCTGATTAAACGTCCTGATAGTAAAAAACCTGCGTTGACGCCAATAGTCAGACCATTAAAATCCTCAGGAAACTTTTTTCGGGAAGTTTTCATGACGTCGGAATTGCAAAACAACACGACGGTTTCGGTGTAAAGCACGACCGAATACGGCGCAATATAAGGTCTCTCTTTTTTCATCCCCGGTGGAAATAAGGCAAATGCAGTCCCGTTTTCCAGATCTGCCAGACTGCGCTTCCAGGGACGCGGTTTGAGCTCTACCTCATAGGCTGGCTTTAATAATTCTGAGGCTTTATTTAGCAGTTCTACATACATGCCTTTGAATTGGCCATTCTCAACATAAGAATAGGGTGCATAGTCATCGTCACCCAATAAGACGACTTTTTCTCCCGCAAAAGCTGTGGCACTGCAAAGTGCGATCATGATGCATAGCAGTTGGCGTTTCATTGTCACCTCCTTGATTCAAACTTGAGATTAAATATGGAATATGGAATATAGGATATTTATTTTATAGATGATTATTTTTGCTCATTGGCATACGGCGCTACTTTAGGGAGGCGTACCATAAATCTGGTGTAGGTGTCAGTATGGTTTTGGCTCTCGACTTCGATTGTCCCTCCAAGAATATCGTGCACAATGTTGTAGACGATGTTAAGCCCTAAACCGCTGCCTCCCTGGCCAAATTTAGTCGTAAAAAATGGATCAAAAATACGATTGATATTTTCTGGCGCAATACCGCTGCCGTTATCACTAAAACTGAGTTCAAGTTCCTTATCCGATAAGTTGCGCACCTGAATACGGATCAGGCCGGCAGCATCCGATTCGAAACCATGCGACAGTGCATTCGTAAAAAAATTGGTAATCACTTGTCCCAATGCACCGGGGTAACTATCCATGATGATGTCAGCCTCTAGTTCTACCTCAATTTTATGTGGTGTTTTTTTGATCAGATGATGCAATGTCGCTAGTACTTCGTTGATAAACGACTTGGTGTCAAATCTGCGGCGTTTGTCGCTAGACTGGTCAACTGCGACTTGTTTAAAGCTACTGATCAGTTCGGCCGCATTATTTAAATTTTGAATGATCAGTTGCCCTGCTTCAATCGAGTTAGCCGAATAGTCTTCCAGGCTAGAACGTTTTATTAAACCCGCCTGATACATCTCTGAGAATTTTTGGCTTCGGTCCAGGAATGATGTCGATACCAACAAGGCATTACCTATAGGTGTGTTGAGTTCGTGAGCGATACCCGCCACCAATGATCCCAGAGCAGCCAATTTTTCAGAGCGGACTAATTCACTTTGCGATTGATTTAATTCCTGGGTTCTGACCTCGACTTTACGCTCCAGCGATTCATTCAGATCCAGTATCAGTTGCTCTGTTTTTTTTCGCTCCAATAGTTCGTGATGTAGCTGTGTATTTTTTTCGGCAAGTTCTGCCAGTAATTGATTCAGCGTATTGCGGGTGATTTCCAGGCGTTCTGCGAGATAACCTAGCTCATCATCTCTTGCCCATCTGATCGGTGTGGAAAAATTGCCCAAAGCCAGTCTGTCTGCATCGATTGCTAATTGATGTAAAGGTTTGACGAAACGATAGTAGAGCAAAATTAAAATAATGATGAGCGAGAAAATCACTTGCAGGGCAATGCTGCCGCTATAGTTTTTAATCCGCCTCAAAAAATCAGCGTCCAGATAACCGCTGTCCAGCGCGACTTCGACGCGCCCAAGTAATTCACCTTGATACAGAATCGGTTGCGCTGTGGTGACGACGCTGCCTATTTTTCGACTAGACAGGTCTTTAAGGAAAATCGATTTATTTCCTTCGAAAATTTCGATTTTATTGATGTCTGGCGAAGTAAAGGCGGCTTCAACCAGGTCCTTAATTGCAGATGGATTTTTATTCCAGACAGGATCGCGTAAATTGAGTGCGAGAGTATTGGTAATTCTCTGGAGGTCGAGTTTTTGCTGTTCTACGGCGAGATGTCTTTCTTTACCCCAGATCACAATCCAGCCACTGAGCAGCGCCGGCAAGATGAGTCCGGCAAGGATTCCCAGCAAAATAGCTATCTGAATACTCAAGCGAGTTTTTTTCATCTGAAAATTACTTTGATGTAGGTCAATCAAAAGGATAAATCAGAAGCGTAGATTGCATCATACCAATTCTATGAGCAATTAATGTTAAAAAACTTACTTTTATCGGAGCAAAAAAATGCCACTCATTTGTCACCGGAGGTTCATAAACATATGATCTTCAGCGACAGATGAGCGGCGGGCTGGATGGTGCAGGCAGAATCAGTAAATTTAATAAATCTAATGTGCTCCGCCGGCATCAACAGGTGCAGCTGATTTTTTCGGCTTTGTTACCCAGACTAATCCGATCAGGCCTAGAAACATAAACGACGATAGCCAGAAAATATCCGTCGCAGCCATCGTGCTCGCCTGTACCGAAATTGCTCTGTCTATTACGGCCCATGCTCCTTGCTCAGGCATTCCCTGTTGCATCAGAGATTGCACGCTCTGCACAAAAGCAGGGTAGGCACTACCGGTGCTCTCAGTTAGCTGAGCGTGATGAAGACTGCTGCGACTATCCCATAAGGTTGTCGTGATTGATGCGCCCATGCCGCCACACATGATGCGTACAAAGTTAGACAATCCAGATGCTGCCGGAATTTTTTCCATAGGCTGACCAGACAGAATAATTGACGACAAAGGAATGAAGAACATCGACATTGCTGCTCCCTGGATCAAGGTCGGGATCAGCAGAGTGACCGTGTCAACGTCCGTCGTAAATTGTGCACGCATATAAAAAACCAGCGCGAACAAAATAAACGCCATCGTTGCTACTTTACGCGTATCTACTTTTGGTAAAATTTTTCCGATGATCGGTGACAACAAGATCGCAAATACGCCAACAGGTGCCATTACCTTGCCGGCCTCTGTAGCGGTGTAACTTAATTGCGTTTGCAGCCACAAAGGCATAATCACCAGGCTGCCGAAGAACAAACCGTAACCGATAGAAATCGCAATAACTCCCCCAGTAAAATTACGGCCCTTGAACAGGGATAAGTCGACCACTGGATGGTCGTGACCCAGTTCCCAGATGACGAAGTAAATTAATCCAACGACCGCAATCACACTCAACAGAATAATCTCACCTGAATTAAACCAATCGAGCTCTTTACCCTTATCGAGGGTCAATTGTAATGCACCAACCCAGATGACCAGCAATGCCAAGCCGACAGTGTCGATTGGCAGTCGTTTAATTTGTGATTCTCGTTTGCGATAGATTGACCAGGTCGCCCATGCAGTAAATAAACCGACAGGAATATTGATGTAAAAAATCCATGGCCAAGAATAATTATCCGATATCCAGCCACCGAGAAGCGGCCCCATAATTGGCGCGACCAGCGTCGTCATCCCCCAAAGGGCTAAAGCCATCCCACTCTTTGAAGGCGGGTAGCTACCGAGAAGCAAGGATTGAGAGAGCGGAATCATCGGTCCGGCAACCGCACCTTGCAGTACACGCGCGGCAATCAATATTTCGATATTGGGTGCCATGCCGCATAACATGGAGGACAGTACAAATAGCAAGATGGACGACATAAACAAGCGCACTTGTCCAAAGTGATTTGTCAGCCACCCTGTTAAAGGGACTGAAATCGCATTCGCTACTGCAAACGAGGTAATCACCCAGGTACCTTGCTGAGGTGAGACACCCATATTGCCGGAAATAGCAGGGATCGAGACATTCGCAATCGATGAGTCGAGCACATTCATAAACACTGCCAAAGACAGTGCCAGGGTTCCCATTGCGAGCTGAGAACCTTTGAGCGGCGGCAGGGGAGCTGCTCCTGCCGCTGGTTTAGATGGGGAGCTCATTACGGATTCTTGGCGATATTATTGCTAATGATTTGAGTGATACGCTGATCCGCTTCTTTACCCGCCTGCTCGAATACATTGGTCTTGAAAGCACTGGTGTTACGGACAGGTGCTGCTGCAGTCAGTGCGCTACCTTGCTGTTGTGAGATATCGACCTTGACTTGCATTGATAGTCCGATACGCAACGGGTGAGCGATTAACTCTTTTTCATCCAAGGCGATGCGGACAGGAACGCGCTGAACCACTTTGATCCAGTTGCCGCTGGCATTTTGTGAGGGCAATAATGCGAAGGCGGAACCAGTTCCGGCAGACATTCCGGCAACCTTGCCGTGATATTCAACATCCGATCCATATAAATCAGAATGCAAAGTCACATCTTGACCAATGCGCATATGTGCTAATTGCACTTCCTTAAAGTTTGCATCAACCCACAATGCATTCAGCGGAACAATCGACAATAAAGGTGCGCCCGCTGCGACACGCTGACCTACCTGAACCGAGCGCTTTGCGATATATCCTGAGATTGGCGCAACTAAGCTCGTACGGGCAAATGCCAGATAAGTTTCACGCACGCGAGCTGCCGCACGCTGAACGTTCGGATGTTGTTCTACGCTGGTGCGATCTGTCAGAACTTTGTTTGACGCGAGTTGTTCACGTGCTGCTAATAAAGCAGATTCGGCACTTTGCAGGGCAGAGCGAGCATGCTCTACTTCCTCTGTTGAGACAGCGCCAGTGCTGATCAGTTGCTGGCGACGTGCGAGATCGGCCTTTGCGCGATCAACTTCTGTACCACGTGCAGTGACGTTCGCTTGTAAGGGGGCGTTATTCGCGAATAACACACGGACTTCGCGTACGCTTTGTGCAAGTTGTGCCTCTGCCTGTTCTAAAGCGACTTTAGCATCGGCTCTGTCAAGTTCGATCAATGGCTTACCTACCTGTATCATCTCAGTGTCGTCAGCATGGATCGCGAGGACGGTTCCAGATACCTGTGGCGTCACCTGCACAACGTTACCTGCGGCATAAGCATCCTCGGTATGTTCGAAATGGCTGCCGACAGTGAACCACCAGAATGCATAAACAAGACCAGCTATCACAAAAATGATCGTTGCGATGATCAGCAGGCCGCGGCGTTTAGAGCTGTTTTCAACGGGAGCTTGCACGGGAGTTGTGTTGGAGTTTTTATTTGTATCAGGCGCGTTCATTATGCGGCCTCCGCTTTAATTAATAATTGAGTTGATGATTGAGATTGATTTCGTAACGGATTGCTTGCTTGTGAGTCTGCCGGCGCCTGTATTGCAGCAGGCAAGTCATATCCACCACCCAAAGCTTTGATCAGATTGATTTGCAGATCAATGCGGCGAATCTGAATATCCAGCAATAATTTTTGTTGGCTTATCCGGCCATTTTCTGCTGCGAGCACCGGTAACATATTGGCGGTGCCAGCCTTTTGTCGTTGCTGTGCCAGATCAATAGTTCTAGCCGCCGCCGCATCAGCAATTCGTTGATTTTTGTCCTGCGCATCTGTAGTTTTTAGTGACTGCACCTGATCGGCGACTTCACGCAATGCGTCAGTCAGACTTTGATTGTAGGTAGCAACTGCGGCATCGTATGACGCCACTTTTCCCTTGAGCTGTGCACGCAAACGGCCGCCTTCAAAGATTGGCAGACGAATCGCCGGACCTGCGCCAATAATCGTACTGCCACTCTGAAATAAGTTGGAAACACCCAGACTCGATACGCCAGCGAATCCAATTAAATTAATGTTTGGATAAAACTGAGTTTTTGCCACGTCAATCTCACCTTGAAGAGCTTCAACGCGCCAGCGAGCTGCCACAACATCTGGCCTGCGTCCTAGTAATGCCAATGGCAACTGTTCTGGCAGAGTCTGACTATTTGATGCGTTGAACATAGGCTTAGCGATTAACTGCCCGCGCTCAGGTGATTGCCCCAATAACGCAGCTAGTTGATTACGGCTTAGTACGATGGCTTCTTGCCATTGGTTGATCTCTGCTTGCAGAGTTGAGCTTTGGATCAGGCTTTGCTGTATTTCTGTACTGGTATCTAATCCTGCTTTTACCCGCTGTTTCGTGAGTTCGTCGAGTTTATTGCGCACCGCCAGTTGACGGGTGCTTAAATCCAGTTGCTCATATTGTCGTGCCAGTTGCACCCAGGCGTGTGCGATTGCCGTACTCAGCATCAGCTTGGCACTTTGCTGTTCTGCAAGCGCAACTTTTTCCTGGGAAAGGGCGGAGCGCATCTCAGCCGAATGTTTGCCCCAGAAATCGAGTTCATATCCGACATTCAGAGCAATTTGATTATTACTTTTTGTTGATCCTGCCAGCGGGGGCGGAATCATGCCATGCTCCGTGAAGCGCTGGTAAGTGCTATCCAGACTCGCGTTGATATTCACTTTATCGTTGGCGCCGGTAGCTTCTATCAATGCTTTGGCGCTGGCGATGCGAGCGGCAGCGACCTGTAGTCCGGGGTTATCGGCAATTGCAACATCAATCAGGTTTTGTAAATCCTTACCGCCGATCTGCTGCGCCCAATTGGCATCTTGCCAGTACGCTGAAGGAGAATTCACCTCAGTTGTTTGTGACGGGAGTGAGCGTAACTGGGCACTACTTTGTATGCCCGTAAAATTTGCACAGCCTGAGAGCGTGAGCACCAGACTACTTGCTATCGCCAATTGCAAGCCAGTATGCCGTTTAGGTATGAGCTTCATAATTTTTATCAAAAAAGAAAAATAATAGATGTCGAGGCAATGATTGCTATGTAGATTCGATTGGTTCAAATAGGCATCGGTTCGCTAATAATTTTTTTAATAAACTTCTTAAAAAACCAATTTCTTCAGGGCTAAATCCAGTAAATGCAATATCAAGATTGTGGTGATAGATGGGGGGCAGGCATTCTGCCAATGCACGCCCCTGTTCTGTGAGTACGAGCTTTAGCAAGCGTTTGTCATTCGCATCAGGCGTACGCGCCAGAATTTCTTTGGCTACCAGCCTGTCTAGCATGCGTTTCATGGCGCCAGCATCAATAAATAAATCACGTGCTAACTCGGCGGCGGTACTGCATCGCCCAATCGCCAGCATCATGATCACGCTAGCCTGAGCATGTGTAATCCCGAGATCAACCAGCGAATCGTCTACGGCTTTGGATAGCATCGTTTTCGTTCTGGAGAGAAGGTAACCAACGCTATCTTCGACCTGGTAGCTGGAAAAAGAAAATGGCTTAACTTGTTGTTCCATGATTATTAAATTTTAATTGCCTAGGCAATATAATATATCAAATCAAAAAACATTGCTGATGGTGCTAAAACGGATTTTTATCAAGATAGCGCGCTATAAAACATAATCTAAAAAGCAATCGCACAAAGAAAAACGGCACCCTGAGGTGCCGTTCGTAGAGAGGCTGATGTTACTTTATAAAATTTCGCTAGCGTGATCTGCCAGGCGAGAGCGCTCACCCCGTGCCAGCGTGACATGACCGCTATGTGCCCAGCCTTTGAATCTATCCACGACATAAGTCAGGCCACTGGATCCTTCGGTCAGATAAGGCGTGTCGATCTGTGCGATATTGCCAAGACAGATAATCTTCGTGCCAGGGCCGGCACGTGTGACCAGAGTTTTGACTTGTTTTGGCGTCAGATTCTGCGCTTCATCGATGATCAGGAATTTGTTGACGAAAGTACGGCCGCGCATAAAGTTCAGTGATTTGATCTTGATTTTTGAGCGTATTAAGTCTTGTGTTGCTGCACGCCCCCAATCACCGGCGTCGTTATCCGACTTATTCAGGACTTCAAGATTGTCGTCAAATGCGCCCATCCACGGTGACATTTTTTCTTCTTCCGTGCCAGGTAAGAAGCCGATGTCTTCACCAACCGGGACTGTCACACGCGTCACGATGATCTCGTTATAGGTTTTGGTTTCCAATACCTGAGCCAGACCAGCTGCCAGTGCAAGCAGCGTTTTGCCGGTACCAGCTTGCCCCAGCAAGGTCACAAAATCACACTCAGGATCCATCAGCAGGTTCAGGGCAAAATTCTGTTCCCGATTGCGTGAAGTCACACCCCACACACTATGCTTGGCATGTCCGTAGTCGCGCAAAGTTTGCAGCACTGCCGTTTTGCCATTGATCTGACGTACGTGACCATAGAACGAAGCTTCACCGTTCTTTGGTTCCAAATAGACAAATTGGTTGACCAGCAGACTAGGGATGATTGGGCCTGTAATCCGGTAAAACGTGGTACTCAGACCATTACGATTTTCTTGCCAGGTTTCTATGCCTTTACCATGCTTATTCCAGAAATCATCTGGTAACTGCACGATGCCCGTGTAGAGCAGATCCGAATCTTCCAGAACATGATCGTTGAAATAATCTTCGGCAGGCAAGCCCAATGCACGGGCTTTAATACGCATATTGATATCTTTTGATACCAACACAACAGGGCGCCCCGGAGATTCTGCCTCCAGAGCACGAACTACTGCCAAAATCTGGTTATCAGCTTTACCCTGAGGCAGTCCCTGAGGCAGGGCACCGCCTTGCAATTTTGTCTGAAAATACAGATGACCTTTTGCGTCTTTATTGCCAAGCTTCGCTAAAGGAATCCCTTTTTCAATTTCGTGATGATCAATATCGCCTACCAGCGCATCCAGTGAGCGCGATACCTGGCGTGCATTGCGGGCGACCTCTGACATACCTTTTTTGTGATCATCGAGTTCTTCAAGCGTGATCATCGGCAGATAAACATCATGCTCTTCAAAGCGGAACAGCGATGTCGGATCATGCATCAGGACGTTGGTGTCGAGAACGAATAATTTTGTTACGCCTGATTTATCGGCAGCACGACTGGTTCCTGACTTGACGCGGTTGTCATGTTTCACGGCGACTGGTTTTGCTGTCGGTTTTGCCGCGACTACTGATGAGGCAAGCTTTGCCACAGGCGCAATCTTAGCGGCAGGCGCAACGATATTGGGTAACTGAGAAGGTTTTGAAGGTGTTATCGCTTCAATTTTTCTTGCTGGTGCAGCTTTAACTTCAGTCCCACCTTGTTTTAAAGGTTTTGATTTATCTGCTTTAGGATAATCCTTAGGGGACAGCAGGGCCGCTGGTTTAGTCGGCATTTTCGGCAGGGGCATTAGGACCTCTTCTAAAAGTGTGAGAGCTTAAAAGTCAAAAAGCCGCTAAGAAGGACACCGGATTAATCCGGGACACTTCCATCTGCGGCTTTTTCTCGAAGAAAATTTTAGATTTCAATTACTGGTTTGCGCTCACAAATTCCAACACTTCATCAACATGTCCAGCTACTTTTACTCCACGCCATTCTTTCACTAATTTGCCGCTGCCGTCAATCACAAACGTACTGCGCTCAACGCCGCGATGTTGTTTGCCGTACATATTTTTCATCTTCATCACGTCAAACAAATTGCAGACGGCTTCTTCAGGGTCTGATATCAGCTCAAACGGCAAGCCCAACTTGGCTTTAAAACCCTCATGCGAACGCAAGCTGTCACGACTCACGCCGAATACGACGGCATTGTTTTTTTCAAATGAGGCATGGGCATCACGAAACGCCAGGCTCTCCGTCGTACAGCCTGGGGTGTTGTCTTTAGGGTAAAAATAGATGACGATAGTTTTTCCAGCATAGTGACTAAGCTGAAACGTTTGTTCGCTGGTCATCGCAGCAGAAAATTCTGGAACCTGGCATTGCAGTGCGGATGGGCTATCGGCCACAGTAGTCTCCTGAGTAGGTGGATGGAGAAGCATTCAAGCTGTCCGCCATCCATCCGGGTCAGCTACAGCTCAGGCGGCTAATGCAAACAATTCACCAGATCTACCAGGCAATTCAACCCAATTGATCGCGTGAGCTGGTAATTTCTCGTTTTTGATGGTCTCATAAAAATCTGCCATCGAAACACAATCGTAACCTTGTTTGCGCCAACCTTTCAGCAATTCCTCGAAGATGGGGGCGAGTTTTTGCCCTTCAAGTTCTGCATGCAGAGTAAATACGTGATTTCTTGGTGCTGCCGTTAATTTAAGGATTGTAGCGGCAATATTTGACCCGTTAATGACGATGCCATCAATGTCACGGCCCAGCATTTCATCCAGCGTTGGCAGCGTGGTCGGCATCTGAATGCAGGACAAGGATTTGCCATTAACTTGCAAGCGATAAGGACCCGCCGTGATATTCGCCAGGCTGCCATTGTCGTTGAGCAGGGCACGTCCGTCAGACGCATATGACATACCGAACTGATCGAGCTGCTCAAACGCATGGGCATTCATCTGCCATCCTGCGGCGCCATGGGTTTTTGGTGCTGCGCCAAAAATTTCTTTGAACCGCGAATATGCCTGTTGCATCTGGCGCTGTGTCCACCCCGCGTCACGTTGACGCACATTATCTTGCCAGACGACATGATCCCAGGTGTGAATGCCGCATTCAAAGCCAGCATCCTGCACTGCACGCATTTCATTTGCACAGCCTTTGCCGATATCCGGTGCTGGCAAAAAAACGCCATACATCAAGGTTTTGACACCATAGTGCTCAACGACCGAGGTGCGCGAGACTTTTTGGAAAAAACCAGGACGGAAAGCACGTCGTAACGCCCATCCGGTATGGTCTTTGCCCAGAGAGAATAGAAAAGTAGCACCAGCCTGATGCTGCTTCAACAGGCGCACCAGATTCGGTACGCCTTCTTTGGTGCCGCGAAACGTATCGACGTCAATTTTTAGGACGATGCTTGGCATTGGTGCTGATTAGTCCATCAATGCACGGGCTTCGGCTACCTGGCTGCGGTAAGCATCGAAAATATTGCGCATGGTGTCTTTCATATCCGTTGTTGGTGCCCAGCCCAGTTCTTCGCAGGTATTGGTGATTTTTGGCACGCGATTTTGAACGTCTTGATAACCTGCGCCGTAATAGGCGCCAGATGTCGTTTCTGTCAGTTGTACGTTTTTCGCAGTATCTGCATATTCCGGATATTCAGCAGCCAGAGTCAACATCATGTGAGCGAGTTCACGAATCGAATAGTTATTGGTCGGATTGCCGATGTTATAGATCTTGCCGCTGGCAATGCCATTCTTGTTATCGATGATACGCATCAGCGCATCAATGCCATCGTCGATATATGTGAAAGCGCGCTTCTGTGCGCCGCCGTCAACCAGAGAGATGTTTTCACCACGTACAATATGACCGAAGAACTGTGTGACAACGCGGGAGCTGCCTTCTTTTGGTGTATGAATATTGTCCAGACCAGCGCCGATCCAGTTAAACGGGCGGAACAGCGTGAAATTCAGGCCTTCCATGCCATAGCCCCAGATCACACGATCCATCAATTGCTTGGCGCAAGAATAGATCCAGCGTGGTTTATTGATCGGGCCGCAAATCAGTTCGGATTGCTCAGGATCGAATTCCTCGTCATGGCACATGCCATACACTTCGGATGTCGACGGGAACACCAAGTGCTTGCCGTACTTGGCCGCCGAGCGGACGATAGGCAGATTAGCTTCGAAATCCAGCTCAAAAACGCGCAGAGGTTGTTTGACATAAGTCGATGGTGTGGCGATCGCGACCAGAGGCAGAATGACGTCGCATTTTTTAACATGGTACTCAACCCATTCTTTATTGATGGTGATGTCACCCTCAAAGAAGTGCATGCGTGGATGATTGATCATGTCGCCCAGACGCTCGGTTTGCATATCCATGCCATAGACTTCCCAGTCTGTCGTTTCCAGGATGCGTTTAGACAAGTGATGACCGATAAAGCCGTTGACGCCGAGAATGAGGACTTTTTTCATGATGATTTCTTTATAATTTTTAAAAATTAATTGGTGTCTTGATGAATATTAAAGCGCTGTTTTTTCCGCCGCTGCCTGTCAAAAGCCGCTGATACATAACTGGGCAACGTTAAACGTAGCCAGACTTGAGTGCCGCATCAAGTGCCTTGGCAGTGACTACTTCACCATTCAACAATAATTCCATAATTGTGAGCGCACGGCCATCGCCGCAAACGCCAAGAATAGCATTATCCACTACACATAAGCCTGTCGGCAAATCTATGGTGTTTTTTGCTGTTGATATCGTGTTTAGTCGTGCTTTTCCGATAACATAAGTTTTGCCATGCAATTCGGTAAAAGCCCCAGGATAGGGCGGGGCAACCGCGCGATGCAGGTTATAGACTTGCTGGGCAGTCTGCTCCCAGTTGATGCGACCATCCTCTGGTTTACGTCCGCCAAAATAACTGCCTTTAGCCAGATCATTGCTTAAATTTGGCGCTGTTCCGGCGATCAGGCCGGGCAAGGCAGACCACAAGGTTTGCTCCGAAGCGACAGTCAATTTGCCAAACACGTCAAATGCGGTGTCATCAGGCAAAATAGGTACCATGGTCTGCGCAATGATGGCACCCGCATCCGGTTTCAGCGCCATTTCATGTAGGGTCGCGCCGGTCTCGGTTTCGCCATGGAGTACCGCCCAATTGACAGGCACACGACCACGATATTTGGGAAGTAAGGAGCCGTGCA
The DNA here is from genome assembly GCF_049340185.1 of Undibacterium sp. Rencai35W. Classification (NCBI taxonomy): domain Bacteria; kingdom Pseudomonadati; phylum Pseudomonadota; class Betaproteobacteria; order Burkholderiales; family Oxalobacteraceae; genus Undibacterium; species Undibacterium sp. Rencai35W. Next base: position 565,272 of record NZ_JBMPPC010000001.1, read on the forward strand.
AGTTATACGCGCCGCGTTTTGCCAGAGCAAGCAATTCGAGCGGCAACATGTTCCGGTAGTAAAAGCTGAAGATAAAATCTGGCGCAATGGCAGCGACTTGCGCATGCAACTCAGTAGATTTCGGGTCTGCTGGCGTAATCGTCGGTATGCCGTGCTCTTTACATAGCGCGGCTACCGATTCAAACCAGATGGTTTCAGCCGGATTATCTTCATGGGTAACGACCAGTTCAATCGTTATGCCACGCGCCAGCAGGGTTTTAATACAGCGGACGCCGACGCTGTGGTAGGCGAATACAACCGCAGTGGTATGGGATGAAGGCATCTTAATTCGTTTCCGTCGCGTCACTGTTGGTTTGCTCGAGAATTGTCTGTACGACATAACGTGGACGACCGCGAACTTGCTGATAAATCCGGCCAACGTATTCACCCAAGAGGCCGATACCGAACAAAATCACACCCATCATGAAGAAGGCAATCGCAAACAAAGTGAACAGACCTTCTGCCTCAGCGCCCAGAACAAAGCGGCGTATCAACAGCAAGAACACCAATAAAGCAGATGCCACCGATAACACCATGCCCAGCATCGAGAACAACTGTAAAGGCATGATAGAAAAGCCGGTCATCAAATCAAAATTCAGACGGATCAGGCTGTATAAGGAATACTTCGATTCACCGGCCGCACGTTCTTCATGCTCCACCGTGATTTCAGTCGGCTTGCGGGCAAACGTATAGGCTAGCGCAGGAACAAAGGTATTTACTTCGCTGCACTGATTAATTAGATTAATCACATTGCGGCCGTAGGCGCGCAGCATATTCCCCTGATCTGTGATCTTGATACGGGTAATTTTTTCGCGGATGCGGTTCATCGCTTTGGAGGCGTAGGTGCGCCATGCGGAGTCCTGACGCTTGCGGCGGATAGAGCCGACATAATCAAAACCCTCGCGCATTTTATCGACCAGCGCACCGATTTCTTCCGGTGGGTTTTGCAAATCAGCATCCAGCGTCACCACGATGTCGCCGCGTGTTGCCTGAAACCCTGCCAATATCGCCATATGCTGACCATAATTGCCATTGAACAGTACGACACGAGTCACGTCAGGACGCAGACGAAACTGATCTGCCAGCATTGCGGCGGTGTTATCTCGGCTACCGTCATTGACGAATACGATTTCATAAGGGACGCCGCGTGCTGCCAGGGCATCCAGCGCCGGATACAGGCGTGCATATAGCTGCGCGAGGCCGGATTCTTCGTTATAAACGGGGATGACGACGGAGAGTTCAGGTTTCATCAAGCGTGGTCCGAATTAGGAAAGGCGAGATTTTACCGCAGTCACGACTCTTTCGACATCGGCTTCGGTCATGCTTGGGAAAAGCGGCAAGGTGATGATCTGTTTGCCGACACGCTCTGCAATCGGGAACATCCCATCGGTAAAGCCACGTGCACGATAGTAGCTGAACAAGTGAATTGCGCGGTAATGATAGCCAAGGCCGATACCGACATCCATCATCTGCTGCATGAATTCACCGCGATTAATACGATCGGGCAAAACGATGTGAAACATATGCCAGTTACTGTTGTCAAAATCGGCAATTGGCAGTTCTGCGCCTGTCTGTGCCTCAAACTCGCTGCCAAACATCGCGAAATAGTGGTGTGCCAATGCTTTGCGCTTGGCATTAAATTCTGCCAGATGTTTCATCTGTCCCAGACCAATCGCCGCGGCGATATCGGTCATATTGTATTTGCCGCCGAGGACATCAACATCGATGCCGTCCAGACCACTGCGGGTGACGCCTTGCAGGCGATATTTTTCTGCCAGACGAGCTTCTTCCGCGGTATTTAAGACTAGACAACCACCTTCACCAGTCATGATGTTTTTGTTAACCTGAAAGCTAAATGAGGCAAAGTCGCCGAAAGCGCCGATGCGCTGGCCTTTCCAGGTGGAACCGATGGCTTGCGCGGCATCTTCGACTACACGCAGATTGTGCTTCTTGGCAATCGCGTACAGTTTGTCCATATCACAAGGTAAGCCACACATATGGACAGGGATAATTGCCTTGGTACGCGGCGTAATGGCGGCTTCGACCTTGTCGAGATCAATATTATGACTACGTGCATCGATATCGACAAATACCGGCGTCGCACCGACTTCGATAATCACATTAGCGGTGGCTACCCAAGAGTTTGGCGTGGTAATCACCTCGTCACCTGCACCGATGCCGGCAATCCGCAAGGCGATTTCCATCGTGCAAGTGCCGGAATTGTAGGTGCGCACCGGACGTCCGCCGAAGTACTCGGATAACTGCGCTTCCAGCGCCTGCACATTCGGGCCGCTGGTCAGCCAGCCAGAACGTAAAACGTTACCGACAGCGGCAATCGTTTCCTCATCCATGGTCGGTTTAGTGAAAGGCAGAAAGGGCAGGGCTGTAGTCATTACAAATTCCTTCTATTAATTTACTTACTTAGTTATTCATTTTTTATACTCAGGTAGAGTATTTTTAAAGCACGTTATAAAACAAGCGGATTAAGGGCTATTATTGCCTATACTCCCTCATATTTAACATGCTAGCTCGTGGATTCAGCTTTTCACCAGCAGAGCAACGCCGACAATAATCACCAAAATCGCCAACATACGCTGCAAGGACATTACTTCGCCGAGGAAGTACCAGGCACCGATCGCATTCACCACATAGCCAATCGACAGCAGCGGGTAAGCAATCGTCACATCAACACGTGACAGTCCGATGATCCAGACCACAACCGACACCACATAGCAAGTTAGTCCACCAATAATTGGCAACTGCGTAGCGAGCTGAAGAGCAATAGAAAACCAATTTTCTGCCGTCAGATGAATTGCGCCCACCGCCTTTGTGCCTTGCTTAAGTAGTAGTTGCGCAAATGCATTGAGAAAAATGCCAGTTAGGATAAAGCCAAAGGTGCCTATATTCATCTTATTTTGCCAATTGAGTAGTTGGTTGCTGGATTGATTGAGATGTAGCCTGATCGCCTGCGGGAGCAGCAGTATCTGTCGCACTAGTCGTTAAAATACTGGACACAATCACTCGTCTTGGATCTTGTCCGATCACGCGCATCGGTACTTTGTCCTCGACGAATTTTTCATAAATATCGGTACGGACAATCGCTACCGCAGCTTTCCCACTGGCGCTATCAGCCCGCCATTGAGCAACAAAGTCTTCTAGTTTGGGAATCCAGAGCTCGGGTTGCTGCTTTAGTCCAAACTCCATCTCATCCGGAAACTCAACCAGAATCAAGGTGTGTCGGAGGTAAAAAGGAAGTGCCTGTTCATAACGTCCGACTGCATACAGCGGCGTATCGGCCTTAACCAATGCGGCACGGATAGCGGGAATATGCTCTGTACCCGCGATATATTTGCCCCAGGGATCATGACCCAAAAAGGCGATTTGCCCGGCAACATATCCGCTTACTGCCAAAATAACTACCGCCCAGTCTTTGCCTGCAGATGATCGGCGCGCCATGAAGCATGCCAGAATGCCGCCGACCAGCGTTAACACCGCCGCAGCCGCCAGCCATGGGGCATAGGCTTGATATAAAGGGATCTCATACGCCAGCTTGCCCATGCCAGACGCCTTGCTGACAAACGCCAGACCTGCAACGCCAATTGCTGCAAAGGAGAGGCTGGCAATCATCATTGACCTGGATGACGCGTGCTCAAGATAGCAGGCAATCAACAGCGCAATTGCCGGGAAGATCGGCAAGATATATCCAGGTAATTTTGAGCCGGAAATACTAAAAAAGAAAAAGAAAAAGATTGCCCAGATAAGAAGCATTTTTTTGGCTTGAAAACCTTTTTCAAGGCCGCTGCGATCTCGAGTGCCGGCCCACAACCCCTGTATTAGCGGGCCAATCCAAGGAACAATCCCTAATATCAGAAATGGAAAAAAGTAATACCAGGCGCCGCCACGCTTATGCACGTTGCTGGTAAAACGATCAAAATGCTCATGAATAAAAAAGAACTGCGGATGTTCAGGATTTTTCATGGCAATTAAAATAAACCAGGGTGCAGTAATCGCAAAAAACACCAGCAATCCCTTACCCATATGCAAGCGCGTCCACAATCGCCAGTCCATTGTCAGCAGGCTATAAATCACCAGTACACCACCGGGAAGAACGAAGCCGATCAATCCTTTCGACAAGGTAGCTAAGGCCATGCCAATCCAGCACAGCAACATATAATTGCGTTGTTCCACAGCACTTACACCATTTCTTTGTGCCAGCAATAACCCGCACAAAGCAATTGTGAACATGCCAGATAAGCCCATATCTAGCGAATTTACATGTCCCATACCAGCCCAGTAAAAGCTGGAGCCCAACACCAGAGCAGCACTGATGCCAACCCGGCGGCTAAACATCTTATTTCCGGTAATACCGACCAGAGCGACACCGAGTAAGCCAGTCAATCCTGTCCAAAGACGCGCCTGCCAGTCACCAAGACCAAACAACTCAAAACTGATCGCGTTCATCCAGTTTTGCAGCGGTGGCTTTTCAAAATATTTAATGCCATTCAATCGCAAGGTGATCCAGTCACCGGTCGCGACCATCTCGCGTGCCATTTCTGCATAACGACCTTCATCCGTTGGCACCAGCGTGCGGGCACCCAGCATATAAAACCAGATCAGTAAAAAAACTAACGCGATCGACCAGAGTGTCGCCGGAGAATCATAAGGAGACCGGTGTTGTTTCATGCAGCGTCCATGATCAGAGCCAAAGCGACTTTGCGTCCCTCAGCCATCAGAATATTGTAAGTACGGCAGGCTGCCTGATTATCCATACATTCGACACCGATACGCCTGGCTGCCAGTGAGGCGGTGAGTTTGGGATGAACGAACCGCTGCTTCAAGCCGGTGCCCAGAATGACGACATCCGGCATCGTCGCTTCGATCTGCGCAAAGTCAGTCATATTTAAGTCTTCAAAGCTATTTGCCGACCATTGCGCAGGTTTTGTTTCAGGCAAAACAATCAGACTGTGTTTGTAGGTAATCGCGTTGATTTCAACACTGTCCTTATCGTAGGCAGTGATAGTTTGGTATTGCTGGGTGGCAGTGGAATGCAGCTTCATCTATCGTGCTCGATTAAGTGGGTAACTGATGAGTGCGGCATTGTAACTTTTTTACCGGACTCAGTCTGCATTCTGCTGCGGCCTGATGATTTACGCCAATTTAAGATCATTTTGATCCGCCACCAATTCAACTAGTGTCTTTACAAAAATTAATCAGTGGACTCGATTTCTCAAGGCATATTCCAATTCGACTGAGATTTCCTGCAATCATGCAAAACAGTCGTAAAATCAAGACGAATGCCAGTCAGCAGCGAATAAAATTAGATTATTCGACGAAACGCATTGATAAAAACGTGCGCATTGGGCAGAATGGAACGTTCGGCAGTGCAGCATTTTTCTGCACTGCAGCCCCAATATTAGCAAGGATTGCCGCAGTGCGACCCATACAAAAATCACAAAAATTAGCAGACGTCTGTTATGACATCCGTGGCCCTGTCATGGAAAAAGCCAAACAGATGGAAGAAGAAGGCCACAAGATAATCAAGCTGAATATCGGCAATCTGGCGGTGTTTAATTTTGATCCGCCGGATGAGATCGTGCAGGATATGATCCGCAATATGCACAATGCAGCCGGTTATACCGACTCCAAAGGCATGTTTGCTCCGCGCAAATCCATCATGCACTACACCCAGGAAAAACATATTCGCGGTGTCACAATTGAAGATATTTATATCGGTAACGGCGCATCCGAATTAATTGTGATGGGCATGAATGCCTTGCTCAATAGCGGCGATGAGGTCCTGGTGCCAGCACCGGATTATCCCTTGTGGACCGCCGCAGTCAGCCTGTCTGGCGGCAAACCCGTTCATTACGTCTGCGACGAGAGCGCTGACTGGATGCCGGATATTGACGATATCAAGAGCAAAATCACACCCAATACCAAAGCGATTGTGGTCATTAATCCGAATAATCCGACTGGTGCTTTATACCCGGTCGAAATTTTGCAGCAGATTGTTGACGTCGCACGGCAGCATCAGCTCATCGTTTTTGCGGACGAAATTTACGATAAAACTTTGTATGACGAGGCGACGCATACGTCGATCGCTTCATTAGCTGACGATGTCTTGTTTTTGACCTTGAATGGTCTATCAAAAAATTATCGCTCCTGCGGCTATCGCGCTGGCTGGATGGTGGTCTCCGGTGAAAAACGTCATGCCAAAGACTATATTGAGGGCTTGAATATGCTAGCCTCCATGCGTCTGTGTGCGAATGCGCCCGGACAGTTTGCGATCCAGACGGCGCTGGGTGGTTACCAGAGCATCAATGATCTGGTCGGCCCCGGCGGACGTTTGCTAAAGCAGCGCGATTTGGCGCATAAGCTGTTAACCGATATACCGGGCGTGACCTGCGTCAAGCCTAAAGCTGCGCTGTATATGTTTCCGAAACTGGATCCTTTGATGTACCCGATCAAGGACGACCAGGAATTTATTCACGAACTGCTGACCGAGCAGCGCGTGTTGTTAGTACAGGGAACGGGATTCAACTGGATCAATCCCGACCATTTCCGTGTTGTGTTCCTACCGAACACGGATGATTTGACTGAAGCATTCGGACGTATTTCGCATTTCCTTGAAGGATATCGAAAACGTCACGGCACCAATTAATTTTAGTTCGCAGAGCACGAGTGCAATCGCTGCATTGCTGTATCGCCGAGCCTTGCTGTTGTCCTTCACTGCGGGCGGCACGTACGCTTGTTCTCCTTGCTTCTGCGAACTAAAATAAAACCCATTCTTACTAGTTGAATATTATGAAACCCATCAAAGTAGGCCTGTTAGGCATAGGCACCGTCGGCTCCGGCACATTTAATGTTTTGAAGCGCAATCAGGAAGAGATTACGCGTCGCGCTGGTCGTTCGATTGAGATTGCCATGGTGGCAGATCTGAACGTTGAGCGGGCGCGTGAACTGACTCATGGTGAAGTCGAAGTCGTGACTGATGCCAATCTTGTTGTCACCAATCCAGAGATTGATATTGTCATCGAACTCATTGGCGGCTACGGCATCGCCAAGGATTTGGTATTGAAGGCGATCGCCAATGGCAAGCACGTGGTGACCGCCAATAAGGCCTTGCTCGCCACGCACGGGAATGAAATTTTTGCTGCGGCACAGGCGAAAGGCGTGATGGTCGCGTTCGAGGCTGCCGTCGCAGGTGGTATTCCCATCATCAAAGCCTTGCGTGAAGGTTTGACGGCCAACCGCATCCAATGGATTGCAGGCATCATTAACGGCACCACCAATTTCATCTTGTCCGAGATGCGTGATAAGGGCTTGGATTTCGACACCGTGCTGAAAGAAGCGCAAGCGCTGGGTTATGCCGAAGCCGATCCGACCTTTGATATTGAGGGTGTCGATGCAGCACATAAGGCGACCATCATGGCGTCGATTGCTTACGGTATTCCTATGCAATTCGACAAGGCTCATGTCGAAGGTATCACCAAGCTCGAAGCGACAGATATACGCTATGCAGAACAACTGGGTTACCGCATCAAACTGCTTGGCATCACCAAGCGTACCGAGCAAGGTATAGAACTGCGTGTCCATCCAACACTAATTCCAGAAAAACGCCTGATCGCTAACGTCGAAGGAGCAATGAATGCCGTATTAGTGCAGGGTGATGCCGTCGGTGCGACGCTGTACTACGGTAAAGGGGCCGGTGCCGAGCCGACTGCCTCTGCCGTGATTGCTGACCTGGTCGACATTACACGCCTGGCAACTGCCGATCCTGAACATCGTGTACCACATCTGGCTTTTCAGCCGAATGCCATGAGCAGCCTGCCGATTCTGCCTATGTCTGAGATCGTCACCAGTTACTACTTGCGTATGCATGTTGCAGATCAGGCTGGCGTTCTGGCCGACGTCACTAAAATTCTCGCTGACTTCTCGATCTCTATCGATGCGATGCTGCAAAAAGAACCGGGCGAAGGGGAGAAGAAGACCGACATCATCATCCTTACACATCAGACACAGGAAAAAAATATCCTGTCTGCGATTGCAAAGATTGAAGGCCTGTCTACCGTGTTTGGCTCAGTAACGAAGTTGCGGCTGGAAGAGTTGAGCTAAACGATCATAAAGCTGGCATAAATGCGCCACTCAAAGTGTATGAAAATACTGTCGGCACGTAATTGGCTACGATGTAGCCAGGGCGGATAAAGCAGGAGTGCCACAAAACATAGCAAAACAGCGTGAACCTCGTTAAGTGGTCACGCTGTTTTTGTATCTACGTTACTATTTAGCACATCCAAAAATGAAAATTGTTCGTATCATCAAGCGTATCCAATGATGATCTTGGATAAGTTGACGAATAACCGACCTAATCCGAAATTTCGACAAGCTGGTACTTAACATCAACACGGAATACTGACCAATGACACGTCCCGTCGCTCAATACAAATACTACGATTTCGTCATGGCGGCTTTTGTGACGGTATTACTTTGTTCGAATCTCATCGGGGCGGCCAAGGCTGCAGAGGTGACCTTGCCTCTAGTTGGGACCGTGACTTTTGGTGCCGGTGTGTTGTTCTTTCCGATTTCGTATATCTTCGGTGACGTACTGACAGAAGTCTATGGCTACGGACGAGACCGGCGCGTGATCTGGGCCGGTTTTGGTGCTTTGATTTTTGCCGGCGTCATGTCGGCCGTGGTGTTGTCTCTGAAGCCTGCAGCGGATCCCTTCAATCGCGATTATCAGACGCATCTGGATGCCGTATTCGGGAATACACCGCGCATTGTACTGGGATCGATGATTGCGTTCTGGTGCGGTAGTTTTGTGAACAGCTATGTCATGGCCAAAATGAAAGTGGCAATGGCTGGCCGTCAACTCTGGATGCGAACCATAGGTTCGACGATTTGCGGTGAGTTTGTCGATTCGAGCCTATTTTATGTGATCGCGTTTTACGGCATCTGGTCAAACCAGCAGTTGGTCACTGTCATCATTGCGCAGTACGTGTTGAAGACGAGCTGGGAGGTGGTAATGACGCCGTTCACCTATAAAGTAGTCGCATTCTTAAAGCGAAAAGAGAACGAAGATTATTACGATAAAGATACCGATTTCAATCCTTTCAAACTCAAAGCCTAGGTTGATGAACGATGTCGGCTGAACGCTCTTGATCCTATGCTTTCAATTCAAAAACATCACAAACAGTGACGGATAAGATGAGCCGAATGTCGTTTGCCGGATTACTGAATTATGGCCTTTTTGGCTTGCCACTAGCTCTAGTCGCATTGCCTATTTATGTGTATGTACCGCAGTTTTATTCTGCACGTTTCGGGCTATCGTTAACCTTGATCGGCACCGCACTTTTGCTGGCGCGCTTGCTCGATGCGTTCATTGACCCGGCAATCGGCTGGTGGATAGACCAGAACCGGCACCGCCGATCGCATGCTCGGTATATTACATTCGCTTTGCCTGCGCTGATTTTTGGTTTTCTTGCTTTATTTCATCCATTGCCAGTCGCTAATTTTGCGCCGTTTTATTGGTTTCTCAGCTCATTGATGGTGGTGTATGCGGGCTTTAGTTTGGCAACAATTGCGCACCAAAGCTGGGGCGCCGCGCTGACTCAGGCGCCATTAGAACGGACGCGGCTGACGGCAGTGCGCGAGGCTTGCGGCTTGCTCGGCGTCATTTCAGCCGCAGCATTATCACAATTAGCGAGCATTGCCTGGTTGTCGACGAGTTTCGTCTTCACACTCTTACTGGCGAGTAGCTTACTGATCAGCTACGCACCCAGACCCGCTGCCAGTAATCGGCCGGATGCAGCGGAGCCGGAGTTTGGCAATCAAGATGGGGGGCGCTCTGACGTTGCGCAGATATTTGCCTCACTGACATTACCATTCCAAAACCACTATTTCCGGCATTTATTTACTGTATTTGTCGTCAATGGTATTGCGGCATCGATTCCGGCGACTTTATTCTTGTTTTTTGCTAAAGACCGTTTGCAGCTTGAACATTTATCCGGCGTATTTTTGATCGTGTATTTCGTCGCTGCAGCCTTGTCTATGCCATTGTGGGTAATGGTGGCAGGCCGGTTGGGCGAGGCGAGAGCCTGGCTGTGCGGCATGGTGTTATCGATTGTCACGTTTATGTGGGTATTTGGCTTGGGCGCGGGCGCAGCGACATCATTTGGTCTGGTCTGCGTCTTATCAGGATTTGCCCTCGGAGCGGATCTGGCTTTGCCGCCCGCGTTACTGGCCGCAGTCATCCGGCGTGGTGGCCATAGCGGACAAAGAGAGGGCGCCTATTTTGGCGCATGGAATTGGGCAACCAAGATGAATCTGGCGCTGGCTGCAGGAGTGTCATTGCCGCTATTGGATTATCTGGGCTATACGCCCGGGACTTCCGATACTCAGGGCATATTTGCTCTCGGTATCGCTTATGCGATTTTGCCGTGCCTGCTCAAGCTGATTGCTGCGGTGTTGCTGTGGCGTGCGCCTTTACGCGATGTGTGAATGAAATTGCTTGATGCGAAGATATGCGAAAAAATTTTCGTGAAATACTGAGCAGGTCTAACGCAGTAGTTTTTCGTGAAATTCAGCCGGATGATGGCTGTGAATTTTTACCAGACTCGATACACGCGTTCCATAATCGGGGGACTCTATGCATGCCGCAGATAACAATCGCTCCATCTCAAAACTCACTCCGGTATCGGGCAGGCGGCAGTCTGGCGCTGGCGTCGTATTCGACAGCATTTCAAAGTAAGCCTCCTCAGGTGCGCGCTGGCAGAGCAGGCTGGCGAACTCTGCCTTGGTCTTGACAACCTTGGGCCAAGGCGTATCCAGCGCAGCGTTAGAAATCCCATAAATACCGGGTGGCAGTGCCTGACCGTTGCGCGGATCGTCCCGTTTGCGATTTGAAAACCAGATCAGATCATTGTCGTCGCCAACCAGCAGATTGAATCCATTGTAGTCATCGACTTTATCTTTGATGCTGGCAATATAATCTTGTGCGGACAAACTGCCAGTCAGGTAGTCTGAGACGAGTTTGCCACGTGACGGCGCATCTGTTCTTTTCTCAGATGGTGCACGGACATTCGTGATGGCAGCAAATTTCTTCATGGCAGTTGACTGTTCACCTGCATGACTCTCGCCACCACTATTGCTATCGGGGCTGCCCAGTTCAGCAACGCCCATCCACGTTCCACCTGACTGCAAATCACGTCCGCCAAAAACATGCGGCGAGTTTTCCCACCAGATTGCCGGTGCGGCAGGCCGGTCATAGAATTCGTCACGGTTACTGGCCACGATCAGAGGAGTATGCGGAAGCAGCTTCCAGGCAAAAACGATCAGACACATGGAATCACCTCCATAAAAAACTCAGGATGACGCTCACCATCTATCAGTGGTAATAAGCGCGTCTGCTGTACCGCCACTGTCAGGCTGGCGATGAAGTTGTCGGGAACATGGCGATAAATTTCCATCCAGGTATGCAAGCCATTACTGATCTCCGGACGTCGTTGCAACCCACCGCTGACACCAGTCTGAGCACGCAGTGCAGCTTGCATGCCACGTACTTGCCCTAACACCTGATCCTGAAACTCTACCGGTACTTTGTAATAAATATAGCAATCCATACTTGTCATCCTTCATCAGTCCCGACAATTTCCCTGACAGCAATCCATTTTTTATGACCACTTTATAGGGAGTATAGGTATTTATCAGCCTTATCCGCTTATTCTAGGTGCGTATTGGGTCAATTATTTACCATACTAGGGATGAGTATATATTTATTTGTCTTTATTAACATCAGGCTGTAACGTCAATCACCGGATATGGCAAAGCAAGGAAGGTTAGCGTGGCTCCGGTGCTGGATGCGAGGTGAATAGAGCCTGCCTCCTGATCGGCGACTTTGATCTCGACCAGGCACAGGCACTCACCCTCACTTACCCATTCGGCATTCACAATCATCCCGCAAGCTTGCGCCGCCTCTTCACTTGTGAATACTTCGGTGCCTGGCATAATCGGCTGATCACCGTCATAAGCGATGCGCGCCAGCGCCATGCGGCGCTTTAACTTGCCAAGATACTGGCTACGGGCGACGATTTCCTGGCCGGGATAGCAGCCTTTTTTAAAATTCACACCGCCAATTAGCTCAAAATTCACCATTTGCGGCACGAACTGTTCTTGTGTTTTATCGATGATCTGTGGGATTCCGGCTTGAATATTGGTCAGTCGCCATGCGCTTGCATCGACAATCGCCAGTTCTTTTTGCAGCAGGGGCCATATCTCTTGCGCGATCGCATTGCTGGTACTCCATTGGTAGCGAGCGATGTGATTGGCATCGCTGATACGAATCAAGGTGCCGAATGGCGTCTCTGTTTTTGCATATGCTTCGTAAGGCAATTCCGGAAACCAGCGTAACAAAACACTTGCTGCGGCAGTACCGCCAAGGCCCAGCACAATCTGGTCTGCACTGATATCTTGCAATTTTGCTTTTGCCCGCAAGATAAACATCTGCAAACGCTTATGAATCGCTGGTTTGATCGATTGATGCAGTTGCAGCGCGATACCTTCACTGGTTTTCCAATACAGAAAACTGGCAATCATCCGACCTTTCGGTGAGCAATAGCAGGCAAGCTTAGCCTGATCATCTTTTAAATGCTCGACATCATTGGTCAATTGATTATGCAAAAAAGTGGCGGCATCTTCACCCGTTGCCAGCAACAATGCCTGATCCGTCAGGGCCGCAACAAAGCCCGTTTGCAATGCTTGTGCAGTAGAGTTTTGCCATACCGGAAGGCCATTCGTCTTGTTCTGTTGCACTAAAAAATCCTGCCAGCTCGTCATTGTTTCTGTGTTCATGAAGTCTCGGTTTAAAATACGGGTCACAATTTCGATTATAGTGCGCTCCGGCAAAATGCGTTTGCCAACCACGTCTCCTCTTTAGCATGGCATTCATAAAAAAACTTTTTCTACTGGCGATTCTACTTGGCAGTGCGGCGGCAGGTGGCATGATCTACTGGACTGGCCAGCCGATTCACGGTGAACCGGAAGCGATTGACTTCAACGTCAAAAGTGGCAGTAGTGTACGTAGTGCTGGCAAACAAATGCAAGAGGCAGGCGTACCGCTGAACCCCTGGCTGTTTGAAATTCTCGCGCGAATCACTGGCAAAGCCAACAAACTCAAAGCAGGTTCCTACGATATTGAAGCAGGCAAAACGCCCATGGATCTGCTGGACAAGCTGGTCAACGGGGACTTCGCATTCGCGTCTCTGTCGATCATTGAAGGATGGACGTTTCAGCAAATGCGTAAAGTCATTAATAGCCATCCATCGATCAAACATAGCACAGCGAGCATGTCCGATCGCGAGTTGATGCGTAAGGTCGATGCTGATTTTGCACAGCCCGAAGGCTTATTTTTCCCCGACACCTATTTATTCGCCAAGGGGAGCAACGATCTGGAGATTTATCAGCAAGCCCATGCCTCTATGCTCAAAAAATTGAATGAAGCCTGGGCGAACAGAAATACCCTATTGCCGTACAAGACTGCATACGAAGCACTGACGATGGCATCCATCATTGAAAAAGAGACGGGTCAAAAAGCTGAGCGTACCTTGATTGCATCTGTTTTTATCAACCGCTTGCGAACAGGAATGTTGTTACAGACAGACCCCACGGTGATTTACGGCATGGGAGAACAATACAAAGGTAAAATCAGAAAACATGATTTACTAACCGATACACCTTACAACACCTACACTCGCGCTGGTTTGCCGCCCACGCCGATTGCCTTACCCGGTATCGCTTCGCTGACGGCTGCATTTAATCCAGCAAAAAGCGATGCGCTGTATTTTGTAGCAAAGGGAGATGGCACCAGTCATTTTTCAGATAATCTGACTGAACACAATCGCGCCGTAAATAAATACCAGCGCTGATGCCGACGATGCTTTAACCGCATGCAACGCGTATGCAATGAATTAAATAACGAATTGAGTGAATTGAATAAGTAGTATGAACACAAAAATAAAAACAGATCACATGGAAAACGGCACCCCACAAGACCCGGTCAAAGGTAAAAGCATGGGTAAAAGTAAAGGTAAATTTATTACCTTTGAAGGAATCGACGGTGCCGGTAAATCGACCCATATTACTTATGTTGCCGAAGTATTGACCCAGCATGGCAAACAAGTTATTTCCTCACGCGAACCGGGCGGAACCGTCTTGGGTGAAAAATTACGCGAATTACTATTGCAAGAAAAAATGCATTTAGAAACTGAGGCATTGCTCATGTTTGCCGTGCGCAGAGAACACATTGCCCAAGTCATTGAGCCAGCACTGGCCAGAGGTGATTGGGTTATTTCTGACCGATTTTCCGATGCAAGTTTCGCCTATCAGGGCGGCGGACGTAAGTTGTCGCTCGATAAACTGACTGCATTAGAGCAGTGGGTGCATCCACATCTGCAACCGGATCTGACCTTATTGTTTGATGTGCCGCTAGAGGTTGCCCGTGCACGTCTTGATGCGACTCGCGATCTGGATAAATTCGAACAGGAAAAAACCGATTTTTTTGCCGGGACGCGGGCAGAATACTTACGCCGGGCGGCAGAATTCCCCGAGCGTTTCCGTATCATCGATTCAAGCTTGTCTATTCCCGAAATCAGAGTACAACTCGATATCTTAATTGCCCAATTATGTAAGGATGCGACTTACTCATGACGCATCCTTTGTTTCACTGGCAAACAGACGCATGGCAGCAACTGAATTTGCTGCGTCAGCGCATGCCGCATGCCGTACTCTTGTATGGACCCGAGGGCATAGGAAAAACCGTATTTGCCGAACATCTGGCGCAATCCCTGTTATGTGAATCACCAACACCGGATGGCCACGCTTGTGGCAAGTGTGCTTCTTGTGGTTGGTTTGGGCAATACAGTCATCCCGACTATCGCCGCGTCCGCCCAGAATTGCTGGATGAGGAAGATCATATCGCCAGCGAAGCGGATGCGCCAGAGCCAGAAAAAAAAGCTAAAGCGAGTAAAGCGCCGTCCAAAGAAATCGTTATCAATCAAATCCGGGCCTTGTCGGATTTTATGAATATTTCTACGCATCGCCAGGGACGACGTGTGATCGTATTGTATCCGGCCGAGGCCTTGAATATTCCGGCCGCGAATGCCTTGCTCAAGTCGCTGGAGGAACCTAATCCGAATACGGTCTTTATTTTGGTATCCAATAGCCTCGATAAATTACTGCCGACAATTTTGTCGCGTTGTCATAAATTCGCAATGGGGATGCCAGATACCGCACAAGCTCTGGCCTGGCTGAAAACACAACAGCTCGCTGATGCCGAAACCTGGCTGGCGCAGCAGGGCGGGGCACCGCTCTCGGCGTTGCAAATGGCACAATCAGAAGACCGTGCTGAATTTGATGATTTTTTACGACAGTTATGCAAACCCGGTGTGGAGTCGAGTTTGAAAATTGCAGAAAAAATGCAAAAATTAAATGTACCTAATACGGTGGCGTGGCTACAGCGTTGGTTGTACGACATTTTTTCTTGTAAACAAACGGGCAGAATCCGGTATCATCCACGCTATCAAAAAGAGTTAGCGGCACTGGCAACACGGGTAGGCACACCGGCCTTATTGCAGGTGATTAAAAACACGAACGAGCGGCAAGCGATAGCCAGCCATCCTTTGTCAGCTAAACTCTTTATCGAAGACATGCTGCTGGATTACTCTTCACTATTTCACTGAAAGCTTGTTTATGGCCGACTTACCAGCCGATCTTAGTGCTCCTCTGAACATGCCGACACCGGCACGTCCGTCTGTTTTATCGCTGGCGATTAAAGAAAAAGCGGCGTTGTATTCTGCTTATATGCCATTTCTAAAGAACGGTGGCATTTTTGTTCCGACGAACAAAAGTTACCGTTTAGGCGAAGAAATTTACTTGATTCTGACTTTACTGGATGATCCGAATAAATATCCGATCGCTGGCAAAGTCGCCTGGATCACGCCGGCAGGTGCGGGCAATAATAAGTCACAGGGAATTGGTGTTCATTTTCCTGATGATGAAAGCGGCACGCGTATTAAATTGCGTGTAGAAGAATTACTGGGGGCGGCGATACGCTCATCTAGGGCAACGCATACTTTGTAATCCAATGCTGACCAACGCTTCGCAGGTCACGCGCTTATGTCATTGCTAAATTTATTCTCTCTTTAGTTTCATCATTTTTGCTACTTATTCCCCATATTTCTCCATGACCGGATTTGTCCCATCACATCGCATCGCGACCTTTGACGATTTACCTGCTATCGTCGCGATTTACAACTCAACCGTTGCATCGCGTCAGGTAACCGCAGACACAGAGCCCGTCACAGTTGCGTCGCGCCATGCGTGGTTCAACGAACACACCCCGGATAAGCGGCCTTTATGGGTGATTGAGCAAAACGGTCAGATTCTTGGCTGGCTGTCGTTCTCTAATTTTTATGGTCGTCCTGCGTATTCGGGCACAGCGGAATTGTCGATTTATTTGCATGAAGATGCCCGTGGCAAAGGATTAGGGCGCTACCTTTTGACGGAAGCAATCGCTTTCGCTCCGCAAATCAACGTGCATACCTTGCTGGGTTTTATTTTTGGACACAACACGCCTAGCATGAATTTGTTTGCAAGCTTCAATTTTGAAATCTGGGCCAACATGCCTAAAGTCGCCACTCTGGATGGGGTTGAACGTGACTTGATTATTATGGGCAAACGGATTGCCTGATCCTGGCAGGCTTGTTAGATATCGATATCAATGTTTCCACGGCTAACACGTGTAAAAACATAGTCTGAAGCTCTTTTAAGCCTGTATAAGCGTAAAAAGAGTAAAATCCGGCATCTTATTACGCACATTACGCATCTTACTTACATGGCTTGCTTTCTTTTCAGAAGCAAGCCATCGATTTTTATAGGAATTCCACCATGCTGAGCTATCGCCACGGCTTCCATGCCGGTAATCACGCAGACGTTCTCAAGCATTTCGTCACGATTCAACTACTCAACTATTTAGGTCAAAAAGATACTGCCTACACGTATATTGACACCCATGCTGGCGCAGGTTTGTATGCGCTTGATGGCGGTTATGCGACTAAAAACGCGGAATTTGAAACTGGCATCGGTCCTCTTTGGGATCGTAAAGACTTGCCAGCGCCACTTGCCGAATATGTCGATCTGGTCAAAGAACTCAATCCCAGCGGCAAAATGCGCTATTACCCGGGGTCACCTTATTGTGCCGAGAAGATTTTGCGCGAGCAAGACCGTTTGCGTTTATTTGAATTACATCCTAGTGAAATTAAAATTCTCGCTGAAAATTTCCGCAAACTTGATGCGCATTCCGCAGCCCAGGGACATCGTCCCACCACTCGTGGCAAGCGCGTCATTATTACGGCAGGAGATGGTTTTGAGGGATTAAAGGCTTTATTGCCACCGCCATCGCGGCGCGGCCTAGTCTTGATTGATCCGCCTTACGAGGTCAAAGACGATTACCGACGTGTCAAAGATACGGTGGAAGATGGCTTGAAACGGTTCCCAACGGGCGTATTTGCTGTCTGGTACCCGGTATTGAATCGGCCAGACTCAAAACAGTTGCCCGAGCGGCTAAAGCGCTTGCAAGCCAACGGCTGGCTGAACGTAACATTGTCCGTCAGCGGTCCGTCTCCCGACGGATTCGGTCTGCATAGCAGTGGCATGTTCATCATCAATCCCCCCTGGACTCTGGAGGCAAGCTTGCGCGAAGTGATGCCATATTTAGTCAAGGTATTGGGTCGCGATGCGGGAGCAAGTTTTAGCATTGATTCTGGCGAAACGCAGACAATAGGGCGCGCACGTAAAAAATAAAACGTATAAAAGCCGAATTTATCCGATTGTCAGTACTCATTAAATACTCATCAAGTACACATCGAATACAAATTGCCGGAACAGAAATGTTACCGGCAATTTTTTTGTCTAAAAAAACTGTCAGAAAAAGACCAAAAAATGTCTCAAATTGTTGAATTATTTTTGCTCTATGTTGCACTGCAAATTCAGCATGGACGAAAAATCGAGTGATTCCTCTAAACAAAATTTAAATGAACAACTATTTACGTCAAAAAGATGGTGCCATGCAGCATAAATAAGGATTGACGAATTAGTACGGTCGTACAAAAATCGTTACAAGAAAATTTAATTTGATAAAAAGCAGATAAAAACGATGTAATTGTTGAACTAGTTCAGATGGCAACATAATTCAGGAGAGCAGATGTCGGAGTATCAACAAAGCCCGGTGATGGGCCAGATGATGAGCAAACCTTTGCTCATTTCCAGCATTATCGAACACGCAGACCGGTATTTTGGCAGCAATGAAATTGTTTCCCGCCGCGCAGAAGGTGACATCCATCGCTACAACTATCGCGAATGTCATCGTCGCTCTAAAAAACTAGCGAATGCCTTTAAAAAAATGGGCATCAAAATCGGTGACCGTATTGCTACGCTAGCGTGGAATGGCTACCGCCATATGGAAGCTTATTACGCAGTATCAGGTTCCGGTGCCGTGTTGCACACGATCAATCCTCGCCTGCATCCGGAGCAAATTGCCTACATCGTGAATCATGCAGAGGATCAGTATCTGCTGTTCGATATCACGTTCCTGCCTATCGTGAAAGCGGTCGCCAGCCATTGCCCCACCATCAAAGGTTTTATCATGATGTGTGATCGTGAACATTTGCCTGCTGATGGATCGGTTCCGAATTTGCTTTGCTATGAGGACTTGATTGACGCAAATGCCGATAATTTTGTCTGGCCCGAGTTTGACGAAAACTCTGCGTCCAGTCTTTGCTATACCTCTGGCACTACCGGTCACCCTAAGGGGGCACTATATTCACACCGCTCGACGGTTCTGCACTCTTATGCGTCTGCCATGCCAGATGGTCTGAATGTATCAGCACGGGACTCTGTCTTGCCTGTGGTACCCATGTTCCACGTCAATGCCTGGGGCCTGCCATATTCGGCACCGCTAACCGGAGCAAAATTAGTATTTCCTGGCCCGGCGCTGGATGGTAAGTCTTTGTATGAATTATTTGAACAGGAGAAAGTCACTTTCTCGGCAGGAGTTCCTACCGTATGGCTAGGTTTGCTGACCTATGTCGCACAAAATAATCTCAAATTCTCGACCTTCAAACGCACGGTTATCGGCGGCTCGGCCTGCCCGCCTGCCATGATGAAAACATTACGCCACACCTACGGCGTTGAAGTCGTGCATGCCTGGGGTATGACAGAAATGTCGCCATTAGGTACCACCGGCACGCTTCAGGCCAAGCACATGGCATTGTCCGACGATGCACAGCAAGCCATCCTTGAAAAACAAGGTCATGCCATTTTTGGTGTGGACATGAAAATTGTCGATGACGCAGGTAAAGAGTTGCCGTGGGACGGTAAGACTTATGGTAACTTGCTTGTCAAAGGTCCATGGATTATCAGTAGTTATTTTAAAAACGAGGGTGGCGATATTCTCGAAAACGGCTGGTTCCCAACGGGTGACGTAGCAACAATTGATGCTGATGGCTATATGCAGATCACAGATCGCAGCAAGGACGTGATTAAGTCCGGCGGTGAATGGATAGGCACGATTGATCTGGAAAATGTCGCGGTATCGCACCCAGCCGTGTTGCAGGCAGCATGTATCGGCGTATTCCATCCGAAGTGGGATGAACGGCCCTTATTACTGGTAGTAAAAAAACCAGGAGCAGAAATAGAAAAAGAAGAATTGCTAAAATTTTATGACGGGAAAATAGCAAAATGGTGGACACCAGATGACGTCGTTTTCATCGACGCACTGCCACTGGGAGCAACGGGGAAAATTTTGAAAAACAAACTAAGGGATCAATTTAAAGACTACAAATTGCCAACCGCCTGATTGTGATCAAAGAAAGGAGAGTGGTACGTCAGATCAACACTCTCCAACAAAAAAGCACGTAAAAAAAGTAAAAAAGTAATTTCCATAAACATCCACAAAAATACTGGAGTGAGACAAATGAAATTTCAATTACGTACATCTGTTTTAGCAATTGCCCTGGCATTGTCAGCACCGCTTGCGATGGCTGATACCATCAAGATCGCCTATATCGATCCACTGTCCGGCCCGTTTGCCCCTGTTGGCCAAAACATCTTGAATTCTTATCAGTACATTGCTGAAAAAGCCAATGCCGAAGGCTGGGCTGGTCCGCATAAATTTGAAGTCGTCGGCTTCGATAATAAAGGTAGTCCGCAAGAATCTTTGAGCGTACTGAAAACTGTGATCGACAAAGGCTTCCGTTACATCACCCAAGGCAACGGATCCGGTGTTGGCCTGGCGTTGCTTGACGCTGTCAACAAACATAATGAGCGCAATCCGGGCAAAGAAATCATTTACCTGAATCATGCTGCGGTTGATCCGGATATGACCAATGGTAAATGCAGCTTCTGGCATTTCCGTTTTGATTCCAACTCTGACATGAAGATGGAATCGCTGACCACCTACATGGCGCAGGACAAGAGTATTAAGAAGGTCTATATCATCGGCCAAAACTATTCTTTTGGTCATCAGGTTACTCGTGCCGCTAAAGAGTATCTGGCACGCAAACGTCCTGATATTCAAATTGTTGGCGACGACTTGCACCCTATCGGGCAGGTCAAGGATTTTTCTCCTTACATCGCCAAGATTAAAGCGTCTGGCGCTGACACGGTAATTACAGGCAACTGGGGTGCGGATCTGGCTTTGTTGATTAAATCAGCGAAAGATGCTGACTTAAAAGCAAATTTCTTTACTTACTACGCATCGACCACAGGTGTTCCAACAGCGATGGGTCCTGCTGGTGTCGATCATGTGAAGTACGTGGGCTACTGGAATGCTAACAACGAAACTTTTGCAGGTAAGGATATCGTTGAAGGATTCAAAGCCAAGTACAAAGACGACTATTATTCGATGGCGACCTATTCTGTTCTCGCCTATATGGGTAAGGCTGTCAAAGACGCCAAATCCATTGAGCCGGCAGCAGTGGCAATTGCCCTGGAAAACTCCAAAGTAAAAAGCCTGAACGGTGACACCGTTATGCGTAAATTGGATCACCAGATTCAACAACCACTGTATATTGCCACATGGGTAAAAACTAATGGCAAAGATGTGAAATTTGACCAGGAAAATACAGGTCTGGGCTGGAAGACGAATCAAAAAATTGATGCCTTCGTTGCTACTCAACCTTCGTCTTGTCAGATGAAACGTCCTGGTTAATCGGCAAAATCTGAGAGGGAGTTGCATTTCGATGCGCTCTCTTTTTTTTCATAAAAATAGTACGATCGTTCAAGATTTTAAAAAGGATCTTTGCTGTGGAATTCACATTGATCACCCTGCTGAACGGCGTCAGCTACGGATTGCTGTTGTTTATGCTTTCCTCTGGTTTGACGCTGATTTTCAGTATGATGGGCGTGCTTAATTTTGCCCACGCCAGTTTTTACATGTTGGGTGCCTATTTTGCTTACGGCATCAGTGTCAAATTAGGTTTCTGGCCAGCGCTGTTTCTGGCGCCGCTGATAGTCGGTTTTCTCGGTGCGATGGTGGAGCGCTACGGACTGCGTTCAGTGCACAAATACGGACATATCCCAGAACTGCTATTCACTTTTGGTTTGTCTTACGTGATTGTGGAACTGGTGCAGTTGATCTGGGGGCGCTCAACCGTGCCATATCCTATTCCGGCTGAGCTCGATGGTCCCTTGTTTACTTTGTACACCACGACCTTCCCTATGTATCGCGGCTTCATGATGTTTGTTGCTTTGCTGATGCTGGTTGCGATCTATTTATTGCTAACCAGAACAAGGATAGGCCTTGTGATTCAGGCGGCATTGACACATCCGGATACGGTAGAAGCTCTGGGGCACAATGTCCCTCGCGTGTTTATGCTGGTGTTTGGCGGCGGTTGCGCCTTAGCCGGACTGGCAGGTGTGGTCGGTGGCAACGCCTTCGTCACCGAGCCTGGTATGGCGGCAACACTGGGCAGCATTATTTTTGTGGTCGTGGTGGTCGGTGGCATGGGGTCGCTTGCCGGTGCATTTGTCGCCTCTATCCTGATTGGCGTACTGCAAACCTTTGCCGTGGCGCTTGATTATTCTTTCGTCACGGTATTTGCGAAATTAGGTACACAGATTTCCGCTACTGCACCGGGCTATTCGATGCTCAGCCTGACGATTGCTCAGGTAGCACCGATCATGCCTTACCTGCTATTGGTGCTTATCCTTATTTTCCGGCCAAAAGGTTTGCTGGGTACTCGCGAAGGATAAAAAATGACAACAACATTGACATATAAACCGCTAAATCTGGCGCGCTGGATCATCTGGCTTGGATTCGCAACCATGCTGATCATTGCGCCGCTGATTTTTAAATCAGGCGGGTCGCTTTCACTATTGTCCCAAATTGGCACGCTGATGATTTTTGGCCTGTCCTTTAATATGTTGTTAGGGCAGGGCGGCATGCTGTCGTTCGGTCATGCCGTTTATTCGGGACTTGGCGCTTTCTTTGCGATCCACGCGATGAATCTGGTGACTGATGGAACACTTATGTTTCCGATTACACTCATCCCATTCATCGGCGGTGTTGCTGGTATGTTTTTCGGCATCCTGTTTGGTTATGTTACGACGAAAAAATCCGGCACGACTTTTTCGATGATCACTCTGGGCATGGTCGAACTGGTATTCGCCAGTTCATTAATGTTCCCAAGTTTCTTTGGCGGTGAAGGCGGCATTTCTACTAATCGCGTGATTGGCAAAGCTTTTCTGGGCATTACCTACGGACCGCAGATCCAGGTGTATTACCTGATTGCAGCGTGGCTGTTTATCAGCACGATTGGCATGTATGCCTTCACACAAACGCCGCTTGGTCGGCTCGCTAATGCGGTCAGGGATAATCCTGAACGCGTTGAGTTTGTCGGTTACAACACGCAATGGGTCCGCTATCTGACCTTGATTTTGTCTGCTTTTTTTGCCGGCATTGCAGGCGGACTGTCAGCTATTAATTTTGAAATTGTGAGTGCTGAAAACGTTAGCGCCATTCGCTCTGGCGCTGTGCTGTTGTTCACGTTTATCGGAGGTATCGGCTTTTTCTTTGGTCCGATGATCGGCGCGGTGATCGGCGTTGTGTTGACGGTGATGCTGTCTGACTTCACCAAAGCCTGGCAACTCTATCTCGGTATTTTCTTCATCATCATCGTGATGTATGCGCCGGGCGGTATCGCCAGTATATTGATGCTGAACCTGCGAGTTGCCAAATTTGGTTTGTTCAAACGGGTCTGGCCATCCATGTGGAAACTTGTTCTCGCAACCACAATTGCTGCGTTCGGTACAGTGATCGGAATCGAAATGCTGTATCAGCGCACTTTGGAAGCATCGCAAAATTCTACCGTCAACTTATTCGGTGTAATGGTCGATACGGCACAACCTGCTGCATGGCTGACTGCCGGGGCGTTGATTGCCATCGGTGTCGTGGGATTCGTCATTACCAAATCCAGCTTTACACAAAAATGGGGCGAAGTCAGCACCGAAATTGAAGATCAAATGAGGAGGGTGCAATCATGAGTGTGACTTCATTGTTCTCTCTTGAGTTAAAAGATGTCAGAAAGAGTTTTGGCAAATCTGAAATCATCCGGGGGGCCAATTTGCAAGTGCCAAAGGGCGAACGGTTTGCAATCATCGGGCCAAACGGTGCGGGAAAATCGACCTTATTTAATCTGATCTCTGGCCGTTTTCCCATCAGCTCAGGTGATATTTTATTGAATGGCGAGAGTATCTCCACATTACGTCCGTTTGAGATTAACCGTCGTGGCTTGTCACGCAGTTTTCAGATCACCAATATTTTTCATCGCTTATCGGTGTACGAAAATTTACGCTGTGCGGTGCTGTGGTCGCTCGGCTATAAATATTCATTCTGGCATCGGCTTAACGGCTTGAAAGATGCGCATGAGCGAGCCGAAGCCGTATTAGAGCAAATCGGCCTAAAACGCCGGCGTGACATCACAGCTGGCCTACTGACTTATGCGGAACAACGTGCATTGGAAATTGGTATCACCATTGCTGGCGGTGCTGACGTCATCTTGCTCGATGAACCAACTGCCGGTATGAGCCGGTCGGAGTCTGATGCTGCCGTTGAGCTGATCCGCAAAGTTACCGTCGGCAAGACGCTGTTAATGGTCGAGCATGATATGAGTGTAGTGTTTGGTCTTGCAGATAAAATCGCCGTTGTCGTGTATGGCGAAGTCATTGCCTGCGATACACCTGTCAATATCCGGAATAACCAAAAAGTTAAAGACGCATATCTGGGTGGTCATGCCCCGGTGGAGGCCGCAGCATGAGTACATTATTAGAAATCAAAGGCCTGAATGCTTTCTACGGCAAAAGCCATGTCCTTCATGGTGTTGATCTTGTCGTCAATCAGGGCGAGATCGTCAGCTTATTGGGGCGTAACGGTGTTGGCCGCTCAACTACCGTCAAAGCCGCAATGGGGCAGGTTGACTCAACCGGGTCGATCAAGTTCAAGGGTGAAGAGATTATCGGCCTGAAAGCTTTCCAGATCGCCCACAAAGGATTAGGTTATGTGCCGGAGAATCGCGATATTTTTCCGACCTTAACAGTGGAACAGAACCTGATTCTGGGAGAAAAGTCAGGTAAAAAATCGCGCTGGTCGCTCGACGATATGTACAAAATGTTCCCGCGCCTGAAGGAGCGTCAACATACTGCGGCGGGCGTTCTGTCTGGCGGTGAACAACAAATGCTGACGCTATGTCGTACGCTGATGGGAGATCCTGACCTGATCATGATTGATGAGCCGACAGAAGGGCTGGCACCAAAGATCGTCGAATTAGTTGCTGAATATCTCAAAGAACTTAAAAATCGTGGAATATCCGTATTGCTGGTTGAGCAAAAACTCGCGATCGCACTAGAAATCTCGCAAAGGGTCTACGTCATGGGACACGGCAGTATCGTGTTCGAAGGAAGTCCCGCCGATTTGCGTGCCAACGAAGCGATTCGCAAAGAATGGCTAGAGGTATAAGCATTAGTTTAGTCTAAGGTTTAATATACTACTCACCTGTATATTTTAGGACACTAGGCAATACAAGCGGCATAGGCATATTTCTCATGAAATGATGGGGAGTATGCCTTTTTTGACTAAGTAAAAAATTTTCTCCTAAAATAATACGACCGTACTTTTTTGCGGTATAGTAGAGATGACGTAAAAACTCGCAGACAGCATTCTGGTCAGCAAGCGGCATTCAATTTACCTATAGTAGTAAGGTGTCAATTAGCTGTTTGTACAATCAAAAAACGTATTTCAACCCTTAGGAAGAGACATGAGCGCGGAATATCAAGTCAACGGCAATGTTGCCGTCATTACCCTCAACAATCCCCCTGTTAACGGTTTAGGTCACTCGACACGCAGCGCGATTGTCGAAGGCATGAAGCAGGCGCTGAATGACGATGCAATTAAATCCATCATCATTACCGGCGCTGGCAAAGCGTTTTCGGGCGGCGCCGATATTAAAGAATTCAACTCACCAAAAGCATCAGCAGAACCGTCGCTGCATACCGTAATCAATATTGTTGAGGGTTCTACCAAGCCAGTTATCGCTGCGATACACAGCGTGTGCATGGGTGGCGGACTAGAGCTGGCATTGGGCTGTAACTACCGAGTAGTGACGCCAGGTGCGCAAATTGCCCTGCCTGAAGTCAAGCTCGGCATTTTGCCAGGCGCCGGCGGCACACAACGCCTGCCTCGCGTACTTGGCTTGGAAATGGCGCTGAATATGATCGTATCTGGTACTGCGATACCATCAGAAAAACTCGCCAAAACCGCTTTATTTAACGAACTGATCGAAGGTGACCTGATGCAAGGTGCATTGGCTTTTGCCGCCAAAGTCGCCGACGTCCGTCCGCTGCCACGCGTGCGCGACATCAAGATCGATTATCCGAATTACGAAGCCTTCCTGCAGTTCTCACGCAATACCGTTCGCGCAATGTCCGGCCCGTTCCCCGCGCCATTGAAATGCGTCGAAGCCGTTGCTGCCTCTGTCACCAAAAAATTCGATGATGGTATTAACGTAGAACGCGATCTGTTTCTCGAATTAGTACAAACCACAGAATCCAAAGCATTGCGTCACGCCTTCTTCGGCGAGCGTGCAGCGAGCAAACTGCCTGATGTGCCAGAAGATACGCCAACCCGTCCGATCAAATCGGCAGCGGTCATTGGCGCAGGCACGATGGGTGGTGGTATTGCCATGAATTTTGCGAATGCGGGCATCCCAGTACAGATTCTGGAGATGAAACAGGAGGCTTTGGACAAAGGTCTGGCAACTATTCGTAAAAATTACGAAAACACAATGAAAAAAGGCAAGTTATCGCCTGAGAAATTCGAACAACGCGTTGGTCTGATTACCGGCACCTTATCTTACGAAGCGATTGGCCAAGCTGACATCGTTGTCGAGGCAGTATTTGAAGATATGGGCGTAAAAGAGCAAGTATTCAAAAAGCTGGATGAAGTGATGAAGCCAGGCGCAATCCTAGCCTCTAATACCTCGACACTGGACGTCGACCAGATCGCCAGCTTTACCAAGCGCCCAGAAGACGTTGTGGGCACGCATTTCTTCAGCCCGGCCAATGTGATGAAGTTGCTGGAAATTGTACGCGGCAAAAAAACGGCCAAAGACGTGCTCGCTACGACCCTGGCCTTATCTAAAAAAATTAAGAAAACTGGCGTCGTATCCGGTGTGTGCGACGGATTCATCGGCAACCGTATGATCGAGCAATATAGCCGTCAAGCGGGCTTCCTAATCGAAGAAGGTTGTACGCCGGAGCAAGTCGATAAGGCAGTTGAGAAAATGGGCTTTGCGATGGGGCCGTTCCGCATGGGCGATCTGGCAGGCAATGATATCGGCTGGTATATCCGCAAACGTCGCTATGTTGAGAAGCCACAAATCACTTATTCAAAAACAGCTGATCTGTTGTGTGAGATGGGCCGTTTTGGTCAAAAAACCGGCGCAGGCTGGTACGACTACAAGGCGGGGGATCGCAAGGCATATCCATCGCAGGTAGTGAATGACATGATCGTCAAACACTCTGCGGATCTGGGCATTGAACGTCGTAAAATCACCGATCAGGAAATTATAGAACGCCTGATTTACGCACTGGTCAATGAAGCCGCTTATATTCTGGAAGAAGGTATCGCAACCCGTGCGTCTGACATTGATATGGTCTATCTGACTGGTTACGGTTTCCCGTTACATCGCGGTGGCCCGATGTTTTATGCCGATACCATCGGTTTACCAAATGTCGTGATGGCAATGGAACGCTATGCCAAAGGTCGTCATGGTGACGCCTGGAAACCGGCACCATTGCTGGCAAAACTTGCTGCAGAAGGCAAAAGCTTTAATGGCTAATTAGCATCAATGAGCGTTCAAGTCAGCGATTCGCTTGCCTGAACACTCAGCAACTCAACAAAGAGCGCAGCTTAAACACTGCGCTCTTTGTTTTTGACGCCGCAGAATTAGAGGAGGCAGCAGTGGCGATGTTATAATGGAAGGTTAGTTATAACTCTATTGCAAAAGGTTTTTCCGTGCTCTCTACCGCAAATATTACGATGCAGTTTGGCCCAAAGCCACTGTTCGAAAACATCTCTGTCAAATTTGGTGATGGCAATCGCTATGGTTTGATCGGCGCCAATGGCTGTGGCAAGTCCACTTTCATGAAAATTTTGGGTGGCGATCTCGATCAATCTTCGGGAACAGTCATGCTGGATCAGAATGAACGCCTAGGTAAGTTGCGTCAGGATCAGTTTGCGTTTGAAGATATGCGTGTTCTGGATGTCGTCATGATGGGACACACCGAGATGTGGGCCGCCATGTCTGAGCGCGACGCGATCTACGCCAATCCTGAGGCGACTGATGACGATTACATGAAGGCTGCGGATCTTGAGGCAAAGTTTGCCGAATATGACGGCTATACCGCAGAGCCAAGGGCAGGGGAACTACTGCTCGGCGCAGGTATTCCTATTGATCAGCATCAGGGGCTGATGAGCGCGGTCGCTCCGGGCTGGAAATTACGTGTCTTGCTGGCACAAGCCTTGTTCTCCAATCCTGACATCTTGCTGCTTGACGAACCAACCAACAATTTGGATATCAACACGATTCGCTGGCTTGAAGATACGCTGAATGACCGTAACTCGACCATGATTATCATTTCCCATGACCGTCACTTTCTGAATCAGGTCTGTACGCATATGGCCGATATGGATTATGGTACCTTAAAAGTCTATCCAGGCAACTACGATGATTACATGCTGGCGTCCTCACAGGCACGTGCACAGCAAATGGCGAATAATGCAAAGGCCAAAGAAAAGGTCGCGGAATTGCAAGATTTCGTTCGGCGCTTTTCTGCGAACAAATCCAAGGCACGTCAGGCGACTTCTCGTGCCAAGCAAATCGATAAAATCAAGATCGAAGAATTTAAGCCGTCCAGCCGCCAGAATCCTTTTGTTCGTTTTGACGGAGAAAAGAAACTGCATCGCCTGGCAGTAGAGGTTCAGGGCTTGACCAAAGCCTATGACCGCACCTTATTTAAAAATGTCGATCTGATGATTGAGGCCGGCGAGCGCATAGCAATTATCGGCGCTAATGGCATTGGTAAAACAACCTTGTTGCGCTGCATTGGCGGCGATGATATCGCAGGCTTGCATGCGGATCGCGGCCTAGTGAAATGGGCAGAAAACGCCAATGTTGGTTATATGCCGCAAGATCCTACCGAAGAATTTGCTTCAGATAAAAACTTGACCGACTGGATCGGCCAATGGACGCAAGAGGGTGACGACGATCAGGCGGTACGTTCCATTTTGGGGCGCTTGTTATTTGGTGGCGACGACGTGAAAAAATCAGTCAAAGTGCTGTCCGGTGGTGAAAAAGGGCGCATGATGTACGGCAAGCTGATGCTGGGCCGTCACAATGTATTACTCATGGATGAACCGACCAATCACATGGATATGGAATCGATCGAATCTCTGAATATCGCGCTGGAAAAATATGCAGGAACATTAGTATTCGTGTCACATGACCGTGAGTTTGTATCGTCACTGGCGACGCGGGTCTTGGAAATTAAAGAGAATGAAATTATTGATTTCCGTGGTTCGTATGAAGAATATCTGACCAGCCAAGGTATTGAATAAATGAGTGGGAAATGAGTAAATTCAACCGGTTTTTTATTCGACGGTTGATTACAGTTTGATTGAGATGCAAAAAAGCCAGGAATTTCCTGGCTTTTTTTCGCTATAAGGCGAGTCATAGTACAAGTCATCGATTACTCATTCATCGTCCGGCACTATTTTATCGACAAAGGCCGGATCACCCGTGAACAACAACTGATCGAGACGATCGCGCAGACTGCGTGCCATTTCTTTACCTTTTGCCTTCAGGATTGCCTCGATATACGTGTTTCTTAATGCACGAAAATCGTCAATTGTCGCAGCGCGCTCCACTTTGAGTTGAAGTGTAAAACCTCGCAGCCCAAGCGTACTTTTTATCGTTTCATTGAAAAATGTGTGCAAGGCTTGAATGCGTTTCGATTCATCGAGCAGGTCGGCTGGATTAATCGGGATATCTATGTCAGCTACCGAACTTATAGGGGCGACAGGGACTGCATCAATAACGTCGACTTCAACAGGAGGGTCTGCAAACAAAGGCGCAGTGATGAACTCCTGATCCAGCAACTCTTGAATATGCTGCCCGGTCAACCCCAAGGCACTGACTTTTTTCAGCAACTCTTCTTCGGTTTGCTTACCGTCAATCATCACGAGCAAACTTCTCATTCGGGACGCGAGCTGATACTTGCGTGTCGCAATCTCTTCGCGACCTTTGTCGCTTTTATCGTAGATAGTGTTGCGCATAGTGGATTTGTAATTGTGTCTCGGATACGCACCGATAGTCGCTGGCAGGAAAATTTATTGCAACCAGTGATGCTTATAATTGCCAACAGGATACATCAATTAACAGTGACTTTCCATGTTAACAAATGAGCATAATGTCACCTTCTTACAAATCTGACTGGCTTTTCAACAATCTTATTTACATTGTCAGCCAATTGATTTTTTGCCTCGCCTGTTTGTGCCGATGAGTCGCAAGAGCCGCAGGAAGAACAACCGCTTCCACAGCCCCCAGCACGCGCGCCGAGAACGGAAGCCAATTTAGGCGAGTATGGTGAAATCCAGACCATCAGACCTTGCTTGATAGTCGAGGGCATCCACTTAATAATAAGATAGATGGATGCAGCAACTAAAATCAACATCGTGACCACAGTTTGCATATCAGCTTCCGAGGAAAAAGCGTGAGACGTTATAAGTGACGAAGGAGGCAAAATACGCCAGACCAAATAAATATCCCGCCATCAGTAGCGGGTAGCGCAGAGTATTCGTCTCACGCCTCACCACACTAAGCGTCGCAATACACTGCGGGGCAAATACATACCAGGCCAATAAAGACAGGGCAGTGGGCAATGACCAGGAGTGCGCAATTAATGGTTCCAGACTACTGGCCAATTCCTCTCCGGACTGAGATAAAGCGTACACGGTACCCAGTGCCGCAACCGCAACCTCGCGTGCCGCCAAGCCAGGAACCAGCGCAATACAAATTTGCCAGTTAAAACCGATAGGTGCGAATATCAACTCCAATCCGCGGCCCAATATGCCTGCAATGCTGTAATAAATCGCTGGATGGTTCGCATTTTCTGGTGCCCCGGGAAAACTACTCAAAAACCACAGCAATATCATCAATGCCAGAATAATTGTCCCAACCCGGGTAGTAAAAATCTTGATTCGCTCCCACAAACCCAACACCAAGTTACGTGAGTTAGGAAAGCGGTAATCCGGCAATTCCAGCATTAAAGCCTGCGGCTCGCTAGTACCCCATTTTTTCTTCAGCACAAACGCTACCGCCATGGCTGACACAATGCCCGCAAGGTAGAGTAAAAATAAAACTAAGCCCTGCAAACTTAACCAGCCCCCAATCATCTTAGGAGGTATAAACGCAGCAATGATCAAGGCATAAACCGGCAACCGGGCAGAGCAGGTCATTAATGGCGCAATCATGATTGTGACCAGACGATCTCGCTGATTCTGTATTGTCCGTGTCGCCATAATGCCGGGAATAGCGCAAGCAAAACTTGACAATAAAGGGATAAAAGCACGGCCAGACAAGCCCACTTTACCCATCACCCGATCCAGTAAAAACGCGGCTCTTGGCAAATAACCCGAATCTTCCATCACCAGAATAAAGAAGAATAAAATGACAATCTGAGGTAAAAACACCAACACACTACCAGCACCGCCGATGACACCCTTAACGAGCAAGCCCTGCAGCATTCCTTCTTGCATATTGGCTTCAACAAACGCCCCCGTAGCATCCACAGCGGACTTGATCAAGTCCATAGGCATCTGAGCCCATGCAAAGACAGCCTGAAAAACCAGGAACATCAGCACCGCAAAAATGAGTGGGCCGACTACAGGATGCAAGACAAAGCTATCTATTTTATAACTGAAATGATGATCCGTACTGGCAGCATAAGAGACACAACGGTCCAGAATGGCATTCGCCTCGGCTTGAATTATTTCGGGAGATATCTGACTGAAATCATGCGCTGTATTTGCGCCAGTGGTGGATGGCTGTTTAAGATGCTGGGCGAATACCTCCAGCTTATCTAGCAAAAGGTCGATCCCTTTATGGTCCACCGCGATTGTTTCAACGACTGGAATTCCTAATGACTCCTGAAGCAAATCAATATCAATAGCAATGTGACGCTTCTTCGCGACGTCCATCATATTGACGGCCAAGATCATTGGCATGCCGATATTTTTTAATTCCAGCGCGACTCTCAGGCCACGCTTCAGATTTGTCGCATCCACCACGCAAACCACAACATCGGGAACAGGCTCATCAGAACGCTGCCCGGTGATTACATCTTGAGTGATTTTTTCGTCAGGAGTAATTGCATTCAGACTGTACGTGCCGGGCAAATCCAGCACATTCCAGAATCGGCCGGCAGGGGAGCGAAACTTTCCTTCTTTACGCTCAATCGTGACACCAGCATAGTTCGCTACTTTTTGGCGCGCACCTGTCAGTCGATTAAATAAAGCTGTTTTCCCACAATTCGGATTACCAACTAAAGCGATACGTGGCACTACTAATTCAGCATGACTCATTAAACAATTCCAGCTTTAGCAACACCGATAAAGGCGGCCTCAAATCGACGCAAAGCAAAAGTAGACTGACCAATCCGCACAGCAAGCGGCTCACCACCAAAGTAACCTTTGTGCAAGATTTTGACCGATTCACCTTTTACAAAGCCCAGTTCTTTCAAGCGGCGAATCACATCAAAGCTTGTTTTTGACTGATCAGCTTGCGATCCGACAACATCAGTAACAACAGCAAAATCCCCAACCTTGAGGCTATCGAGGGTAACAGTGTCAGTTTTTGCGGAAAAACTGCTCATAGTGAATTTCCTTGCAGGCTAAAGCTAAATGATAATGAGAATATATATCAATATGAATTAGCATTCAAGCGATAAGCAAGTTTGGGGCTGGCAATCTGAGGATTACTTGAGCAAGAGTAAATGATGGTCGAGTTTTCTTATGGAGAGGTTTAATTAAGCATCTCCGTATTTAACACTACATATATTATGAAAGAGTCCCTGACAGCCTATGCAATCAGAATAAAAAATTGTTTCAGCGCGACAAGTGAAGGGGCTGACAGACGATCCAAACTTTGATACTTCGACTTGTCCATCAATTGATGAAGGTACTCTTTCGCCCGCCCTAGCTAAGAACTTTTCGGATCGAAAAAGGGCAGTAATTCTTTATCTTGAGGGAAAGGCCGGACGGGCTTTAATTTATGGTTTTCTTATTTGACATAATATAAAGTGCTTTCAGCCGAAACGTAAGCGGGGTGCGCTTCTCCGCTCGATGGTGTCAAAAATAAATTGACAGCCAAAAGAATTCCTAGGGCAGCACTAGCACTCTGTGTTGCCCTCATCATAAAAACTTCAAACAGGCTTTTTTGACCCGTCTTTTCTGCGCGGTCAATGCAAGCCGCGCCAATTACTGGTAGTGGGTCTACACCTAAATCAAGCGCAACAGCTAAGCACATTTCATCGTCCATTACTCGGCTTCCGCTCATGTATTGGCTAATCGTTCCTGTCGATTTTTTCAGATGTAAGGCTAGCTGCCTATCGTTCATCAAGCCGTGTTTTGCTTTTACTTCTTCCAAATATTTCACGCTTTTCATAAATATCCTCTTGACGGTTGCTCTCACATGAGTGCATGCTCTCGCTTGAGTGCACTCAATTGAGAGAACAAGGCGAACTTTATCATGAAACAGGCGCAAGACAAGTTTACCCGTGACGCATTTGAGACACCTCGCGTAGGCCGTCCTCCAAAACTCAATGCAAAAACACCTGCGCAGAGAGCGCAAGAGTACCGCGCAAGACAAAAAGCCAAGAAATTTAACTTTTTGAATAACGACTAATTTCCGTGACGCGTCACATAAATTCATGAAACCTTCCAGCGTATTTACTTGGCAAGTTGTCTGTCGTGCAGGGGTTCTCTCCTATGGCACGACGAGCGATTTTCTTGCGCTGTTCATTCGCGTTAAAGCATCACGTGACTCCTGGTCAAAGGTTTTCCCTAATCGCTCCATTCGCACCGCTTTTTACTATCCATCTGGTGATCGTGTCTCCTTACATGACATCAAAGCGGCACTTCGTGCCTTAGCAGATAAAAACCTCTCAAATACTGTCGCCGCAAGGGCAAATTTAGCGTCTCAGTTGCGTTCTGAGTGCATGGGCGCGGGGCGACTTGTTCGCCCAAGCCCAAGCGCTCAAAACGCATTTTTTAGCGTCAGCGCCGAGCGCGATTTTTGTCAGGCGAGCGTGGTAGCACCGCCTGACAGTCCCGATTTAGGGAATTTGAATAAATCCATGATGACAGAAGTGATTTGTTAAAAACATGGCATACGACACCATCAAATTAAAGTCACCAGCCCTCGATCGATCTCTGATTCGTCGTGTTGAAGAGCAATGCATTTTGCGTTCCGGTGAAGACATGGCTAGTGGTGAAGTTCTGTATGAATTGTTTGCCGGTGAATTGCTTGGTTCTTGGGATGCTCGCATTTCGGTCATTCCAAAGTATGAAGACTGGATCGTCAATAAAAACGGTCGCCCTGAGCTGGTGCCTACTGAGCCTTATCTCTTGATTGAAGCGTCAGTCCACAAAATTTTTCACGGCCATAACGTTTATGGTGGCTCAACTAATTTTCTTCAGGTCTGCCGTGACTTCGTCGCGTTTGTTTCTGAGTTGCTTGATACCGATTTGCCACACGCGGATATTTGGACTGTCCATCGTGTCGACGTGGCCTTGGTCTACCGACTATCAAAGCCGGCGTGCAAAGAATTTTTCGATGGAATTCAATTACTTAGCTTCCCACGTAGAAAGAAGGGATCAGCTAAATACGATATGGCGGTGTACTTCGCTGGCAAGACAACGACAGTGAAGTTCTATCACAAGGGTACTGAATTCCAAGTCCATGAGCGTAGTCGTTTGCGCGGCTATTTCACTAATTTAATGACGCATCTGCACGGTGCGGACGATCCTCAAAATCGTCAAAGAGTGCAAAGAAAAATCGATGCTCTGCAACGGTTGGCAGATAGCCGCTTACGTGCTGAGGTCGAAATACATAGCGATAAATTGCAATACGACTTTGAAAAGAACCCGCGCGTAGATGAGGTCTCTGACGCGTATTTACAGGGTGTGTATGACAAAGAGATAGAGAAGCTACTGCGCGAAGGAAAACAAGCCATGAATACGGTCAGAGAATCAAGAGCCGTTCTGTGTCGGCTGCAAAATTTATACGGAAATTCACCTGGTACACGCCTGTACGGATTTTGGTCATCGATGGTCACGCTCGGTGATGAAGTCACACGTCAACAATTCGCAAAAACAGTCTTTTATCGTAATCGCAAATTACTTGAAGATGCGGGTGTTTCTTGGCGCAATTCTGATGTTGTTGTCATCGCCAATGACGCCATTCTTCCTCATGATTTTTCTCCGATTAGATCGGATCGACGCTTGTGTTTTTTACCTGCTCGCAATCGTCCAGAATATTCCATCAGCAGGGAACAAATGCGCTTAGCCGCCTAGGAAAAAACTATGTCAACGCCTGAACAATTAAACAAACCTGCCGATCGCAAAGAGCCGACCCCGATGCGCGTCTATGTAAAAGGTCGCATCGAGCAATCACGTCTTTTTGACGGTAGCCGCTTTACGCGAATCATTACACCAGCACCGGATGCGTATTCGCGTCCGCAAGTGATTGAAATAAAGAGTAAGCAGCGTTTGGGTGAGAAGGGCGACGAAATCGCTGTTGTATGCGCCTTGGGTGGTTATCAGCGTAAACCTTATCAAGTGACCGATAAAGAGACTGGCGAACGAGTGACGTTGGTTCCTGTTGATCACACTTTGGAAGCGGTAGAACAATCATGATCGCAGTGAGCCTAATTCTTTTTTGTTGTCTAGTCGCGTCCTTGTTTGTCTTGGCAAAAATCGCCAACAAAGCAGAAACGCCAATTGCTACTTTGCGTAGTGAAATTGAGAAAGAGGCAGCCGGTAAATTATGGCTCAGTGCGTACAACTAATACAAGAACAGGACGGGTCTTTAAAGCTCGTTCCTGATTCGCAACCGAGTTTGAGCCAGTGCAGTTATGTGGTTCAAAGCGGCGCGGAGGTCAGTAATTCGCTAACTGATTTAAGCGTCGATCAAGCTATGCAAATATCCGTTTATGTGGGCGGTTTATGGGCGATAGCTTGGACATTCCGACAAATAGCGAGAGTTTTATCTGAAAGAGAAAATCATGAAATTGACTAACAAAATCGTTTTGGGTTTGATTGCTGCTGGTTCTGTATCTGCTGCAAATGCTGCTGGTTCTATCGATACATCCGCGGTCACTGGTGCAATGTCTGATGCAAGTGCAGCCGTTGCGGTTGTAGGTGCTGCGTCTTTGGCTGTGCATGTTGGCATCAAAGTGTTTAGCTGGATTCGTCGCGCAATCGCCTAATAGCTTTAAGGGGTTGTTGTGTGGGGAGTCCGTGGGGCTCCCCTTTTTACTTTCGGGATGGAGTTATGAAAAATGGGACTGTTTTGTTTAATCGTTGTTTGCGTAGCTTTTTATATTGTCTTTGCGCCTTAACGTTTTTTGCTGATGATGCGAACGCGGTAGGCATAAAGGGTTTTAAGTGGGTAGTTGCACCTAACAATGGTGTATATGACAGTCCTATTTCCGCTTGTGCCTCGGAGGGACAGGCTGCATTTTCTGATGCAACTGCAATCTGGGGTTATTCGTGCGGAAAGGAAAAAGCTTCTGGCGGTTACCAAAAATATTTCGAAGCCTATCGAATGGGCGAGTGTTTTGACGGGTATTCAGCATATGGAAATCAATGTCGAAAAACCTGCGATTCTCCAGCGTTTAATTTTCCTGCTGACTCAGAT
This sequence comes from Undibacterium sp. Rencai35W, assembly GCF_049340185.1. Taxonomy (NCBI): domain Bacteria; kingdom Pseudomonadati; phylum Pseudomonadota; class Betaproteobacteria; order Burkholderiales; family Oxalobacteraceae; genus Undibacterium; species Undibacterium sp. Rencai35W. Next base: position 601,895 of record NZ_JBMPPC010000001.1, read on the forward strand.
TCTTGTGAGGTAAAGCCCACGTGTACTAATACTGAGGTGTATCAGTCTGCAACAAATTCTTGCATTCCTAAGACTTGTCCATCTCCGCAGGTTGTGAATCCTCAAACTGGTTCATGCGTTGATACAGGACAGCAGGGGACGGGTAATTCTGGTGGTTCAGGCACTGGTACGGGCTCAAGCGGCAGCGGTTCTAGTGGGACTGGTTCCGGTAGTTCTAGTGGTTCAGGTTCAAGTGGTTCCGGCAACGGTTCTGGAGATAGTGGTTCAGGCACTGGTACGGGTTCAGGTACTAGCGGGAGCGGGTCGGGCAGTAGCGGTAGTGGCACTGGTTCTGGAAGCTCTGGAAGCGGTTCTGGTAGTTCCGGAACAGGCTCTGGTACTAGCGGCTCAGGTTCCGGCGATACTAACGGCGGTAACGGTTCTGGGTCGGGTTCTGGCTCCAGTGGATCTGGTACTGGTTCGGGAAGTTCTGGTTCAGGTTCAGGAAGTTCCAGCAGTGGTTCGGGTTCTGGTAACAACGGCTCAGGTTCATCCAGTGGGTCTGGTGCTAATAATGGTTCCGCTGGTGCTAATACAGGCACAGGTACTAATGGCGGCAATGGCTCAAGCGGCAGCAATGGAAATAACGGAACAGGCACAACTACAGGAACTGGCGACAAAGCCGATGACGATTTCTGCAAGAAACATCCAGATTTGAACGTTTGCAGAAATTCAGAGGTAAGCGGCTCCTGCGGCAACATGACGTGTAATGGTGACGCCATAACTTGTCAAATTATGCGCACTCAGCAGACGAGGGATTGCGAGGATCATGATGAAAATAACGAACTATATAAATATGGTAAGTCGCTTCTTGATGGTAATGACCCAAAAAAATCAGAGTTACCCGATAAAGATCACCCGCAGGAAATTGAGGTTGGCAATATAGATGCTTCCGGCTTCGGTGGCGGTGGTGCATGTTTTACTGATAAGTCATTTGTTGTTATGGGTCATTCGATTACGCTGCCGCTGTCAAATATGTGTCAGTACCTTGAATGGCTTCGTTACGCAATTATGCTAATTGCTTCTATTGTTTCTTATCGCATCTTGTCTGGTGCAATTCTGAGGGATTAAAAAATGCCTTTTTTTATTGCGGCTTTTATGGGCGGCTTGGCCACCGTCATGGCTTCGCTTGTTGGTCGTGTTCTGCTGGCCCTAGGAATGAGCTACGTGGTTTATAAAGGAGTCAACGTTGGTACTGACACATTAGTCCAGTACATTAAAACTTCCTATGGTTCTTTTTCTGGTGAAGTTGGCGGCTTGTTGACGTGGCTGTACGTAGATAAAGCGATCAGCATGATTATTTCAGCCACAACAACGGCACTCGCTATTAAAACAACTGGTGGTGCTGTCAAGAAGCTGGTGCTTAAATGATTACGCTAATCACCGGATTGCCAGGCAACGGCAAGACACTTTACGCGCTTAGCTACATAAAGGCGCAAGCTGAAAAGGAGGGAAGGGAGGTCTATTACGCTGGCATTCCTGAGCTCACGTTGCCTTGGCATCAGATCGACGCTGAAAAGTGGTTTGAAGCTCCGTCAGGTTCCATTATCGTCATTGATGAATGCCAGACTTTATTTCGACCTCGTAGTATTTCAAAAGACGTTCCTGAGTTTGTGTCAAAGCTAGAGGTACATCGTCACAAGGGTCATGACGTGTATTTGATTACTCAGCACCCTATGTTGGTTGATACGGCTATACGCAGATTGGCTGGCAAGCATCTGCATTGTATTCGTACTTGGGGAGCGGAGCGCTCTACTATTTACGAGTTCCCAGCCGTCCGCGAAAATTGTGACAAAATTTCTGGGCGTAAGGACGCGATAAAACATTTTTGGAAGTTTGATAAAGCCGCTTTCGCTTACTATAAAAGCGCCGAAGTTCACACAGTAAAGCGAGAGATTCCAAAGAAAATTTACATACTGGTAGCCATCGTATTTATCATTGCCGCGTCATTGCTCTATGTTCGGAACTTTACTAAAAAGCATAGCGAACCTGAGAAAATAGAAGAGCAGTCCTCGCTCACAAAATCTGTAAGCGGTTCAAATTTAGGAAAATCAGCAAGCTATAAAAACGCACTTGAGGATGCAAAACAATACGTTTATCAAGAGACAGCGCGCATCGATGGACTGCCACACACCGCGCCTAAATATGACGAGATCACTAAACCTACAAAAGCTCCTGTGCCTGCTGGATGCGTTGCGTCTAAAACGAAGTGCGGCTGCTGGACTCAGCAAGCTACTCCGATTCAAATGTCAGAGAATTTTTGTCGTGAGATAGTGAAAAACGGATATTTTCAGGACTTTGAGCCAGACGGTAAGCAAGAGAAAAAAGAGCTTAAGCCAGAAACTAAAGTCGCTCAGAATGACCAAAAAATACAAGTTCCGGAAAGCAACAGAATAACGGTGATGCCTTATACTCCACCGTCTAGGGCAAATGTTCAGTCAGGTGTCGCTGGCGAAAATCAAGCTGCCGCAATTCCAAGAGCTAAGTCATGAAACAATTTAAATTATTTATACTATTATTTATATTATCGTTATCGGTTCAGGCTGGAACTGTGCATAGGTGCATTAATCAATATTCGCAAACCAGTTACACAGACCGTGATTGTGAAGAGATGGGTTTAAAGTCTGTCGATACTATTTTGTCTCAGCAAGAAAAAGCGAAGCCCACTTCATTAAAACGACCCTCCATTGCTCACCCTGCGCCTCCTTCTGGTCCCCTAGTTTGGAAAGATGTCTCATTAAAAAATGAACGCGCACCCAAAGACAGGGCTGAATTTATGGATATTTGGAGTGTGCCTGTACCTGTCGGTAAGTTCTACGGCTGGTTTGTTTTTGGCATGCCTATAGCTGGCTGCATCTTTTTGCTGGCTTATTTACTCATGCATGCATACGCACGCTTTTTTAAGCGTACAAGCGGCACCGAAGGGGCAAAATCTCCGACCTTGAATATGTAAGGGCTAGTGCGTCGTTTGCAGAAAATGTGCGGTTGTCGCGTCTCAACGCGATCAGAGGAGTTTTAGCGGGCATTCTGCAATGTTGCTTTGCTGCAATGCTTAAACTACAATAGCCGCCCACATGCAAAACGAGGTTTCTGTTGTTTTTTACGCAGTTAGAGTTATTTCCCAAAATTCGCATTTCTGATTCCGAAAAGAAGAATCTTCTTGATCAAATTCGCTCTCATTACTGGATTGTTCGTAATACTCGGAGCGATAAATTCGGTGGCGCACGCCGCCGAAAAGCTTATCGCGAAGTTGCTAAGATAAAAAAATGCCTCCAAATTGGAGGCATCGAGAAGCGCGAGATTTTAGATTATTTAGCTTGTGTACGATCGCGGAATTGTCGCAAAAAAGGCTGTGTTTATTGCGCCTCTGATCGCCGTCCAAGTCACTACACTTGTTCCCCCGTCTATTTACCTAAGCTATTGTTTTGCTTGATTTATTTGTTTTATCAACTACAACTATAGTGATTACATTTTTTACTAAATTTGTGCCGAATATGTAGTTTTTACTAAAGTTGTATCCAATATATTTGTGCTTTTATTGAACCGATCTTTTCAAGTGTTTCCACCAAATAAAGATAATGCAATCTGACATACAAATTGTAGTCGCTCGTCAAATAAAAGGACTCACAGACGATCCCAACTTCGATATTTCGTCTTGGCCATCTGTTGACGAGGGCGCTTTAGTACCTGAAATGGCGGAGTGTTTTTCAAAACGAAAAAGGGCAGTAATCCTTTATCTTGAGGGTGCTAGCGACAAACTAATTTTTGAAGAAACGGGAATTGGAAGAAAACAGACTTATAGACTCATTAGGGAGCGATGTATCCAAACCCATCCTGATGGTCGAGTTTATGGATGGAGAGGATTAATTAAGCATCTCCGTATTAATGCTCCACATAGAAAGAAAAAAATTACAGTTAATAATTGGGGTGGAGGTGCAGTCGGCGCACTAAAAAGCACAATGGAAAACTTTCCAGAATTGAGAGTTAAGTTCGAAAAAAGAGTTCTCAGTGCCGCCTCTGAAACGACTTTGTCGGAAGTGCGTCGTCCTCGAAAAGCCAACTGGAAATGGTTAATTGATAAATTTCGAGAAGAGGGATTAGAGGTCAAAGGGGAGTGGCCATTTAATACCGCGCGCTTGGGTTATGGGTCAATTAGAAAATATATCGATAGTATTTTAATGGGCAATCCTTACCTTGCGGCAAAAGCCATCGGAGGTAAGGATTTAGTAAAAAAATTAGCGGCTTCAGACGGCACAAACCGTCCAAATCTTATTGCTTTCGACCGCGTAGAAGTTGATGCCCATAAATTGGATGGGCGGTTTTGCGTAATGATCCCCCAATTGGATGGCGACTATGAACCTAAAATTGTTCACCGATTATGGGTGGTGGTTATCTTAGAAGTCGTCTCACGCGCAGTTTTAGGTTATCAGTTCTCGATGGGAAAAGAAGTCAATAAAGAGGACGTATTGAAAGCTATAAAATCCGCGCTTACCAAATGGTCGCCTAGAAAAGTAACCTTTAGCGAATGTTCTTATCACCCAGGCGCTGGTTTCCCTTCTTCGCACAATGTACGTTTCCTAGGAGCTTGTTGGAATGAATTCAGTGTCGACGGGGCCCTAGCTAATACTTGCAATTCGGTTGCGGATCAAATAGCTCGGGTTGTTAAGGCAAAAATATTAGATCCGGACAATAGTTATTCAGTACGACGTACTAAGGATGATAGACCATTCATTGAAACTTTTTTTCGTACTGTAGGCAAAAACGGATTGCAACGTTTGAACAACACGACAGGGGGAAAGCCATCTGATAAAAACGGGTATGACCCGGTGAAAATTGCCTTAACAAGTCAGTTTCAGATTGAATATGCTGAAGATCTTATAGATACATTAATTGCTAACTATAACGTAGCTCCCCACGGAATGCTTGGCTCTAGATCTCCACTTGCATATTTGGACTTTATAACAAGCAATAACAAAGTACCGATTCGCTACGCAGATCCAGGCGAAATTCAAAACCTCTTAAACACTCGAAAACTCGTTACTCTAAAAGGCGGTTTTTCAACTGGGAGGAGGCCATACGTTAATTTTTTTGGCGCTACTTATTCAGCAGATTGGCTCGACAATCAACAGCAATTAGTTGGACAAAAACTTTGGGCAAATAATTTTTTGGAAGACGACGCTCGCTTAATCAGAATTTCCAACAGGGATGGAGTAATTCTTGGGATTTTGCATGCACACCCCCCGTGGCATCAATCACCTCATAGTCTACGAGTTCGCCGCGCTATTAATTCGCTGATCAGTAAAAAATTAATTCATTTCTCTGCAAACACAGACGTTATTGCGGAGTTGTGTACCTACGTGGAATCACAATCAAATAAGAAATTTCCGATACATCCTGCTTATTTAGAATTAAGAGCAATCTTTCAACGCCAGGCTCAGTCAATTCCCAGTCAATTCGATTCCGGCCAGTTTAATATTTCCGACGAAATAAAAAACGAACATATCCCAACATCAAAGTCACTAGATACTCAAAAAAAAATATTTACGCCCAAAGTACAAGATGCTCTACCTAGCCGCCGCAAGGCAATCCAAAAATAGGGACAAGTTATGTATGAAATTCCACCAAAGAACCATCCTATACATACACAACAATACGCTATTTTCACACCAGCTATTAATAGACTGATTGAACAGATCGGCTTGTGGATAGAACAGCAAAAAACCGGTGCTTACATATATGGACCATCTCGATTTGGAAAATCGAGAGCCGTTCAATATTTTCTGAGGGAAATGTTAATTGAAAGATTTGGAGCAAATGTTCCATTAGTAATACTAATCAGAAAAATGGTTCATAGCAGTCCAGGACCCTTTTATTCGGACATACTCCTTGCCTCCAACCAACCATACTGGAACTCAAAAAAAAGCCCTATAGAAAAACAAAACATGGCACTTGAGCTATTAATTGCAATGGCAAAAAACGCAGGGATAAATTACGCAATATTGCTTATTGATGAGGCTCAAACAATGACACTTAAAGAGTGGGTGTGGTTGATATCACTACAAAATCTGTTTGACAGCAGTGGATATAGACTTTCAGTCATATCTATAGGCTCACACCAACTCGGCTATGAACACAAAATTCAAGCGTTATCAGGTAATGCCCATGTGAGCGCTAGGTTTTTTATTGATAGTGCCCGCTTTGTTGGATTAATAAATTCAGAAGAAGTGAGATATGTGCTTCTTGGTTATGACGAAGATTCTGAGTGGCCCGTTGACAGTGGGATTTCCTACACATCCGCTTTTGCGAACGCTGACTTTAGCCGAAACCGAAGGTTATCTGATTCCGCTGAGATTATTTGGAAGATATTCTTAGAATTTTTTCCAAATAAGTTTCCACTTAAATATGAGTTACCGATGTTACATTTGGCTCGTGCCGTTGAGAGTGTCTTAAAGAGAATATCAAAAGGAGCGGAGTGGAGTGAATGTACATCAGAAGAAAGCTGGCGTGACGCAATAAGAGAAACCGGGATTTCTGATTATTTGAGATTGATAAGTTCTAATTTGTCACGTTGATAATGACAATAAAAAATGAAGGTCAAAGATGTATTATTTCACTCTCTACCCCAATAGAAGAGCCTAATGAGCGGGTGAACTATGCGTGGGGAGATTGGACGGTTCATGACTACCAATCTATGTGGCTAACAATGCATCAGTTAATACTTTTAAACAGGCCAACTAAAAAAGATTTCGTCAAAGATTTTTGTAATGAGTCTATAGCATCAAACTTTATTTCATTGGACTGGTTTAGTACCAACAATAAGGGAAAGTTGATTACTTCTGTAGATAAAAAGAAAATGGGACAACTTCTTGGGGTAAAGTTCAATCAATTATTGTTTAGTCATTTAAGCTTTTTTAGCCATTGGCAAGATCCCTTTTTTTATCCTCAATTACGCCATTGCATGTTGTGTTTAGATGCTGGATATCACACCGTTTTTCATTCGCTTAAAGCTTTAGATAAATGCCCAATACATAATGAGGAATTCGTTGATAAGTGCCTGTGTGGAAAACCATTTTTAGACCGACTTGCAGGAAAATTTATTAGCTCACCTGGTGCATGTGAATGTGGAAAAATGCAGTTACTAGCGGTTTCAAATGCACGATCTCCAACAATCAAAAATGAAGAAGTTGAAGTGTTTGATCAAATATCTTATTGGCTGGCGAAATGTAAGCATAGAGTATTTATTGCTAAGCCAGTAGCACGTTTGGGTGTAAAAACTAATGCAGACATGTGGAGAAATATATGCTATTGGTCAGAAATTGCACAAATCGCTATTCCGAAGATCTTAAGTCCACTGATCCATCAACCCTTCTTGCTTAAAAAAACAGAAAGTATAGTTTACGTATCAACAATTGTTCGAATTGAAACTCACCCTTTGAACCCGTCTAAAACCGAAAAAAAAAGACTGTCTTCAATTAAAAAACTGCCTTCAAATTATGGTTTAAAGTTACTTGAAAAGAGACCTCAAAATAACAAAAGTGTTTACAAGTCAATTTCCCGATATATTTTGAAGCATATTCTAGGTAATGTAAGAAAATGGATCTTTCTATTCTCCAGTTACGCTGATGCAGATTATATAGACTCAAAGATCCGAAAAAATGATATTGCTGCTAAATCCTTTGCCTTAATGCTTTTTTGGATGCACGTTGAGGAAAGAGTAAGTCTTCGAATTGGATTTAGATGGGACAGAAAGGAGCAATCGCTGAACGGATTTGACTTACGCTTAAAGCTTGACAGAGAGGATCTTGTTAAGACTATGAAATTTACTGAGAGACACCACGTTGACTGGGTTATATCTCACGCCATATCTGAAATACTATGGTCGACATGGAAATCTTGCCTTTCAAAAGTTTATGAGATGACTACATTGAAAATTCTCATGTGGGGCGATCAAGTAATAGATGAAATTGGAATTGTTCAATGGTCCGCAGGGTATGGCTCTGATGAGCGACTTAGATTTCGTATTGAACGTCTTATTTTTCCTGATATACGCCCGCAACCTAGAGTCGAAAAATTTGAAAGATGTATTAGGTATAAATTATTGCAGGAAAAAATATCAGCACAGAAAATGGTGACTTTCAGCGTCCCTTGTTTAACAAGAGATGTTAATGGTGTGTGGGTGACTGTTCCAGGAGAAAGTCCTTCTTTGGAACTAAAAAATTGTTGGCTGAAGCGAAGAAAGCTGTTTTTGCCATCGGGAATTGAAACGGTTAATTACTTTCTTTTTCCAGATCAATATGGTTATGTTGCAAGGTGTATTGATTTACCTATTGAATCTCGTGGATTGTCCTCAAAAGAAGCGATCAATCAGCTTAGAGATTCCGTTATTTTTTATAAAAGAATAAAGTAATTCAAAGTATTCACAATTGAGTACAAATTAATATTTAATGAATATCCCTCGCAATAGACCTAGATAACATTCTTTAAATAAGCTGTGAGTTTTGGCATATGCTTTTCCGGATTTGCAAGCAGAAATTCTATAGTGCTAGTGCCATCAAAGATGGTCTCTGAATTTGGTCGCCTAAGCCATCTATCCGCCTGCGCCGAATTAGAAAAAAAGGTGTTGAGTTGTTTATAGATCTCCAACACATGACTGACACGTTTTATTGTTTGTTCATCGGTATGACCCGACTAGGTAGCATCACGAAGATCGGTTAGGATTTCGTGATTGGGAAGTCCAAGTAGCACTGTCTTTTGGATCGCTGTTAATTTTCAAAGGCTTGAAATATTAAAGAACGTGCGAAGTCTTGCAATGAACATTGGATTTAGTTCGCTATTTGCCACATTAATTTCGGACATCTCTCGTTTCCTTTATCTCTGCAAAAGTTTTCTACTTAGCGGTATTGATTTTTTTCCGATGAGGTCGACTGAGAATTTCCATCACAATAGCCATTGATTTTCCATTCACAGATGTTCGGCTTTTCAACCAAAAGTGCACCAATTTGCATCGCAAACCTGCCATATAATTGCATTGAAATAGATCGATAAGACTACTTCATCAACACTTCTAACTGCAATTGAGGTGGCGCCTGCAATTAATCTAAGGCCGTGAAAATTAAAAGTAGGAGTGTTGCCGTATCACTTGATTTCATGCAACCATCCTTTAACTTCATGGGAAGGTCAAATCCAAACCAAGCTTCCTAGCAAGAACGAAAGTAAAGAGTCCTAGGCTCAGAAGCGATATCACGAAGACTGCGGCCACCTTGGCTCCCGCGTGCAGCAACGTACGCCTCTCCTTTTCATTCGGCCCTTGATCGTAATGCCACTTGATAGCGAAGAACATGCCCGTGCCGAGAACAAGAACCTTGAAGGTAACTAAGACTATAGGTATCCAATCCATCATTTTGATAATTTCCTGGGTTTAATTGATACGACCTATCGTGAGGAGCACTATTTTCAAACGCATCTTTAGCAACTTTGTTGTTAAAAGTATGCCCTAGCGCATCCTAATAGCACCTAACCACAAAATAATCGTGGCATTCAACTGAGTGACTTACCGAATGCAGACGGAAAAGGGAAATACGTCAATGATTGCCATGCGAGTATAGTGTGGCTCCACGACCTGAGGGATACTACTACAAAGCAATTGCCTTAATCCGAGACAAATTGCCCCAGTTGGCAACTGTACAAGATAAAAATTTGCCAATCTAGTTGCCACAATTGGTAGTGCACGGTGGGTCACGTCTTTTACAGATTACGAATGCGTTGCCGGCGGCTATGGAAGTGGGCTCACTGAAATCGCATGGCCGTCTGTCCTGCAGCGCCAGTATCACATCCAAAAAGGTAATCTGTAATTAGTAACCAATGATACTGATCGTTCTAGTACCACCCAATTTAAAAGTTTTTACAGATTTGGCAATGAATTTTGCTCACTTTTCTAGCGACACGACAGCAGCAGAAATTTCTTTCACCATTGCAGCATTTTGCTGGGTGCTTGCGTCTACCTCACGCAAAGCCTCAGTCATCTGATTAATTTCATTGGATTGCTCGTTGGAACCACGCATAATTTCATCCATGATGGTGTTCACAATTTGTACCGATTCGATAATTTTTTTCATGGTACTGCCAGTCTCGTTGACGTAACGCGCGCTTGTTTCTATATCCTCGATCGAATCTCGAATCAAGTCGTCAATTTCTTTGGCTGCACTCGCGCTGCGCTGCGCAACATTACGCACCTCAGTGGCGACTATCGCAAAGCCGCGTCCTTGTTCTCTTGCCCGTACAGGTTCAACCGCTGCGTTAAGCGCAAGAATATTGGTTCACCTTCAATGGATTAGAAACTTAGTGTGTCCTCTGAAAATACAGTTTCACAAAATCCGTAATAAACAAGCGATCCCTCGGCTTCATTTGGCTCAAATATGTTGCCACAACTTCAGTTTCCGTCAATTTGGCCGGAGCTTGTTCATCTAAAAGATCGGATATGGAAATGTGCAAGACATCCGACACCAACTCAAGCATAGCAAGAGAAGGCGAGTGAAGCCCTCGTTCCATGCGGGAAATTGTCTCGACTTCCACTTGAACTTGCGCACTCAACTGCTCTTGAGTCAAGCCTAATGCTTTGCGTTTAGACGCCACGTTTTTACCGATTCGGGAAATCAGTTTTGAGGGTTTTCGTTTATTCACGACTAAATTTGTCGATAGTTAAGTCAACAAATATGGTCTTCTCTTTACGTTGCGTTAAGAAGGATGTAATCTGTCGATTTTAAAATAGACAATTTTTATCTATAAGCTAGTGATGCCGCATTACCGTCGATGGTATCTTGAAGATTCGTCATCATTGGTTTATCGCTTAACCGAGCCTTATGCACTGCTTACTGACAGGAGAATGTTTTTGGATCACATCGAATGCCCACACTGCCACAAACAAGGCACGCCCAATATCTGGCATTACCAGCCGTTTATGCTGAGAACCTTTCGGTATATGAAAACCCAACATATCTGCCGGTTTTGTGGCGCTGTCATGTATGAGACCGGTGGTCAGATACGCATTCTAGGATGGGTATTCCTGGCATTCGTTGCCTATCTACTTGGACGGCTTGCCCTGCAGTTGTTGGTTCCCAATGCGGATTGGGCATCCAGCGGGCTTGTGACGCCTTTTTTTAAAGCCGTCATTTTATGGTTCGGTGGCTATGGCATCTACAAGATCGTGAGATTTGTACGCAGCAAACTCCGATAACTGCACAGTTTGAATAATGAATAAGAATGAATAGCCGCAAGAATAAACACCGGATCCTTGCGCTACAAAGTCGCATCAAGCCAGGATGGCAGCAGTCAGACAGACAGAGAATGGTTTGCTCTTCGACCGGTCGGTAGAGAGTTTGGCAGTCCGGACTTTGAGAGGTTATGGGCGATGGACTCCGTACCGTCGAGCGCGCAATGCCAAGAAAAGCAAGACACTCCCTTGGACGAATCAGTAGAGCCATGTAATGACGACTAACGAACAACAGACAACTACCCGCGTTGAAGAGACGCCTCCTTTTGAGAACATTCCTGGGGATTTCCCAAGATTGTCACCGATGAGTACCGTACCCGGTGCGCAAACCAAGCTCATGGCGGAGCTCTATCAAGGGAAATACTATGTGGCCGGCGATACACCGCCAGCCCGGTATGATCGCTGGGTTTATTGTGAAGAGCTGGTACAGGCCTTTACCGACAAGTCGTTGCAATCGAAGACCGGCAAACGCGCCCATATGACTGAAAACGAGATTCTCCAGCATTACTACGATCGTCTGCTCAAAACGAAATGGGTGACACCAGCCGAATGTCGATGGATCTTTCAGAGGGTTGCGGTAGCTACTGGCTGGACACCGATCAAGGTAGAGTAAAGCACCACGGTAGGCGTTCAGAACACCTACCGTCATGGCAACTAGGCACATAACGGTGTCACAGCCACGGTGTCGCATAGCGACGCTACAACAACATTGATTAACCCTGAAGATTTCTCTCATTCATGAAACTTCATTCTGACACGACTGTATTGATTATTCATGCTGGCTACGCATCTTATTGATCGACATTCCCAATCGAGTTTCGCGGCACCCGGTCAAACATTCTGGTCAACGGTGGATTTTGCGCTCTCCGTGCCTTATTTCTTAATTAGCTATGAGGCACAAGAAGAACCTGTACTAGCGGGATACACCAAACTGATGTGGGAGGTGGGAGATGTCATCCGCTTGTGTGATGAGATTGCCCAACATCCACTAACCACCCTAAGGCAAGTGGCGATGATCTGCCCAGAGCGCCTGTCAAGAAGTTCAGGATGGCAGATGTTTAATTTAGCCAAGATCGATCTAGTCAAACTGCGATCAAGTGCTAAATCCTCATATTTATTTACAACCACGGATGGGAAGCAATTGTTTAATCACAAAACCCGTGCAGATCTGAAGAACTTCGACGTGGAATACACGTTGTTAAGGGTTACTGCTTGATTACAAGAGGTCTGAGTTGAAAGTATCCAGAGCAGGGAAATATCGGCAACGAACATACACGCGTCCCGACAAATCGGTGCAACTTATACAGAATGACGCTGAGCGAAGTGTGAGGCGTGCACGAGCTATGGCTTATTTGCAATCCACGCACAAAGCGTTTGCAGAGAGATGGTTGTTAGGCGAGAAACGGTCGCATGGTGAGCAGACTGGTGGTGTGCTGGCGGGGCCGACTAAAAAATAGTTTGCCTAGCTTTACGGCAATTTGGCTACAAACAAGTAACGGCAGGTGTACGAATTTTTCACGTTGTGATTCTGAGCGCTACGTGGCAGTTAACAGAAAATATCATTCGCTATATTTGCTTTTTTTTAGGGTTGTTGACGCACACCGAATATTGACCAGCTGGAGGGGTAGTAAAACTTGGACTGATTTTTCCCAAGTATGACCCATATCGGCGAGGTCAATTGGCGGTAACGGTCAAGCATTCCTATTTCACTAATCGTTAGGCGATTATCTCGGAAATATAGAAGTGGCGCTCGCCAAGCGCTTCATGCATTAGCTTATACATTAATACCATCGTGATAAATCAACACTCTTTTTGTAGAAATCCTAGGACTGAAAAAAGTGTTTTGAAGCTATTTTTTACAGCAATCTTGCACCAATTTTTTACCTAATTGTAGAGCTGCGTCAAAATCTTCGTCGGACATTTGCGAACCAAATTTCCGACGTAACTGGACTTCTGATAAGGGTGTGTTTCTGACTTCAGCTTCCGCTGCTTTGTAGGCAATCGAGAGTTTTGCATCGCGTGGCACAATTTCACCCACATCGTAACTTTGAGCAAGTAAGGCTAACGCAAATGGCTCTCCTAGGCTAGCGGCAGCTTTTAGCCCCGTGATAGCGTCGTCCTTCCATTTCTGTACGATAGGATCGTCCTGACTTTCTTTCAAATCGATAGGGCGGCCATACGGGCCTTCCATGAAATAATCAATTTGAGCAGCTACTTTGCCCGCGCGTGCAGCTAAGCCTAAAAAATTTAGACGTTCTTGAACTTGTGCAGGCGTTACACCTACACATAGGGACATGAGCCTCTTTTGTTCAGCGATTGATTGCTCGCGGTCGGCTTCGCTATTGTAGTCGGCTAAGGGAGCACCGCCGTTGGCACAAACGGATTCCGCTTGATAGACGTTATAAGCTGCGTCAATATTTCCCGCTCTGGCTAATCCCGTCCATTTAGAAATGTAGTCAATTGCACGTAATCCACCAAAATCGACCGCACGGCCATTTCGCCCATAGGTGACAGGAAGCGGATTCGTTTCCGCGTTGCCACCATCTCCAGGGACAATGAGTGCACGGCCAAAACCGAACGACGAACTTGATTCATTCCCACCAGGTGAGGATTTTTCTTTTGAGTCAAATGGAGCGTTATTGTCAGTGGATTTGATAGACCATTCTTCTCCATTTCGCAGCGAAACAAAAACGCCAGCACAAATGCCAGTCGTAATAAGCAGCGCTATAAAACGAAATGATGGTTTCACAATGAATATTCGATTTAGAAGATATGGTTGAATCTTTGTTATATTGAAAATTGCGGGTAGGTTCTCGTTTTACAAACTTCAAATAGCTGGGTGCAATTGGTGTTGATATTTTTGCATATCAACACCATAGAGTCAGCTGGCAAACGTTAAAGAGACGTTAATTCCATAAGTAGCAATATGCTTGGCTTGACTCCAAATTACCGCCCTCAACATTACCGGCAAGCTTTTTGATAAAGCCATCAGGATGAGCGCTGTCAGGGGTGACATTACAATTATCGTGAACCCAGTGGATTCCATACCCACTTGAATACAATTGACCACACATCTCTACTTTGTCGCCCAGTTTGATAGCAGCAAGTGATTTAGGAATGGACTTAGAGTTTTTGACGTAATCATTCGCATACACGTTATCCATGGCAACGTCGTAGACCTGACCGTCTTGATCAGTTTGAACACGAATATGCGTATGTGAGAGACCTACGCCTTTGAGCGTTTGAGTTGCACTCGCAAATTTAGGTGCGCTCACAACTGTTCCTGTACGAAAACTTCCGGCAGCTGCTTTGCAATCCGCCTTTCCATCGGCAAAAGCAAAAGCGGCATGACTCAACAACAAAAAGGAAATCAACAAATTTTTCAATTAAATTCTCCCTAAGGTTAAATATCTTACTAAAAATGCAATCAATAAGATTTATCTGCAAAAAAGACGACTGAGATTTGGGAACAAATAGAAGACCAACACATACATTGCTCGAAGTTGCCAAACATAATCAGGCTATTTTTTGGCAGGAGAAATTAGGGATGAGAACCTAAATATTCGTAAATTTATTGAGCAAACCAAAGATATTCTTTTTGGCAAGATGTCACGGTAGCATTTATTTATTACAAATTGGTGAATTTGCATTTTTGACACAATTAATATTTTTAGGAAAAACTACTCAAGAAGTTATGCGTGGTTGCCAGCGTTTAACTTTCAGTAAAATCAAATCTAGTACAAAAACATGACAATTTTGCCTAATACATTAAGTTACACTCTGGCGCATTGTGAAACAAATGGTGTTTTTGTGAATATATTGAACTGGAAAGAAGTCCGTAATGCCAATCACTATTTTGGCAACATAGGAAATAAGAATCTATTTGGCTTGTTGAGTTCGCTAAAATATTATCTTTGGACGATTCGAACGCGTTATGCAGATAACAATATTGGCCTAAAAGCTAAGCTTCTGTTTTTAATCCGCACCTGTCTCCATCCAAAAATCAGCCTGGGTTGGTATTCTTTCTTACATCAGAGCTATTTGCGCAATGCAGTACAAGCAAATACTTCTTTACTCGATGCTATACATAGGCCATTTTTTGATCGCCTAGTTCCTCTGGATAAACGTCTGACTCTCATGCAAAACCACTTCCATCTTTGTGAGGTGTTTTTCGGAAAAGTCGCTGCGAGTGAGATTCTTGCGGGAAAAGCACGAGAGATCGCTCAAATTACCGGAAAAAACGGCGCACAATTTCGATTAGCTTTGTTCTGGGGATGCGCCTATAAAAGAGAGGGTGGTCTGACTGTAGGATTGTTTCTTGAAGATACCTTATTGCAGTGTCTGACATTTTCTTTTGATCTTTGTAAGAATCAAATTGCCATTAAGGTTGGCGGTATTCAGGCTAACAATCAAGAGTCCCAGAATTTAATTCGTACATCAACAAAAGCTTTATATGGTATCCAGCCACGGCTATTGTTGATAGAAGCTTTGCGATGTTTAGCAAGAGAATTTAACTGCATTTCAATAGAGTGCGTTGCCAAAAAAAATCACATCTACCAAGCGTTACGTTATAAATTCAGTAAAAATATCAAGGCGGAGTATGATCAGTTATGGCTCGCCGCTGGCAGCACACAACATGTAAACGGTAATTTTATGCTGCCGCTTTCCCTCGCGGAAAAACCTTTGTCATCAAGACCTGCAAACAAGCGTAGCGAATACCGCGCTAGAGACAAGATTATCCAAGCAATGCGCAATGAAATTTCTAAACGGTTGCCAGCTAACTGAGTTGGCGAATAAGCACCAATGATGTTATCCACCTGGATGTAGCAATAAATTCGGTGACGCTATTCTGTCAATATAAAATACAGCTAACGGCTTTTTCCCTTAAAAACGCGTAATGATAGCTGTCATTTGTGCACTAATTTATCCAGGTCCTTGGGTAAAATAGCAAATCTTCGTCAGATTGTTGACGTGCTCTCACAAAATAAATCCCTATGCATATCCTGTTAGTAGAAGACGACAAAGTGTTGGCGGAAGGCGTGTCGCAAATGCTGCGTGGACAAGGTATGCTCGTTGATATCGCACATACCGGTAATGACGCAGAATATATAATTCAACATCAAAAATTCTCCGCATTAGTTCTTGATATAGGGCTACCCGATATCGACGGTTTAGAAGTTTTGCGTCGTCTGCGTAGTGGTGCCAATTTACTTCCCGTTTTGCTGCTTACTGCACGTGATGGGATTTCTGATCGGGTACGTGGTTTCGATCTGGGTGCTGATGACTACCTGGTCAAACCTTTTTCGACATTAGAACTTGTCGCGCGTTTAAAGGCATTAGTCAGGCGAAGTTCTTCGCGCTCTGATGAAATTCGACTCGGGAAGCTTGTGTTAGATCCGCAGACTAAGCGTGTGAGCGTACAAGATCACGCAGTCGATCTCTCTGTCAGAGAGTGGAATATATTGGAGTATCTACTTCAGCATGAATCCCGGGTGGTCTCAAAGCAGCAGATTATTGATGCGATTCTCCCCTATGGTGAAGATATTACGATTAACGCGATTGAAGTATATGTTTCCCGTCTGCGCCTTAAATTAACTGATGCCAGCATTATCATTCGCACGATACGAGGTTTTGGTTACATGCTTGAGGAGCAGAAAGCTTGATGATCCGTAACCGACAATTAAGTGTACGGCGCAGCTTATTGACATGGTTAATCGCTCCGTTACTCATCGTGAACATGATTGGTGCAGGACTCGTATATTGGCTGGCATGGGCTCCAGCTCAAACGGCGTTTGACCAAAGCTTGGCAGATACTTGTTGGGCATTAAGCACTCGACTCAAAAAAGTATCGAATGAAATTAGTGTCGATTTACCTTTGTCGGTAGAGCAAGTGCTACGCGTAGATCATTTTAATATCGTTTATTTCGCTATCCGTAACCAAGATGGACGCACGCTAGCAGGCGATAAAGATTTTCCTGTAATCCAGTTGCCGTCAAAATTTGATGATCCTGTTTTGCAAGACGGACGAATGCGTGGTGAGGAAATACGGATTGTCGGCATCAAGTTTTTGGTTGGTGGCGATCCCGTCGTAATTTATGCTGCAGAGACACTGAGCAAACGAAATGCGATTCAATCCCACATCTTGCTTACCTTGCTTGCACTTGAAAGTATTTTAACTTTGCTCTTGATTGCCGTGGTCTGGACTGCGGTAACGCGCGGACTGGAGCCTTTGAAGATATTGCAACAAGATTTAAATCGACGTAATTATGACGAACTATCGCCCATTCCTGAGGGACAAAACGCACTGGAACTCGGTGCAGTCGTGAATGCCATTAATCGTCTTTTGCAAAAAATTGAAATTGGTGCCTCAGCACAGCAAGAATTCTTGGCGAACATTGCCCACCAATTGCGAACACCGTTGGCAGGACTTAAGGCGCAAATTGAATGGCTGCAGGGGCGGCACATAGCTGATCTGGAAACAGCGCGATCAGCGTCACTCATGATGTTATCAACAGAAAGAATGATACGCCAAACAAATCAATTGTTGGCTTTAGCTCGTGCGGAACCTAGTAAATTTGAACGAAAGAGGCTCGAACCATTAGAGTTGGATAAAATTATTACTGAGAGCATCCATGCATTTGTCTCTGCAGCAGATCGTAAGCAGATTGATTTAGGATTTGATTTGCTACCAGTACAAATTATGGGGGACGCATTTCTATTGCGAGATTTGATCGAAAATATTATTGATAATGCGATTAGTTATACGCCGGAACATGGTGTCGTCACTGTTGGATGCTGCCACATTAACGGTGTTGGCATTTTCTCTGTAGAAGATACTGGTCCAGGCATTCCAAAAGCGGAGCGCGAGCTGATTTTCCACCGTCGTTATCGTATCAATGAGGGGGGGGCTTCTGCTACGCAAAATAAAAATAGCGGAAATGGTCTCGGCTTATCGATTGTTTCTGATATCGCTAAAGATCACGACGCCCGCATTGAATTAAGTGATGCCGAGGGCGGCGGCACTATTTTTTCCGTGTTATTTCCTTCTATCCCACAATAATCTCCTGTCCACCGCTGTTTGTCAGCGTTTTGTCAGCTATCTGTCATGTAACTGACAGCTTGCCTCTGCATACTTCAGACGTTGCCATCTCCGTCTCTTTGCAGGAAAATCATGACGCTTTTTATACCGCAGGCAAACTATGGCTGCTCTTTTGTCGTTGGTCTTGCGGCACTTATTGTTGCAAGTGCTGCCTGTGCGGACGCCGGGACGCCGCTCTCATCGCCGTTCGACTCCAGCGCTGTTTCATCAAATGCTAACAACATTGATATCCCACCAACCTTTGGGCAGTTGACCTTAGCACAAGCACTACAACTCGCATTAAATAACAATCGCGACATTAAACTCAGTCGTATTGCGATAGACAATGCCGCTGCTGTGAAAACGGCGGCAGGTGCGACTCCTAACCCTATGCTCACGCTACAGACTATAGGAATCAATCCAAAGTTAGGTATTGGTACTGGCACGCTGCGTGATAAGGCGGTTGACACGACATTACGTCTGGATCAGCTCATTGAACGTGGCGGCAAACGGGAATTGCGTCTACTGAACGCCTCTCATCTGGAGCGTTCAGCTAAATTCGATAACAAGGATCAGATCAGGCAAATTAAATTAGCGACGAGTTTCGCTTACTTTGACTTGATGGCCTCTCAGCATAAGCTGCGTATTGCCAACGAGGTCCGTGATTTATTTCAGGTGACTCTTGCTGCTGCTGAGAAGCGGAAAAAATCTGGTGATATTGCCGGTGCTGATACTGCGCGTATTCGTGTTGATGCGTTACGTGCTGAAAATGATTCACGTCAGGCTGCGGCAGATTTATTGCATGCACAAGCTAACCTAATTATCTTATTTGGTTTGCGAATAGATCCTGCCCGTGTCATCGCGGTTGATGAGTGGACAAGTACCACGGCGATAAATTTGCTGTCTTCAACGACAGAGATGGAGGAGATCATCTTAAAACGTCCGGATGTTATGTCCGCCCAGGCGAAATTCGACGCCGCGCTTGCTGCACGTAAGTTGGCACTCGCGGCGAAATCTCGTGACGTTTCTGTTGGCCTGCAAGTAGAACATTATCCTGTCAATCAAACTAATCAACTTGGCTCAGGCAATAGTTTAGGGATCTCGATACAAATTCCCTTATTTACTCGTTATGAGTTTCAAGGCGAAATTCGCATAGCTGAAGCTAATGTCGATAGTGCAGGCGAGATGTTAGAAAAAACGAAAGACGCTGCTAGTAACGACATAGCGCTAATTGTCGAGACGGCGCGCACCGCACAAGAACTGCTGCAGCGTTTTCAAACAGATTTACTCAAAGCGGCACGGTACTCCGCTGATGCTGCTGAATTCGCATTCAAAAATGGTGCTACTGGCGTAATGGATGTATTAGACGCCAGACGTACTTATCGAGTGACAGAAATAGATGCGATTAATGCCCATGCCGAGTTTTCTAAGGCTCTTGCTGCGTTACGTATCAGTACCCAAGAATAGACTATCAATGAAATCACTACAAAAAATTACCATTGGCATAAGCGTCGCAGTACTTTCAGCATCTGTTATTTATGCAGCAAGCTCAGTGACTGCCAACGAGAAAAAATCTGAAATCGCAGCCAATCTCAATCATGAGCTTGGCAAGATAAGTTATCCAAATAATGCACCACAATTGTCTTCGATCAAAGTAGCAACTGTGTCAGAAGTTAATCTTCCTATTGCGGACGCAATGAATGGCAAGCTCGCCTATGACGAGAACGTTACGGCACGAATCAGTTCACCGGTACTAGGTCGCGTACTTTCTTCCAAAGTAGAAGTCGGCGATGTTGTTACCCAAAATAAATCACTTGCAGAGCTTGACTCCCCCGACTTGGCTGCTGCCGATGCCGATTGGGCAAAAGCTAAAGCAGATGAATTCCGGAAAAAACTTGCATTTGATCGAGCCAAAGCTTTGTTCGAACATGAGGTTGTCGCGCGCAAGGATCTGGAATCAGCAGAAGCTGATTATATGCAAGCTAAGGCAGAGACTCGACGCAGTAGTTTACGTATGAGGAATTTAAATGCGATTGGCAACGAGAATGGCAGATTCGCACTTAAGGCGCCTATTGCCGGGATGATCGCTGACAAGCAAATCAACCCTGGCATGGAAGTGCGCCCTGATGCCCCAAATCCTCTATTTGTTATCACTGACTTGAGCAGGTTATGGGTGTTGATTGATGTGCCCGAAAGATATCTTGCGACCATACAGCCAGGGCAAAAAATTAGCCTAGAGCTTGATGCTTATCCGGATCAATTTTTTGAAGCAAAAATAGACCGGGTTGGTTTGGCACTTGATCCCAATACGCGCCGCATTCAGGTAAGAGCAGTATTGATAAATAAAGATAAAAAACTTCGTCCAGAGATGTTTGCACGAGTCTCGTTTTTAACAGATAGCGATAAGAAGGCCATCAAAATTCCGAACACCAGTCTTATCTCTGAGGGCTTATACAGTTTCGTATTCATTGAAAAGAAGAGCGGGGAGTTTCAAAAGCAAAGAGTCAATATTGTACGCAAGGGTAAAGACGATAGTTTTGTTGATACTGGGGTCAATAGCGGTCAGCGCATCGTGACTGAGGGTGCTTTATTGCTCAACTCGGAGGTTGCCGCTCATGCTCAATAAGTTTGTCGATTTTGTATTGACGCAGCGAGTATTCGTGTTGGTATTGACGGTGGCCTTAATGATCTTTGGCTATCGCGCTTTAACCAACTTGCCGATCGAGGCGTTCCCCGATGTGCAGGATGTACAGGTACAGATTGTGACGCAATTTCCTGGTCAGGCTGCTGAGGAAGTCGAGCGAGCGGTTACTTTGCCTATTGAGCGTGAAATGAGTGGTGTACCGGGGCAAACACAAGTCCGGTCAGTTTCTATTACGGGCTTGTCCGTCGTTACTATTACCTTTAAAGACGGTACCGACGATTATTTTGCTCGTCAACAAGTACTCGAAAAGCTACAAGGCGTAACATTGCCGATGGGTATCCAGGCGAGCATCGCACCGCTAACAACGGCTGTTGGTGAAATCTATCGCTACATCATCGAGGCTCCAACGAGTATGTCGGAAAACGATATTCGCGCCTTACAGGATTGGGTTGTCAGACCAGAATTGCGTATTGTCCCCGGAGTCGCTGACGTCGTTAGCTTTGGCGGTACGGTTAAAGAGTATCAGGTACAAGTCGATCCCAATTTACTCAAACGTTACGGCATCACACTGGATCAGATCAATCAGGCGCTGGCAAACAATAATGCAAATGTCGGCGGAGGCACGATAAGGCGTGGTGACGAAGCTCTAGTCGTGCGTGGAGTTGGCCTGTTTCACAGTAAAGAAGATATTGGCCGAGTCGTTGTTAACGCAAAAAATGGTAAGACAATTTTGATATCAGATGTGGCCGATATCGAGATTAGCAATAGACCTCGCTCCGGAATCGTCTCTTACAATCAGGGTGACAGCTATGTCTTAGGTATTGTGCAGATGAGTAAAGGCGGAAACGCCGCGAAAGTGATTGATGAACTGAAAAAAAGAATAGATGTCGTCAACGCTAAATTGCCGAAAGGTGTCAAATTACGTCAAATTTACGATAGAACAGAACTGCTACATCACACGGTGCTGACCGTGGTAGAAAATTTGATCGTTGGTGCTGTATTAGTGATGACGATTCTCATCCTTTTTCTAAGAAACTGGCGTGCTGCACTGATCGTTGTGACGGTAATTCCGCTGTCATTGATGTGTGCATTCATCATGCTTGACATTAAAGGTATTCCCGCCAATTTGATTTCTTTAGGTGCGGTGGATTTCGGCATTATCATCGACAGCGCGGTCGTTCTGGTCGAAGCCTTAATGGTGCGGCTGGCAGTTAAACAACATGAAGGACATGAAAGTCTATTTTTGTGGCGCAAACACGTACTCAAAGATACGGTGGTGGAGATGGGTCACCCCATCTTGTTTGCTAAAGCGATCATCATTCTGGCATTTATCCCCATCTTTACCTTTCAGCGGGTTGAGGGCAAGATTTTTTCTCCTGTTGCATTGACGCTGAGTTTTGCTATGTTGGGGGCGTTGATTCTAACGATGACATTGATCCCGACCTTGCTTACATTGACTATGAAGCGGCACAGTTTGGCCGAGCGACATAGTCGCTTGATGCATCGTTTGCAGGAATGGTATCGACAAATATTGTATAAAGCAGATCACAAAAAACGGGGCGTGATGATTGCTTCATCTGTTGTGCTCGCAATTACCTTAGTATTGGCACCAAGTTTAGGCAGTGAATTTTTACCTAAACTTGATGAAGGTAATATCTGGCTTGCGATAAGCCTGCCTCCTTCAACAGCACTGGAAAAAACAAAAGATATTGAGCGCCAGGTCAGGGCAATTTTACTTAGTTATCCCGAAGTAAAAACCGTAGTGTCACATGTCGGACGACCTGATGACGGCACCGATCCGAAGGGGCCAAATAGTATGGAGATATTGGCAGATTTGAAATCGCGTGATCAATGGAAATTCTCAGACAAAGAGAGTTTGATCGAGAGCATGACTACTAAAATTAACGCATTACCAGGTGTGCCAACCAATTTTTCTCAGGTTATCCAAGACAGTGTTGAAGAATCTTTGTCCGGTGTCAAGGGCGAAATAGCTGTCAAAGTGTTTGGTCCAGACCTTGATATTCTGACGCAAAAAAGTGAACAGATCGCGACAATTTTAAAAGGAATTCAAGGCGCCGCCGACGTTGATAGTGTCAAAATCGGCGGGCAAAGTGAGCTGAATATTGTTATTGATCGGGAAAAAATTGCTCGACTCGGTATCAATGTCATGGATGTTAATAATACGATTCAATCCGCGTTAGCAGACAATCCGGTTTCTGCATTTTATGAAGGGGATCAACGGTTTGATATCACGCTAAGGCTAAAAGCAGCCAATCGTGATTCTATTGATCGTATCGGTAACTTACAGATTAATTTACCAAATGGCGCAGGCACTGTTGATTTAGCTGATATAGCTCGTATCGAAATCAAACAAGGTGCGGGTCGGATCAGTCGCGAGGCGGGAGGCCGTAACGCCTCGGTTAAAGCCAATTTGCTCGGGCGCGACCAAGGTAGTTTTGTGGCTGAAGCGCAGCAGAAGGTGAGTGAGCAAATACGTTTGCCAGCAGGTTATTACATTACTTGGGGCGGACAGTTTGAGAACCAACAGCGCGCAGTGAAGCGACTACAGGTCATCGTTCCAATTACTATTTTTCTTATATTTTCGTTTCTTTTTTGGGCATTTCGTTCGGTAAAAATGGCGACGTTGATTTTGGTCATGGTGCCGTTCACCATGATAGGTGGCGTAGCTGGACTTGCTCTTGCAGGGTTACATTTTTCTGTATCGGCTGCTGTTGGCTTCATTGCCGTAGCAGGCATCTCAGTACAAAACGGCGTCATCATGTTAGAACAAATACTAGCTTTTGAAAAAACGCAAGCAAGTGATTTTTCTATTGCGATTGAAGGTGCTGTAGCTCGTCTTCGCCCCATTCTAATGACAGCATTAATGGCTGGACTGGGCTTACTTCCAGCTGCGCTTTCACACGGTATCGGCTCCGAAACACAGCGCCCCTTCGCTGTTGTGATCGTAGGTGGAATTATCTCTGCAACCTTCTTCACGTTACTGTTGCTTCCTTTAAGTTATTCGCTATTTAAAGATAAAGCAAAGGAGGAATAGCATGATTAAGTTGGCATCGTTACGTCGAATAATAGTGCTCAGCTCTGGATTATTTTTTTCATGTTTGGGGTACTGTCATACTCAACTTGTTCCATGTCAGACCCACGGGCAATGGCGTGAATGTGCTGCCGTTGATATGGAGTCCAAAGAGCATGACGAAGAGCAAAAACAATTTCTAAAACCAGTGCCTGGTTTCGCAAAAATTTATCTTTTCCGGTCAGGGATGGTTAGTCAGCGAAGTAAGACCAATGTTTTTTTGGACGCTAGTGAGATTGCAGCTCTGGCCCCGAATACCTACTTGGTAATCAGTTTGCGGCCCGGAAGGCATTTGCTTCTGGCACAGACACTGGATAGCGCAGAACTAACGCTTAATGTAGAAGACGGAAAAGCCTACTTCATTCATCTTGATCTTGAAATGTTTTTTTGGAAGAACATCGAACATCTTCGGCTTACCGACGAGCTCGATGCTCGTGCAAAAATGGAGAAAACTAGCCTGGTGAAGTTAATGCCAACAGCGACAGCACCTTAATTGTCGATATGACTTTTTAGATAAATCGAAGAATGAGATAGGTATTTTTGATACAACGTGTACAGGAGAAAACAATGAATAAAAAAGTACTTAGCGGCAGCATCATTTTTGCACTTTTGCTCAGTCTGAATAATGCTTTTGCTAGCGATATTGCGTGGGAGGCGGGCGCAAAGCGTGGCTGGATAATGAAAGTTTACGATCCAAAAACTACAGTGAAAGAATTGCCTGAATGTGTAGAGAAATTACCGGTGGTGGAACGTGAAAATAAGCATTTCGCTAAAATTCACTATCAGCATGTGAAGCGTGGGCAAACAACGATTGCTGAAATTCCAGAGGGTATGCAACTAAATATTGATGATGAAGTTGAAGTTTTTCCTGGGAATTGCGACGCAGGAAAATTTGCACGCGTCGTTAAGGTGCTTTCAGCAAAGCATTGACTGACATAAGCTCTTTTCCCTGAAGACACGATATCAAGGAGCACTTGCACACCTAATCGGAAATGGACGCATGAGAAATTAGATTTTTCGCTTTTGATATACACAACAATATTTAGATGTAACCCAATATATAAAAATTATGTGATGAGCGGATAGTTAAGAGTCATTGTTGATATAACGACCTTCATTGAGCATCATACCGATGTATTTTTCGTGAACGTGCTTTATTAAAGAGCTCCATGGATAAGAACCTTTCTCGCAATAACAAGGAAAAAGTATTACGTCGGTTGGAGGGACTTCTTCAGCCAAGAGGATTTTGCCGAGGCAAGTCGATGTATTTCATTCGCATATCACTTCCTTATCTTGAATTTGTTCAACTCCGCCACACCACATCTGATGCATCGTTTCGTATCACGATGGGAATGCGCGTTGTGGACGATTCATGGAATGCCATTGGGCTAAACGACGCGCCTTACGAGCGATATCACTCTGCTTTAGGTCATGAACAGACTAACTTATTTCAATACGGTGAAGATGAGAATTCGGTGGTGGCGTGTGCCAGAGGCATTGTTGATTTTATCGAAAAGGTAGCTGAGCCTTGGTACAACTCGGCGCGCAATCTAGTGCTGCTTGTGCCGTTGAATCCCGATACTTTCGCACTTGGCTAAATAGTAAAAACATATCGCTCAATACAAATTTCTCCATCCATATTTATTTTTTAAAGAAATATAAATTCACCAATTTGTAATATATAAGTGTTAATGTGACATCTTGCCAAAAAGAATATATTTGGTTTGCTCAATAAATTTTCTGGGTATTTAGGCTCATACATCTGAATCCCTTTACCAAAAATAGACTGATTATGTTTGGCAATTCTGAGCAATGTAGTTGATGGTATTGCATTTGTTCTCAAATCTCAGTCCTCTATTTTTGTAGATAAATCTTATTGATCTCATGTTCATTAAGACTTTTAACCTTAGGGAGAATTTAATTGAAAAATTTGTTGATTTCTTTTTTTTTATTGAGCCATGCCATTGTTGCTTTTGCAGATGGGAAAGCGGATTGTAATGTTGCTGCTGGCAGCTATCGTACGGGAACGGTGGTGAGTGCACCTAAATTTGCCAGTGCTACCCAAACGCTCAAAGGGGTAGGACTTTCTCATACACATATTCGCGTTCAAACAGATCAGGATGGACAGATCTATGACGTTGCAATGGACAATGTATATGCGACTGACTACGTCAAAAACTCCAAATCCATTCCCAAGTCACTGGCAGCGATTAAACTAGGTGATAAAGTAGAGATGTGTGGTCAGTTATATTCAAGTGGATATGGAATTCACTGGGTTCACGATAATTGTAATGTCACTCCAGATAGTGCACATCCTGATGGATTCATTAAAAAATTAGTGGGCAATGTTGAAGGTGGCAATTTGGAGTCCAGCCAGGCTTATTGCTACTTGTGGAATTAATGGCCATTTAATGTTTGTTACATGAAGTTGATATGCACAATATATCAACTTCATACGTGTCAAAAGTAGCTGATTACTCAACCGAGAACTCCTCGAGATTTATTTTTCTAACTAAGAGATCTACGATGCAGATCATCATTGTGAAATCATCATTTCGTTATGTAGCGGTACTTATTTCAGCGGGTCTTTGCTTGGGCCTGCTTGTGTGGTTACGAAATGCAGACGAATTCGCGACCGAATCACAAGAAGGTCGTTCTGAAACTGATCCAAAACTACGATCTTCACGTGATTGGAATGGTTCAAGTTCTCCATTCAGTTTTGGGCGCGCACTTATAACAACTGAAGATGGTGCCATCGCTGACGGCAATCCTACACCTATTTATGGACGAAACGGACGTTCGGTCGATTTTGGTGGGCTTCCTGTAGTGGCATATATTTCTAAATGGGTAGGATTAGCAAGAGCAGGGGATATTGATGCTGCGTACAACGTTTATCAAGCGGAATCAGTGTGTTCTAATGTTGCTGAACCATTGACCGAGTTCAATCGTGAAGCCGATCGAGAGCAATCTGTAGCCGAGCATAAACGCCTCATTACTTTATGTGCAGGCGTAACACCAGCACAAATTCAAGAGCGCTTGAGTTTCTTAAGTTTAGCGGCACATGCAGGCAAAGTCGATGCTCAAATTGATTATTTCATGGAGGGGCCATATGGCCGTCCAATTGATTTAAAAGAGAGTCGAGATGATCCGTTGGTACAAACGTGGAAGAGTGAAGCAGTAACTGGTTTAAAAGCTGCGGCGGTCATGGGGGAGCCATTTGCGTTCGCGCTGCTTTCTCAAAGTTATGATGTGGGTGAAATCGTGCCAAGGGACGCCAAACAATCGCTTGCTTACAAAGTAGCAGAGGCTGAGGTAAGAAATACGACTTTGTCAGAACTTCAGTTAAGGCGGAAATTCGGTTCACAAATGTCTGATGAGGATTTTGATGCTGCCATGCAAATGGGTAAAAAATTAGCGCAAGAATGTTGTAAAAAATAACTTGAAATATTTTACTCTTAACGACCCATTGAGTTATTTGTGATGGATCAACTCACAAAAAAGAGCGAATCAACCATAGCGCGACAGCAATGACAAGCTAAAAAACGTCAATCTGATTTCTTCATGACACCGTAATAAATAGTCTCTAATCTTTTGAAGATGATCAGTCAATATACTCCCATCAAACGAACTCAATAATTGCTTAGTCTTAGTGCATGATTGTGAATCAAGTAGTTGGCAAATCGCACGTCCATCGAATCTTATAGGTACATCATGTTGCAAGCACGGTTACAGCAAGTTATTGACCGACAAGAACTTAGTGCTCTTTTTCAACCGATTATTCACATGCAATCGGGAGAAACTATTGGTTATGAAGGGCTTATTCGAGGGCCCTCAGATAGCCCGCTACACTCTCCATTAAATTTGTTCAAAGTGGCTGCCGCTGCTAATTTAAGTGTTGAGGTTGAACATTTATGTCGTAAGGTTGTACTGGAGCGATTTGCTTTACTGAATTTGCCGGGTAAACTTTTTCTCAATGTCAGTCCGGAATGCTTGCTTTACCCGAATATGAGAGATGGGGAAACTCTCGACTATATTCATCAATTCGGCATTAGTCCAGAGCGCGTTATCATTGAGTTGACGGAAAGTCAGCCGACATATGACTACGAATTATTAGGTAATGCGTTGGCTCATTACAGCCACATGGGATTTCAAATTGCGATTGATGACTTAGGAGAAGGATTTTCTAGTCTGAGACTTTGGTCAGAATTAAGACCCGCTTACGTAAAAATTGATATGCATTTCATTCAAGGTATTAACCTTGATAAGGTGAAATTGCAATTTGTTCGGTCAATTCAACAAATAGCAGAAACTTCAGGTACATTGGTTATTGCTGAAGGGATAGAAACGCAAGCAGAATTACTATTGATTCGTGATCTGGGTATTGCATGTGGCCAGGGTTATCACATTGGACGCCCTCTAAGCGATCCGCCCACGTTTACTTCACCACAAATTGCAAAATCCTTGAGTAATCGAGGCATCGCAATTTATCCTCAAGAGCGCACTCATTTTCAGACATCAACTACTGCGTTGCGGTTACTACGTGTAGTACAACCTGTCTCGCCTCAAGTCTCTAACAACGAAGTTCTGGATATTTTTGTCCGGAACCCAGATCTTGAGGTGATTCCCGTAGTAGACCATGGCGTCGCCGTTGGTCTAATCACTCGCCGTAACTTGGTTGATCGCTTTGCAGTGCAATTTATCAGAGAATTACATGGGAAAAAGCACTGCGATATGTTTATGGATCGCGCTCCTCTCATTGTTGATAAACATATCAAGTTGCCTGAATTAAGTAGATTGGTAGTAGAAAAAGAACGTCATCATTTATTTAATGGCTTCATTATTACTGACCAAGATCAATATCTGGGAATGGGTACGGGTCATGACTTAATGCGTGAAATCACAGAAATGCAAATCAATGCAGCGCGTTACGCCAATCCATTGACTTTGTTGCCAGGCAATGTACCTATTAACGAACATATTGATCGACTCATCGAGAATGGCGGGCGATTCAGTGCATGCTACGTTGATTTAGATTTTTTCAAACCGTTTAACGACGTATATGGTTATAGAAAAGGTGATGACGTTATCCAGATGACTGGAAAAATTCTGGAGGCTCATTGTGACCCTGCTAGAGATTTCGTAGGACATATTGGAGGAGATGATTTTTTAGTTCTATTACAAAGCGAAAATTACGAGGAGCGTTTCCAGGCGATGATCGATGGATTTACAACTGAAATCAGACATCAGTTTAGCAAAAAGGATGTAGAGCAAGGTGGCTACATGAGCGAAGACCGCCGAGGTCAATCTGTATTTAACCCTTTGCTGACAATCTCTCTCGGCGTTGTCAAGGTAGAGCCCGGTCATTTTTTATCTCATTATCAAATCGCTACCGCAGCAGCAGAAGCGAAAAAACAAGCTAAGCGTATATCAGGAAATAGTTTATTTATAGACCGACGAGCTGGTCCATGTGCACCAATGTATTCGGATCAAATTCAAACTGCTTCGGCTGCGTAATGCAAAAAAAACTAAACTGATTTAGATTTATTTTTCAATTCATGAAGAGGCAAACATCGCTCTCAGGAATCTTAGAAACATGTTGTTACCTCCGATACAAATTCTTTGTAATCTCAAACGGATATCTTCACGTTGAATAGGGGCATCACAATTGCATCCCTTTTTACATCACCTGGAGAATCAATATGATCACTATTCGTCAAACAGTCGCACTATTAGGTATTCTTGGTGTTATTGCTTCTGCCACGAGCAGCGCTTTTGCAGCAGACACTACGTGGCAAAAAAATCATCCGCGTCGCGAACAGGTAAATACTCGATTGGCGAGACAAGATGCTCGTATCAAAGATGAAGTAAAAGAAGGTGACATGAGTAAAGCCAAAGCGGCGCACCTTCATCAGCAAGACAGACAAGTGCGCCAGGAAGAACGTGATATGGCAAGCCAAAATGGTGGACACATCACAAGGCAAGAGCAAAAAACATTGAATCAGCAAGAAAATGCGATCAGTAAGAAGATTCATGGATAATACAAATCGGTCTAGACTAAAACGCCTGCGTTAGCAGGTGTTTTTTATTAGATATTTGTAAAATCAGTCAGTCAAAAGGACAGAAATGAACTACGTAATACGAAGGATAATTGCGACAAGCCTTGTATTGTCAGCAGTCGGGTGCGCTGCACCTCCCAGTCAGCGAGTTGTCGTGCGGGAGCAGCCAAGAGTCGTGATCCGGCAAGTTCCTGCACCTGTGCAGGAAGTGATTACAGTTCAGCCAGCTTCTGGCTATGCGTGGGTTCCTGGTCATTGGTTCTGGCATCACAATGAATGGGAATGGCAAGCCGGACATTGGTATCAAGGCAGCGTACGCCCTATGCCTGCGATGCTTGTAGAGCAAATTACGATAGCACCAAGTCCCAACCATTATTGGATACCAGGGCACTGGAAATGGCATGGTAACGAATGGGAGTGGGTGAGAGGGCGTTGGAATATATAAGTGCTTGACTGCCAGCACCAATCTGCCGTGCTGGCAGGACTTACTATTACCTCAATTCGAATATCTTTTTCGTTAATCGAAGTCAATTTTTCGTATTTATGGATGTATATCGGGTAGTAATCGGTTCTACTACCTCTGACTAATCATGTCTCGGATGCGCATCTAGTGCGATTTCAGGAAAAGATAGCAAAGAGATCTTTTTCATTTCTTCGCAAATAAATTTTAGCGTTCGATTATTTCGCTAGTACTTCATATTTAAACGTATAGTCACATTTTAAGAAAGCGCTCGCAGCGTTGTCAACGCTATTTCAATAGTCTACTGTTAGGATACTTTGAAAGTAGACGAATTGAGCTAGACACAATTTAAGTGCTGCATAGACATTCGGAATACGCTTGCACACTTGTTCGAACAAGTGTGTGGAACTCTACAAAAATTTGCGTAGTTTTCGGCTTTACTATCACTAGACATAAGCACTGTATGAACGCAAAAGCCATAGTTCGTATGGGTTTTGTTAATGCCATGCTACTTGTGGCAAAGTGCTATATTTATTTAGCTAAGTAATTAGCTAAATAAAACAGTACTATTTTTTAATCAAAAAAAGCTTTGGACTCATCCTCGCCAAGAGCACCAAACGAGAATCCATCATCAAGTAGTTTTTGAACTAATTTTTCTAATTGGCTTAATGTGTTTGGATGAATTTCATGCATTAGGATAATCCCACCGTTGTGCATTTGGACGCTAGAAATAACATGTTGAAAAAAATTATTTCGATTTTGTGGCAAAACACCACAGCTTAAAGCCTCCTTAAGATCGACTGATCCTTTGTGATCAAATGCCCAGTCACAAGAATCGATATGCCATCCGATAATTTTATAATTTCTTGATTTTAACAACTGATTCGATTCACACGAGGAGTTACCGTACGGATACCGAAATAAAAGCTGATCTGTAATGTTAGAAAACAAGGTCGAACTTTTTTCTATTTCCAGTGCTTGTTTTTCTTCCCGAATGTCATGAAAATTTGGGTGCGACCAAGAATGGTTTCCTATTGAGGCTAACGGTGACTGCTGCACTAATTTTACTAACGTAGGATGTAATTCTGCTTTTTCACCGATCATAAAAAAGTTGCTGGAACATGATACTTGTTGAGTACTTCAAGAATATGTTCTGTTTGACCTGGTTCAGGACCATCATCAAAAGTAAGGTATATTTTTTTTCGAGTTGGAGAGATACTAATTTCAGATTCAAAACGACATTGACGTTTTAAGATTTCTTGATCTGAATTCATATGCTCAATCAATTTTTTTAGGCGATGCTTTTTTATTGATGTCGTCTCTTCACTTATAGAATGAATCTGTAGTGTATTTGTTGGTTCATCTGCATTTGCAAGGATTGGTACGAGAGTAAAAAAAATTAAATAAATAAATTTCAAATAACTGAAAAAGCCTGAATTGAATAAAGATTGCATATGGTATTTTTCTGAAATTCTATCGTGATAAAACATTGAGCTTGATCGAAACAACTATTCTTGCTTCGTTATCTAGAGAGATTAGCTAGAGTATCGCATTCAATATGTCCTGCTAAAAAAAAGCAAATTAACCGAGGCACTTGGTTAAAACTAAGAGAAAGTAAAAGCTCAGGCAGCGGTAGCCTCAATATATTTCTTCGCAGCTCATTACGGCGATATTGGACTTTGTCCGTTTAAAAAGAAGGTATTTCGTACATTGCAATGAGTATTGAAACTAAAAATGGTACGGTCCGCCTAACCAAATACGGTATTTCATTTTATCCTTTGTCGTTGAGAAATATGCGACAAAAATATTTGGAAGTTCATCAGTCTTAAAAAATAGAATTAGTTTTTAATTGCTTCTACAAATAAAAAAAGAAAAATTATCCTCTCTTAATACTTAAAAATTCCTTAATTTTAAGTAAATACAACGACTATTCTTTCATATATTACATGTAGTTTTCTCGTCATAAATACTCCCTAAGCTTCGCTCACAAATATCTTCACAAAACTAGCCGTCACTATTCGATCCTGTCTGAGTAGCGACAGAAACATCGTTTTTGGGGGCGGTATTTTCTACTGGCAAATAGTCGCCAGATGTAGACCTCGTATTTATGATGCGAAACTTTGAATTTGTATTTCATCGGACTCGTATTTTTTACGTGGTACTTATTAATTTTTATTGAAAAATATCATGCGAAAATTAGATACGAAAAAATCGTTGATCTCATTGTTGATTTCACAAATTTTTATGGCATCGGCCTTTGCTGTTGAAGGCGATATGAACAATTCAGCTATCGAAACTGTAATTATTGAAGCTCAACGAACGTCAAATGGAGTTGCTCGTAAGGCACAGGAGGAGGCGCCAAACCTGATTAATTTATTGACGGCGACTGAGATGAGGAAGCTGCCGGATGTGAATATCGCGGAATCAGTGCGTCGAATTCCTGGTATCTCGCTTGAAACCGATACAGGGGAAGGGCGCTTTATTAATATTAGGGGGCTAGATGCTGACTTAAATAGCACAACCTTTGGAGGTTTGCGTCTCCCTCCATCGAATAATGCGACACCATTTTCAGGTGGACGAGCCGTCGCATTGGATGCTATTCCAACTGGATTGGTTGGTGCAATTACTGTTACAAAAACGAATCTTCCTGAGCAGGATTCGGAAGCATTAGGTGGCACAATTGAGATCACCCCTAAAACTGCTCCGCTTAATGGGAAACCCTTTTTCGAGGGGCGTATTGGAACTGGGCGAGAGCAACTTCGTCGTACCAGTATTACGGATCTTTCTTTTTCTGCAGGAGGACGTTTTGGCGGGGACGGTGCTACCAAATCGATAGCAACAGCTTATTCCGACAACCCATTTTCTATTGTAATTACTGGCGCATATTATGAAGATAAGCGTGGTATAGACGATGTCGAACCTGCATTTATTGACGATGGCATTAACTCGTCACTTGCTTACGCTGGCTGGGACCAGCGTTGGTATCAATATAATCGAAAACGTCACGGTGTCGGGATTGATCTTGGCTACCAAGCTGATACAAAAAATAGTTACTACATACGTGCATTCGATGCGGGTTACACCGAAACCGTTTTGCGTCAACGTCTCACAATTACCCCTGACGGCAATCCTTTATCAATCGCTGGTGGATTAAGTGATGGCTTGGGGGCAAATGGATTTGATAAAACATTACGTCAAGAAAAGGAGACTATTAACAATCAAGTATTCGTTATCGGTGGAAAAAATCAATTTGACGACAAAGTAATTGATTATCGGTTAGGAATGACTAAAGGATCCTTTGATAAAAAATACGATTACAACTCAGATTTTAATTACACGCCAAGTGGAACTGCCACTATCGTCTACAACAACCTTGGTTCAGGTAATACCCCTGCATTCGTTACTAGTGGGGCAGACTATTTGAATCCGTCAAATTATTCTTTGGTTAAATTCCAAAACAGTACTCAAAATATTTCTGACAAAGAGTGGTCAACCGCTATCAACGTTAAGTTTCCAGTATATTGGGGTAAATTTGATTCTGAAAATTTAAAGCTTGGTATTAGTACGAGACTGCGTACAAGAGAGGTTAATGGGCAACCCTATTCTTATCCTGGAGTCCCTGCACTTTCAATGACAGATGCCTCTTATGGACCTAGTGTGACCTTTTATGATGGAGCGTACAAAAATGGTCCGCAATTAAGCCCTGATGTGCTTCAGAGACTTTTGTCTGGTTACCAAACGATTAGCACTAATAACAACGTAAATGCCGCTCTCCAATACCAGAAGGATAAGGAAGATGTTTATGCAACCTATGGTCAATATCAGATGAGTGTCGGCAAGCTTGGTGTTGTGACGGGTCTCAGGATTGAACGCACACGCGGCACGTATGATGCCAATGGAAAGGGGGTTGACATGAACGGCAACGCGTTCATTACGCCAGTCAGTCAGGGAAAGTCATATACAAATTTTTTCCCTAGTTTGCAGGCTCGGTATGAGTTAGAAAAAGGTTTTATCTTCCGTGGAGCTTATTCTTCAACTATTGCGCGACCAGGTTTTAATCAAGTAAATGCTTCGCTCAATGTCGACCCAAGTGCTAATACAGTTTCTAGAGGAAATCCAGATTTAAAACCTGTGACGGCGAATTCGTTTGATATCTCTGTTGAAAAATATTTATCTAACTCAGGTATCCTTTCTATTGGTATTTTTGACAAAGAGATAAGTAACTATATCGCAAACAATTTAACCAATCAGACTTTTCCTAATAATGGACTATTTGCTGGGTTCGTTGGTGTCGCACACGTGTACTCATACACTAACGTTGGTAAATCCCGCGCTACTGGTATTGAATTCAATTATGAACAGAAGTTCAAAACGCTTCCTGATATGTGGAGCGGACTTGGTTTTGGCGCTAACTACACGTACGTCAATTCTCGTTTCGAAATCCGACCAGGTGAATTTGCCTCAATGCCGTCAACATCAAAACAAACAGCAAATGCTAATCTTTCTTATGATCGAAATGGTCTAAGTTTACGGCTTGGCGCATATTATGTCTCACGCAACTTATGGGCAATTGGTGGTAGTAGTGCTACTGATAATTTTTCTGAAGCACGTACGTCAGTTGATTTTGGTAGCTCATATGCGATGAACGATTTCACATCTATTTATTTTAACGCTAAGAATTTGACTAATACACCTCTTCAATTTTCAGAAGGTGCATCAAATAGGACGATTCAACGTGAATTTTATGGTGCTACCTATCAAGTAGGTCTCAATATCAATTATTAATTACGCGAGAATAAAATGAACCTCACAATTATCACATCTTCATCAATAGCAACTTTATTTCTTGGGGCTCTTTTCGTCAGCCCCTTTGTAAGCGCATCGGAATCTGGATACAACTTAGTTCAACAGTGGTCTGTTGGGAAAATATCAAAATGGGATTATTTAGACATAGACCCAGTTCGTCAGCGTCTATTTTTAACTAAGTCCGACCACGTCCAAGTACTTGACGTGAACTCGGGTAAGCAAATTGGTGAAATTCAAAATACCCTAGGTGTTCATGGTGTTGCATTTGCGGAGAACTTGAAAATTGGCTTCACTTCAAACGGCAAAAGTAATTCAGTGACTGTTTTTGATCTCGACTCTTTAATGGTAAAGCAAGAAATAAAAATTAGTGGACTCAATCCTGATGCCTTGCTTTATGAGCCTGCCAGTCAAAAGCTCTTTGTTTTTAATGGAAAATCTGCAGACGTAACAGTAATAGACGCAAAAACCTTGAAAGTAATATCTACCATTGCAACAACAGGACGCCCAGAATTTTCTGTCAGTAATCAGTCCGGTAAAATATATTTCAACGTTGAGGATAAAAATGAATTACATGTAATTGATATCGCCACAAACAAATTGATTTCAAAGTGGCACTTAGATGGGTGTGAGGAGCCGACTGGATTAGCTATTGATGTAAACGGAGAGCGATTATTTTCAGTATGTCAAAATAAGAAAATGATTGTTACTGACGCTAACACCGGTAAAAAAGTCGCGACAGTTGATATAGGCGAGCATCCAGATGCAGTCATATTCGATCAAGAAACATCAACTATTTTTTCTTCAAATGGTGATGCTGGAGGATCGCTATCAGTGATTCATCAACGAGATGTCAATAACTATGAACTTGTTGAAAACATCAAAACTGCGCAAGGTGCAAAAACCATGGCGATGGATATGAAGTCAAAGAAAATATACTTACCCGCGATTCTGAATAATACATTCACGATTATGACGTTCGCAAAAAAATAGGATGGTCATTTAAAAAATGAGAGTCGTTTGCAGTTGTAACGACTCTTTTCATTTTTGCGGCCTGAATATATTGTGAGTGCATTGCTATGCGAATTTTACTTGTTGAAGATGATCCGATGATCGGTGACAGTATTGAGGAGGGACTGCAAAGTCAGTTTTATGCTGTTGATTGGGTTAAGGACGGGATTAGTGCCTCCTTGGCGTTATCGTCTAACGTATATGATTTTGTGTTATTAGACTTGGGATTACCAAAAAAATCCGGATTAAAAGTACTCGAGGAATATCGTCGCAACGACGGAAACTCACCTGTCATTATTCTTACCGCAAGAGATACGACAGATGATCGAGTGCTGGGACTAGATGGTGGCGCAGACGACTATTTGGTTAAACCCTTTGATCTAATTGAATTGTTTGCCAGGATAAGAGCGGTCATGCGTCGAAAGTTAGGTAGGGCACAGCCGATTCTGTCTTGTCATGGCGTATTCTTGGATCCCGCAAGTCATGAGGTGAAATTGCATGGGGACCTGATCAGCTTGTCCGCACGTGAATTCGGATTACTTTATGCCTTAATGGATCCTGCCGGTCAGGTCGTATCTAAATCTCAACTTGAAGAAAAGCTTTATAGCTGGAAGGATGAGATAGAAAGTAATACGATTGAAGTCTATATCCATCATTTAAGAAAGAAATTCGGTATTGGCTTTATTAAAAATGTTCGTGGTGTCGGGTACGTTATTCCATTGCAGTTATGAAGACAATTCGTCAAAAATTATTATTTTGGCTTTTAGGTGGAACCCTTTTATATGCTCTTGTCGGCGGTACGCTGTTATTTAATAAAATTAGTACGGAGGCAAACGAACTCTACGACGATCAGCTTATGCAAATTGCTCAGTCGATTCCCATGTCAATGATGTCGATACCGGCAGTTGGAGATATTAGTAAATTTCATGAAAATTTCGTACTTCAGGTATGGAATTTAGATGGTAAATTGGTTTACACATCTAATCATTCTGTTCAAATACCGGTACATCAAATCACTGGATTTCAAACAGTCGAATTTAATAAAATAGCCTGGCGTATTTTTATACGATGTACTCAAGACTATATCGTGCAGACGGCACAACCCGTATACGAGCGCGATATATTAGTCGGTGAAATGGCCTTTCGCTGCTTGATTCCGTTTGTTATTTTGATGCCGTTGTTAGTCGTTTTGATATGGGGGGCAGTTAGTAAATGCTTGATGCCGCTGAATATGCTAGCAAACACTGTCAGAACTCGCTCACCAGACGATTTACATCCAGTATCAACTGCCGGAATATCTCCTGAATTAGTACCTCTATGTGAATCGCTTAACGATTTGTTGAAAAGGTTAAATTATTCTACATCTTTGCAAAAAGAGTTTATCGCAGATGCTGCACATGAACTACGATCTCCTTTGACCGCATTAAAACTCCAGATTCAGCTAGTTGAGATGGCCACTGATAGCGCTCAAAGAGAGGTAGCATTTTTAAAAGTTCATGAACGACTCGATCGATCAACTAACTTAGTGCACCAACTGTTGACACTCGCACGTAACGAGCCCGGATCCAACGATAGGCCACAAGTCTCAGTTAGTTTGAAATCTGTAGCCGAACAAACTGTGATCGATAATTATCCGTTAGCGGCAGCAAAAAAAATTGACCTAAGCTTTTCTTGGGAAGGAGTATCTTTCGATATTTTAGGAAATGCTGACGATGTAAGAGTTTTAATGTCTAATCTATTAAGTAATGCGATTCGATATACGTCAATAAGTGGAGTGATCGAATTGGCATTAATCAATGCAAATAAGAGAATTATTTTTCGTGTTTCAGACAATGGTCCGGGGATACCCTCTTTCGAATATTCTCGAGTTTTTCGTCGATTTTATCGTTGCGAACACACGGAAGCCTGGGGGAGTGGATTGGGGCTATCTATTGCTAAAAATATTGCAGACAGACATCTGGCATCTATTCAGCTACAACCTACGTCTGATGATAAGGGACTAACGGTAATAGTATCGTTTCCTCTACTACTACCGCTGAGCTGATGAATCGCAAGCATTTTAAAAAATGATGGTTCTGCATTAGTTACTTGATTTGTGCAGCGTCCTTATTCCGCTGACTTACATCCTCACTTCGCTCTTTACGGTCGTTATGAAGTTCTTTTTTATCTTTTTTTAGATCATGCTTCTCGTGATTGATTTCATGTTGCTCATGTTCACGGCGTTTTTCCATTTTTTCAGCATCTGCCAAATTACCGTTTTTAATATCTTTATCTTCCGCGCGTTGATCCATATTGCGTTTCTGACGATCCTCAGATAACTCCTTTTTATCTTTACTGATGGCACGCTTATCTTGGTGAATATCTTTATTATCTTGATGTATTTCTTTGTTATCTTGTTTGACTTGGTCTACGACATTAGATGTCGTTGATTGAGCGAATGCGGACATAGAAAGTACTGTCATCAATGTAGTAAAAATGAGTTTCGTCTTCATTATGTTTCCCTTTTTAAATAGATTAAGACGTTGAATGTCTTGTCCACATTAACGATACTCATGTTAAATTCGATGACGGAATAGTTGCACCAAGTTGAAACAAACTGTAAGTCATTCAATGGGTGACGGTTAATAGTAGGACTGTTAAAAAATAGTGTCTACTGAATGTCAAATACGAATATGAAAAATAATAGTTGGGGGATTAATATTATTGCGGGCATTTCGCTCGCAGGATTATTACTTCCGGAGGCAGTTGCGTATTCAAGTATCGCGAATCTTCCTGCTCAGGCGGGTATCGTTGCATTGTTTGCCGGGCTCATTTGCTATGGACTGGTAGGTAATAGTCGATTTGCAATTGTCGCTGCAACTTCGTCATCGGCCGCAGTACTTGCTTCTGCATCCGCAGCAATGTCTAACGGAAATAGTGCAATGCGTCTCGATATTGCCGTGGGACTTGTATTGTTAACAGGAGTTTTTTTTATTTTGGCGGGAGTTTGTAAATTAGGAAGTATTTCTGATTTTATTGCGAAACCTGTCTTGCGTGGATTTGCGTTCGGACTTGCTCTCGTCATCATCATTAAGCAAGCTGCGAATATCCTTCAAATTCACTTACATCACACGGATATTATTCGCATTTCTAATGATCTATTCGGGCAAATACATTCTTGGAATTTGATTTCGGGTGTTGTCGGAGTCTTTTCACTAATTTCACTGTTTATATTTTCTAAAGTACCTAAACTGCCGGGGGGCTTAATCGTTATTCTTCTCGGCATTCTCCTAGGTAAATGGTTTGATCTATCTCATTACGATATCCGATACGTTGGAGATATCGATCTTCGCCTAGAATCGCCCTCTTTGCCAACGATGTCTTATCTGGAATGGTTACGAATAGGTGAGATGAGCATTGCTATGTTGATGATCTTATATGCAGAGTCCTACAGTTCTATTCGGAATTTCGCAATGAAACATGGCGATCAAGTCTCACCAAACCGCGACTTGGTAGCTATCGGTCTCTCAAACATCGTTTCTAGTTTGTTTCATGGAATGCCAGTGGGCGCTGGATTTTCTGCAACATCTGCTAATGAAGCGAATGGAGCAACATCTCGTATCGCTGGACTAAGTGCTTTGATGACGCTCTTCGTGATCGTATTGACTTTGCTGCCTTTCATTGCATTGACACCAGAGCCTGTTCTGGCCGCTATAGTAATTCATGCGGTAAGTCATACATTGCGACCGTCAATTTTTTATCCTTACTTTAAATTACGACGAGATCGATTTGTCGTCGTCGCGGCAGTGATTTCAGTACTATTCTTGGGCGTATTAGACGGGTTACTGGTCGCAATTGGAGTCAGTCTGATAATGCTGTTAAAGCGCTTATCTGAGTCTACTTTATCTATTCTAGGACGATTAAATGATGGACATGACTTTGTCAGCAAAGCGATATATCCAAACGCACAATCGACTGCGGGTATCTTGATTCTAAGGCCAGAGTCAGGTCTTTTTTTTGCGAACGCTGAGAGAATTTTTAGTTTGGCAAAAACTTATATTTCTTTGGCTGAAGAAGACGCAAAGATTACTGTTATAAGTTTAGAAGAGTCGCCTGATCTTGATAGTTCCAGTGTAGAAGCGATCATCAATTTTTGCGATGAAATGTCGGCTATCCGTAAATATATTTTTTTCTCACGTTTGAAATTTCCAGTTCAAGAAGTTTTGATAGAGGCCGAAATTCAAAAAAACAGCTGGGTTAAGATCAGTGATTTAAGTGTTGATGATATGGTCAGATTGGCCGAGAACATTCTTTTAGAAGACGCCCATCCAGAACTTATTTCTAGTTCATCGGGTTTTTGAAAAATGTCAGAAAATTACAAACGTTTTGGTATCCCAAAACAGAATTTAGATGCGGCGCAAAAAGCAAAGAAAAATCAAAAAAATGCGAATTACTGCTGTTATGTTCCGACACGTGACCAAGTTGCAAATGCAGATATTGATATTATAAAAAAGCTTCTTGTGGACTGGATGTGTCATAGCCCGACTGAGCTAATTCCGAGTAAGACACAAATAGCCGAAGTTCGAGCCATATTGATGGCAAGGTCCGATGCAAGTAGCCTCAGTGGGTTATTAACAATGTGTAGCTACTACATCAGTAGTGATTAGAACCGACAACGTCAAACAGTAGATTTATTTAACTATTAAAAAAACCGTCATCAAATGCACAAATATAAGATTTCCAGTCTTCATTAGTTTGCTTAGCACAATTGTCAGCGTAGGCTAATATTTGTGTATGCCATTGATTTTTTTGACAATATTTGATGAGTTCGTCAGTGATTGCAGAGCCATCTCTTCCCGTACCGCGAATATGTGCTGATGCTACGATTTTGCCCATCGCGTGAAGTATATTTTCTAGCTCATCGATTGAGTTAATAGAGCGATCAAAAACAATTCTGTCCTCAGCAGGTTGAAGCGCCCTTAACAGGTAATCTTTTTTTTGTATATTGACGGATTCTAAAAAAGACATAGAAACTGCTTGCATACGAGACTGTAACTCAAGTGTTCTATGTGATTCAGTTTGCCATTTTGGTTGCTTTACTTTTAA
The DNA here is from genome assembly GCF_049340185.1 of Undibacterium sp. Rencai35W. NCBI lineage: Bacteria > Pseudomonadati > Pseudomonadota > Betaproteobacteria > Burkholderiales > Oxalobacteraceae > Undibacterium > Undibacterium sp. Rencai35W. The sequence goes on from NZ_JBMPPC010000001.1 coordinate 643,431, forward strand.
ATGAGAGACCAAAGACGAGGGTGAAGAGGCTTTGAGATCTAACAAATAGTTACCATCCAGATGTCCCTTACCATTGATCAAAATAATATAACGGTCTAACCCTAGACTACCGGTGCCTGCAACCCGTCTAGCAATATCAATTGGATGAAAGAAATTGGGATCCGCTTGAGTTTTTGCGTACTTTTCCATGAATTCAGCAATTACATCGAATTGGTGTGATGATGCTGGGAGTGCTCTTTGCCCATCAATTTTTAATTGACGTTTGCCTTTTAGTGTATCCGTTCTTTTATTTAAGAATGTTGATCGTTTACGTTCTCTGAGGTTATCAAGTAATCGGCGGATTCTCCCATCAGCAGTTTCTCTCTCGATCCAATAACTTTTCCCCATGGAGAGTGTTGATCGGTAGGAAGTTAAAAAAACATTTCCTAATAGCTGCGCATCTTTCTTTTTAATTCCTAGACTGATCGAGCCCACCAAAATACTCGTAAGAAGTCTCACTAAATCCCAAGTTAAGGGAGCAAGTGCTGCTTCATCAAAGTCGTTGATATCGAAATAGGTGAGGCGATTATTGCCCTTGTAACTTCCAAAATTTTCTAAGTGTAAATCGCCGCAACACCAAACTAGAGGTGCGTCAATAAAGATGTTTTCTTTTGGAAGACGGTCATAAAATACATGACATGTGCCCCGTAAAAATACGAAGGCATTGCTCCGCATTTTTTTGTATTTCAACTCCAGTCGTTCTTGTTCTCGACCTGTATTGAAATTTTTAATAAGTTCGTTGGCGTCAGTCATATCAATTTGAGTTTTCAATAAATAGCATTATTGAAAAATCTTTTTATGGGTAAACATCAGCCCATAAAAAGATATTCAAAAAATATGCTCAGCGAGAGTAATGTCTGAAAATTTACATCGTGAAATGAATTAAGAAAATCCACCAAGCTGAGCTAGTTTATGTTCTTGGCCATCATGGCTCACAGAAACAACATCTATTTGATATGGAGCATTTAGCTCATGACGAAGGACGGCAGCTTTGTTAAATGAATGCAAAAAATCATCACCAGCTTCTACTGTTTTTGTAATTTCTTGTGCTTCATTTTGGCAAATTAATTGATAACGCATTGATAGAACCTTCTTGTAAAAAATAAGTTTAAGATTTGAAACGAACATGAATACTAATGCTTTTTCTGATTAAATTTGGTAATTTTTGAAAATTCCCTTGATTAACAATTCACTAAAAATAGAGAAACAATCTAGGTGTCATTGGCAGTTGAAATTGGTTAAATCAACTTCCGGGTATTTTTTGAATTTTGACGTGCCGGCTCAAGTAATTTCGTCATAAAAACAGTCATTTTGGCTTTTCTTTGCAGCATGACAATGCGTCTCAATCAACTAGATCAATGGGCTTTTAAGTTAAATATCACTTTTACACTTAGCCCTGCGAATTCCTCTTCTGACCGGATATTTTCTATTTGAATCTCAGCACCAATTCGTAAAGCAACGGATTGCACAATAGACAGTCCAAGCCCAGAACCAATTTCGTCACTACCTAACACTCGATAGAAAGGATCAAATACTCTTTGCAACTCATTGTCTGGAATTCCAGGACCTGAGTCATCAATTTGGATAACTATGATGGATTCATTCGATTGAGTCGAGATATCAACACGCCCTCCCTTTGGGGTGTAGCGAATTGCATTTTCTACGATATTCTTGAGTAAAATTGTTAGATCAAATTCATATGTTGATATGTGAATATCTGTTCCGCTGACAACGCCCACATCAATATTTTTTTGTTCTGCTAGCGGCATTAGATCTTCTAAAAGACGGCGCAACACCAATCCAATGGAAATTTCTATTAGGTTGCCTTTTGAGGGCTCCTGCATCCGGGCTAGCATCAGCAATTGATCTAATAATAATCGCGAACGATTTAATCCCTTTTGTAGTGTGACTAGACGCTCTCTTGCCTGAACTGACATCTCCGCACTGGACAACCTTTCTGCTTGCAAGGATAAAGCCGTTAAAGGAGACCTAAGCTCATGCGCAGCGTCGGTAACAAACCGTTTTTGTAGTGTAATAGAGTGTTTGACACGAGATAGCAAATGATTGATTGATGTAATAAAAGGAATAATTTCATGGGGTACATGATCGCCACTGACTTCATTTAAATCATGTTCAGAGCGAACGAGTAAATCAGACGCCAATTGTTTTAACGGTCTAAACATTTGGCGAATCAAATTTCGAATTAATACCAAGAGAAGTGGAATCAATACTAAGAATGGCATCAAGGTTCTAAACGCACTGTCACGAGCGACCTCATCGCGAACCGCAGTCTGCTGACCAACAGCAATTCGTGAACCAGATGATAGTAATTTGATAAAAAATCGCCACGACTCACCGTTAATGATGATCGTCTGTATACCTACAGGTAGCTTGTCCGATAAAACAAGTCCATGGTCTAAATCGGTTGATAGTTCGTTTGGGTCATTTGATAATACTTGGATTATTACACGTGAGTCGGGATCAACGTTGGTAAGGCTGTCCTGGCTGTTAGTTTGCGCTGTAGAAAGCCGATAGCGACTTAACATTGACGCTATTTGCTTTAGTTGATCATCCTGTAGTTCATTTGCCTCTTGAAATCCAGAAGCAAATGAGAAAATGCCAGCTGCAATGGCGACCATAATAATCGACACGCACAACCATACAGATAATTTAAACTGTAATGAATGCTTCAATTTCCTTTTGAAACCATCCATCCAACCCCCCGGACATTTTTTATTGCAGTATTGCCTAATTTTTTACGAATTGAATGAATTAAAAATTCAACCGCATTACTTTCTACCTCTTGATTCCAGCCATAGATACGATCCTCAAGGTCTGTGCGAGATAAAATAGCGCCAGGGCGTATCAACAGCGCTTGAAGCAGCGCAAATTCTCTTGCTGAGAGGCGAACACGTACGTCTCCAAAACTTGCTTCATGTGTGGCTGGATCTAGAGTTAACTCACCGTTACTCATTAGCGGAGCGGCTATTCCTCCTTTTCGTCGAATCACAGCGCGCATACGTGCAAACAACTCTGCCATTTCAAATGGTTTTACTAAATAGTCATCAGCGCCGTTATCCAGGCCTCGCAGGCGGTCATCTAGGGAATCTCTGGCCGTAATGACGATTAAGGGAATAGGATTATTGTCTTCTCGGATCGATCTCAGAACGTCAAAACCATCTTTTTTTGGTAGGCCTAAATCTAGTAATACGAGATCATATTGTTGTGTTTGAAGCGTAGACAGAGCATCTTGCCCGTGACGAACCCAATCAACGGCAAATGCAGCGTCTTTTAGCGCATCTTGGATAGCATCTCCAATCATCTGATCATCTTCAATAAGAAATATTCTCATTTTTTTGCCCTAACGGTTTCACGAATATCGATTAACTTTGTAATTGAACATAATCGATTTAATACCAAGCGAAAATTGCGCTTAAATGAAACAAGGAATATAGAACAAAAAATTTCGAATGTTAAATGCACCCTGAAATTCATATTGGAATTTTTATAGGCATATCGTATTCTCAAGTAGGCGCCTGAAGAGTATCAAAGGTTTTTAATAATTCAGACATAGCAGCTTTACAGTTAACTTGATTCGCTGTGTCTGCAAGAAGCGCATTAAGGGCATGATCAATAGCCTTGTCTAATGTATGCCAATCACTGGCAGAACGAGGTTTTAAGCCTGCTTCTGCGGCGTCCCATGCGATTTCTAAATCCTTGATTCTAGTTTTAGCGGCTAAAAGATTACCCTTGTCCACGATGGTAGAAACGTCAGCTGCTATCATTCGAAATATTGATAAGTCACCTAATTTAGATGCGACCTTATTGGGTAATAGAGCTGCCGTGTGGGCGCTTCCACTCGTTGCCGATGTATTGGCGGCTGCGGCGGTGCCAGTCTCAGGCTTTGAGCATCCAGCCAAAAAGACCAAAGAAGTTGCTATTGAAATCGTAGCAAGGATGCGAATAAGTGAATTTAGGTGAGTCACGATATTTCCTTAATTGATGGTGATTTGATGTTATTTGGTGAGTTGTGCGTGCTTATGACGGTTCGCACTGCACTGAGCGACGACCACTAGGATGATGATCACCGATAAGAAGAGGGCACTTGTCCACATAGCACCTATGCCAAGTCCGCCATAGGTTTTGGCCTGTGTGAGCATATCGCCTATCGCTGCACCAAATGGGCGTGTCAAGATGTAGGCTATCCAGAAGGTAAGTACGGCATTTCCACCGAGTCGCCATGCAACATAAATAATAACGATCAGCGTGCCGAATAATAGTGCGCCCCATATAAAACCAAGTCCGATTGCTTCTGTAGCTAGATCACCGGCTGCGGTACCCAAAGCAAAGGTGCAGAGAATCGCTGACCAATAAAATGATTCACGGCTACGTGTGAAAATTTGGTGAATAGATAAGCTACGCTCCGCCCAATACCAGATCAAAAAAATGTATCCTAATACCAAGGCAAATACTGACGTACTGATATACAGGCTCACACCTAACCCATCAGTGAGGAAATCAGTAATCAAGGTGCCTACTACACTGACAAGAACCACCGTAAGCCAATAAATCCAAGGTGTATAGCGGCGCGTACGTAATTGGATTAATAGAGCAATGACTAATAGCGCCCCCATGACTGCACGCGTTATTCCTTGGCCGAAACCAGCGTTGACCGCCAGAAAGTCGGCCCCGGTCTCTCCCACTGTGGTAGACATGATTTTAATAATCCAAAAAGAGAGCGTTACTTCGGGTACCTTATTGATCCACTGCGACGTAGCGGGTGTTGTTGACATATTCATGAGTTGATTCTTAGCTATGATTGGTTAATCTTGGTACTAGTTTGAGACTTTAAACTTAGGCTATCCATAGGAGATCAAACTATCTGTCATTTTTCTACTCATCTGATTTAGATGAATTTTTTAAAAGAATGTGATGTATGTTAATAGCGATTTTGTAGGTGAAAGGTAAATACAAGCCTGACTGAACGTAGCTTAACCAAGCACTTACTATGGCAATCAAGATCGCACCAACTATGTCGAATGGAAAATGAACACCTAGATAAATCCGTGCCCAGGCCATAGGTAAACCAAGTAAACTAAATACAGCACCTATTGACCGAAAAGGTTGATACCTTAAAAGGCTAAACGATACGCACCAGAGCAAGGTTAAATGATCGCTTGGAAAAGATGAATCTGCTACATGAGGAATCAAGGTTCGACCTAACCCCATCATGAATGGTCTGGGATGCTGCCAAAGTGCGCTGATGATCTGGTTGATTAGCAATCCAACTAGTCCAGCACAAACGGCTTCTAATAGTAATTTTCGTGTGGATTCATCACCGCGCAGCCAGGTAGTAATCAGGAAGATCGGAATCAAAAAAATACTATATTCGGCAAAAAAAATAGCTAAATTGACGATAATCTGGCTTGGATGTGCTGAGTAATTAAGCCAAAGGAATAGGTTTTGGTTTAGCTGTTCCATAGGTTAAATGAAGAATTACCTCCAAAATCTGGAGGCAATTTATTAATCGTAGATTAGTCTGGTTTGTCGTGATCATCGTCGCGATCCGCTTTGTCTTCAATAGAAGAAATGATGGTACCTTTTTCAGCATCTACCCTGACATCAAAGACTTTCACTCCACTAACAACCTCAACGTCATATACCCAGCCAGCTTTACTTTGTTCGTATTCAGCACGAGATGCTTTGCCATTGGCATGCTGTTCTGCAGCCGTCACAGCCTGTATCATCGTCACCTTCGCATTCGCTACTGCTAGTGCGTCATTCTCCATTCCTTTGTTTGCATAGGCAAACGTACCTAAACTAACTGTCGTCAAAACCGTGACTGCGATTGCAATTTTAGTGAAACGAAACATGATGAATCTCCTTGAAGAAATCCGCAGATATTTGCGTACTAAAAAGAATAACGTCTCAAACTTAGCTAACACTGAGGACTTTCTATAAATTGGAGGTCCACAGTAATAAAAAAGCCAGCGATTGATTTACGCTGGCTTTTTGGACTTTCTTTGTCATCAATTATCATGCGAAGGTATTAATAGAGGTCCCTTTGTTAGCTTCCTGAGCGCGTACTTGCGGAGACTCCTTTGCCTCTTCACTCGGACTTGTTTTTTGTACGTCCAGATTCTGTTTTGTTATTGGTTGTGCCAATTGTTGAACTACTGGCGAATGAGCAACATTACTGATGTTCATATTTACTCCCTCATAGACAGCACAAAATTGTGCTATTTGAGCCTACTCTGAGATACTTAGCTCAGGCATAGTATGTGGCAGATATTGTGCAGTACCTAAATAGGACGCGCTGCCTTTGGTAAGGTGTGTTAAACCAACTGCCTAATGAATTAACAATACTAAACAGTTGGCAAAAAACAAATCATGTATCCTTTTTAAGTTCTAAGTCTATATAGGAGAACCTTGTGCACATTATTTGGACGATCTTGATTGGTTTGGTTGCTGGTGCTATCGCTAAAATGATTCTTCCCGGGAAAAATCCTGGCGGTTTTATTATGACGGTATTGTTGGGTATCGCAGGCTCCGTCGCCGCAACCTATTTGGGACATTTTATTGGTTGGTACCACGCAGGAGAATCAGCCGGTTTTATTGGTGCAGTTGTAGGCGCAATGTTGTTGCTAGGGATTTATCACTTGGCAACTAAAAATAGTTAATCGCTCTTAAAATAGAGAGCGTTTAATTTTTTAAATTTAATCTTGAAAGTACAGCAATGAAATCACTCACAACATCATTCGTATTGATAACAGGTTTACTCAGTGCTACAGGTGGTTTTGCGCAAACAGCACAAAGTGCATCTAACACAGCAAATGCCGCTAAACCGAATACCACTGTCGCTGCGTCTTCTTCTGCAATGACATCGTCGTCAACAACGACAACATCAGCTAAAACAAAAGTAGCTGCTGCTGGTGGCGCATCAGACAAGGTTTGGTTGAATACCAAGTCAAATGTATACCATTGCTTTGGTACCAAATCCTATGGCAAAACAAAAGTAGGTGAATATATGAGTGAGGCCGATGCAAAAACAAAAGGCGCGCACGCGGATCATGGTAAGGCTTGTACTAAGTAAGCGTTAAATTAAAGAAGCAAAAAGGTGGAGACAGCTCCACTGTCTCCACCTTTTTTATTTGAGTCGCGGCAAGTAATGGCGCAAATTAATTTGAATAAGGGTAAGGATTGGCTTGTTTTGATGTGCAATTAACCGAATTTTCAGACACTGAAATAATTTCATTTCATCTCAGTACGACCTTGAATTAACGCTAATTCAACGAGTGATTTGACGTTCATTTTATAAAAAATATGAGATCGATGCACTTCTACTGCACGAATACTAATCATATAGTTATTTTTTTAAATTCCATTTTCATAAAATATTGAAATTGATTGAAACAATTAATCCTGTTTCGTTATCTGGAGATGTGAGCTGGATGGTCGCATTTAGCATATCGCATATTTCTTTGACGATAGATAACCCTAATCCTGAACTATTTGGTTTGTCTTCGTTTAAGCGATAAAAGCGCTCGAATACTTTACTACGCTGCTCAACTGGAATACCAGGTCCGTTGTCAGAAACTTTGAATAAGATCGAATGGCCTAAATTCTTAAGAGATACCGTCACCATGCTTTCTGTGTGCAGGTGTTGGATAGCATTTTCAACTAAATTGGAAACTAATTCACGTAACAAATGCTTCGAAGCATTTACCATGCAATTTTCATCAAGTGTATCTATCCCTAGATCGATATTTTTTTGTTGCGCCAGAGGAGCAAGTTCTTCTATAACGGATTGTACGACTTCAGAAAACTGGGTGACAATTTGTGTATTTTTGTTGTGACGATTTTGCTCTATCGATGCAAGAACGAGTAATTGATTAATGACCTTAGTGCCGTTCACTATCGTTTTTTGAATCGCACTAAAAATATCTTTTTGTGATTGATCTAAATCATTATTTCTATTTCCAAAATTAATTTGAGAGGTGACAATTGCAAATGACGTCCTTAATTGATGTGCAGTATTAGCGACAAATTGTTCATAGGACGTCAGTGTTTTATCTAATCGAGCAACGTAATCATTCATAGCAAAGATGACTGGTTTTAACTCGTCAGGTGCATTATCTTCATCTAGTTTTTCTAATGATCCTGGTTGACGCTGCAATAATTTTTCACCAAAGAGAATTAATGGACTTAAGGTCCATCGGAATGCAATAACAAGTCCAAATAAAACTAAGGATAAGAGAATGAAATGCTCTCTCATCGTTAGTAAAAAAAGTTCTTTTTTGAAGGCGTCATGACTTCGCAATGTCTGTGCTATTTGAGTGACTGCATAGTCATTGCTGGATGTACTGGGAAGTGCATGAGCATACGCAATGACTCGTACCAGTTCTCCGCGAATATGGGTCAGAAAATACTTCTCCTGTTCGATCTGCAAGTCGCTTGAATAAGTACTTAGCTCCTCATCTCCTGAAATCAAATGACCTTTTTTACTACGCACAGAATAGAAAACACGATCTTGGTATTTACTCGCGAATAGTTCAAATGCCGCTGGGGGAATACTTATTTCATATCCTCCATCGATTGTATTGAGTTGCTCAGAAATGATTTTCGCAGAGCCTTTTAATAACTGCTCTTGAACCAAAGTGGCAATATTATCGGTACTTTTGTACGTGACAAATAAGTCGATCGTAGAGATAAGTAGTGTGGGCAAAAATACCCACAAGGCCAATCTGCTTTTTAAACTTCTAAGCGGTAGCAACATAGGTCAACATGTATCCTAAACCACGCAAGGTAATGATTTGCGCGCCAGAATTTTCTATTTTTTTTCTCAATCGTACGATGTAGATCTCTAGCGCCTTCGGTGAAACCGTGTCATTTAACGTAAATAAACCATCAGCCAATTCCTTTTTTGAGACGGTCTTCCCACATTTGCGAACTAATGCCTCCAGCACAGCATGCTCTCTTGGCGTCAAATTGATATTTTCTCCTGTATTACTGAAAATCTTAGTATTGCTGTTATAGGTTAAAGATCCACATTGAATTATTGGATTTGCTTTCCCACTCGACCTTCTCAACAAGGATCGTAGGCGCGCTTCTAACTCCTGAATATCGAAAGGTTTTGCTAGATAATCGTCAGCGCCTAAGTTTAAATTTTCGATGATGTCACCTAAAGAATCCAGTGCACTAATGATCAAGACAGGAACATCATTATTTTTATTTCTGAGATCTCTTAGTACAGTCTGCCCCTTAAGTCCCGGAAGTGTTAAATCTAAAAGAATTGCATCAAAATTTTGCGTTATTAAGAAATGCAATGCTTCTTCGCCAGTAAAAGCTTGTTCAACTGCATAACCTGATTGAGTTAGCAGACGTGTGAGCCACGACGATAGCTCACGATTGTCATCGACTAAGAGTAATTTCATAGTAACTAGACTAAATCATTTTGATGTCTCAATAAATGAAACCTTCTTCCCCGTTTCATTTTATCCACACGATGTCTATTGAAGGCTGATAGAAGGCTTCATCCAACTACATTGGTCCCCGTAGGCTCACGCAACCAACTAATAGGTATGTGAGATACGACTTCATTAATCAGGAGACATTCAAATGAAAAAAAAGTTAATGGCTATGGCCATTTTAGGTGTACTAGCGGGCTCAGTTCAAGCGCAATCAGTTCAGGATTTACAGCAAGCATTGGCTCAAGCACAAAAAGCGGCCGCTGATGCACAAAAAGCAGCTCAACAGGCGCAAGATGCCTTAGCACAAATTCAGCAAGCTACGGTTGCTGCTAAAGAGGCAGTGGAGGTAAGCAAGAAGTCCGCAACCGTCAGCCAGCCCGCAGGAGAGGGACTCGTTTATAAAAGTGGTGGCGATACGGTTCGCTTGTATGGCTTGATTGATTTAAGTCTCAGTAGTAAGAGTAACGCAGATAAAGCCGGCAATAGCCAGAAGGATATGTCTGTCGCTTGGTTTAGTGGCAATCGTTGGGGCATTGAAGGTGAACATGCTTTAAAAGATACTGACGGGTTAAAAGCTATTTTTAAACTGGAAAGCGAGTATGAGTTGCCTACCGGGAGCATGGATACCCCTGGTGTTTTGTTTAATCGAGATGCTTGGCTTGGTGTGCAAAGTGATAGCCTGGGCAAGCTGACTTTTGGTCGTCAGAATACACTCGCACGTGAATTCTCAAAAATTTATGGTGATCCATATGGAACGGCAGCAGTCACTTTAGATGAGGGCGGGTATTCTAATAATAATGATTTCAAGCAATTAATTTTCTATTCCGGTAGTGCTACGGGTACCCGTTACGATAAAGGTATTGTTTGGAAAAAAGAGTTCGGTAATATAGTTGCCGGTGTGGGTTATCAGGTTGGCGGTATTCCTGGAGACACAACAACTGGGACAACCAAATCTTTGGGATTGGCTTATAACGGTGGCGACGTCAATGTTTCAGGATTCTATAACTCAGCTAACGTCAATGGCTATACGCATTCATCTTATTCCATTGGCGGAAACTACCAATTCGGCATGATGCGCCTCAATGCTGGCTATATCAGTTATAAAGCAGATCAACCACTAGCTATTGGCAATCGTAGCGACAAAGCGTATACGCTGTCCGCTAAATTCACACCTGCTGGCAACTTCGACTATGAATTAGGCTGGCAAACAATGAATGCAGAGAACGCCGCTGTCAATGGTAGTGGTTATGTCCTGAATGCCTATGCGAATACAGGCAATGCAACGAAGACTGCAACAGGGAAGCGTAAGACTTGGTATGGTTCAGCGTTCTATCATTTTGACAAGCGCACAGAGCTTTACTTTGCTTTAGATCGTCTGAACACTGACGGTACTTATTTAGCCTCTCAAGCTAATGGATTTAATTCCCAAAATGAATATGCCGTTGGTATGCGGTTCAAATTTTAATCTGCTTTATTAATCAATCGAATTGACATCAGTAGAGGGCTATTTAGGGCGCCCTCTATTTTTAGCTAATTAAATTCTAATAGCGATATTCAAAATAAGTCGAGTTAGCGTAAGTCATTCATCGTCCCTATACAGAATTATTATTTAGTGAAAGCTAAATGAAGGAATCAATAAGCCACAATAAAGTAGCAGTCAAATATAAAAACGGAGACAACCATGAAATTATTATTGAAGCCTGTGGCGTTAGCAATTTTGCTAACCGCCAGTCTGAACTCAATTGCCGCAGAAAAAATCACCATAATGGTAGGCGGTATAGAAAAACAAATATATCTTCCGGCCAAACTGGCAGAGCAACTTGGCTATCTTAAGGAAACCGGTCTTGATATCGAACTCCTGAGCGAGCCTGCGGGAGTGAATGCAGAGACAGAAATGTTATCCGGTGCGGCTCAAGGGGTAGTCGGATTTTATGATCACACCATTGATTTGCAAGCACGTGGGAAATTGGTGCAATCAGTTGTGCAGTTCAGTCAAGCTCCAGGCGAAGTCATATTAGTGTCTAAAGCTGCGGCTAAGGATATTAAATCTCCTGCTGATTTTAAAGGAAAGACCTTAGGCGTTACAGGCTTAGGATCCTCTACAAATTTCTTGACGCAATATCTTGCGGCTAAAGCAGGTATTAAAAACAGCGAATTCACTACTTTGCCTGTCGGTGCCGGATCTACGTTTATCGCTGCAATGGCACAAAACAAAATTGACGCAGGTATGACGACTGAACCGACTATATCTCGCCTGGTATCGACAGGAGCAGCAACTATTTTGGTTGATCTTCGTACGGTCAAAGAAACCGAGGCAGCGTTAGGCGGAACCTATCCTGCAGCATGTTTATATATGCCAACTGCTTGGGTGAGTACGCATAAAGACCAAGTCCAGAAAATTGTAAATGCGTTCGTTAAAACCTTAAAGTACATCAAAACGCATACGGCAAAAGAAATTGCGGAAAAAATGCCCGCTGATTATTACGCCTCCAATAAACAAATGTATATCGATGCATTAGAGGCTAGCAAACTGATGTTTACATCTGATGGCGTGATGCCAGAAAATGGCCCCGCAACCGTTTTGAAAGTACTAAACGGTTTCGATAAGGCAGTGCAAGGAAAGTCGATCAATCTGGCGAATACTTTTACTTCTGATTTTGTGAAAGCTGCAAAATAATGAAAAACGTTGCAATTGAGTTGACCAATGTCAGTAGAAAATTTATCAGTCCGTCTGGAAAAGTAACGCTGGCTTTAAAAGATTTTAGTTTGACTGTCAACGAGGGAGATTTTTGCGCCATTGTTGGCCCAACCGGATGCGGAAAATCAACGACGCTAGGCATGATTACTGGTCTTAACCCGCCTTCATCTGGGAGCGTCAGGGTCTTTGGTAAACCTGTTATGGGTATCGATCCAAACATCGGATTTGTTTTTCAGGCAGATGCTGTGTTTCCATGGAAAAACGTGATCGATAACGTAGCAATTGGCCCTATTTATCGTGGTGTCGATAAGCAAACGGCTCAAGGTATGGCGGCAGAATGGGTTCGTCGAGTCGGGTTGTCTGGATTTGAGCATCATTATCCACATCAACTATCCGGTGGTATGCGAAAGCGTGTTGCGCTGGCTCAAACGTTTATTAATGAACCCAAAATATTGTTGATGGACGAGCCTTTTTCAGCATTGGATGTGCAGACGCGCGCATTGATGCAGGAGGAGTTACTTGGGCTTTGGTCTGAGAAAAAAGCATCGGTTGTGTTTGTGACTCATGATATAGAAGAGGCGATTGCACTGGCAGATCGTGTGATTGTTCTGTCTAAGGGCCCTGGATCCGTGAAGAGTAGTTATGAAATTCCGTTAGCACGTCCGCGAGATGTTTCTGAAGCTCGCTATACCAATGAATTTATTCATCTCTCCAAGCAGATTTGGTCTGATTTAAAAGATGAAGTGCAAATCTAAAATGGAATTAATGACTATGAACACTTCAACTATAAAACAAACTTTGAATCAGTCCGCCAGCGGCGACGAGGAAAGAAAAGCTATTGCTCGAGCAACTAATCATAAGCGGCTAGTCATATTTTTGCGGATTGCTTTAGCTGTTGCTACGTTGACCGGATGGGAATTGGCAGTTAATTGGGGATTAATGGATGTCTTTTTCTTTTCAAAACCATCAGCAATTTACGAACAATTAGTAATTTGGCTTACTGAAGGAACGGCTCAGGGACCTTTATGGCGTGAGTTAATGGTGACAATGGAAGAGACGGTTCTGGGATTTTTAATTGGAAGTTTACTCGGAATATTTTTTGGTATTGCACTTGGCCGTAACAAACTGGCAGCCGATGTATTTAGTATTTACATCAAAGTCGCGAATGCAATTCCGAGGGTCGTCTTGGGATCAATATTTATCATTATGTTTGGATTGGGAATGGGATCCAAAGTGGCACTTGCCGTAGTCATGGTTTTTTTTGTTGTCTTCGGTAACGCGTTTCAAGGTGTTCGTGAAGCAGATAAAAATCTTATTGCCAACGCTTACATTCTTGGCGCGAGTAAGAGACAGGTAACGTTCTCCGTCGTATTTCCGTCGGCATTGACTTGGATTTTGGCGAGCTTACACGTTAGTTTTGGTTTTGCTTTAGTCGGTGCAGTTGTCGGTGAATTTCTTGGCGCCAGGCATGGTATTGGTTTATTAATTGCAACTGCCCAAGGTACGTTTAATGCTGCGGGCGTGTTTGCCGCAATGATCGTCCTGGCTATTGTGGCACTCGCTGCCGAATATTTGCTGACTGCGATAGAAAATAAATTATTGAAATGGCGCCCAGCGCAATTTGTCGAACAAGGTATGTGATTTTTTATGAAATTATAGACTTGTCTTTTGCCCGCTTTCGCGGGCATTTTTTTGTACACATTCGTTTCATTTTGACGATGCAAACTAGTAAAAAATTAACCTATAAATATCAGGAGACAATAATAATGAAAACAATATTCGTTCTTGCTTTAGCTGTTTTTTTCAACTCCGCACAAGCCGCTGATAAAACAACCCTAGAAAAAATTGTGATTGGTCAGTCTGTCGAATTATCAGGAGAGGCAACAGGAAAAGAAAATAGGGAAGGTGCTCAAGCCTATTTTAAATGGATCAATTCTCAAGGAGGCGTTTATGGACGTCAAATCGAACTAAAAACATACGATGACAAGCGAAAACCAGATCTTACAAGAGCAAATACAGAAAAATTAATTAAAGAAGACCACGCATTAGCTTTGTTTGGTTACCGTAGTACACCCACGGTAGAGGCTGCACTACCATTACTTATATCTGAAAAAATTCCCATGATTGCACCGTTTTCTGGCGCTCAGGTATTACATCAACCCCTCAATCCTTACCTCTTTCATTTGCGTGCCAGTTATCAGGACGAAACTAAAAAAATGGTGGAAACTTTGATGCCTTTGGGGATAAACCGGATTGCTATTTTGTATCAGGACGATTCGTTCGGAAAAGATGGACTGGTTGGCTTCAAACAGAGTTTAGCTTTAAATCGTGTTAAAGCCTTAGTTGAAGCAAGTTACGACAGAAAGGACTTAAAAATAGACGGCGCGGTGAATTTGATTGCCTCTGCGAATCCACAAGCCGTACTAATGGCATGTACCCCATCAGTATGTGCGGACTTTGTGAAGCAAATTCACACGAGAAATTTCTATCCTAGATTTTTAATGTTATCTAACGTTAGTTCCGATAGTTTTTTTAAGTCACTTGGCGATGATGGTCGGGGTGTCGGCATTATGCAGGTTATGCCTTATCCGAAGGATATTGGTGTACTAGTCGTCAGAGAATTCCAGCATGTCTTAAAAGGAATGGATAATCCACCGCCGCTTTCCTACGCGACGTTAGAGGGTTTTGTCGCGGCAAAATTATTGACAGAGGGCTTGCGACGCGCTGGGCCATCCGTCAACAAAGAAAAATTGATTGCGGCATTCAATAGCATGCGTAACTTTGATCTTGGGGGAGTGAAAGTGACATATACGCCAAGTTCACACGAGGGATCAAAATTTGTGGAGTTAACCGTTGTGGGAAAAAATGGTGTGATTCAACGGTAAGTGCATCGCTATCCTGTATCGGTAGAAAAACTACTCGTGTTCCTAGGTCTTATCTCATTCGGCGAATTCAATTTCTAAGTGCAATACGATGTTGGCATGATTGTAGTTACTTCGAAATTACCTCGTATGCTGATTTGAAGCTGAGGCATGATGATTCATGCTGAGCATGGTCTGTTCAATGTCATGATCAGAGATATTTTTAAACTGCATGTTTTTGGAGGAGTCTATCGGATTAGTCTATTCATATTTCTTCATCAACACCAGCTAGAGACGTGACGTGTAGAAAGCTATATCTAAGTGATCAATCTGAATTTAAGATAATTTATCTGGCGCTTATTTGATGAAGTCTCTATTGTTGAACGTATCGTGTTCGGTATAGCACCGCAAATTCAAGCGCAAAGAGAATATGGTTATCAGATACTTGTTTCGGCGAGGATGTCCTGAATTTTGTGTAAAGGGCTTATTCGAAATTTACTCCGACGATCCCCCATCAACGCACGTAAGTCTTTAATACTGATGGCGCTAATTTCATCCATTCTGATCAGATGTGAAGCGCCTACAGGCATATGCAAATGACGAATTTTACTAAGTGCTGGCGGCGTCCAGTTTTTGTCAAATATGTCTTTTATGTAGACATACAAGTCATTCCTTGAGCCCCATCGCGCCTCTCTTTAGTCAAAAAAAGATTTAGCGGCCAGCGCCAGAGCGGTAAAGCCTGAGGCAAACATCAGCAGCCAACCGGCGCGCGCGTGACCCACAGTGACTTTATCGACAGGCAATGACTGATCGTGCATTGCTGTTCCAATTTCTGCCGGCATAGCACGACGATTTCCATGCCCTCGACGTCACTAATATACCTATTCTCTTCGCCCTTGGGATAATTCTCCGCGACGCAGCGGTAGAACGAAATCGCCCTATTACCTTTGGCATAGCGGGCATGTCCCCCCAAAAATTTGCTTGAGCGATTCACGCGGGATGACGATCAGCAAAACGGCGAACAGGGAAACGATGGATATTGCCGAGGCGGTTATGGCCAGACCTTTAGGTCACTCGTCAACGAGTTGAGGTCCGGCTGGGATTCTTATTTTTTCGTCAAAATGACGTTAAGTCAATGATTTAAAACAGGAATCAAGAAATTTTTTTGCTTTGTTGGTTTGCATAAATTTGTTCCAAAGGTGGGAGACTCAAGAAATTTTCGCCAAAAAGTTAGATGAGTACTTAATTTTATTGTGCTAACCCTTGTATAAACTTGCTGACGGCTGATTAAAGCATTCGCCCAATCCTCCGGAACCAACCTTCCACTTCACCTTCAGCATCTCTTGCCGCCAACCGTTCAGCTGTCATTAACGGAAATGCTTTCTCCGCAAGACACAGCTTTGCTTTGCTGTCCCCCATAGTGCCATCAAATTGTTGCTGTACTGAATATGCTTCGGCAAATAACTTCGGAACGGCTTTTCCATCGGCGCCAGGCCGGTCAATAATCACAATATCGACGCCAAAGGCATCTTTGATAGCGTCAGCATGCAAATAACATTCAATCTCGTGTTTATTAGTTTGCACGGCCCAAGAACCATCGGTCCGCAGATTCACCTTGGCGACAGATTGAGCATATTCTGGAACATCTCTATCATAAATGTGAACCTCCGGGCGATTCAGCGATCGCAGATAGTGTTGTGCAACCCAATGTTTGAGCGTCGATCCGCCGAGTAACACAAATGCGACTCGCTCGTCTGTAGCTAGGTTCGGCACACTTTGATCAGCAGCGTGTAGCGCTCGGCTAAGAGATTTGAACGCTGCCACGTCAGTCGGTCCCTCAACGCAAAGAAGAACTTTGACGCGGCTGTCAGGTACAACGCCGAGTGTTTCAGCCACCTGCCCAAAGACGTCAACCCCATCTTTGACAACAGGCTGAAGCGTATCATTGCGCGTTACAAATCTGATGCTATCAGTTGGCAGATCGGAGGCAAAACCAGGACTGTGTGTCGTTAGCAGTACCTGACATCCTTGCTCCGAAGACAGCGCCTTGAATGACTCTATGAGAATACGTTGGTTGTTCGGATGCTGGGCGGTTTCTGGCTCTTCGATTGCATATATGATGCTTCGTTTTGTTCCAATCCTCAAGCGACGCTCCGCTTCCGCCTTGAAAAAGCTAACTAAAACAAGACGGCGGACGCCGCTGCCACGCTTATTTAAGGGAATGCCATCATCAGTATCCATGCCAACAGAAAATAGCCCTATCCATTTAGCTGCGGTCGGCGGTGTAAATTGCGGGGTCAGTTCTTTGGCAAGATTGGGGTCAATTGTTTTTAAAGCTTCGTGCGTGCTTTTGGCGATCAATTCGGCCTTCTCTTTGACCTTTTCCTGAATGCGATTGATATCCTCCTGTACTTCTGCAATAGCGGCGGCCACAGCAGCCTTCATCGGATTTTGCACTTCTCCGTCAGAATCACGGCTACTACGGTCACTTTGAAACAGCGCGTACATCGGCAGGTAGTTTTCGAGCTGATCCCAAATACGTTTACTGTCTTCCTTCGGTTTTGTAACTGAGATCGCGACCTCCTTCAGTTCCAAGTCAGCTGCCGCAGCCCAAAGAGCCTGCCGCATACCCGGATTCCCCTTAAGCGCCGCATCTAGGTTGTGGTCTTTGATAAGCTTTTGCAGCTCTTTTTCTTTTAAATCGAGAAGGTCTGCCACTCCGGTGGCAGTTGGATGGTTGGCGAGTATAAAAACCTCAGCAGTCGGCGTTTTTTTGCTGCAGTCAAATAGCTTTAAGATTTTCAGCGTGCCTGTCGGGGAAAGAAGATATTCTGCCGCAAGACTGGTTTCCGCGCCAGCATCAAGACTTAACTTCGAAGGAAGGTCGGAAAATTCACATGTAATCGCGACTGAATTTTCACCGCTATAAATATTTGCGTCATTCTGCTCAATCTTGACTGTATCGTTATTGAAGAAGATTTCCAGCGCCTCTAGAATTGAAGACTTTCCTATATCGTTCTTTCCAACGAAGGTCGTCATGTCTGCCATGGAGACCGTGATTTCTTCACGATAGCAACGGAAATTTTTGATGGATACTGATATTAATTTCATGTAGTTCCCCGCAAATTAATTTGACCGAACAATGCAAATCAGACAATAGTTATTATTCTAACACTGATAGTCAAGGAATGATGGGCTTCAGGTGCTTGTCTGTTTCCGTGCTTCTAGATGGTTACGCAATTAAAAACACGATATACTGTGCATTCATACAGCCTCTTGGGATTGTGGATGACTGGTCTACTCGATGATTTTTCTCAGTTGGTCACCCTTAAATCGTCGGAAGATTTAAGGCAGCGGCCTCAATACTGTCCTCAGCTTGACCCCAAACAGTCCGAGTTAGCCGAGGTTCTGGCACCTTATCACTTTGGCGAACCTTATCCCTGCGGCTTATCCAGTTGCAGAACACCACACCAATCGGGATACCTTGTTGTCACAGTCGATGGGAAGGAGACAAACGTTGGTGGAATTTGCGGACGTAAGATTTTTGGTGACTCTTTTACGATCAAGGCAAATCTGCAGGAAAAGAGAGCTCACCTGAAGCATCAGCTCGATATATTGAAGCATGTGCGTGATAATAAAGTGACATTGCTAGCACGTATCGCCGAGCAACTTAATCGCCCCACAGGAGTGAAATGGTCGGAAGCTACGTTGCGCTCGTTCAAGGATGCCTTAGGCCAAAGCGTTTTTAAGGTATTACGCGAAAAGGCGCGGCGTGGAGACAATCTCGTTGAAGTGACACGGGAGGCCTCTCAAGAAGAGCGAGACCGACATCGCGTTGCTAACCCATCTGCGCGACCATTACAATCTGTTGCTGAGAAGGTTGGTAACCTTACCGGACTGGATCTGCTTAATCATGATCCGATGCGAATCTTAACGACACTCAAGGACAAATTATATGCACTGGACAATATTGATGCGAAAACGCTGTCACCGCGCATACGCAAGGAATGGGTGGACTGGGCAAATGGAATTGAGGGCACATTCGAGGAAGTAGAAGACGTTTTGGCTAATGCGCTAAGATTTTATACAGCGGAAAATTTAAAAATAATGATTGGCTTTGGCTCTACGCCGCAAGAGCAGATGCGCTTGGCAATGATTCAATGGTCCAATTCTGAAATGCGATTAATGTTTTGAATGATATTGGCTATTTTTGCCCAACGCGCCAAAAAAGTAAAATTAGCTTAAAGGCGGCTCTCCTACCTCTTGAAGTGCCTTATTCCAAATGTCCGGATCTGCAAATCGTGCTACCAAGGCATTATACGCCGGAGTAGGCCTGTTCCTGATCGGCGCACCGTTCATTGGCGCAGCCATCGCATTTGGACTAGGCGAAAGGCAAACCAGTGCGTTACTGATTGGCGGAGTCCTATTGATGATCGCAGGTGTCGCTTTACATCTGTTGGAAGAACACGAGCATGACCATGAGCACGACAATATAGACCATGAACATGCTCATACTCATGATGACGGCCACCATACGCACACGCATGAAGTCATGCCACAAGGGGTACATAGCCATCGACATAGACACGAATCATTAGTGCACCGGCACCCTCATACACCTGATCTGCATCATGGGCATCGTCATTAGAATTAACAAGTGTTTTAGTCGACGGAAGAGTCCGTATGAATGTAGATGTTTTACATGAACAATTCGGAACAAGATTTAAACTGTTAAAAAATACCATTGAACTATATCAAACGCCATTTGGAACCTCACAGCAATGCCTCTACTGTTATTACAAAATAGAGTGAGATCAAAGTTCGTTTATAATAATGAGTATGGTTAAAAAATTTGTTCTCATGCTCATTGTTGCGTTCACTCTCCAGCTTAGCTGGACGGTGGCGAGTGCTTATTGCATGCATGAGACAGGCAAAACATCACAGCATTTTGGTCACCATCCCCATCAGCATGAGGCAAGCCACAATACAGATGATCAAAAAAATACAGATACAAAAAAAGTAGCGTCGCACCCAGATTGTGCTTCTTGTACTCATAGTCCATTGGCGGCTTACACTTGGCAAAACGAACTGGTTAATCCTTTGCTCGTAAGCCATCAACATCCCTCTACGACCTCAGAACTAAATACGCCTTATCTAGGTAAACCATTGCGCCCCAAATGGATGATCGCTGCTTAGTTCCAGCGATAGCCTGTCTTTTTTATCTTCTCAGTAGTTATGCCGCTTAGTTCATGCTAGGTGCACAGTCCAGACAGGACTGCGCTGGATTTTTCCTATCGATTATTTGAAAATTTCTGGAATTTTCCAGATTCTTTCTGCTTATCAGGATCATCCTATGCAAAATATTTTTTTATCGCTAGCTTTAGCGGGTAGCGTGTTGTCGCCTGCATTTTCACAGACGAATCAGCCAATTAGTGGCCTCAGTTTAGCCGCCGCGCTTGATAAAGCTACAAAAAACAATCCAGATATCGCCATGGCTATGCGTGAGGTGCAAGCTCAAGTGGGTGCTGTAAGGCAAGCTGGCATCTTAGTCAATCCAGAACTCGTAGCATTAGTTGAGGATACGAAAAAGGCGACTAGAACGACTACTTTGCAACTAAATCAGCCAATAGAGCTAGGGGGGAAACGCGTTGCCCGCATGATTGCTGCAGAACTGCAACATGACGCCTCAGTAATTGAGTTGAGCATCAAACGTAGTGAAATATCTGCCGCAGTATTGGTTAATTTTTATGATGTTGTCATCACACAAGAACGACAGCGTTTGGCATTCAGCTCTACCGTTCTGGCTCAAACCGCGACCCAAGCGGTAGTCAAAAAAGTCACTCTCGGAAAAGTTGCTGCTTTGGAGGAGACCAAGGCACGCATAGCCGAATCTACTATCCAACTTGAATATGTACAAGCGAGTAGCGAGCTGATCAACGCGCGCCAGAGGTTAGCCACGCTCCTAGGTGGATCCTTATCTGATGTTGAGTATATAAACGGTCAACTATCTGAGTTGCCAGCACTACCGGAAATGCCCGAATTATTAGCAAGCATAGGGCGTGCCCCGGTTTTGTTGCGCGCTCGCCTGGAAATAGAGCGGCGCCTTGCGTTATCTCAGATCGAAAGAACGCGTCGTTTACCCGACCTGACCCTGAGTGTTGGTACGAAACGTGATGAACAACTCGGTCGCCATCAAGCGATTTTGGGTATCGCAATACCTATTCCTTTATTTGACCGCAACCAAGGCAATCTGCAAGAAGCATTGAGCAGAACCGACAAAGCCCGTGACGAATTGACGCTTACCGAAGGGAGAGTCAATAGCGAGGTGTTGCAAGCATATCAGCGCTTAAGTGTTGCACGTGAAGAAACCATATTAATAAAAAATGAGCTAATACCGGGTACACAGAGTACATACGAAGCTGTATTAAAAGGGTATGAGTTCGGCAAGTTCAGTTTCCTTGATGTCTTAGACGCTCAACGCACTTTACTTCAAACGAAATCTCAATATCTGAGAGCTTTGTCCGAAACACATCGTGCCGCAGCCGAGATTGTGCGTCTCACAGGTGATATTACGTTGACTTCAAATCGACCAGTGTCACAAAGCATGTCTCTCCCTACATCGCAAGCAAGTCCTTCAACCAAATTCTAGGCAACTCACATGAACCCGACGATACAACTTAACAAAAAACAGCGTATAGCGATTGCCATAGTATTGGCAATCGGCGTCCTTCTTGCCGGCTTGATTCTGATGAAAAACAAAACTAGCGGCAGTATTGCTGAACATGGCGCTCAGCAACACCCAGAAGGTAAAGAACATGCAGATAAAGAAAATCGCTCTACTACTGAAGAACAAAAAAATATTGCAAAAGGACCGCATGGCGGCAAATTATTTACTCAAGGAGAATACGGCCTTGAAGTCGCTATTTTTGAAACTAACGTAGAGCCTGAGTTTCGGCTTTATGCCTATAAAAATGAGAAGGCACTACCACCTGCCATCAGTACAGTCACGCTCACCTTGGAGCGTTTAGGACGCACGCCACAAGTGTTCAGCTTCACTCCCGAAAAAGACTATATAAAGGGTAATGCGGTTGTAGAGGAACCCCATTCATTCAAGGTCAGTATTGCATCCCAATATGACGGTAAGTCTTATCACTTCGGTTATGAGCAAGTTGAGGCGAGGGTCAATATGACGGATATGCAGCTTAAACAAAATGGTGTTGATCTGGCAGTTGCGGGGCCTAAAAAAATACAGAGCACACTTAGTTTGGTCGGAGAAGTTCGTTTTAATGAGGATCGTATTGTACAAATCGTGCCACGGCTTACCGGGTTGGTAGAAACAGTTTTAGTGAATGCTGGTGACAAAGTACAAAAGGGTCAGGTACTTGCCGTAATTTCTAGCCAGACACTCGCAGATCAGCGTAGCGATTTGCTCGCAGCGCAAAAGCGCTACAGCTTGGCACGCGCTACTTTTGAGCGTGAGAAAAAATTATGGGAAGAAAAAATCTCCGCAGAACAAGATTATTTGCAAGCACGCAATGCTATGCAAGAGACAGAAATCATATTGCAAGGCGCTCAGCAAAAACTTAGCTCGTTAGGCGCTACTGCAAATATCAATGGTAATTTGACCCGCTATGAAATTCGTTCCCCGATCACCGGTACGGTGACTGAGAAACACATTGCGATGGGGCAGTCACTGAAAGACGATACGCCGATTTTTATCGTTGCTGATTTAAGCAGTGTCTGGGTTGAGATAAAGATACCTGCTAAAGATCTGAATCTCGTTAAAACCGGACAACAGGCCAAGATCATGGCAACCGCATTGGACATCGAGGCCAGCGGCAGTCTGTCTTACGTGGGATCGTTAGTTGGCGACCAATCTCGTGCAGCCATAGGCCATATCGTCCTCGTAAATACCAAAGGACTATGGCGTCCTGGTTTACCAGTGAGTGTCAACTTGGTATCAGAAGAAACCGAAGTGCCCGTCGCTGTGACGGTAGAGGCAATCCAAAGCCTGAAAGATAGCAGTACTGTTTTCGGGCGCTACGGGGAAAATTTTGAGGCGCGTCCGGTAAAACTTGGACGCAGTGACGGCAAATTCGTAGAAATCATAAAGGGATTACATGCAGGTGAACGCTATGCCTCTAAAAACAGTTTTTTAATTAAAGCTGACATTGGCAAATCCGGCGCAAGCCACGACCATTAAGGAGAACAGCATGTTTGAAAAAATCATACAGTTCTCCATTGTACAGCGCTGGATAGTACTCATGTTGACACTGGCAATGGCTCTGTTGGGAATATTCAGTTATCAAAAATTGCCGATTGACGCTGTTCCTGATATCACCAACGTGCAGGTACAAGTCAATACCGCGGCACCAGGATACTCGCCGCTAGAGACTGAACAGCGTATTACGTTTCCGATCGAGACAGCGATGGCAGGTTTACCGCGTCTTGAGCAAACCAGATCATTATCTCGTTATGGTTTATCGCAGGTCACTATCATTTTCAAAGAAGGTACGGACATTTATTTTGCCAGGCAATTAGTGAATGAGCGCATACAAGAAGCCAAAGGGCAATTACCTACCGGTATAGCGCCTGGTATGGGGCCGATTTCTACCGGGTTGGGTGAAATATATATGTGGACGGTTGAAACCATTGACGGCGCGGTCAAGGTTGATGGTACGCCATATACACCAAGTGATTTACGTGAGATTCAAGACTGGATCATCAAACCGCAATTGCGCAATGTACCTGGTGTTACGGAGATTAATACGATTGGTGGCTACGCGAAAGAATTTCAAGTAGCGCCTTATCCTGAAAAACTCGTGGCACATGGATTGACATTAGATGACGTCATCACGGCGTTAGAGCGCAACAATGCCAATGTCGGTGCAGGCTATATTGAAAAGCGTGGTGAACAGTATTTGATACGTGCCCCTGGTCAAG
Source organism: Undibacterium sp. Rencai35W (assembly GCF_049340185.1). Classification (NCBI taxonomy): domain Bacteria; kingdom Pseudomonadati; phylum Pseudomonadota; class Betaproteobacteria; order Burkholderiales; family Oxalobacteraceae; genus Undibacterium; species Undibacterium sp. Rencai35W. The sequence goes on from NZ_JBMPPC010000001.1 coordinate 667,442, forward strand.
TAAGTTCGCTTAACGATATCGGTAATATTATCTTGGGAAATCAGCAATTTGGTATGGTTCGTATCAAAGACGTCGCTGACGTGGGTATAGGTCAAGAGTTACGTACCGGAGCGGCAACCGAGAACGGACATGAAGTTGTACTTGGTACGGTATTCATGCTGATCGGTGAAAACAGTCGTACCGTATCCCGAGCTGTAGATAAAAAACTCGACGAGATCAATCGTAGTTTGCCGAAAGGTGTGGTCGCCAAAACAGTCTATGACCGGACGGTATTAGTTGATAAAGCCATTGATACAGTAAAGAAAAATTTACTTGAAGGTGCGTTACTGGTCGTCGCAATTTTGTTTTTATTTTTAGGGAATATCCGAGCTGCATTGATCACAGCATTGGTAATCCCTCTGGCTATGCTATTTACCTTTACCGGTATGGTTGGTAACAAGGTAAGCGCTAATTTGATGAGCTTAGGTGCCCTGGATTTCGGCATCATCATTGATGGTGCTGTCGTGATTGTAGAGAATTGTGTGCGTCGGCTGGCTCATGCTCAAACAGTGAATGGACGCTCACTCACTCTAAATGAGCGTTACCATGAAGTCTTTGCTGCAGCCAAAGAAGCGCGCAGGCCGTTACTCTTCGGTCAGTTAATCATTATGGTAGTGTATTTACCCATTTTTGCACTGACTGGCGTGGAAGGCAAAATGTTCCACCCCATGGCCTTTACTGTCGTAACGGCATTAATTGGTGCGATGGTTCTATCTATTACGTTTATTCCGGCTGCAGTTGCTTTATTGATCGGTGATAAGGTCAGCGAGAAAGAAAGCAAAATAATGACCTGGGCTAAACGCGGTTATCAGCCTATGCTGATATTTACCATGATGAACAAAACATTAGTTCTGACAATTGCGGGTACTGTGATTTTACTCAGCGGTTTACTTGCAAGCCGCATGGGGAGTGAATTTGTCCCGAGCTTGAATGAAGGCGACATTGCATTGCATGCGCTAAGAATTCCGGGCACCAGCCTGTCGCAAGCCATTGCGATGCAAATGGAATTGGAACGTACAATCAAACAGTTTCCCGAGGTAGACAAAGTATTTGGCAAATTAGGAACAGCAGAAATTGCCACAGACCCTATGCCACCCAGTGTGGCCGACACCTTCATCATCTTGAAACCTCTGTCGGCATGGCCCGATCCAGGTCGCAGTAAAGACGATTTGATTAAAGCAATGCAGGTCGCAGTGGAGCAAGTACCTGGGAATAACTATGAGTTCACCCAGCCGATTCAGATGCGCTTTAATGAATTGATTTCCGGTGTGCGTAGTGATGTGGCAGTCAAAGTATTTGGTGACGACATGAACATCATGAATAGCACGGCTAACAGCATTGCTAGTGTGTTGAGAAAAATCCCTGGAGCGGAGGATGTCAAAGTTGAACAGACTACTGGATTACCTGTGCTGACGATTCAGATTGATCGTGAAAAGACGGCGAGAATGGGGGTCAACATAGCCGATGTACAGGAAATCATCAGAACAGCAATCGGAGGTAAAGAGGCTGGGACGATATTTCAAGGTGACCGACGTTTTGATCTAGTAGTACGCTTGCCTGAACAAATGCGCAGTAATATCGATGCAATGAAGCGCCTGCCAATTCGCTTACCAACGCCAGAGAAGGAAAATCGACCTGCATATCTACAGTTGGCGGATATTGCCAGCTTTGATTTAGCACCCGGCCCTAATCAGGTCAGCCGAGAAAATGGTAAGCGCAATGTCGTTGTGACCGCCAATATACGTGGGCGGGATATTGGCTCCTTCATTGGAGACGCTCAGCAACAGCTTCAGGATAAAGTAACCATGCCAGCCGGCTATTGGACCACATGGGGTGGTACTTTTGAGCAATTACAATCTGCGTCGAAACGCCTACAAATTGTGGTGCCCGTTTCCCTATTGCTGGTTTTTATATTGCTATTTACTATGTTCAATAATGTTAAAGATGGTTTGCTGGTATTTACCGGCGTACCATTCGCATTAACTGGGGGCATAGCTGCACTTTGGCTGCGTGACATTCCATTCTCGATCTCCGCAGGCGTGGGTTTCATTGCTTTGTCTGGAGTAGCCGTCCTCAACGGTTTGGTGATGATTGCCTTTATTCGTAGTTTGCGGGACAACGGCATGCATTTGGACGCGGCAATTCAGGAGGGTGCCTTAACTCGTTTAAGACCTGTCTTAATGACTGCATTAGTCGCTTCGCTAGGCTTTATTCCAATGGCGATTGCAATAGGGACTGGCGCTGAAGTACAGCGCCCATTAGCAACGGTCGTGATTGGCGGTATTTTATCGTCTACGCTACTCACCTTGTTAGTATTACCATTGCTCTATCGTGTCATACATGGAGGCGATGAGGAAGGGATCACCCTAGCGGGGCACTAATCTAAAGTGAATCTAACGCTGATCAGATGAAATAAAATTCACCTAATCAGCATTAAATATCGCATCCAATGTAATGATTGATCAATAACTACGACTATACTAAACAAGAAGTCGTTACGATTGAACTGAACAACTATTTCCATTTTATGAAAATGTCTCGTCCATCCCGGATCATTGCTGCATGTATCATGCTATGGAGCCTGCTGTTTATGCAGCTGTCTTTAGCCGCTTATACATGTCCTGGATCAGCGGCGATGAACAGTATTGAGATGACGGGTTGCACGGGGATGGATAAGGACCAGCCAGCTCTGTGTCATACCCATGCTCAGGATCCCTTGAGTAAGCAATCTCTCGATCAACCGCAGTTGCCAGATGTTCCGTCTTTCTTCAGCAGCGGCATCATCATATTGGTAAATTTTGCGGATGAGGCAATCGTGCCTTCCAGCTCGCTCAACGCTTCGACCTCTCTTGGTTTTCTCTGCCGTAGCACGGCGCCGCCCATCACGATTCGTCACTGCTGTTTCCGTATTTAATTTCCAGACCCGCTCATCTACCGCCGTCACATTACGTTGACGCATGCTGTTATTGACTGTTGTCTGGAGGTTTCATGTTAGTTCCCCTCGCCGCACCGCATGGTGTGCGGCCTTTCCTTGTTCGTAGAGCTGTGGTGACAGGACTGCTCGTTCTATCGTCGTTCTCTGTCCTGGCAACAGAGCCTCCATTAGGTTTAAGCCAAGCACAGCAACTCGCTGTTGCCCGTTCCCGACAAATCGTGGCGCAAAATCAGGCAATTATCGCTTCACGTGAGATGGCGGTAGCGGCAGGACAACTTGCCGATCCGGTGCTCAAGGTCGGCATCGACAATCTGCCTGTTAACGGCCCTGATCGTGGCAGTCTGACCAGTGACTTCATGACGATGCGCCGTGTTGGGGTCATGCAAGAGCTCACTGGCAGTGATAAACGACAATTGCGCGCCGCGCGTTTCGAGCGAGCTGCCGATAAATCTATCGCAGAAAAAAATACCCTCATTGCGGCTATTCAGCGCGATACCGCCATTGCCTGGCTCGACAGATACTATACGGAACGCATCATGGATCTGGTCGCCGAACAAGGCGTGCAAGCCAGGATTGAAGTCGAGGCGGCTGAAGGCAGCTATCGCGCAGGTCACGGCAGTCAGGCGGATATCTTTGTCGCCCGTAGTACATTAAGTCTATTGGACGATCGCGCCAGCGAAATCCAGCGCAAGCTACGTAATGCGAAGACGATGTTATCTCGCTGGGTCGGGTTGCCCTCTGATGTTGTCTTAGATGGCATACCAGCCATCGACACTATCCGTCTTGATTTGGCGTCACTGGAGACAACGTTAGCGCACCATCCTCAGATCGCTATGCTGAGCAAGCAAATCGATATCGCCGACGCTGAGGTGAAACTCGCTGAAGCCAATAAGAAGTCTGATTGGTCTGTCGAAGTCGCATTCCAGCAGCGTGGTTCTGCGTATTCGAACATGATCTCTATTGGCTTATCACTCCCTTTTCAATGGGATCAGAAGAACCGCCAAGACCGGGAGTTATCCGCCAAACTTGCCATGGCCGAGCAAACTAAAGCTGAGCACGATGAACAGCTACGCGCCCACGTTGCAGAAACTAGAGCGATGCTCGATGAATGGGAAACCAATCGTGAACGTGCAATCCGCTATGAAAAAGAATTGATTCCCTTAGCACAAGAGCGCACGCAAGCACTTGTTGCCGCCTATCGTGGCGGCAAATCCAGCTTAACGGAACTACTGGCTGCCCGCCGCGCTGAAGTCGATATCCGGCTTCAACTTCTGCAACTACAGGCGGATACGGCACGCTTGTGGGCACAACTTAATTTTCTCTTTCCTGTGGGCGTGCAAACCAACGATATACCCTCATCCGTGAACAAGGAACAACCATGAAGCACAAGCATATCCTCCTGGTTCTCATTGCTGCAGGTGTGTTGGCCAGCAGCGGTTATGGACTCTATCGGCTTGGAACGAGGCAGGGAATGCAAGCTTCCTCTGCGCCCGCCGGTACCAGCAGCGGCACTGGCGACAAAAAAGTGTTGTACTGGCATGACCCTATGGTACCAGGGCAAAAATTCGATAAGCCAGGCAAATCACCTTTTATGGACATGCAATTAGTGCCTGTCTATACCAGTGGAGACGATGACAGCGCGGTTACTATCAGTCCCCGTATTCAACAGAATTTAGGTGTTCGCACCGCTGTCGTCACCCAAGGCTCTTTGTCCTCAGCGATAGCGGCAGTAGGTAGCGTGGCCTACAACGAACGCGACATCGCTCTGGTGCAGGCTCGTAGCAATGGCTTTATCGAAAAACTGTATGTCCGTGCGCCACTGGACCCGGTCAAAAAGGGACAGGTTCTGGCTGAGCTTTATGTACCAGACTGGGTTGCTGCCCAAGAAGAATTTCTCACCGTGAAGCGAATGCCATCCGCCGTCATCAATGGATTGCTAGATGGCGCAAAACAACGCATGCGTCTTGCTGGTATGAGTGACGAGCAGATCCAACTCATAGAAGCCAGTGGCAAGCTGCACCCGCGTATCGCTATCACCGCACCGATCAGTGGTGTCATCGCAGAACTTTCTGCACGCGAAGGCTCGACGGTAATGACGGGCGCACCGCTGTTTCGCATCAATGGTCTGAGCAGTATCTGGGTCAATGCCGATATCCCGGAAAGCCTCAGCGCCCAGGTGCACACAGGTGTTGCCGTCGAGGCGCGCACGCCGTCTTTACCGGGTACGGTCTTTAAAGGCAAACTCAGCGCCATCCTGCCTCAGGTAGATATGACTACACGGACATTCAAAGCCCGGGTTGAATTGACGAATCCTGGCGGTCAATTAGTGCCGGGGATGTTTGCCACGATAAGCTTCAGTACTGGCTCTGGCAAAGAGGTTCTGCAGGTACCGACCGAGGCGATTATCCAGACAGGGACACGCTCTGTCGTTATGGTGATGCAAAGTGAAGGCCACTATCTGCCTGTTACGATTGAAGCGGGACAAGAAGCTCATGGTCAGACCGAAATTCGCAATGGATTGGAGCTTGGTCAAAAGATAGTGGTCTCCGGTCAATTCCTGATTGACTCAGAAGCCAGTCTGAAGGGAGTAGTAACGCGCATGGAGGACGTACCGTCAAACGCGATACCTGCCATGGAGACGAAAGTACCAGCGACCATCCATCATGGCAATGGCAAGGTAGAAAAAATCAGCAAAGATGTGATTACACTGTCGCACGGTCCCATCTTGAGCTTACAGTGGAGTGCCATGACGATGGATTTTCTGCTGCCCGCTGCTGGCTTACCGCGTAATATCGACGTGGGAGATAGCGTGAATTTCGATATTCGTGCGGCCAAGTTGGGCGCTTATCAGATCGTTACGATCTCACCTATGGCGCCAGAGGCCAAAGATACGATGCCATCATCAGGGATGAAAAAATGATCGCCAAATTCATTCGCTGGTCGATCAGCAACCGGTTTTTAGTACTGCTGGCCACCTTGATGATGACGCTATGGGGTATCTGGTCGTTGTCACGCACACCACTTGATGCGATTCCTGATTTATCCGATACACAAGTCATCATCCGTACTAGCTATCCCGGACAAGCGCCGCAGATTGTTGAAAATCAGATTACTTATCCGCTGACGACCACCATGCTCTCGGTACCGGGAGCTAAAACCGTAAGGGGATATTCTTTTTTCGGTGATTCATTTGTGTATGTCCTGTTTGAAGATGGGACGGATCTGTACTGGGCACGTTCACGTGTTTTAGAGTACCTCAATCAGGTGCAGTCACGCTTGCCGCCTCAGGCGAAAACCTCACTCGGTCCCGACGCCACGGGTGTGGGTTGGGTTTATGAATATGCATTAGTCGATCGCAGCGGCAAGATGGATTTGTCGCAACTGCGTGCCTTCCAGGACTGGTTCCTAAAATATGAATTGAAATCGGTAGCAAACGTCTCTGAGGTAGCAAGTATTGGTGGCATGGTGCGCCAATACCAGATTCAACTTGATCCTGACAAGCTGCGCGCCTACAACATCACGCATGGCAAAGTGATTGATGCAGTTCAGAAAGCAAATCAGGAAACCGGTGGCTCGGTATTGGAACTCGGCGAGGCTGAATACATGGTACGTGCTTCGGGCTATCTATCCTCTCTTGACGATTTTCGAAAAATTCCTTTGACGACGACAGAAGGAGGTGTGTCGGTCAAACTAGGTGATGTCGCACGTATCCAGATCGGACCGGAAATGAGGCGTGGCATTGCTGACCTCAACGGTGAGGGCGAAGTCGCCGGAGGTGTGATCATCATGCGCTCTGGAAAAAACGCCTTGGCAACCATTGACGCAGTCAAAGCAAAACTCGATCAACTAAAAGCTAGTCTTCCTCCCGGTGTGGAGATCGTGACAACCTATGATCGCTCTCACTTGATTAAGCGTGCCGTCACAAACCTGCAAGAGAAATTAATTGAGGAATTCATTGTCGTCGCTATTGTCTGTGCGGCCTTCCTATTCCATTTGCGCTCGGCCTTGGTTGCCATTATCACCTTACCGGTTGGTATTTTGATTGCCTTTACTGTCATGTTTTACCAAGGAGTGAACGCCAATATCATGTCGCTTGGCGGGATTGCCATCGCAGTGGGGGCGATGGTCGATGCCGCAGTGGTGATGATAGAGAATGCTCACAAGCACATCGAAGCATGGAACCATGCCCATCCGGGAGAAAAGCTGACTGGAGAAACCCACTGGCAGGTAATAGGTGACGCAGCAGCAGAAGTCGGGCCAGCATTGTTCTTCTCATTGCTGATCATTGTCTTGTCCTTTGTCCCGGTCTTTACCCTAGAAGCACAGGAAGGACGCTTGTTTTCTCCACTTGCGTTTACCAAGACCTATGCCATGGCCGCCGCCGCAGGATTGGCAGTGACATTAATCCCAGTACTCATGGGTTACCTGATCCGCGGCAAGATACCAGATGAACAAAAGAATCCGCTGAATCGTCTTTTGATTGCCTTGTATCGACCCTTGCTTGATGTCGTATTGCGCTTTCCGAAACTGACCTTAGTGCTTGCTGCGATAGTAGCAACCCTCACAATCTGGCCTTTGGCCCGTCTCGGTGGTGAGTTCATGCCGCCGCTGGATGAAGGCGACTTGCTATATATGCCATCTGCACTCCCGGGCATAGGCGCGGGTAAAGTTTCAGAATTACTCCAGCAGACAGATCGAATGATCAAGACCGTCCCTGAGGTGGAAAGTGTGTTTGGCAAAGCTGGACGGGCTGAAAGCGCGACTGATCCAGCCCCCTTGGAGATGTTCGAAACGACTATACAATTCAAGCCGCGAGATCAATGGCGTCCCGGCATGACTACCGATAAACTGGTAGGAGAGTTGGATCGCATAGTCAAAGTCCCTGGACTATCCAATATCTGGGTACCACCTATCCGAAATCGTATCGATATGCTGGCGACCGGTATCAAGAGCCCAGTGGGGGTGAAGGTGGCAGGAATCGATCTCAAAGAAATAGACCGGATTACAGGCGATATTGAGCGTGTCATCAAAAACGTCCCTGGGGTATCGTCGGCCTTGGCAGAAAGACTGAACGGCGGGCGCTATATCGATGTTGATATCAATAGGGATGCCGCCGCACGTTACGGTCTTAATATTTCGGATGTGCAGAGCATCGTATCTGCAGCGATTGGTGGTGACAATATCGGCGAAACCATTGAGGGCTTACAACGCTTCCCTATCAATGTGCGATATCCGCGAGAAATACGCGACTCAGTTGAAAAACTGCGGCAATTGCCGGTGCTGACCGAACGTGGTGCACAAATCCACCTGGGAGATGTAGCAGAGATTCGCATCAATGATGGGCCACCCATGTTGAAAAGCGAGAATGCACGCTTGTCTGGTTGGGTGTATGTCGATATCCGTGATCGCGACCTAAGTTCAGCGGTACATGAAATGCAAGAGGTCGTTACCAGGGAAGTGAAATTACCTGCTGGTTATTCGATTACCTGGTCCGGCCAGTTTGAATATCTCGAACGCGCTACCGCCAAGCTTAAAATCGTCGTACCAGCGACCTTATTGATCATCTTTTTGCTTTTGTACATGACCTTCAAGCGTGTTGATGAGGCGGCGCTGATCATGGCGACTTTGCCATTTGCCTTGGCTGGTGGCATCTGGATACTGTGGGCACTAGGGCATAATCTGTCGGTCGCCAGTGGGGTTGGGTTCATTGCTCTAGCGGGTGTTTCGGCCGAATTTGGCGTGATCATGCTGTTGTACCTGAAGCATGCCTGGGACGCCAGGCTGAAGACGGGAAAAGCCAGTGAGCAAGATTTACTGGATGCTATTCGTGAGGGCGCCGTGCTGCGTGTCCGGCCAAAGGCAATGACGGTCGCTGTCATCATCGCAGGTCTGGTTCCTATCATGCTTGGTACTGGTACCGGTTCGGAAGTCATGAAGCGCATCGCTGCACCGATGGTAGGCGGCATGATCACTGCACCATTGTTGTCGATGTTTGTGGTGCCAGTCGTGTATTTGCTGTTGCACCGAAGACAATTGCGTCGCGAAGGAGTGGAAAGTTAATCACACTTCCTGGTGTTATTTGCGCGCTGAATTGGGCAATCTTTTTGAGGACAGAATGATTCTCACCCAACATGTATAGTGCATCGCAATGTTGTCTAAGAATATCAAACGGTAAGTAACCCAAATACAGATCGACCGCATCACCGCGAAAGGCGGGGTGACTGATCTGTGCCATTACTTCCTGCTGGCGTTTATTTGGTGCCACCAGGTAGTAGTGGCAACTTTGTGAAAGGATTGATCGGGCCAAATCCTTCATCCTTAGAATGCCGGAATAGAGTGTTGGCCGGGAATCTGGAAATTTTCGCCAAAAAATCACTTAACACATTGATATAAAACGATATTCCATCAACAGAAACTGAAGCGCCAAATCTAAGCGACAACATCAGGATTGTTTGCGTCGTAATAGCGTCCCCTCAGCATTTTCTTCAAACTGCCCAGCCTCTTCGATATAGCACTTGAATAGTGCCATCATGACGCCAGCCACCTTGCCGTTTAATGTCTTTGAAATCGGCGCCGCACGATAGGTGCTGGTGGCTATGTCACGGCACAGACTATGACTGCTTAATTCTGGCACACAACCCAAGCCGACCTTCTTGGCATAACTGGATAAAATGGTGTTGATGATGATCGGCTGGCGTAACACGTATATTTTATACGGCGTTGTACAACTAGTGCTATGCCTGCCTTTGCGTTTGTTATTGAATGTCAAACGAAGTGCTCCGAAAGACACGGCGAGTAGCGATGTTAAACCCGACATCATTCGTAGTCATACATTGAGTGAGGCAGTACGTCAGCAATTTTGACTACTGCTCTCAAAGAACTTCATTGCAACACCTTTTAATGTCTGAAAAAGTCACAACAGGTTTTAATTGTCGTTCACCAGTACGGCTCTCAAAAACCTCCATTGCAACAACAGGTATTGTGTACTTGATCTCGAAAGAGGGGGCGCACTTTTGGCAGCCTTTATAAGCAGTTCGATTTAAATTACCGGCTTGCCGCATTGCGCCGAAGCGCTTGGATGGAGAAAACGGTTCCGTAGATTAATGTCGCCAATTTCACCAGTTAACCTTGTGATTTTTCTCTGTGGCTGCATGACGTTCATCGTCTAGAGCATGCAAATAAATGTCAGTGGTGCTTATTGATGAATGACCCAAATTATCGCGAACGAACAGCAGATCAACATCACCATTGGCCATAGCGGTCGCCGCTGTATGCCGCAACCAATGCGCCGAGGCAGCCATAATCCGTTCGGCATCCGCCTCAAAATCCTCTCCCTTCGTGCGCAGCCGTGCCGCCGTTTGCTCAAACGCTTTTTTGATAATTGCATGCAGCCCGCCACGGGTGAGATGGCGCCGCTGATCGCCAATCGGGAGCAGAAGAGGGATGTTCTCGCCTGGAACTGGCACTGCACTCAAACCCTTTTCGCGCCGATAGCGCGCGAGTTCGACTAACAATTCGCTAGTCGCCGGCACAATCCTGAGCACGTCACCTTTACCCAGAACTTCTAGCCACCACTGATCATCCCCGTCCTTGCCTCGGCGCCGCAAAAAGCTTCCCATCGAGTTCTCAACGATCTCACTGATACGTAAGCCACAGAGATACATCAGCGAAAACAACCAGCGCAAACGAAAATAGTGTTCACGGTGTCTATCCGTATCTTTAGGCATTTGTTCAATGGTCAGCTTTACCTCACTCCACAATCTGTCTTCGAGAAACCTGGTGACACGATGTTTACTCTTTTTGCTTCTCTGGCGCGAGAGCGATAGTGGGTTACCTGCCAAATAGCCGGCATTGACCAGCCAAGAGAATAAAGTATTCAAAATGATGAACGCCTGACGCCGGCTGGCGGGGGAGAGCGGTCCTGCGAATGGTCGCCACTCGGGATGCGCACGCGCGAATTTCCGGCCGTCTCGCATGATCCAGCGGACCGCCGGCTGCGGGTTTTCTAGGAAAATTTGGTACATCAACAAATCTTCGTGAGTCAGGGACGATAGTGCTTTGCCTAATTGGAGCGTCGACCATAACAGCAGACGCTCGGCTTCCTTACGATAGTTATCAAAGGTCGTTTTCGTATCATGAAAGCGCGCGAGCCAGGCCTTGATGGCGTCGATGTCGTTATTAGCGGCGATTTGAGGATGGTTGCCGGACGCGCGGTTAGATCCGAGGCTGCCATCCAAATCCAAAGATAACGCCACATTTTCCAGTGGAGCGGGTCGGCCAGATGCCGACTGTAGAGCGTTTTGGTCGTTCATTTTGGGAGCCACGCGCAAAGCATAGGGATGTCTTATTTTAATCGACATTATAAAGCTAATGTCATATTTTATAGAATTAAAACACGATATACAACGTAATACGTTATATTACTGATTGATATTATTGCTTTAGGAGGTTTCATGGAAGATTTTATAAACGAAAACAAACTTATCGCTGAAATTGATCAGTTGCGCACTCAGTTCCCCGAGACGCAGGATTTATATCGTGAAGTCTGTACGCTATTATTTTTCCGCTACGGCATTACACCGACAGCTAATAAGCTGTATCAGCTAGTTCGTAAGGGAAGTATGTCGGCGCCAGCCGATGCACTTTCTAAGTTCTGGAGTAATTTAAGAGACAAAAGTAGAGTGCGCATTGAGCATCCTGATCTTCCTGAACCCTTAAAAATTGCAACGGCAGACTTGGTAGCAACAATATGGAACACAGCCCAAGAAGAAGCGCACGGCTCACTAGCGTCGTACCGAGTCGTGTCCGACGAAGCCGTTTTAGCCGCACAAACAGCCCAAGATAGTGTAGTTAAATCGTTAGAAATTGCTGAGTTAGATAAGCAACATTTATCTGAAGAGTTAAGCCGTGCGCTGGAACTCAATCTCAACCTGCAACAACAATTGACGGCTGCAAATACTATAAAGTCCGGCTTAGAGTTGCAAATTCTCGATGTAAAGGTTAACGCTAGTTCACAACAAGTGCGACTCAAAGAGCTAACACAAGACTTTACCCAGGAATTGGAAAAACAGCGTCATGCATTGCAATTGGCTGAGGAACGGTTCCGGATATCAGAAACGCGTGCCTTATTGGAAATTGACCGAGAGCGCGTCCAGTCAGCCAAATTGCAAAAAGAAATCGAACAAGCAAGGTTGTCATCATCCGAGTCAAATAACCGACACCAGGACGAGTTGCGTCGCTTACAGTTAAGTATGGGCGAATATCGGCAACAGATTGGAAGCCTGCAAGGAAGTCTTGAGGCAATCACGCAAAGTAGAGATTCTAGTTACAAGGAACTAGAGGCCTTGCGCATAAGAATGGAGGAGCTTCAGGCATCCTTGGCTTTTGTTAAATCGGAATCCGACGGACGGCTTCAGCAATTATCTGAAATACGTAACAGTGAAAAAACGGTCGCTACAAAGCCAACTCGGAAAAATAGAAAATCAGACCTGGCTAGTTAGACAAAGTTGAATGACCGGTAGAGATTGACTTGATCGTTAAATTTAGATCAATAGTTCCTGCCTATAGGTATTGCGAAGGAAAATATCAAAAGTAAGTTTACGTATCAATACGCTGATCGAGCCAGAGGTGGTTGTTTGACTCATCAATCGCATAAATTGGTAAATATTGAACTTAGTTTTAGGTAATAGCGCTAGAGCAATGTTAAATAACTAGTTTTCCAAAATTTTTATGCTATTTTGTAAGTGATAAAACGTAATTAAGTATAAGAACAACTATAGTAAAAGGATGGGAACAACTTTAGTAATATCGACGGTTCAGTAGTTTTACTTAGCTAACACGATTTGACATAATATAAATTATGCGAAATTGATGATGTCAATTTTAAAGCGTATAAGATCGAAATATCGGGCGATAATATCCGGCGCAAAATTGACACTCTTTGGTCCTGCCGCACTTCAATCGACAACAAGATAAGAAATCTAAAATCTCTCTTTTTGGAACGCCTGCTAGCCACATGCCTTAGCGCTTTTACCTAAAACTAAGTTCAATATTTACCTATTCATGCATTCGATGAGTCAAAAAACCAACTTTGGATCAATAACTTATTGATGCGTAAATTGATTTTTGATGCTTTCCTTCGCAATATCTTTGGTAATAACTTTTGATCTAAATCTAACGAGCGATTCAGATAATTGCTGCAACCGTCAGTCGGATTCCAATTTCACAAAAATCAACTATACCTAGAGCTCCTTGATTCTTATTTGCAAGGTCTCTAGTTCCTCATGACTAGAATCTCGACTTTGCGTGACTGTCTCAAGATTTCCTTGCAGGCTTCCAGTCTGTTATTAGCTCTTTGAGTCGAGGATGTAGAAACAATACACTCATTTTTAAAAAAGAAAAAAATCTGGTAATGCGCCATAATGGCATCCAAATCAGATTTTCTAGCCCTGTTTTACAAGGAGAGATTTCATGTCCATGATGCAATATCCTCACCAGCAAAACCGCACTGAACTAAGATTTGGCATTTTACGCAAAGATAGGGTCACTGAGGGTATCGTCAATCAGGGGATCTCTCTGCAAACCACGTTCGGTACACTTTGTGCGCTGGAATATTTGCAAGCGGAAGGTGTATCGCCGACAGTCAGTAAGCGCGTTCTGTCGGATGCGAATCAACGCCGAACGTAGTTACCTGTATCTCACTAATTTCTTTAGCATTTTGGCAACGAGCAATTTCCAGTAAGAGAATTCATTAAGCTGTCATCTAAAAAGAGCATTATTGCTGCGACGCAATAACATGTTTCTGCTGTCATGCAAAACATTCCTCATGGGAGCTCAAATGAAAGCCATTTTCTCACCAGCTATTTATGCGATGCAGCGCCTGCAACTGGTTCCAAAATTCCTCATCGTTGCGGCTTTATTTTCAATACCCGCCCTGCTGCTTGCATCCTTGCTCGTCAATGAACTGAATAAATCCATCTCGATCACTCAGCTTGAGCGCATTGGTGTACAGCAGATGCGCGAATCTCAAGATTTATTGCAGCTAGTTCAGCAGCATAGAGCCATCTATCATTTTGCTTCGGCAGGTAATTTACCGTCAAAAGACGCAGCACAGAAAAAGCAGCAAGAAATTTCAAGGAAACTCGATAGCTTCACCAAAGCACTAGAGCGTCAACCAGAACTTGGCATAACGAGTACGGTAGAAACGATCAAGCAGCGCTGGTTTGCGTTAACTCAACGATTGGTCATTAACAAAGCAAAAGAAAATTATGCAGAACATACTGCGCTAATTAACCAGATCTACCAGCTCAACGCACAAATTGCTGATCGCTCTAATCTTACACTTGATCCCAAAGTGGATACCTATTATCTGATCAGCATGTTTGCAAAAACACTGCCAGAAATTGCGGAGGGCATTTCCGATATATCCGGTCGTGGCGCTGCCTACATTGATACAGCTTTATTGGAAGCCAATGAAGATCTGCTAATCAGTGCTGACGTGATGCTAGCTAAGCGTGATCTTGGACGTATTCCAGCACAACTTGAGGCAATGTATCGAGCAAACCCTGGATTCAAAAATAAACTACTTTCTAAACAAGGTGTGATTACAAAAAATCTCGAATTTTTAGAGCGCGCAAAAAATGAAGTATTGAATACCGTGAATCAAACTAGCGGAACGGAGTTTTTAAATACTGGAAATGTAGTTGCTGACGCTTTATTTTCCTATGCCAGATCGGCAAGTGATTTACTTGATACGACGTTAGCGGAGCGCTTAAACATAGATCTGTTTCACAGAAACCTAATGATCCTCATAATCTGCTCAATCCTGATTTTTGCTGCTTATTTACTGGCGGGATTTTATCTGTCGTTCTCAGCCGAACTCAAAAAACTGGACGATGCCGTATGCCGTATTACTGCCGGCGATCTGAGTCTGTCAGTAATCTCGCATGGATCAGATGAAATCGCTTTACTACTCAACTCCTTTGATAAAATGAGAGCGGGTCTTGCTAGACTAGTCGTCGATATCCGCTCAGGAACAGAGTCTATTGCCCATGCCTCCAGAGACATTGCTCACGGCAATACAGATCTGTCTTCGCGTACAGAGCAACAGGCAAGTTCACTAGAAGAAACTTCTGCCTCGATGGAGGAATTGATCAGTACTGTCAAACAAAATGCGGACAGTGCACTGAATGCCAATAACAATGCGCTGGTAGCCACATCAATTGCAAGAAACGGCGGTACAGCAGTAGCTGCTGTCATCGCAACGATGGGGGCGATTCAGCATTCGTCAAAAAAAATCAACGACATTATTGGCGTGATTGATGGCATCGCATTTCAAACAAATATTCTGGCCCTGAACGCGGCAGTCGAAGCTGCACGTGCCGGTGAGCAAGGACGGGGCTTTGCTGTCGTTGCTACAGAAGTAAGGAATCTCGCGCAACGCTCAGCGAGTGCTGCGAAAGAAATTAAAACCCTGATCACCGCCTCAGTTGAGCAAGTAGGCACTGGCAGCAAACAAGTACATGCCGCAGGTGAAACCATGCAAGAAATCGTCAGTTCAATTCAAGCCGTGACCGATACGATGCGTGAGATTACTGAAGCAAGTGCTCAGCAAAGGCAAGGCATAGGTCAAGTCAATACGGCCCTAACTCAGATGGATACGATGACGCAACAAAATGCTGCCTTGGTAGAACAGGCTGCTGCAGCAGCAGAGAGCATGCATGGACAAGCGTTGAGGCTGGCACAAGCGGTTGCCGTATTCAAAATTGCGGCCATTGACAGTTCGCTGCAACAGGTAAGGCCCATCAATTCAATGCATGATCAGACATTATTGGAAGCCGCATAAGTAAATCATGCGGTTTTTTCATTTTTTATAATACTGATTACTAATGCTGATAATTATTTGTGCGACTGGCATTTACTCTCATTTACTGGTATTTATTCCACCGCAAAAGCCGTTCGTCGGAGGCCTCTTTAATCAGATGTCTTGATCGCAGTGCGTCATCGCCATGATGCTGTCCACCTTGATCTAACTCCATGGCGAGTGCCTGAATTGCCACTGGATAATCGGCCTCAGCCGCACGTTCTAACCACTCGTGAGATTTTATTTGATCGGCACCGACACCTTCGCCAGACGCATAGGCATTGGATAATAAGAACATCGCCTGAGCACTTCCTTGATCGCTTGCTTTTTGTAGCCATTCAACAGACAGTGAAAGATTCTT
This sequence comes from Undibacterium sp. Rencai35W, assembly GCF_049340185.1. Taxonomy (NCBI): domain Bacteria; kingdom Pseudomonadati; phylum Pseudomonadota; class Betaproteobacteria; order Burkholderiales; family Oxalobacteraceae; genus Undibacterium; species Undibacterium sp. Rencai35W. The sequence continues at coordinate 683,639 of NZ_JBMPPC010000001.1, forward strand.
AGGCACGCCTTCGCCATACTTTGCCATCCTCGCCAGCATAAAGCTTGCTTTAGCATGTCCTTTATTTGCCGATAGCTCATACCAATACCAGGCTCGCTGAGGGTCAGCCTTCAGAGATAGACGCCCCTTATATAAGACCTCAGCAAAAGCGAATTCAGCCTCGTTATCTCCGGCTTTTGCCCCCTGCTCCAGCCAATACGCTGCTTCAGCCTGCTTTTGGGGAACCGTTGCATATACAAGCCCCAGTTCGCGCTCAGCAACGCTATTCCCGTGCTCTGCCCATTTCAATAACTGTTGGACAGAGGCGGTATCTTGCCCGTGCAAAGCAGTGAGTCCTACAGATTCAATCTCCGCAATGGTGGGTGTGATCGCTATTTTTTGGCTGCAGGATGGCAGCACGATAAGCGCCGTTACGATGAAAGCAGCCAGCTTCGTCATTTGCATTTTTATACCTTGTAGAAATCACTCCCGCATCCGGGAGTGATTGTCGTAACTACGATGATTCCAACTACGTCAGGTCATGCCAAAATTACTTACTCAAATCGATCGCATACTTTGCGAATCCACTAGCATCTAAGGTCCCTTCTGATTTCACCCGGCTGAGTCCCAATGTCTGTGCAACTGCGAATTTTCCAGGTGCTGATCTCAAAATAACCGGACCTTGTGTTGTGACTTTTACGAAACTCCAGCTTTGTCCGAGACCGTTTGCAGCGGAAGTAATTTTGCCTTGCTTTTTCAGATAATTACTCACGACGGCCTGGTTTGCATCCGGCGATTTGATAATCGTTTTACTGCCATCAATACCAGGAAAATTCCCGCCACCACCAGCGCGATAATCATTCGTAGCGACAATAAAATCATCACTATCAGCAACCGGTTTGCCAGCATAAGTTAAATTAACGATACGACTACCGGCAGTCTGTGTCACATCAATCTGGTATTTCAAGGCATTGTTGTCTGCGTAGAACACATCATAGTTATAGATCGTTGAATATGATGGCACCAGATCCTGTTCTGCAGCATTGGAAGGATCAATTTTGGCAAATTGTTTTGCCGCTGTTTCCAGCCAATTTTTCAGATCCGATCCTTTAATTTTTACGGCTTGCAAATTATTATTGCCGTATAAATACAGATCACCGGGATTGCGTACTTGCAGGCCAAAAGGCGCAGTAGCAGTCGCGGATGGAGCAACATCAGTAAAATCAGTCGGACCATTACGCCCTGCTTTAAATGGCGCGCTGCATGAAATCACGGGAATCGATTTATAACTGGCGATCGTCGCATCGGTTGAATTGGTGATGAAGGTTTTTACATAATCAATCTGGGCTTGATTGACAATCTGAATCGCTGTCACGTCACCAACCAGGGAGAAATATGCCGACATTTCAAAATCCGTCGTCGTACCTAACGGTTGAGTCGCATAGCTCAGTGTCGCTTTATGTTCCGTATCGACTAGTGGTGCAATTGATGGATCGGCATCGACAATCGTAGTGCCATCTTTGTACTTAAATCCGCGAGCCTCGACATTCGTCAGATCTTTTTGAACGACCCACTTGCCGCTCTGATATTTCAGTACCATCTGAATGATGCCGAGACGACGTCCCCAGCTTTGAGCCATCACAGCCGGAACACCATTGATGGTTCCCTTGACCGTATCGACTTGTGTTGCGGGTAAAGCAGCTAGTGATGCATCGATTGCTGGCGCGCCGACTTCTTTTGCTTTAGGAAAAATCAGATGGGAATGTCCGAGCATCAGCGCATCAATTCCCGTAGTCGATAAATGCAAACTACCATTTTCCATTTTTGGACTATAAGGTGAGGCATCCAGACCGCCGTGTGACAAGGCGACCACCAGATCTGCGCCCTTACTGCGCAACTCCGGAACATATTTATTCGCAGATTCTTGCACACCGTTGACCATGACTTTACCTGCAAGGTATTTTTGATCCCAGTCCATGATCTGAGGAGGTACGAATCCCATAATACCGACATTTAACTTGACGCTCATTGTCGTGCCATCCGGCTTGGTCGCTGTAAATTGTTTCGGAATAATCGAATAAGGATTAAAAATCGGCTTCTGGCTACTAACACCGACAACATTCGACAAGACAATCGGGAAGCCTGGCGCACCACAATTAGCCCCCTTCTGGACATCCGGCACCGCAAAATCCGTATTCATAATCTGGCTCAGAAAATTCAGCCCGTAATTAAATTCATGGTTGCCAATACCGGCACCATCATATTTCAATGCGTTCATCACCTTGTGGACCGCCAAAGTACCACTGCAAGGAACAGGTGATGCAACTGCCTGATAGTCGCCGAGTAGCGTTCCCTGGATCACGTCACCATCATCGAGCAAGACATTATTCGGATTTTCTGTGCGGGCTGCATTGATCAAGGATGCTGTTCTTTCCAGTCCAAGACTGGTATCTGCCTTCAGTCCGTAATAGTCATAGCTCAAAATATTTTGATGGATATCTGTGGTCTCTAACAGAGCCACTTTGAGTACGGTGCCTTCCGGAACGGCGTTAGGATCAAGGCCTGGCGTACTATCGCCACATCCGGCAATCGCAATCGCGACCAATGGCGTTAAACAAAGGAGTTTATGCATACATTCTTTCGTCGGTGAAAATGGATGGAGACTATTTTTAGTATCAAATCGTCCTGCGCAATCGATTGCTTATTTAAGGAAAACTTGAGTGCGATGCAAGTATCATCATGAATTATGTCGGGACAATGACGTTGATGCAGACTCTGGCATGAACATAAGCTCATTACGTCGAATAAAAAACTAGCTTATTTAAATCAACTGTCTGCAAACAACCTAGTTTGTCGCCGGATATTAATCACATCGCATGGAGTACCGTGGGCTTATCTGAAAAGCTGCCATCGTAGTGTCTGATGGCACTGAAGATAAAGATGTATTGAGTGGGTTGGTCGGTATGCGCTTTTCGATCTCATGGACGACTAGCGCATACCTCTCTGCCATCACACATATCGGTTGTATGTATAGCAGATGTGTTCATAGTAAAGCTTCTTCGTGACAACAAGATGACCTGCACCAAAGGCAAAAAAATAGCCTGATAAGTATCTGCATTGCGTCACTGCAACGTCATAATCCCATGCCAAACTTGCCACATCGCAATAATCAAAGGCAAGCAAGTATGTTTTCATTTTTCAAAAAGATTTCCGTCATCATCGCAGTAACAACAGTAATGTTCTCAGCACAGGTTTTTGCCGGAGAGAGTGCCATCGTGATAGGCCAGGCGATTGATTTGTCCGGCCCCAACGGCAGTATAGGTCGCGACTATGTCGCTGGCATTACGACGTATTTTGACAGCCTGAATGTCGCCGGAGGCATTAATGGTCGCCGCATCAAATATATTGCCCGCGATGACCAAGGCAATCCATCCGCATCGGCAAAAGCCGTAGCCGAACTTCTCGACAAAGATAAAGTGCAATATTTACTGGGCGGGATCGGTGTTGATGTCACCGATGCGGTAGTCGCGAATCCTAGCTTTAAAGATAGCGGTCAAATTCTCTTTGCCCCATTAATTGGCGCGGTAAAGAATTACGGTCCCCGCGTATTGTCCTGGCGTCCTAGTCCAGAACAAGAGATGCAATATATTTTTTCTTACTTTGATAAGTTAGGAATTAAAAATATCGGTATCGCGTATCAGGATGCTCCTTTAAATCAAAATATGTACCAATATGTTGTCGAGGAAGTCCGTAAGAGAAATATGAAATTATCTGGCGTCGTGAAAATCACAGGCTCTTCTACTGATATAGAAAAAGATGCGATCGCTATGAGTAAAAATTCACCGCATATCGTAATCGCTATTGCTGACACCTTAAGCACGGGCTTATTTTTAAGAGAATTCCGCAAAATCTCACCGAAAACCTTCGTTGCCGGTATGTCGCTGACTAATCTGGAAACGCTCTCTGAACTGGCTGGACAAAAAGCCTTGGAATGGAGTGTATTTTCTCAGGTCGTGCCAAGTCCGACGGGCAACAAGTCGATCATTCAAATCGACCATAGCAAAATGATGAAAAAATTCCGCGACGAGGATCTGTCTGCATTAACTCTCGAAGGATTCATCGTCGCAAAGACCTTGGCTAAAGCGATCCAGGTATCCAAAACTAATCGCGACGGATTACAGATATTAAGCAGCCAGAAGGGCAATATCGATTTAGGCGGAATCAATATCACACCCTCTGATGCGTCCCACCATATGTCCAGTTTTGTCGATATGGCTTTATTCAAAAAAGGTGGGGGACTAACTTTTTAGGGCTGAATTGAGTGCAAAAAAAAGCAGCCCGAAGGCTGCTGAAAATTTACTAAGGAGACGTTCACATGTCTGGGCAAATGGTAGCGTTGATTTATGACAACTTGATGAAGAGACCAGCATTTACCTCAGGTAATTCCGCATCATTTTCATCAATTTGATGAACGTTCCTGTCGTTACGTAGCCTTGAATTAATATAGTGTTCGCTATCGTACAGACGCAAATTTGGCGACTGCTTATTCTGATCGGTATGAATAAGATCACTCCGGCAGGCGAGTGATTACCACAAGGATACTCATGCGGATTTTTAGTTTCGAGCACAGCAAGATAGCCTATCGCGCTGATTTTGCGCTTTACCTGATCGCGTCAGCGATTCTGGCAATTTGTCTTATAACGTTTGGGCCACAAGACCAAACGTTATCAATGACATGCTATGTGCTATCGGGGATCGTCAGCTGGACTTTAATTGAGTATGTATTACATCGCTTTGTATTACATGGCCTCAAGCCGTTTAGCCAATGGCATGCAGAACATCATCGACATCCAGATGCATTGATCTGTACGCCAACGATCATTAGCGCAGCACTTATTATTGGATTAGTTTTTTTACCGATGCTCGTTTTAAGCGACATATGGAGCGCTTGTGCACTAACATTTGGCCTGCTCACCGGTTACCTTGTCTATACCATTACCCATCATGCTATTCATCACTGGCATGTCCGTGGCTCATGGCTTGAATATCGAATTTATTTCCATGCGATACATCACAGCCGACAAACACATCGTGGCAATTTTGGCGTTACCAGCTCTTTTTGGGATCAGGTTTTTCGTACCAAATAGATAGTCCAGACAGCCATTATTTGCTTTTGAAATTTATATGAATAACTTAACGCGATTACATCTTTAAAAATTAATTCGGAGTACTCACCCATGTTCTATAAAAAACCTTATCTCGAACATTTTGAATTAGTCGCTGTAAATCGCATTTATGTACTCGAAAAAATGTCAGCCGATGATGTTGAAGTTCGGTTTGAACTAGCCGATGGCACAACACTGAACCGGATTTATACCATCATTGAATATAGTGAGCTAATGATCCGTCCACCACGAGTGATCATCTGAATTGATAAACTTACTTGCAACTAGATAACTTATTAAATCATGTCTTCAGGACGTACCCATTCATCAAATTGCTCTGCACTGACATATCCAAGAGCAACTGCTGCTACTTTCAGTGTTGTGCCGTGGTGATGTGCATATTTAGCGATCTCTGCTGAGCGATCATAGCCAATATGTGGATTCAACGCTGTCACCAGCATCAAGGAATCTGTTAATAAACTTTTGATGCGCGCCGTATTAGGTTCGATACCCTGAGCGCAGTGCAGGTCAAAACTTGTCATGATATCGGTCAGCAGGCGAACGCTTTGCAAGGCATTATGGATGATCAGCGGCTTAAACACATTCAGCTCAAAATTCCCCATTGAACCGCCGATGCTCAATGCCACATCATTACCCATCACCTGACAACATACCATTGTCATCGCTTCACATTGCGTCGGATTAACTTTGCCTGGCATGATAGAACTACCTGGCTCATTCTCGGGAATACTCAACTCTCCTAACCCGCTACGCGGCCCGGATGCCAGCCAGCGTACATCATTTGCAATTTTCATTAACGCAACTGCTAAGGTTTTTAATGTGCCATGTGTGTTGACCAGGGCGTCATGCGATGCCAGTGCAGCAAACCTATTTTTTGCTACAACAAAATCTAGTTGTGTTACCCGTTTTAATTCGGCAGCAACACGCGCTCCGAACTCTGGATGAGTATTGAGTCCAGTTCCAACCGCTGTACCACCTACTGCCAGCTCGCAAAGTGCCGACAAACTTGATTGAATCATAGCTTCTGCCTGCTGCAGTTGAGCACACCAACCAGAAATTTCCTGTCCCAGACTTAGCGGCGTTGCATCTTGCAAATGGGTGCGTCCGATCTTGATAATATCGGCAAAGGCTTTTGCTTTGATATCAAGGGTCGCACGCAATCGACGAAGAGATGGCAACAGTAACGCCACAATTTGACTACAGGCAGCAACATGCATCGCTGTGGGAAAAATATCGTTCGATGACTGGCCCAGATTCACATGATCGTTCGGATGCACTAAACGCTTAATCCCTCTGACTCCACCTAACAACTCGGAAGCACGGTTCGCCAGCACTTCATTCATGTTCATATTAGTCTGGGTGCCGGAACCGGTCTGCCACACAGACAAAGGAAAGGCCTCGGGATAGGCTCCACTTATTATCTCGTCCGCAGCTTGCACTATCGCCTTCATCATGTCGACATTGAGGAAACCTAAATCATGATTAGCTAAAGCACAGGAGCGCTTGACTAGCGCCAGTGCCATTAACAAGGGATGTGGCATGCGCTCAGTTGAAATCGCAAAATACAATAAGGATCGTTGAGTTTGCGCGCCCCACAATGCTTTTTCCGGAACCTGAATATCACCAAAAGAATCATGCTCAATTCTGTAAAGATCAGTCATGGCAGGTCCTTTTTTTGATAATCGGTGTCAGAAATGGATGACTTCACTGTAACTCGAAAACCAATAAACGGTTATTCGCAGGCATCACATAATCATGCCGACGATCTAATCCATATTGATTCGCCAGAGCGTCAATTTTTTCACTGTCGCGTATTCCCATATGGTCGGCTTGTGATCTGAGAGAAGCATCAAATTGTTGATTACTCTCGCTGGTAAAGCGTCCCTCATAATTGAACGGACCGTAGATACAAAACAAGCCACCCGGGTTCAATAACTGGGATACGCCGGCAAACATCATCTCGACTTCTTGCCAAGCCATAATATGGCAAGTGTTTGCGGTAAACACGGCATCAAAGGTCTGTTCCGGCCATTTCGACGTTGCGACATCGAGAGTGTAAGGAGGTTTCACATTACCTAACTCAGTCTCAGCCTGCCAGGCCAGGATACTAGGGTGATAGTCAACACGATCGCTACACTGCCATATGAGATGCGGCATTTGCGCACCGAAGTACACGGCATGCTGCCCCGTTCCACTGCCGATCTCAAGCAGGTTTTTACTTTGCGTCAGCAAGGGTTTCAATACATTCAAGATGGGCGCCGCATTCCGCTCACATGCCGGTGAAAACAATTTCGTCATAGCTGTTCTGTCATTTCCTGTTGACACAATGCACGTTTTTTCTGAGCCGTGAGTTGCTTGATCGCGTACTCTGCCTTGGATGCAGCAGAACGATTCTCGTGTTCGAACACCGCCAGTATCTGTGTTGGCGGATGTGATTTTGTATAGCGGGCGCCTTTACCCATGCAGTGCGCTGCATAGCGTTTTTCTACATCAGTGGCAATACCAGTATAAATACTACCGTCATTGCATTCCAGCAAATAGACAAACCATGACATCTTTATTCCGATACCGATAAGATATGTCCTTGATCCGGACGGCTGCGCCCCTCCAGCATATCAAGATAGACCTGCTTAACTGCACGATGTCCACGACGGTGGGTAATGTTCATCCAGCCAGCCAACGGAGTAAGGAATTTTGTCCAGGCAGCGGTGTAGCGCGACATGACTCCGGCCATTCCCCATTCCGCCGCACGCTTCTTGATCTGTGCAGGAGCAAAGAACAATGTCGGTCTGGCACCTGGCAATCTACCCTCGCCTTCACGCTGATCCCAGTGAGTACCGCCTACGGCACAAGAGTACGTTAAATTATCTTGGAAATGATGATGCAATGTACTACGCACTTTGGCATTGCCAGACATATCGACGTAGACCACAGGTAGCACTGCTGATAAGGAGTCAATCTGATCGTAAGAAATCACACGGTGATAACAGCCCAGACTTTCAGTAAACTTGATATTGCCAGGGGATGTTAAACCAATGACTTCGCATTGTTCCGCTCTCCGCTGAGCCAATAAAAAAGCTAATCCATAGGCAGTTTTACTAGAAGCGCTTGATAAAATAACCGTACGGGCGCCGAAGAATTGATTGTCCTCTAAAAAATCGTCAATCATAAAAGAGGTCATGAACAATGGTCGTAACAGTGCAATCTCGTGTTCGCGTGCGGCTACATAGCCGGGATCATGCGCAGTGGCCAGATATTGGTTATACAGAGGGTGTAAAGCTTGTCTGTGCGCTACGGCATCAACAAATCCACTGTTGTTAATACGGTCTGGCTGCATCAGCACATAATCCGACATCGGGAAATAGCCGTAATAGCGCTGGCCTACTGGTATCGCCTCATTACGCGATTGCACAACATCACCAAAACCCCATACAGGAATGCGTCCCCAACCTTCCTTTGCCGGAAAAAAATCCCAATAATGCATCGCGTCTCCAAACGCTGCATAAGTCACGTTGTTCGAGGTAAATGCAAACTGGTCGATACGGATCAGTATCTGTCCCTCTTCAAGGGGCGACTCGGCATGTACGCTGGATTCGACAAATTCAACCTGATGTAAATCATCTTTTCGAACCACAAAATCAAATGCATGTCTGGCAAGTGAGTGTTGGCTGGCTATCGTCATGGAATCTCCTATTTTAGAATTTTGCTTTGTCTATATTAAGCGAATCTTAGGCAAATTTTGCAGTGATCGTAATGAGTCAATCAAAACTATGAAGATGCACGCCAAATCAAATCGCCCATGCCTCCGGATGGAGAGATGGGCGATTTGATTAATTTGATTAATTTGATTAATTTGATTAAACAAATTGTTGGTATTTTTCTTAATATCAATATGCGTATTAGGAAAAATATCGATTTCCAAAAAGGAAATCCGTAACTACTTAGCTACGAGCAAATTTAGCAGCAAGCTGGTTCAGTTTATCCTGATGCTGACGCGCTGCTTCCGCTTCTTGTTTTTGATTTTTTTCTGCCTGGAATTTTGCTTTGCGCGCATCCGCATTTTTCTTGGAGCGCTCTTTCAAGATGCCAGCGGCGTGAGTACGATGTACCTCAGTGACATCATCGACTTCTTTACCCTCAAGATCCACACGTTTTTGCGCCTTAGAGACATTAAACAAGTAACGAACTGAATTCGTATGAATACCCAAAGCGATACGTAATATCTTACGATCAAGCTCAGGCATTTTTTGTTGTAACTGTTTATCTATACCAATTGCCAGAGGCAAGTGCTCATCAAAGACGGAGAAATCTGTTTGCAACTGTTTGATGAGCTTGCGAGCAAGTTGATTAGGTGTCGCTACTGGCGCGGTTGAGCTGACTGGCGTCTCAATTGCCGTGTTATTCGGTGTGGTCATGAAAATAATCTGATATGGTTACTATTGCAGGTCGCAGAATATCATGCGTAAGACCGATTGGGATACATACAAACCATGATGTGTCGCTGATCCACTTCAATTAAGCAAATAATTATGAGCAAACACATCAAAATTGACTTTGTTTCTGACGTTTCCTGTCCATGGTGCATTATCGGACTTAAATCGCTGGAAACCGCTATATCGAGACTCGGCAGCGAAGTCACCACCGAAATTCACTTTCAGCCCTTTGAGCTGAATCCACAGATGCCTGCCGAAGGGCAGGATATCAACGAGCATCTGGCACAAAAATATGGTGCAACCGAGGAACAATCAGCGCGCAACCGGGAAGCAATTCGTGCTCGTGGCGCAGCAGAGGGTTTTACTTTCGGTATGGATAAAAGAGCGCGGATTTACAACACCTTTGATGCACATCGTCTGCTGCACTGGGCAGGAATCGAGGGCAAGCAAGTGGCTTTGAAGCATGCCCTGTTCGGCGCGTATTTTACCGATGGAGAAAATCCCAGCGATCACGAAACACTGATTCGTATCGCAGAGAAAGTCGACTTAGATACTGTCAGTGCCCGTGCCATCTTAAACTCTGACTTTTATGCCAGTGATGTCCGCGCTCAGGAGTATTTTTATCATCAGCAAGGTATTAATTCGGTACCTGCGGTGATTATTAACGACAAACATCTGATCTCTGGCGGTCAGACATCCGACGTTTTTGAACAGGCATTGCGTCAGATTATCGCGATGGCTTAAAAATTAAGGAGCCAAATCATTGGACTATCCTGAACTACCTGTGAATGCCAATGAAATTGATCTGCCTTTGCCTGTGAGTTTTTGGCATGCATTTAAATTCTGGCTGAAGCTCGGGTTCATTAGCTTCGGCGGCCCCGCCGGGCAGATCTCCATCATGCATCAGGAACTTGTTGAAAATCGTCGTTGGATTAGTGAACGGCGGTTTTTGCACGCCTTAAATTACTGCATGGTACTGCCTGGACCTGAGGCTCAGCAACTCGCAACCTATATCGGCTGGCTGATGCATAGAACCTGGGGTGGCGTAGTTGCAGGAGTTTTATTTATACTGCCGTCGCTTTTCATTTTGATTGGCTTGTCCTGGATTTATGTGGCGTTTGGTAATTTGCCTCTGGTCGCTGGTTTGTTTTATGGGATTAAACCCGCAGTAACGGCGATTGTCTTGCAGGCAGCACATAGGATAGGATCGCGCGCCTTAAAGAATAAAATTTTATGGGGTATTGCTGCAGCCTCTTTTGTCGCGATCTTCGGGCTCAACACACCTTTCCCCCTGATCGTCATGAGTGCCGCACTCATTGGCTATCTTGGCGGACGATACCTGCCTGATTTTTTTCAAACTGGCGGAGGACATGCTGCGGCAAAGCGACCATTGAGGCCTGTCCTGATTGACGACGATACACCAACGCCGCCACACGCAACATTTAGCTGGTTCCGCCTGAGTAAAGTCCTGTTTGTAGGTGCCGTTTTGTGGCTGCTACCCATAGGTTGGTTATGGCGTCAATTAGGTTGGGAGCATGCTTACACACAAATGGCATGGTTTTTTACCAAAGCCGCATTACTGACATTTGGCGGCGCCTATGCCGTTTTGCCCTATGTTTATCAAGGAGCGGTAGAACACTATGGCTGGCTTAGCCCTGCGCAAATGATGGATGGACTGGCCTTAGGTGAGACGACACCGGGACCACTCATCATGATCGTGGCATATGTGGGATTCATCGGTGCTTATCTGCAGCAGTTAGTGGGACCAGAGTTCCCCTTTCTGGCAGGTGCGCTGGGCGCTGGCCTGGTGACCTGGTTCACTTTTTTGCCTTCCTTTATTTTCATTCTGGCTGGCGGCCCCTTAATCGAGTCCACTCACAATGACTTAAAACTCACGGCACCATTGACCGCTATTACGGCAGCGGTAGTTGGTGTAATCTTAAATCTAGCGATATTTTTTGGTTATCACGTGCTCTGGCCAAAAGGAATCCAGGGAGCTTTTGACTGGATTGTCGCACTTATTGCTTTAGCGGCGGCGATTGCCCTTTTTAAATACAAGCAAAACCTTATTCATGTCATTGCAGCCTGCGCCCTGTTCGGCTTATTGATCCGCTATGTTTAAGCCTATATGACGATCAAATGTATTAAGGGGCCAATTCTCTGCGTACACATTCAGGTAATCGTACAAATTGTCACGTTTTTGTCTCTGACGAGTGATAAACTGTACAACAAGAAGATTATAAAAATTCAAACTACTTCACCCTTAATTTTGCATTGCGATTTATGCCTGAGCACCGTATCACTGAAGCATCTGACATGATCAATGTCAATCCCATTCCTGACAATGATCCTATTTCCGCCATTCTTTACGGCAGCGACGCACCCGAATTAATTCGTCAAGAAACTCTGGCAGATTTGCTGGAGGCGACAGCACACAGGTCACCCGACCAGGTTGCACTTCAGTTTGCGAATGAGCGGATGACCTATCGCGAATTAAATACCAGAGCCGATATCGTCGCCTCACATCTGATCAGTGCAGGTGTCAGACCGGGACATATTCTGGGTTTATGGCTACCTCGCGGCATTGAACTGCTGGTATTGCAAGCCGGAATCGCAAAATCAGGCGCGGCATGGCTACCATTTGACATCGATGTGCCCGTTGAGAGAATCGCGATTTGTCTTGAGGACGCAAAGGCATTTGGTATTCTCACTAGTGATACACAATCCGGGCAGCTTAGCGAGCTAAGCTGTGCCGTCTGGACTGACATTCAATTATCGCAGATCCCGCAAGAGGGATTGCAGCAACGGTTCGGTACCACGCCCGGTGATCCTGCGTATGTAATTTACACCTCAGGATCAACCGGCAAGCCTAAAGGCATCTCGATTACACAAGGCAGCATCTGCCATTTTCTGCGTAGCGAAAATCAGGTGCTTGGCATTACGCAAAATGATCGCGTTTATCAGGGGTTTTCTGTCGCCTTTGATATGTCGTTTGAAGAAATTTGGATAAGTTATCTGGTTGGAGCAAGCTTATGGATTGCGCCCAAAGAGGTGGCGGTTGATCCTGAAGCACTACCGCAGGCCCTGATCGATCATCACGTTACGGTATTACATGCCGTACCCACTTTGCTAGCCCTGTTTGCCATTGATGTACCTGGCTTGCGCATTATCAATCTCGGCGGCGAGATGTGTCCGGAGAGCTTGGTCGCAAAATGGTCTAAACCTGGCCGGCAGATGTTCAATACCTATGGCCCGACTGAAGCTACCGTTTCAGCGAGCCTGGCAAGACTACAGGCAAATCAGCCAGTGACGATTGGTCATCCTTTACCCAATTATGGTTTGCTCGTCATTGATGCCGACGTTGAAAAAGGTATCCGGCTATTGCCTCGCGGTGAAACAGGTGAGTTATGTATTTTTGGCCCCGGTGTCTCGGATGGCTATCTAGGCAGACCAGATTTAACGGCCGAAAAATTCATCTCTAATCCATGGGCCAGACAAGATATCGATGCGCGTCTATATCGCACCGGTGATCTTGCCCGTATCGGTGAAGACGGCTCTGTGCAATGTCTGGGACGTGCCGATGATCAGGTGAAAATACGTGGTTTCAGAGTTGAGCTAGGTGAAATTGAAGCCGTGCTGGCGCAACAGCCAGGTGTTGGTACGGTCGCCGTTATTCTGCGTTCTGAACAAGGTGTAGATCAGCTGATCGCCTTCATCGTTAACGATACAAGCAAAGAACTCAGTAAAGAAATCAGTATTGCGAACTTACGCCATGCGTTACTGGCAGTCTTGCCATCCTATATGGTACCGACGCGCTTTGAGTTTTTAAACGAGATGCCTCGCCTCACCTCAGGCAAAATCGATAGAAAAACCTTGAAAGCAACGCCTCTTAGCGTAGCTGTCAACTCAGCAGAATCGGATATTCCCGACAATCCAGCCGAAGAAGTTTTATTCGCTGCATTAACTAAGTTATTTCCCGGGCAAGCGATACGTCGCGAAGCAGATTTCTTCTCTGAACTAGGGGGACATTCTTTGATGGCAGCTCGCCTGGTGTCCTTGCTGCGTGCAGATGCCCGCTTTGCTTATTTCAAAATCAGTGACATCTATCAATCAAGACAAGTCGGTGCGATTGCCGCCGTTATGCTGGCTGGTGCGATTACGACAACCAGTGCCCATATTGCCTGGACTCAGCCATCGGATGTGAAGCGCTGGGTTTGTGGTATCGCGCAGGCTGCGATGATTCCATTCCTGGTTGCGATGCGGATGGTGCAATGGCTGGCCCCCTTCTTTGCCTATCACTTCTTTACCGGTGAGCCTGGCGACTCGATTGTGCGTGCGACGCTGTTATCGGTTGCGGCCTTCCTGTTGCTGACCTTGCTGGAGTTTGCGATTGCCATCGCAGGTAAATGGCTCATCGCAGGACGCTTAAAACCGGGTCAGTATCCGTTATGGGGGCTGACTTATTACCGCTGGTGGCTGGCGGACCGTCTGGTCGAGGCTGCGCCGACGTATATGTTGAGTGGCTCCTCGATGTATGCGTGGTGGTTGCGGGCTTTAGGTGCCAAAATCGGCAAGGATGTGAATATCGGCTCAATGACCTTGCGCTCACCGGATTTATTACAGATTGGTGATGGCGTCAGTATCGGCAATGCCTGTAATTTTGAAAACGCCAGAGTACAGCATGGTGAGCTTCGTCTAGGTCAGATTACCCTCGCGAATGAAGCCTATGTCGGCTCTTATTCTGTGCTTGAAGGTGGTACATCACTTGGTGAATTTGCCCATCTTGAAGGACAGTCAGCACTCAGCGAAGGTCAATCAGTCCCGGCTAACAGAGTATGGCGCGGCTCACCGGCCGCAGATGCCGGTGCCTTTGACCACGCATCGCAGCCACCGCGTCCTGAGGTCTCGACTCTGCGCTTCTTTAGTGAGGCCATTTTTTTTATTATGGGTAGTTTGCTCATTACCGCTTTATTTTTTCTGCCAGTGTTTCCAAGTTTTATTACGATAGACTGGATCGACAATATCGATGGTTTAGCTTGGTTGCAAAACACAAGTCTCTCGTTTCAACTCGTTAAATATTTCATCCTCGCGTTTCCGGCTACGGCCGTATTGATTGTCTGCACCGCCTTACTTTCTGCGGGTATACGCTGGAGTATTTTGCCTAAATTAAAACCTGGCAGTTATCCCGTACATGGCAATACCTACTGCGGTAAATGGCTGGTGAACCAGATTCAGGAATCTAGCCTGAACGTCTTGCACGGGGTATATGCCACGGTCTATGCGCCTTACTGGTATCGCTTACTTGGCGCAAAAGTCGGGCGTGGTGCTGAAATCTCCACGGCTCTCGGCGTGGTACCGGATATGCTGACGCTGGGCGACGAGACGTTTATTGCCGATGCCGTGTTGCTGGGTGATGAGGAGATTGATGGCGGCTGGATGAGCATGCAACCGACCATCATTTCGCGACGCAGCTTTGTCGGCAATGGCGCCTACATTCCCGATGGCACGATCCTGCCTGAGAATGTACTGATCGGCGTCCATACTAGTGCGCCAAAGAATAGTCAGATGCATGAAGGTGATACCTGGCTGGGTTCCCCTCCCATCCATTTACCTGCACGTGAGGAAGTAAAAGGCTTTCCTGAAGAACTTACCTTCCACCCTTCCCTTATGCGCAGGCTAGGTCGCGGACTGATTGAAGCATTCAGAATTATTGCACCGCATGCGATGGTCATTGCCGTTGGCTATACGATCGTATTAGATCTCATGCCACTGGCAGGTGATGATCGCTGGGATGAAGTCGCTTATTATTTATCTATTGCTGGATTGTGGTACGGCATCGGCAGTTTTGGCTTCGTTCTGGTACTCAAATGGGTCTTCATTTTCCGCTATAAAAAAAGTAGCGTACCAATGTGGACATCCTTTGTCTGGCTGTCTGAAGGTATTACGAATTTATATGAAGGTATCGCTGTTCCTAACTTCATGCGTTATCTGCGTGGCACACCTTGGTTGCCGTTGGCGTTCAGATTACTGGGTTGTAAAATCGGACGCGGTGTTTATCTTGATACGACAGATATTACTGAATTTGATTGTGCCAGCATCGGTGCTTATAGCGAAATTAACGCTCTTTGTTGCCCGCAAACCCATCTGTTTGAAGATCGCGTCATGAAGATCGATGAAGTGATCATCGGTGAGCGCGTTTATATGGGGCCGCGAAGTTCGGTACTTTACAGCGCAGTTGTCGGTGATGATGCGCAGCTTGGTGCTCTGACGCTGGTCATGAAGGGAGAATTTATTCCCGCAAAATCCAGCTGGCGCGGTTGCCCTGCCGCAATCGCGAACTAGTTCATCGCTACCAAAGTAATGCCTGCCTCATTACTTCTCACGCCAATACCGGTACCTATACCGGTATTTTATTCGCCTGAGCACTTGGAAGAAGCAAGTACCGCATTGCGATTAAACGGGTATGTCGTCATAGCCATCTCTACTGGCAATACCCAAGATCGTACAATAGCAAGACAACAAATACGGTCTGCAATCATTACCTTGATTCAGCAATGCTATCAAATCGACAGACGCGACATTGAGATTGCGGCATCATCCGGCACAGCGCCCCGACTCTTTTTTTCAGGTCATGAAGCTGCTTTATCGATCAGTCATGAAGCAGGCTTATCATTAGCGGCAATTTGCCTGGACTCCAGCGTCGGTATCGACCTGCTCAACACCAAGAGTTTGGCTAAAGAGTCATTTGAATGGCAAGATATCGCGAGTATTTATCTGGACCCGGATCGCCACCAGATGATACGCAGCCTGACGCCTCAACAACAGCGACTGAGCTTTGTACAAGAATGGACTAGGCTCGAAGCTCGCTATAAATGTGCGGGTATGGCATTAAGCGAATGGTCAGATACGGTTGCTACCGGGCGGCATATCAAGTTACAAACCATGTCTGCGTACCAGCTTGATTTGCCCGAGAATTATTGTGGCAGCATCGCTTTTTCCGCATAGACAACCGCATTCACGAATAAGGTTTAGGATAGAAGCGTTTGCAAAAATCCTTTAACCGAGAAATCCAGCGCTAAGCCCTTGCCAGCTACGATAAAGTAATGGCCAGGTATTACAACGTGTGGCAAAACTCTACAAAAACGCGATGCGTCTGGCATGCGTTTGAATCTCAACAAAACCTAACGCTTGCCATGAAACTATCACGCCTCCTTGCCAGCAGTCTCATCTCAATCATTGCCTTGAGTTTGACGTCCTGCGTCAGTTACGGTCTGAGTAGCGTAAAAACTGGGCAAACAGAACAGGAAGTCGTACTTGAACTAGGTAAGCCAACACATATTTATCAAGACGGCGACCAGCATCTATGGGAATACATGCGTGGCAGAATGGCGCAGGCAACTCATATAGCCCGCTTCGATCATGACGGGCGGCTTATTTCATATGAACAAGTACTGACTTTGCAAAAATTTGCTGAAATCACAGTAGGTTCCATGGATAAAAATGCGGTCATCAAGCTCATTGGTGCTCCCGGAGAAACAGCTTATTACCCGCGTGTAGCGCTTGAAGCCTGGTCTTACCCATACAAGGAAAGCGGTGTCTGGAATTCCTTGATGACCGTTTATTTTGATCAGTCGGGGATTGTCAAAAAATTAGAAAATGGACCAGATCCATTATTTGACCCAAGCGAACGCAGACTTCGTTTTTGATCATCCAGATATCTCAAAACACGACGAAATACCAGTAACCACTATTTACCTTATCCAGCATTTAGGAAGCTTAGAAACAACCGAATTACCATCTGGCCTTAGAAAAGATAATGAGCCATTTACGGAACAGCAAAAGTTCCAGATGACCCGCCTCGATACCGGTAGAAAAATCCATCAAAGGATTGACATGGTAGTAGCGTCGGCGGAAATCACGACATACAAAAATCTCACGACTACCCAAGCGCATTAAAAATGAAGTTGGTGCGACTTGCAGGCTAAATTGTCCGTCAAATGAATTGTCAAGGTGTGCCATGTTGAATCATATCCCAATCAGTAAATGAATAAATCCGATGAATAAGTTTGATCTGTACGTCTCGTTCAATAACTTATCGACTAAATAAATCTCTTAACTCTTCTGAGCCACAACATTTGCCAATACAACTCAATACAAGACACTGCAAATGGATGCCACAAAACATACTTTATCACAAAATACTGTATATGCAATCAGTATTTTATTTATTTTCGTATTTTCCTAAGCTATTGAAAAATAAGCGCTTTAAATATTATACTGAATATATATACAGTATTTATTGAAGCCTCTATGTTTACCGACTCTCCCGATCACATTCATCCTTCCTTATGGCGCGCCTCGCAACTAGCCAGTAGCACGACGGCCTGTATCAACAGCACTTTTCCGAGTTTATCGAAAGAATTACCCGGCGGTGGCTGGCCTCGCGGCTCATTAAATGAATTACTACTCAAGCAGTATGGAAGCGCTGAATTGCGTCTTTTGCAGCCGGCTCTGGCACAGCTCCTGCAATCAGATGAGCGCACCATTGTGCTGATACGACCACCACATCAGCCACAATTATTAGCCCTGCACGCCTACGGAATTCCGCTGAAACAATGTCTCTGGATACACTGTAAAAGACCAGGCGATGCCTTATGGGCGGCAGAACAGGTCTTGCGCAGCGGCAGTTGCGCGGCACTTTTAATCTGGCAAACACATATCCGCAATGAGGCTCTGAGACGATTACATCTGGCAGCACAAAGCGGAGATACCGTTTTTTTTATGATGCGGCCCAGCACCTGTGCAGAGATGCCCTCACCGGCACCTTTGCGCTTGCATCTCACGCCGGTGATTGATGGCATACAGATTCAATTCATTAAACGGCGCGGTGTCCAGCGAGAACAGCCTTTGTTATTGGCGCTACCGTCCTTGTTTTCACATTTACCTATTTCGCCTGTTGAGGCATTGAATGAAACCTCTATGGATCGCACTACATCTGCCTTTGTTGCAGCTCGAAGTATTTCGCCCGAACTGGCGCATTACTCCTGATGGGACTGAGGTCGTACTGGAACAAAATCGTATCAGTTGCGCATCCTGCAGCGCGCTGGCAGCAGGTGCTCAGCACGCCATGAAAAAAGCCAGCGTACAAATGCTGTTACCAGACGTCATGCTTTATACGCGTCAGCCAGTTTTAGAGCAGCGATGTCTGGAGCAAGTGGCGATAGCCTTACTGCAATACACACCACAAGTTACCCATGCGGCGCATGACTGCCTGCTGATGGAGGTCGGCGCTAGTCTGCGACTGTTTGGTGGCATACACCGCTTATGCCATCTGATACGACACAGCATGCGCGTCATGGGGATCAGCATCTCTTTGAGTTGTGCTCCAACCGCAATGGGTGCGTGGCTTCTGGCCCGCAGCACAATGATGGGAACATCTCATCTGCAAAAAACGCGCACTTTGAAGCGTGTTTTAAAACTAAAAAAACTTCAACAAAGTCTGGATCAATTACCTGTCGCCCTGCTACCCGAAGCACAGCCCTGGCTAGAATGGTTGCACGGCATCGCTTGCACTACGCTGGGATCTCTGCAAACGCTGCCTCGCGCCGGACTCAAGCGGCGCTGTGGCACACAAATTCTTGATCTTATGGATCAGGCATATGGTCATCAAGCCGCATTGTTTGAATGGATCTCGGTCCCGCTGCAATTCCGGAGCCACACGGAATTACCCGACAGAATTGAACATGCAGAAATGATTCTGGCGTTCATTCATAGTCTGCTCATGCAACTGATGGGCTGGCTGGCAGTCAAGCAACTCGCCGTATCGCAAATTGATCTGTACCTCGACCATGAACGCGGTCGTCAGGCAATGGCACCGACGCATCTCAATCTCAAGCTGGCAGAACCCGTCTGGCGTGAAGATCATTTGCTCAGATTGCTAAAAGAAAGACTCGCAATAACCTGCCTTCACGCGCCGGCGATTGCCGTCAGCCTTGTAGCAAGCCAGGTGCAGGCAAGACAGGTGGCAAATGCCACCCTCTTTCCAGAGCCCAAAGCGTATGCAGAAGACCATCACCGGTTACTGGAACTATTGGTCGCACGGCTGGGCGATGATCAGGTACTGCAAGCCGCACCGCAAGAGGACCACCGGCCAGAAGTCGCCAATACCTGGGTCTCAGTCGTCCATGCACAAAAGAAAAACACCTCAAAGTCACAACCCTTGTCGACACGAATACCCAATATACCCAATCAGGCAGCGCGTCCGGTCTGGTTATTTGAGAAGGCACTTCCCCTGACGATCCGTCATCACCGACCGTATTACCATGCCCCCTTAAAACTATTATCTGGCGCCGAGCGGATAGAAGCTGGCTGGTGGAACGGACAACTCGTGACCCGCGACTATTTTATTGCTGAAAACCCTGGTCATGTTCGTTACTGGATTTATAGAGAGCGTCTGGGCGAGCAGTCAGATACTGGTGCCAGCTGGTTTGTGCATGGTTTATTTGGATAAAACATCATGCAGACAACACCTCCGTTCAATCCGGCGCCAGCCTATGCCTTGCCTGAGTATGCCGAATTATTTTGCCAGTCCAATTTCAGTTTTTTGCATGGTGCTTCGCATGCAGAAGAACTGGCGCAGCGGTCAGCGCAGCTCGCTTACAAGGCGTTGGCGATTACGGATGAATGTTCACTTGCGGGTGTCGTACGCGCTCATGTTGCTGTTAAAGATACCGCGCTGCATCTGATTATCGGATCGTATTTTCAGCTAACCGATACGACTGGGCCTGATGCAGAAGATGTGGCGGATACGCATATTCCTGCGCCAGCACTGATCGCTCTGGCTCAAAACCGTGAGGGCTACGGCAACTTGTCCGAACTCATCACAATGGCGCGAACCCGCATTAGTAAAGGTAGTTACCTGATGACAAAGGAAGACTTTAGTCATCCGCCAGCAGAATACGCCCACCTGCAAGGCTTGCCAGATTGCTTAATCCTGCTGGTTCCTGACTATCCGGCGAACCCAGATACGCTGGCGAAGCAAGCTGCGTGGGTGAAAAAAACCTTTCCGCAGCGTGTCTGGATCAGTCTCACTTTGTTATATCAGGCCATGGATGATATACATCGCCACACTGTTACCTCGATTGCCCGTCAATACCAGCTACCGGTCGTGGCAACTGGCAATGTCTGTATGCATGTACGTTCCCGCAAACCATTACAAGACGTATTGACCGCAATCAGGCTCAGCCGGCCCGTTGCCGAATGCGGCTATGCACTTGCACCGAATGCAGAACAGCATTTGCGGTCACGACTACGACTAGCGAATATTTATCCGGCAACGGCATTAGCAGAGTCTGTCAAAATAGCCAGCCTATGCCAATTTTCCCTCAAGGAATTGCGCTACGAATATCCCGAAGAGCTCGTCCCCAAAGGTCATACGCCAGCAACTTATCTCAAGCAAGAAGTCGCACTCGGCGCCGCAACTCGCTTCCCTCATGGGGTATCGGACAAAGTCGCAAAACGCATCGACTACGAATTACATCTGATTAATGACCTGGCTTATGAGCCGTACTTTCTGACGGTCTATGACATCGTCCGGTATGCACGTTCAATCAAGATTCTTTGCCAGGGGCGGGGTTCGGCAGCGAACTCTGTCGTCTGTTACTGCCTTGGCATCACCGAAGTTGATCCTGATAGCAGCACGATGTTGTTTGAGCGTTTTTTGTCCAAAGAACGTAACGAACCACCCGATATTGATGTGGACTTTGAACATCAGCGACGTGAAGAAGTGATTCAATATATCTATAAAAAATATGGCAGAGACCGCACGGCGATTGCGGCTGCGGTACATACCATACGTTCACGTGGCGCTTTACGTGAAGTAGGCAAAGCACTCGGTGTTGATCTGGAACTGGTGGATACGGTCGCCAAATCGCATCGCTGGTTTGACGGGAAGCAGGATTTATTACTGCGTTTTGCTGAAAACGGCTTAGATCCTGAAGGCCCCGTCGCACAACAATGGGCAAGTCTGGCCAGTCAGTTGCGCGGCTTCCCACGTCACCTGTCCCAGCACACTGGCGGCTTCATCATCTCGCGCGACAAATTATCGCGACTGGTACCGATAGAGAATGCCGCGATGAAAGATCGCTCCGTCATTGAATGGGATAAAGACGATCTGGAATCCTTAGGTTTGCTAAAAGTTGATGTGCTGGCACTCGGCATGTTGTCGGCGCTGAAGCGTGCATTGGTATTGATGTCCAGCCTGCCTGGCCGCCCCAGTCGTTTGCAAGATATCCCGCGTGAAGATCCGGTCACTTACGACATGATTTGCAAAGCCGATACGGTCGGTGTATTTCAAATTGAATCACGTGCGCAAATGAGTATGCTGCCTCGTTTACGGCCCAGAGTATTTTATGATCTTGTAGTTCAGGTCGCGATCGTCAGACCCGGGCCGATACAAGGCGGGATGGTGCATCCGTATTTACAACGCAGAAAAAACCGTGAAGCCGTCAGTTATCCAAAGGAAGAACTCAGAGAAGCATTAGGCAGAACCTTGGGAATTCCGATTTTTCAGGAACAGGTCATGCAAATTGCCGTAATCGCTGCCGAGTTCACGCTGGGCGAAGCTGATGAGTTAAGACGTGCCATGGCAGCCTGGAAGCGTAAAGGCGGTCTGCAGCGTTATCATGACCGCATCGTGAAGACGATGGTCAGGCGTGGTTATGAAGAAGAATTTGCGGAAGCAATTTTTCAACAGATGCTGGGCTTTGGTGAATATGGCTTTCCTGAAAGTCATTCCAGCAGTTTTGCCTCGCTTGCCTATGCCAGCAGCTGGATCAAGTGTCATGAACCTGCCGTATTTTTATGTGCCTTACTGAACTCTCAACCAATGGGATTTTATTCCCCGTCGCAGTTGATACAAGATGCCAGGCGACATCAGGTTACGGTTCTGGCGATTGACATCAATATCAGTGAATGGGACTCCACTTTAGAAGCGAATACCCACGGTACTCGCAGTATCAACCCGTATAACAACACAGAGCAAGCAGCAGTCAGGCTGGGCTTCTCTCTGCTATCCGGTATATCGGCAGAGACCGCAACACGCATCACCCAAGCGCGCAAGCAGCTTGTCTTCAGCGACGTCAACGACCTCGCGCGCCGGGCGCAATTGAGCCGGCAGGATCTGCAGGTACTGGCGGCCAGCAATGCCTTGGCCGTCTTGTCAGGACATCGCCGGCAAGCCTTGTGGCAAGCAGCAGGCGCTGTGCCAGATAAGGATTTGTTACGCGTCGTCAGCGTTGCCGAACAGATGCCACCGCTGACCGCCCCCACCGAAAGTCAGGAAATTGTCAGTGACTACCGGGCAATGGGACTCAGCTTACAGCGTCATCCGGTTGCACTGCTAAGGCAACAACTGCTCGCCAAGCGCTTCTTACCGGCGGAGATGCTCAATACCTTTCAGCAAGGTCAGTTTGCACGAGGCTGCGGCATCGTTACGGTACGACAACGACCGGGTACAGCGAATGGCGTTTTGTTTATCACCATCGAAGACGAGACTGGACCAGTCAATGTGATTATCTGGCCAAGCCTGGTAGAAAAGCAGCGTCGTGAAGTACTCAATGCACCGCTACTCGGCGTCTACGGCATCTGGCAATGCGAAGGAGAGGTCCGTCATCTGGTCGCCAAGCGTCTGGTCGATATGTCCCATCTGCTGGGATCGCTGCAAACGGGAAGTCGGGATTTTTGTTGAATTACTGTTGAACTACGTCAGATGTGTACGAGGCATACATCGATGATTTTTACGAATAAAATTACTTGCTCCCTGCTTGCTGTCCAAACAGACGCCAGGCAGAGAGTAAAAAATCACTTGAGTTTAGTGATCACTTTAAATTGTCGATACTCACCAATTTTAGGATCAAAGATATCTTTATTCTCATATTGCACTTCCACTGTCTTACCTACCAGGGTTTGATAAATTGTTGGCAAATCCATCGTGGTTTGCACTGGTCCTAGCCAATATAGTTTCGTTGTTTTACCTTCGCCATCTTTGAGGAAGAAAACTGCGAAATTATCTTTTTCAATTTTGGTGATCGTACCATTCAGCATATCGGCATCTGCTTGTTTGTCAGCATTCGCCATCGCCATCACAGTTTTAGGACATTGTGTTGCCATCCTCATGCCAACGATCGCGCCGATTTTTTCGCCGTTTTTATCGAGTTGATAAAAATCGAGATTGAATTCTTTTTTGAATTTTTCTTTATCGTCTTTCGAAAAAGCTTCCAACATGCAAAAGCCCATTTGCATCTTCAAGTTTCTCTTATCGGCATTACTTGGAATTTTGTCGATACACGCACAAGATTTGCTTGTAACGACATCTAAGTAATCCTCGGCAAAACAGGTGCTTACGCTAAATAGTAAAACGCAAAAGGAAAGAATTTTTTTCATAAAAATGAGAAGGTAAATGACACGGTGGAGGATAGTTTATGCGAGCAAAAACAAAGGTAATCGACATCAGAAGTCAACCAATGACTATGGATATGATGTGGCCTATTTTACAACAATTTGATGTCAATCCTATATTTTTCGCATTGCAGCGCATAGTCTGAAACAAGGCAAGAGCACATATACTCCCCATATTTTTATAAAAAATAGCCTTATTACCGCAATATCTATATAGGCAATGAAAATATACTAGAAGGGAGTATATTCATATGTCGAATGAAGGTCTCAATATTACATCGTACCGCCAAAAGAAATTGAGCACTCGATACCACATCAATTCAGAAGCTTGCCAACCAAAAACCAGGTCAGCCCTCTTCCGGCTCAGGCAAGGTCAATCGTCCTGTGTGGTAATCATACTCATAGACTTCACCATAACGTCCCCACTCAATCGCGATTTCCAGCACGCGCTTGGCTTCATCAGCTTTCAAGAATTCAGATAGTAGTTCGAGGAAAGGTTCTTCCGGCAAACTTCCGTTCGTTTCCTGCTCCAGATTGCGGCGTATATGCGATGCCAGCGGTACATGCGTCAGCAACTGTTGACCAAACAATTCTTGCTTCTGCGCCTGATCGGCTTCGACATAACGATGACCTAATGGCGTCAAACTGATATCGCCTTTCTCGATCACTGCCAGGCCTAATAAGCCCAGAGCTTCGTAGGTCGGGAACAGGTCTTCATCGGAAATTTCTGCTTCCTCTGACAACTGTGGCAAGTCGGCACGTCCGTTGAACGGTGCATCGGCAAGCAAATCAAGTACGCCTTCGATACGACTGACATCGGTTTCTGGCAAGCGGTATCCCAGATGTTTGGAAATTGGTACGCCGGTCACGGTTTCTTGCGCATGACGCATAGTCATCAGGCCGTACACTTCATCGATCAAGGCGCGGACTTCGACCGACTCGACATCGCGCGGGCGAGGCAAATCGATCTTGACCTCGCAGCGTATACTGCCAGGATCGCTGGACAGAATGATGATGCGATCTGCCATCATCACGGCCTCTTCGATATTGTGCGATACGATCAAAATACCTTTGGTCGGAATACGACTTTCTTCCCATAACTCCAGCATATCGTTACGCAGGGTTTCGCCCGTCAGCACGTCAAGAGCGGAGAATGCCTCATCCATGAGCAAGATATCCGGATTGGTCACCAGCGCACGGGCAATGCCGACACGCTGCTTCATCCCGCCGGACAATTCGCGCGGCAAGGCGCCGCCAAAACCAGCGAGGCCAATCAACTCCAGTACGGCATCGGCACGCATTTCGCGCTCGTCAGACGGCACACCCTGCGCTTCCAGGCCGAGCTCGACATTCTGCTGCACGGTCAGCCATGGGAATAAGGCGAAAGACTGAAACACCATCGCGATGCCGGCAACAGGACCAAAAATCGGTTTATCGCGATAATCCACCTTGCCATGATCGGCGGGAATCAAGCCTGCCATGATACGTAATAAGGTTGATTTTCCCGAGCCGGACTTACCCAGCAAGGCGACGATCTCGCCCTCTTTCAATTCAAAATCTACCTTGTCCAGCACAAGGCGCGCGGTACCATCCGCAGCACGAAACGATTTGGCAACGTCCTTGAGGTCGATCAATAATTTTTGCGTCATTTTTTATTCTCCACATGCGGCCTGGCGCACCATCAGCAGTTGTGCCACGGCCTTTCATCCGCCGTTAGCGGCTACGGTCTTCGGCCAGCAAATATAGTTTGCGCCAGAAAAAGCGATTTAATAACATCACGAAGATACACATCACGCCGATACCCAAGGCGATACGGTGAAAATCTCCCGCCTCCGTCATTTGCTTGATATAGCTACCCAAACCATCCGCGACTAAGGTCGTCTTACCCCAGGTCACATATTCCGCGACGATACTCGCATTCCAGGAACCACCGCTGGCAGTAATTGCGCCAGTGATGTAACTAGGAAAAACTGCTGGCAAATACACGCGTTTCCATTTCAGCCAGCCTTTTAAACCCAGATTGTCCGCCGCCAGACGCAGCTCATTCGGAATGGTTGAGGCACCAGCGACCACATTAAACAAGATGTACCACTGCGTACCAAATACCATTAAAGGGCTGAGCCAGATATTCGGCGTCAAATCAAAACTGACCATCGCAAACACCACGATAGGAAACATCAGATTAACTGGAAAAGCAGCCAGAAACTGTGCTACTGCCTGCACCTTTTGCGAGTACTGCGGACGCAAACCTATCCAGACAGCAATCGGCACCCATACCAGCGAAGCGAGACCAATCAAGAGCATTACCCTGACCAGAGTAATCAGGCCCAGACCAACAACATGCAAGGCTTCTGACCAGCCAACATCACTATGGATAAAAATCAATAAGCGATACGCCGCCAGCAAGGAGGCAAGTATCAGGAAACCATCCCAAACTTTATTCCAATACGAAGGTATATTTCGCTCCTTCGCCTTGGAAGACGTACCGTCATACCGCACGCTAAACCAGCCCAGCGCGCGGCTTAGCAATTTCCACAAATTCGCAGACCATTCGCGGAACCAATAGCTATTACGCATCCAGTCCAGCAGCCATGACTGTTGCGCGGTGTCGCCCTGACTTTCTTCAAAGCGAAACTTGTCCGCCCACGCCAGCAGAGGACGGAAAAATAACTGGTCATATAGCAGAATCCCCGTCAGCATCGCGGCAATCGCCCACGCAATCGCCGTGCCATTTTTCGCTTCGATCGCCACCGCAATATAGGAGCCGATGCCAGGCAATTTAATATCCTGACCGGCGACCGAAATGGCCTCTGCCGCGACCAGAAAAAACCAGCCTCCCGACATCGACATCATCATATTCCAGAGCAAACCTGGCATCGCAAACGGCAACTCTAGGCGCCAGAAGCGCTGCCAGCCAGACAGCCTGAAAATCCTTGCGGCTTCATTCAATTCCGATGGCACATTGCGGATTGATTGATACAAGCTGAAGGCCATATTCCAGGCTTGCGAAGTAAAGATCGCAAAAATCGCAGCACACTCGACTCCAAGCAAATCACCGGAGAATAAAGCAATAAAAGGAGCAATCGCAATCGCCTGAAAACCAAGAATCGGGACCGATTGCAAGATGTCCAATAATGGAATCATGAATTTTTCAGCGGCGGCATATTTCACTGCTATCGCAGCGAATACCAGACTGAACAAAAGTGAAAAAGCCAGCGCAGTGAACATACGCAGAATGGTACGCAGCAGGTAATAAGGCAGATAGCTGGGGTCCAGCGAAACCTGTAGCACTTCACCGACCACGAAGGGGCGACTCATTTGCATTGCTGCAAAGCCAAAGGCCATCAACAGTGCCAGCACCAGCGGCAACAAAGCCCAGTCCCAGCGATTTGGCCCTTTACCCTGAGCCAGAGATGGCCGTTTTTGAGGATTAAACAATTCGAACAAACTACCTCCCAGACCGATCAGCATCGGTCATCAAGAACAAACGCGCATCATCTAATCGACTAGCCTCAAGCAAATGGCATAAGAAGCAAGTAAATCAAATGTCATTCTTCTGAACTAAGCTTTCGCTAAGACTGCTAAAGCTTAGGTAAAACTTACATAAAACGCTGGTAACCGTTAGTGACTAAGAGCGCCGTTCATGTTGAACAACACAAGATAGCTGCCTGCAGATCTGGTTTTACGTAGTCCTGTGAACTACATACAGAATTGACATTTCAGCGTGATGACACGCAACAATTTGGGGATAAGTAGAGAAGAGATTAGTCTGAATTCACAATAATATTAAAGCTGAATTCGAAACTATTGACATCACTACTTGCCATGCATTTGGCAAAGTAGCGACAGGAGTTCTGCAGTTACAGTGCCAAGGTGTGGTCGATATAAGATCGACTACTATAACTATCCACAGATAAAACTCCATAACGACGAAGCGCGAACTTTACCATAGCGACGATGCGATTGGCAACCTCGTTTTTGTTCAGATTGCAGGTGGTTGACGCCGGGTCGTGGCCGGATGTAATGAATAGCAAAATGGCCCGGTAATAACTCATGAAATAAATCATGGGTGTGCCGTCAGATTGAAAAATGACTGAGCTGAAAAATTATTTTTTCATAGCAGACGTCAATAAGTCTGCGATTTCTTTTTGCTCAAACTCAATCGCGAAATCCAGTGCAGTCATTCCCAATTGATTTTTGAGATTCGCATCGGCACCTTCATCCAGCAAAAATTTTACTGCATCCAATTTGCCTGAACGCACAGACATCATCAGCGGCGTCGTGCCATTGGGCGACGCCGCATCGATATAAGCTGATTGATCGAGCAAGATGGTGATGATCTCTACATTGCCTTTAGCAGAAGCGTAATGCAAGGCAGTCCAGCCTGGTTGGTTAATTTGCGCCTCGGCATCAATGAGCTGTTTGACGGCCAGCGCATTCTCTTCAAAGCAGGCAAGCATGATTGCGGTATCGCCATTATTAGCTCTAGCATCGAGTTTAATCTCGGACTGCTTTAGCAGCGTTTCAAATACCTTTTGAGAATGCTCGCGCAATGCCAGCATTAAGATGGTCTCACCACGAGTTGCTTCGACTGAATTTGGATCAATGCCTTTAGTCAGCAATGAATTAACGACGTCGATGTCATCAAATTTTACTGCGACGATCAAATCATCATAGGCGTCAGCATAAGCGGGCGATATGAAGCTACATCCTGCGACAATCACCAACATAGCGATCAATTTAAAGACCGATATCTTATGTAAATGATGAGAAAAATAATGCAAAAACGGTTTGAACAAGTCCATAGATAGCGTAATCACTAGCAATGATCAATGGGACAGATTGAATAATGTGAAAAAATTGGACGAGGTCACTTCCTGTACCTGCTTAAGCGGAATACCTTTTAAGTCTGCCAAAAATTCTCCTACATGACGGACAAAGCCAGGCTCATTCATTTTGCCGCGATGGGGTGCCGGCGCGAGGTAAGGAGAATCCGTCTCGATCAGGATACGTTCCAGAGGCAAGGCACGTGCGACTGCCTGCAAATCCCTGGCACTCTTAAATGTCAAAATCCCGGAGAAGGAAATATAAAACCCCATGGCAATCGCTGCCTCAGCCACCTCAAGTGATTCAGTGAAGCAGTGCATGACGCCAGCAACGCCACCCTGATCCGTGCCAGCGCCCTCTTCCTGCATAATTCTTATCGTGTCTTCGGAAGCGGCTCTGGTGTGGATGATCAAGGGTTTGCGACTAAGTCTGGACGCGCGAATATGCTGCCTGAAGCGCTCACGCTGCCACTCAAGATCACCTTTAAGTCGGAAGTAATCAAGTCCGGTTTCACCAATAGCAATAATTTTAGGATGCTGAGACAAGGCAAGTAATTGCTCCGCGCTTGGGTCTTCCGTATCTTCATAATCAGGATGCACACCAACTGACGCATAGATGTGCGAATAGGCTTCAGCCAGAGCCAACACCTGCGGAAAATCCGGCAAATCGACGGAAACACATAAGGCATGCGTGACACCGTTCTCGACCATCTTCGCCATAATCTCAGGCATCCGCTCAGCGAGTTCGGGGAAATTGATGTGGCAATGAGAATCGATGTACATAAGAAAGCAATGGATGAGATTGAATTGAATTGAATGGAATTACTAAGATCTAGCATAGTCGAATCTCTTGCTCAATGCAGCGCATCCAAAAATGAGCAAGTCAGCATATCAACAGAGAGTGGATTATTTTTTGCTTTGTGCAATCAGATCGAGCACTGCATTAGAAGAGAGTTCCGCCGTATCGCGCAAGAGCGTCTGATGCATATCCGTGAAGCGTTGCTTGAGGCGATCACACAAGCTGGCGTCGTTCAATTGCTTCCACAGCGCATCAGCTAAGGCTTCGGGAGTCGCCGCACTTTGCAAAAATTCCGGCACGACAAAGTCACGCTCAAGAATATTTGGCAACCCTATCCAGGGCTGGTAACCCATGTGGCGCAATATCTGCCATGAAGCCTCCATCATTTTGTAGGCGATGACCATCGGTTTTTTAAATAATGCAACTTCCAGTGAGGCTGTGCCAGAGGCGACCAGGACAGCATCTGCAGCGGCAATCGCCACATGCGATTTACCATCAATCAGCAAAACCGGCACGCCCTCAAGTTTGGCCTGCACAACTAATTTAATGTAATAACTGCGCTGTTTCGAACCTGCCATCGGCACGACAATCTGCAATTGCGGATCGCGTTCACAAAGAATTTTTGCAGCCGAAATGAACGCAACAGTATTGTATTTGATTTCCGAAATACGACTACCCGGCAAGATCGTGACTATCCTTGCATCATGAGGGAAGCCCAGCTCGTCACGCGCTGAAGCAACATCAATGTGCAAAGGAATCACTTGCGCAAGTGGATGGCCGACATAGGTTGCAGGAATCCCGGCATCGCGGTAAATCTGCTCCTCGAAGGGGAATACGACCAGCATGTGGGAAACCGCTTCAGCAATTTTTTTTATCCGCGCACCACGCCATGCCCAGATTGATGGACTGATGTAATGCATGGTCGGAATGCCTGCCTGCTTTAATTGGATCTCCAAGTCGAGATTAAAATCTGGGGCATCTACACCAATGAAAATATCCGGCTTTTCAATCAGTAGCTGCTCACGCAATTGCTTGCGTATGCCGCTGATTTCGCGGTAATGCGCCAACACCTCAAACAAACCTCGCACGGATAGCTTATCCATGGGCCAGTCGTTCACAAAGCCAAATTCTGCCATCCGCGGGCCACCAATTCCATGCATCAAAGCATCAGGTATTTTTGGTCGTAAGCCAGATAGCATGCGGTTAGCCAGCATATCGCCGGAAGTTTCTCCGGCAACCATCGCGATGATAGGGCGAGTCGACACGTGCTGAATTTAGCGGACAATGCCGCGTGTAGAGGCATCAAGAAAGTCGCGCATCGATTTGACCTGCGCGGCAACCTCATCGGCCATGCCCACTTGTTGCTGCTCAAGAGCAGATTTTGCTTCTTCGAGTGTCAAGCCTGATTTATAAATTAATTTGTAGGATTGACGAATCGCATTGAGCTGCTCACGGTTGAAGCCTCGACGTTTCAAGCCTTCCAGATTAACACCATGCGCTTGTGCCGGATTACCGGACAACAGTACGAACGGTGGCACATCCTGGGTCAGGCTGGTATTCATACCAACGAAGGCATGAGCACCAATTTTACAAAACTGATGTACGGCAGAAAAGCCGCTCATGATGACCCAGTCGCCGACCTCGACATGACCTGCTAAAGCGGCATTATTTGAAAAAATCGTATGGTTGCCAACAGTGCAATCATGTGCGATGTGGACATAGGCAAGAAACCAGTTATCACTGCCAACCCGCGTAACTGCCCTGTCCTGCACCGTACCGCAATTAAAAGTACAAAACTCACGGATCAGGTTTCTGTCGCCGATTTCAAGGTAAGTGACTTCACCTGCATATTTCTTATCCTGAGGCGGTCCGCCGATCGAAGAATACGCATGAAAATGATTATCTTTGCCGATCGTCGTATGACCATCGATGACAACATGTGGCCCGATCCTGGTACCGGAGTCAATGCGGACATGCGGCCCGATAATGGAATAAGCACCAACCTCAACTGTACTGTCGAGTTGAGCCTTAGGATCAATCAGTGCGGTTGAATGGATAGACATTTTATGCCGCCGTTGTTGCGTCAGTTGCGGAACGCATCGTGCACATCAATTCGCCTTCTACGGCCAACTGACCATCGACGGTCGCTTTCGCCTGGTACTTCCAGATGCCACGTGCGATACGCAGAATTTCCACTTCAATTTTCAACTGGTCACCCGGCTCGACCGGACGCTTGAAGCGCGCGCCGTCAATACCCAGAAAGTACACAATCGTGTTTTCATCCGGCTTTTGGTCCATCGTCAGGAAAGAAAGAATCGCCGCAGTCTGTGCCATCGCTTCTATCATCAGCACACCCGGCATGACCGGCTTGTTAGGAAAATGCCCGTTGAAGAACTCTTCATTCGCCGTCACGTTCTTGATTGCTGTAATGCGTTTACCGCTTTCCCAATCCAAAACGCGATCAACTAACAACATAGGATAACGATGCGGGAGGTACTGTTTAATCTGATTAATATCAAGGGTATTCATGATGACTTCTCTGTGAGCGTTTTAATTATTTTTTCTAATTGTCGAATTTTTTCGCGCATGCTGCTTAAATTACGCACGATGGATGCTGTTTTTTCCCAATCCGCGTTTTTTGCCAATGGATAAAAACCGGTGTACTGACCAGGCTCTAAAATCGACCGGGTGACCAGGCTGCCGGAAGAGATATGGACATTATCAACAATATTCAAATGTCCCAATACCATCGCCGCGCCACCAAACGTGCAATGTTTGCCTATCCTGGCACTCCCTGCAACGCCGACGCAGCCAGCCATGGCTGTGTGTGCACCGATATGGCAATTGTGACCGATCTGAATCTGATTATCGAGCTTTACACCATCTTCGATCACCGTATCTGCCAGGGCACCACGATCAATACTTGTATTGGCACCGATTTCGACATCATTGCCAATCAGAACCCGCCCTGTCTGCGGAATTTTGATCCAGTTACCACGTTCATTCGCAAAACCAAATCCATCCGCACCGATCACTGCACCTGAATGTACGATGGCGCGCAACCCGATACTACAATAATCGTAAATAGTGACATTAGGATGAATCAGGCTATGCGCATCAACACTGGCACCCCGACCGATAAAGCAACCGGCACCGATCACGGTATGCGCTCCGATTACTGCCTCTGCTTCAATAGTCGCGTGAGAACCAATCGAGGCTGTCGGATCAACGTGAGCATACGGACTGACTGACGCACCAGGATGAATGCCGGTCTCAGGAGGAATCGCATGTAAGCTGGCGAAATATTGCGCTACGCGGGCGAATTGGACGTAGGGATTATCCACGAGGACGAATGCACCAGAATACGAGTCTGCCAGACCCGTATGATCTTGAGCGCACACAATCAGTGCCGCAGCCTTGGATAAAGCAACCTGTCCACGTAATTTTGAATTGGAGAGAAAACTGAGCTGATCTGAGCCAGCATCGCTAAGAGGGGCAATGCCTGTGACACAAAGATCGGGGGAACCAATTAATTGACCACCGAAGCGATCGACCAATTCCCCCAGCCGAATGCTAATGGTGGTCATTATTTATTTGGATAAGGCTTTGAGTACCTTGTCTGTGATGTCAACGCGTGGATTGAAGTAAACGGCATCTTGTAAAACGATATCGTATTTTTCCGCTTCCGCGATTTGCTTGACCGCTTTCACGGCACGATCGACCAGAGCAGCAATTTCTTCATTTTTACGCTGATTCAAGTCTTCATTGAAGATACGCTGTTTACGTTTGAAATCCTGGTCCAGATCAGCTAGTTCACGCTGACGTTTGATACGATCAGCTTCAGAAATCACTGGTGCATCTTTTTCTAATTTCTCGGCTAAAGTTTTGATTTTGTTGCCAAAATCATCTAGCTCCTTGCCGCGCTTGGAGAATTCCAGTTTGATTTTCTCTTCTGCTGCTTTAGCAGGACCCGATTCGCGCATGACCCGTTGCGAATCAAAAATTGCGACCTTTGAGTCCTGTGCATGAACTTGAGCAACGCTGACAAAACAAGCCGCACAAACCATCAGGCGTTGCAACAATTTGGACGGGGTAGTAAGTTGACTCAAAATATTCTCCGAAAAACAAACTAAAACAATTTAGAACAAGTACATAAAAGCAAGCATTACGCTTAGAAACCAGTACCTAACTGGAATTGGAAACCCTGTTTCTTATCTTCAGGTTTCGCATTCAAAGCACGGCCAATACTCAATTTTAACGGACCTACCGGAGAAATCCAGCTAATTCCCATACCTGCAGAGTATCTCAGATCACTAACACGTATTTTTTGACCTTCATCAAATACATTGCCGCCGTCAATAAAAGTAAACCATCTCAGAGACTTATCTGCGCCAGGAAATGGCAATTGTAATTCGATATTACCGATTAACCTAGTTGCACCACCTAAAGAATCGCCATTCGGATCCTTGCTGCCCAAAGATGACGGCTCATAGCCGCGCACCGAACCGATACCACCAGCGTAGAAGTTTTTAAATAAAGGGTAAGGTTTACCGCCTAGGCCGTGGCCATAATCAAACTCACCGTTCATCGCCAAGACAATGGAGCGATAGATGGGTTTAAAGTATTGCTGATTATAAATTGCACGATAATATTTAAAGTTACCGACTGCGGCCAATTCAATATTAGCTCGTTTGTATTGGCCAATTGATGGCGTAATTGCACTATCGCGGCTATCTCTTTGCCATGCAGCCGTTAAAGGAAACGAGTTAGTTACCGCATTACCGATACCATACAAAGCAGAGGTTCTATCTTTAACGCCATCACCGTAATCTGCAACATACTGCAAATAGCGGCTCGGACTACCAATATATGTTTGAACATTCGTACGCTCAAATCCTAAGCCGAAGAATACAGTATCAATTTCTGAGAACGGGACACCGAAACGAAGGTTGCCACCTGTGGTCTGGATCTTGTAGTCACCATAGCTACCGATAATCGGACGTGTTGTACGCAAGTACAAGTCAAAACTACGACTCACGCCATCATCGGTAAAGTAAGGATCTGTATGCGACACCGCAATCGTACGATTTTGTCGGCTAGTATTAATATCTAAGCCGATCGTATCACCACTACCAAACGCATTTGCCTGCTGAATAGAACCGGTTAAGGTCAACTTTTCAGCATTGGAATAGCCTGCGCCCAGCAAAATATTACCGGTAGGTTTTTCAGTGATCGTCAGGTTCACATCGACCTGATCAACACTGGTTGGCACCTCCGGTGTCTCAAGATTGACATCCTTAAAATAACCCAGATGATCTACGCGATCACGGGAAATTTTAATTTTTTCACCGTCATACCAGGAACCTTCAAATTGACGGAACTCACGACGAATCACTTCATCTCTCGTCCGGGTATTACCGGCCAGATTGATGCGTCGAACATAGACGCGCTTACCAGGATCTACAAAGATAGTGAAGGCAACTTCCTTCTTTTCTTTGTCCAGCAAAGGATTGGCGTTAACGTTCGCAAATGCATAACCGAAATTACCCATACGCTCAGAAATACGCTTGGTACTCTCCGTCAGGCGCGCCGCATTGTAAATATCGTTTTTCTTAAGTAGCAATAAAGATTTCAGTTCCTCTTCACGACCTAAAGTTTCACCTTCGAGTTTGATATCTGATACTGTGTATTTATCACCTTCGATAATATTGATGGTGATGTAAATGTCTTTTTTATCCGGAGTAATGGAAATTTGCGTCGATTCGATTTGCATTTCCAGATAACCACGATTTTGATAAAAAGATCTTAAGGTCTCAATATCACCGGATAACTTTTGCTTTGAATACTGATCAGCTTTGGTGTACCAGCTAAACCAACCAGGCGTGGTTAAGGCAAGCAGTTCACGTAATTCGCTATCCGAAAACGCTTTATTGCCGATCAGGTTGATCTGCGCAATACGGGCAATATCACCCTCTTCTACTGCGAATGTCACATTGACGCGATTGCGCTCAATTGGCGTGATCGTGGTCGTTATTTTGACGCCGTATAAGCCCTTTGACAGGTATTGACGCTTAAGCTCTTGCTCCGCGCGGTCAACCGTCGCTTTATCAAAAATCTTTGCTTCGCCAACGCCGATGTCTTTCAACGCCTTGATCAGGGCATCTTTCTCAAATTCTTTGGTGCCGGTGAAATCAACACTGGCGATAGACGGCCGCTCTTCAAGCAAAACAACTAATACACCGCTTTGCACTTCAATTTGTACATCCTTGAAAAAACCAGTTGCATACAAAGATTTGATTGCGGTCACACTTTTCGCATCATCAAATACTTCACCCACGCGAACAGGCAAGTAGGTAAAAACGGTTCCGGCTTCAGTTCTTTGTATCCCCTCAACACGGATGTCCTTCACTGTAAATGGCTCAATTGCCATCGCACTTCCTGAACACAGGGCCAAAGCAGCTAATGCCAATACATGGCGTCGTAAAGTAGGCAAAGAATTTGACAAAGTAAGGTGCTCGATATGTAATTTCATTGGGTGTTATTTAATCTTAAATTTCTACCGGAAAGATCGGCAACCAGCAGCATAGTTTGCTTTAACTGCGCATTATGACATTAGTCTTGTAATGTCATTAAAAAAAGCCACCGCCATCAAGGCCATCAACAAGGCCACGCCTGCACGCTGTGCTATCTCACCGAAGCGCTCTGATACAGGTTTTCCTGTCAAAACTTCCAGCGAATAATACAACAAATGTCCCCCATCCAACACAGGTATAGGGAGCAAATTCATGACGCCAAGACTGATACTAATTAATGCAATAAAACTTAAGTAGCTGACTACACCGGTGCGAGAGGTTTGTCCTGCGTAATCCGCGATGGTGATTGGCCCTGTAATATTCTTTAAAGAAATATCCCCAGTCAACATTTTCCCCAGCATTTTAAAAGTCAGCATGCTGGTATCCCAGGTTTTTTTACTCCCTTTTACAATCGCCTCGACAATATTGCTATCCACCTGCACCATCTCTGGCGACAGCATCATCTGAACTTTGATGCGCCCTATCAGCGTGCCGTTCAGTGTTTCTGCCTCTGGTGTGACACCGAGTTCAAAAATTCGTTCACCACGCTTCACCAGAAGCTGAAGACGCTTATTCGCAGAAGCATTCACTATCTCAGTAAATTCCAGTCCATCCAATAAGGGTTTACCGTCAATCTCCAAAATCTGGTCCTGCTCCTGCAATCCAGCGCGCATGGCCGGACCATCAGCAACGACCACATTTAAAATGGCAGGAGGCCGTGCGACTGAAAATCCGAGTTTGCCTAAAAAATCCCCTTCGAGATCCTTATTATTTAGTTGCGACAGCGGCAGCTCAAATACTCGTTTGTCTACCAGCGCACCTTTATCAGCACTCTCCCTGTTAATACCAATTTGAGCATTCTTTTTTTCTAAACCTAATTGCAATAACTTCCAGCGTAACTCCGAGTACGTCTGTATCGCATCACCATTCACACTAACGATAATATCGCCATGACGCAGGCCCGCCATATATGCTTGAGACTGGATTGACGGAACCCGGATTTTACTGACAGGCTCAGATACGCCGTGAATATAAAGTCCGGAAAAAAGTAATACCGCCAACAAGAAATTGGCGACCGGACCCGCAGCAACGATGGCAATCCGCTTCCAGACAGATTGACGACAAAATTCCCGCTTCAATTCCTGCTCAGATAAGGAACTAATATCCTGATCTCTGGCATCCAGCATTTTGACGTAGCCGCCCAGAGGCAAAATAGAGATTGCCCATTCCGTTTGATCAGCGCCTAGCCTTCTGGAGTAAATCACCTTGCCCATACCGACAGAAAATCGCAGTACTTTCACTCCGCACAAACGGGCGACTGCATAGTGACCAAACTCGTGAATAATGACTAGCAGACCCAAAGCAAAACCAAATGCTAGTAAAGTTTGCAAGAAGCTAGGTAACTGGCTCATGATGCGATCAGGGAGGAAGTCACTCTGCGCGTCACCCTATCGCACTCAAGGACGCTATCAATATCGTCTGCGACAGATAGCGCAATCTTATCCATAACACGAGCAATAATCTGATCAATCATTCTGAAGCCGATTTTGCCATCTAGAAATGCCTGCACAGCAATCTCATTACTCGCATTCAGAATAATTGATGCGGTCTGCCCTGCCCTCAAGGCTGCATAGGCCAGGGAAAGACAAGGGAAGCGAGAAAAATCCGGCGCTTCAAAATTCAATTTCGCAATTTTGACCAGATCCAATGGTGCCACGCCTGAATTAATCCGCTCAGGATAAGCCAGTCCATAGGCAATCGGCGTGCGCATATCAGGATTACCAAGCTGTGCAAGTACCGAACCATCCTCATATGACACCATGGAGTGGATCACACTTTGCGGGTGTATCAGTACATCAATCTGGTCGGCTGGCGTTGCGAATAACCAATGCGCTTCGATGACTTCCAAGCCTTTGTTCATCATCGTTGCAGAGTCGATGGAAATTTTTCTACCCATGACCCAGTTTGGATGGGCAACGGCCTCATCCGGCGTCACATCCGACAAAGATTCAAGACTACGGTTCAAAAACGGCCCGCCAGATGCGGTGAGTATCACTTTACTGATGCCATGAGCCTGTGCTTGCCGGCCATAATTAAACGGCAGACATTGAAAAATTGCATTGTGCTCGCTATCAATCGGCAACAATACGGCACCGCTGTCCGTGACCGCGTTAATAAAGAGCTGACCAGACATGACCAGTGCCTCTTTATTAGCAAGCAAGACCTTTTTACCCGCCTTTGCCGCCGCCAGTGACGCTGGCAAACCTGCTGCGCCGACAATGGCCGCCATTACCGTATTGCACTCGCTGGCAGACGCAACATCACATAAGGCTTGCGGGCCGTACAAGA
Source organism: Undibacterium sp. Rencai35W (assembly GCF_049340185.1). Classification (NCBI taxonomy): domain Bacteria; kingdom Pseudomonadati; phylum Pseudomonadota; class Betaproteobacteria; order Burkholderiales; family Oxalobacteraceae; genus Undibacterium; species Undibacterium sp. Rencai35W. Next base: position 722,240 of record NZ_JBMPPC010000001.1, read on the forward strand.
CCTGGGTCATTAATTTTTTTTCTTTGAGCAGAACCTGCAATTCTGTTGCTGCCGCTGCAGAACCGACTACTGCCACCTGGGGACTGAATTGCTCACACTGCTGTGCGAGTTTCACTACCTGGCTATGCGCAGTTAGTGCAAAAACTTGATAGCGATCCGGGTGCCGTGCAATAACGTCTAAAGTAGAAACCCCGATCGAGCCGGTAGAGCCGAGAACACAAATAGTCTGTACGGATGACATTATCTGAACCAAATATTGAACAAAGCAGCAAGTGGCAACACGGGGATAAGCGCATCAATACGATCAAGTACACCACCATGACCTGGCAACAAAGCGCTGCTATCCTTCATGCTGGCACGACGCTTTAATGAAGACTCAAATAAATCCCCGATCACACTACCCGCTGTCAATACCGTCATGATCGCGGCGAAACCAATCCAGCCGAAAGCTACAAAAATCTTTACTGGCAAGGTGTCGTTCAGAAATGGTATCTGAGTTGCCGCAAATCCTGTCAAGAGTACTGCAATCCAACCGCCAATTGCGCCCTCCCAGGACTTTCCTGGCGAAATGCTTGGTGCCAGCTTATGCTTACCAAATGCCTTGCCAGAAAAATAGGCGCCGATATCTGCCACCCAGACGATCGCCATAGCAGACAGTAAAAAAAGAGGTGAGTGATTAAATAAACTGATAATCGCAATAAAACAGGCAAAAATAGAGGCGCTGTACATACCACTAATCAGAGCATTACCAAGCTTGTGATCGGGAGCAGGAAGACCTAAAGCCAGCGACGGCACCAATTTCGCTATCCAGAATGCCGTGCACAAGGCGAACAGCATGAGCTCTGAGAATGCAACGCGGGTGATTAGTATGCCTGCAAATAGAATGGTCCAGATTCCCGCCAGTACGATGGGAGCAGGCTTGCCAAACAGACGTTGGTTTTCCCACATCGCCGCCGCAAAAAACAGTGTCACCACAATCGCAAATGCGACAAAATTTCCTAAGTACAGGATGGGCAACAATACTGCCAAGAGTAAAAGCGCCGTGATGACACGAGTTTTAAGCATGCATTTGCCTGGGAGTTATGACGATGTTTGTCCAGCCAATTGCGCACTGGTCCGGCCAAATCTACGTTCTCTTGTTTGATAGGAGGTAATCGCCGTATCCAGCGCTGAAGCATCAAAATCAGGCCAGTAGGTATCCGTGAAATACAGTTCGCTATATGCCAACTGCCAGAGTAAAAAATTCGATATCCTGGTTTCGCCACCAGTACGAATAAATAAATCCGGCTCTGGTGCATAAGCCATTGATAAATATGGTGCCAGTTGATCTTCATCAATGGGACCGACAAGCGAGGTCTCTGTCATCATTCGATTAAACGCCTGCACTACATCCCAGCGACCGCCATAATTTGCGCAAATTGTCACAGTCAATCCTGAATTGCTTGCTGTTTTGGTTTCGGCGACTTGTATCATTTTTTGCAACTGCGCATCAAAACGACTCAGGTCACCGACAACCTTCAGGCGAATATTATTCGCATGCATTTTTGCGACTTCTTTTTCCAATGCCGTGACAAACAAACGCATCAGCAAAGAAACTTCATCGGCAGGGCGACGCCAATTTTCGGAGCTGAAAGCAAATAAGGTCAGATAATCAACCCCACGATTGATACATGCTTCAACAATACCTCTGACGGCTTCTACGCCCTTCACATGACCAGCCACACGCGGTAAAAAGCGCTTAGTTGCCCAGCGACCATTACCATCCATAATGATGGCGATGTGCTTAGGAACATTACTGATCGCTGGAATTTCTTTTGTAGAACTATGATGAGCCATGTATATCCAGAATGAAATAATTCTTATCCACATTACACCAAGATCATCAGTCTAATGTGGATCAGAGCAAGAAACTGCGAACCGATCTATACGGTCAGCACTTCTTTTTCTTTTTCAGCAAGCAGTTTATCTACTTCACTGACGAATTTATCAGTCAATTTCTGTACATCATCTTGTGCACGACGCTCGTCATCTTCAGAGCAAGCCTTATCTTTCAAGAGCTTTTTCAGAGACTCATTAGCATCGCGGCGAATGTTACGGACAGCAATTTTCGCATCTTCACCTTCGGTCTTGACCAGCTTCACCATCTCTTTACGACGCTCTTCCGTCAAAGGCGGTGTTGGCACGCGAATCATGTCGCCCTGAGTCGATGGATTCAGACCCAGATCTGCATCACGGATAGCCTTTTCAACTGCCGAGATCATTTTCTTTTCCCAAGGCTGGACACCAATCGTACGTGCATCGATTAAGGTGACATTAGCAACTTGGGTAATATGTGTCGCCGTACCATAGTAATCGACCTGAACATGATCAAGAATGCCCGTATGAGCACGGCCAGTACGAACTTTGGACAAATCAGATTTCAGTGTCTCGATCGACTTCTGCATTCTCTGTTCAGTATTTTTCTTTACATCTGCAACGGTCATGCCGTCCTCCTCAACATCAAGCTATCAACTTAGCACCGCCAATGCGTCGTGCCAAACGAGAAATTATACGTGTACCAGGGTACCTTCGTCTGCACCCAGAATAACGTTTTTCAACGCACCTGGCTTAACAATAGAAAATACTTTAATCGGCAATTTTTGATCGCGGCACAAAGCGAATGCGGTCGCATCCATCACCTGCAAATGACGAGAAATTGCCTCGTCAAAAGAAATCGTTGAATAACGTGTTGCCAAAGGATCTTTCTTTGGATCTGCGGTGTATACGCCGTCAACCTTAGTGGCCTTCAGGACGATTTCCGCGCCGATTTCTGAACCGCGCAAAGCAGCAGCCGTGTCTGTCGTGAAGAAAGGATTGCCTGTACCGGCAGCAAACACAATTACTTTACCTTCTTCCAGATACTGCAAGGCTTTCGGGCGGACATAAGGCTCAACGACCTGATCAATTGCGATCGCGGACATGACACGGGAAGTCAGTCCGACCTGACGCATTGCATCAGACAATGCCAGCGCATTCATGACGGTTGCCAGCATCCCCATATAGTCGGCAGTTGCTCTGTCCATGCCCTGCGCGCCTGGCGCTACACCTCGGAAAATATTGCCGCCACCGATCACAATGGCCAGCTCGACGCCCATGCGCGAAACTTCAGCGACGTCAGCAACCATGCGCTCTATTGTTGCGCGATTAATGCCGAAGGGATCATCTCCCATCAAGGCCTCACCAGAGAGTTTTAACAGGACACGTTTGTATGCTGGTTTAGTCACGTTCTGGACTCCTTCGGATGTGAGATCAATTAATAAAACTACTTACAAAAAATTTTGCCAGCGGTTTGCGCTAAACAATATTTTCTATTATTGGCGCATAGATAATGCCATTCCAATAATGCAATTCCTACAAGCCAAGACTTAAAAAAACGGGCCTTTCGGCCCGCTTTTTTGCTTACGCCTGTTTTGCTGCTGCGACCTGAGCGGCCACCTCTGCGGCGAAATCGTCCTGCTTCTTCTCGATACCTTCACCGACAACATACATCGTGAAAGATTTGACAGAAGCATTTGCTGCTTTCAACATTTGCTCGACAGTTTGCTTGTCGTTTTTAACGAATGTCTGATTCAACAAGGACACTTCTTTCAGGAATTTCTGTACAGAACCGTCGACCATTTTAGCAACGATATCTGCTGGCTTGCCAGATTCTGCCGCTTTTTGTGACGCTACAGAACGTTCTTTTTCGATCAGATCTGCTGGAACTTGTTCTGCGGACAAAGATACTGGCTTCATTGCAGCAATATGCATCGCTACGTCTTTACCAACCTGGTCATCAGCAGCATTGAAATCAACGACAACACCGATACGGGTGCCGTGCAAATAGGCAGCCAGTTTTGATTCTGTATTGAAACGAACGAAACGGCGGATAGACATGTTTTCGCCGATTTTACCGATCAACGCAGCACGTACGGATTCAACTGTACCGCCTTCGAGTGGCAATGCTGACAATGCAGCAACGTCTGCCGGGTTATGTTCAGCAATCAATCTTGCGCATGTATTGACCAAAGCAATGAAGTCATCATTTTTTGTCACGAAATCTGTTTCGCAGTTAACTTCAACCATTGCACCAACGTTACCGATGATGTGTGTTGCTACTACGCCTTCTGCAGTAATACGTGATGCTGCTTTAGATGCTTTGCTGCCCAACTTAACGCGCAGCAACTCTTCCGCACGATCCATATCGCCTTCAGCTTCTGTCAATGCTTTTTTGCATTCCATCATTGGTGCATCTGTCTTCGCACGCAATTCGCCTACCATCGCTGCTGTAATCGCCGCCATGTTTTTCTCCTAATTCAGTAGCACCAAATGGGCGCCGTCATCAAAATTTATTTAAAAAAAGGGGCGAACGACTGTTGCCCCCTTTTACTTGCTTTACGCTTGTGAACTTAGCGAAGTATCCTGCAGTTACGCCTGATCTTCTACTTCAACGAACTCATCAGAACTTGGCTTTACCGCTTCCAAGACTTCATTCACTGCATTCGCACGACCTTCCAAAATCGCATCAGCAACGCCACGAGCGTAGAGAGCGATCGCTTTGGAGGAGTCATCATTACCAGGAATGACGTAAGTAACACCTTCTGGAGAGTGGTTAGTATCAACCACGCCGATAACCGGGATACCCAATTTAGCAGCTTCAGTGATCGCACCTTTGTGGTAGCCAACGTCAACCACGAAAATTGCGTCAGGAATGCCGCCCATATCCTTAATACCGCCGATTGCTTTCTGCAATTTAACGATTTCACGCTGAAACATCAGCGCTTCTTTTTTGCTCAACTTTTCTACAGAACCGTCTTCAACAGAAGCTTCCATGTCTTTCAGACGCTTGATCGATGTTTTAACAGTTTTGAAGTTAGTCAGCATACCGCCCAACCAGCGCTGATCAACATAAGGCATGCCAGCGCGTTGCGCTTCAGCAGCCATGATATCGCGAGCCTGACGCTTAGTACCAACCAACAGAATAGTGCCGCGATTAGCGGACAATTGACGGATGTACTTCATCGCCTCTTGGTACATACCCAGAGTTTTTTCCAGGTTGACGATATGAATCTTGTTGCGGTGACCGAAGATAAACGGTGCCATTTTTGGATTCCAAAAACGGGTTTGGTGACCAAAATGGACGCCGGCTTCCAGCATTTCACGCATTGTTACAGACATAATAACTCCAGGGTTAGGTCTTGAATCCAGCCAGTGATCCGAAAAATTTCAGACACCCTTGTCGGACAGATTCGTGCATTAATCAATATAAATTTAATAATTTTACTACCATCAACTTAGAACTCATCCAAGCTAACCATCTATTCTACTACGAAAATGCGACTTGATTCAAGAGTCAAATGAACTCCCAGCAAGCAAGACTTGCCTCGTCTATAATTGAGTCCTATCAGAAATCACCTTATTTGGCTCAGCATGACATCTATTTCTATCAAAACCCCTGAAGACATCGCCGGAATGCGCGTTGCAGGCCGCCTCGGCTCTGAGGTTCTCGACTACATCACACCTTTCGTGAAAGTCGGCGTCACTACGGGCGAACTCGACAGATTGTGTCATGAATACATGCTGAACGTACAAGGCTCCATTCCTGCGCCGCTGAATTACTGCCCTCCAGGCTATACCCCCTACCCTAAAGCCATCTGCACTTCAGTGAATGATGTCATTTGTCATGGTATTCCGGGCGACAAGGTATTGAAAAGCGGCGATGTGGTCAATCTTGACATTACCGTCATTAAAGATGGCTACCACGGTGACAATAGCCGCATGTTCTTGGTAGGAGAACCGTCAATTCTGGCAAAACGTCTCAACGAGATTACCTATGAATGTATGTGGCTTGGCATTTCTAAAGTTAAGCCAGGCAATCATCTTGGCGACATCGGCTTCATCATTCAGCAACATGCCGAGAAAGCTGGCTACAGCGTGGTGCGCGAATTCTGTGGTCACGGCATCGGCAAGGTCTTTCATGAAGAGCCGCAGGTATTGCACTATGGCCGCCCGGGCACATTAGAAGAACTGGTTCCAGGCATGATCTTCACGATTGAACCGATGATCAATGCCGGTCGTCGCGATATTCGTGAAATGGGTGACGGCTGGACAATTAAAACCAAAGACCGCAGCTTGTCAGCGCAATGGGAACATACTGTTCTCGTTACTGAAACCGGCTATGAAGTTCTGACTTTATCCGCAGGTTCTCCGCCACCGCCAGATTTTATCCTGGCAGCTCAGGCTCAAGCCACACCTGCATGATGACAAGTGCAACAACAGTTGCCAGCATCTCCGCTCTTGAGTTCAAAGAAGAACTCAAAGCGGCTCAACAGGCAGTCATTGCCACTTTCAAAGAAAATCATAAAACCGAAGTCCTGTTGCGCGATTTGTGTCGTAACGTGGATCAGGTTTTAAGTAATATCTGGAAAAAATTCGCCTTCCCGGCCACCACCTCATTGGTTGCGGTTGGAGGTTATGGACGCGGGGAATTATTCCCCTACTCCGATGTAGATGTATTAATTCTGCTATCGGAACATCCAGACAAGCCCATGCGTGAGAAGTTGGAGCATCTGGTGCAAATCTTCTGGGATATCGGACTCGATATCGGCCACAGCATACGTACTGTCGATGAGTGCATGGAGGAAGCTAAGGCTGATGTCACGGTAAAAACCAGTTTATTAGAGGCACGCCTCATCACCGGTAGCCGGAAACTGTTCCGAGAGATGCAGACCAATTACGCTGCGAATATGAATCCTCAGCATTTTTTTCAGGAAAAAATGCTGGAATTGCAGCAACGCCATGCCAAGTACGAGGACACCGCTTACAGCCTCGAACCCAATTGCAAAGAAAGTCCCGGCGGATTACGTGATCTGCAAGTGATTTTATGGGTGGCAAAAGCGGCCAATCTCGGTAACTCATGGCGAGAACTTGCCGAACGCGGCTTGCTGACTGCGACTGAAGCCCACCAATTAAAGCGCAATGAGCGCGCCTTCAAAGACATCCGCATCCGTCTGCACATCCACGCAGGTCGCCGCGAAGACCGCTTAATTTTTGACGTCCAGACAGCGATTGCTGAGACCTTCGGATTCAAGACCACAGAATCACGTCGGGCAAGCGAACATCTGATGCAGCGCTATTACTGGGCTGCCAAAACGGTCACACAGTTAAATACGATTCTGCTGCAAAATATTGAAGCAAACCTCTTTCCGCAGCCCTCCGTTCCACGACCAATCAATGAGCATTTCAGTGAGGTCAATGGCTTGATCGACATCGCCAAAGACGATACTTTCCAGACCTCGCCTTCGGCGATTATGGAAATCTTTTTATTGATGGCGCAGCATCCCGAGCTGAAAGGGATGACAGCACGCACCACGCGTGCGTTGTGGCATGCACGTTTCGCGATTGATGCAGGATTTCGTCACAACATTTTTAATCGCGCAATGTTTCTACAGATTCTGCAATCGCCGCAAGGCATTACTCACGCCCTGCGCCGCATGAATCAGATGAGCGTACTGGGTCGCTATTTACCCAACTTCCGCCGCATCATCGGGCAGATGCAACATGATCTGTTTCACGCCTATACAGTCGATCAGCACATACTGATGGTCGTCCGCAATCTGCGTCGCTTTACGATGACGGAACATGCGCACGAATATCCGTTTTGCAGTCAGTTGATGGCAAATTTCAATCAGCACTGGATCCTGTATATCGCCGCCTTGTTTCATGATATTGCCAAGGGACGCGGTGGCGACCACTCCGTTTTAGGGATGAGCGATGCCAAGAAATTTTGCTTCGATCACGGCATTTCCAAAGCCAATTCCGAGCTGATTATTTTCCTTGTCCAGCATCACTTAACGATGTCGCAAGTCGCACAAAAACAAGATTTGTCCGACCCGGATGTAGTACAGGCATTCGCTAAACTGGTCAAAGATGAACGCCATCTCACGGCGCTATATTTGCTGACCGTATCCGATATCCGCGGCACCAGTCCGAAAGTCTGGAATGCGTGGAAAGGTAAGTTACTCGAGGACTTGTATCGCATCACTTTGCGCGTGCTAGGCGGCGAAGCGCCGTCCAAGGACCGAGAACTGAAAAATCGCCAGGAAGATGCGCTAAAAGCCTTGCGTCTGTATGGTTTACCGTCCGATGCGCACGAAGCGCTTTGGCAGCAACTCGATATGGCCTATTTTTTGCGGCATGATGCCTCAGATATTGCGTGGCAAACCAGATCATTGCATGACAAAATTCAAAGTCCCACGCCGGTGGTGAAATGCAGGCTATCGCCAATCGGCGAAGGTTTGCAAGTCACGGTATACGTACCCGATCAGGCTGACCTGTTTGCACGGATTTGCAATTACTTCGACAGCAAGAATTTTGGCATTCTCGACGCAAAAATTCATACTACAAAAGGCGGATATGCACTCGACACCTTCCTGGTGATTGAGCCTGCTTTTGCGAATAACTATCGCGATATCATCACACTGATTGAGCATGAACTTGCTGCCGTATTGACACAACAGACGCCGCTCTCACCACCGAATCGCGGACGCGTATCGCGCATGTCACGCACCTTCCCTATTGTGCCTAGCGTCGACTTGCGTCCTGATGAAAAAGGCCGCTACTTTTTGCTCTCGATTTCAGCCAATGACCGCAACGGCCTGCTTTACACAATCGCCACGGTTTTAACCAAATACAAGATCAATTTATATACGGCTAAAATCATGACGTTGGGCGAACGGGTTGAAGACGTTTTTCTGGTCGACGGTGCGGTGCTGCAAAGTGCAAAAAATCAGTTGCAATTTGAGGCGGAGCTATTAGACGCATTACGAATTTAAGTACTGTTTTTAAGTGTCATTTATTTGAAAATACTACGTATTTTTTGGCATGGATTATTTTGTTTTTTTGATTTAATTTGATTTGATTGATTGTTTTTATGACTGAACTGGTACGACTCTCGAAACGCATGTCTGAACTGGGCATCTGCTCCCGCCGCGAAGCAGATGAATGGATTGCCCGTGGCTGGGTCAGGGTCGATGGCAAGGTCGTATCCGAACTTGGTAGCAAAGTTTTTCCTGAACAAAAAGTGTCAGTAGAGCGCCAGGCAGCAGCAGAGCAATCGAAGCGCGTGACGATTCTGATCAACAAGCCGGTCGGCTATGTCAGTGGTCAGGCCGAAGACGGCTATACACCGGCAGTCGCGCTGATCAAAGCAGAAAATCGCTGGAGTGAATGTGCCGTAGATACGCAGTTTCACCCGACGCAACTACGTAGCCTGGTGCCCGCAGGTCGCCTCGATATTGACTCTGTTGGCCTGCTGATCCTGACGCAGGACGGCCGGGTCGCTAAGCACTTGATCGGTCAGGATACCGTCGTCGAAAAAGAATATCTGGTACGGGTTGAGTACACCAAACCAGGCGTCTTGCCGGACGCCGAGTTAAGGCGGCTCAATTTTGGATTAACTCTCGATGGCAAAAAATTACTCCCCGCCAAAGTCACCTGGCAAAATGAAGACCAGCTCAAATTCATTTTACGCGAAGGAAAAAAACGCCAGATTCGCCGCATGTGCGAGATGGTGGGATTAAAAGTGATTGGCTTAAAACGAGTGCGCATCGGTAAAGTCAGGTTAGGCAATTTACCGGAAGGACAATGGCGTTATCTGCGGGATGACGAGCAGTTCTAATATAGTCTTCTGAAGAACTTTACCGATACTCCCCTATTATTTTTAAAAAATCGCCTTAATCCGCACTGTTTTAAAGTGCGCTCCAAAAATACACCATGGGAGTATGCTAATTCGTCAGAAGATAGTGATAGGCAGATTTGTTTGCGTAACATCTGCGTATTATATAAAAAACTGCCAGTCAGTCATCGTCATCCGGATCCAACTCAGGGAATAAGACTTCCGTAAAACCGAATTGACTTAGATCCTTGATGCGCATCGGGTACAGAATGCCATTCAGATGATCACATTCATGCTGTACCACGCGTGCATGAAACCCATCGACGTCGCGACTGATACGATTGCCAAACTGGTCAAATCCCTCGTAGCGCAATTGACTCCAACGCGGTACCAGACCACGCATGCCAGGAACAGACAAGCAGCCTTCCCACGCATCGTCCGTATCAGCCGAGAGTGGCGTTAAGACGGGGTTCAGCAGCACCGTCTCCGGCACTTTAGGCGCATCTGGATAACGTGGATTATCTTTAAAGCCGAAGATCACCAGTTGCAAGTTGATCCCTATCTGCGGCGCTGCCAGACCGGCACCGTTCGCAGCGATCATCGTTTCAAACATATCCTTGATCAAAGCATCCAGCTCTGGCGTATTGAATTGCTTTACCTGCTCGGCAACCCGCAACAATCGCGGATCACCCATTTTTAAAATCGGATGAATCATTTTCTCTGCTCCTATATAGCGATTTCACCAGCATTCATCTTCATCTTATGACGACAGTATCTGACAACAATATAGCCGCCCCGGCAGTATCTTACTGCATTACTACAATCAAATAAAAAGCCAAACGTCATCACGACGTTTGGCTTTATCTAGTAGTCACTCCAATGATGCCAGATTTGCGTTATACGTTTTTCAGCGAACGCAGGTACTCGATGAATTCATCACGAGTTTCCGGGTGCTTCATACCCAAGGCAACGCTAGCTTTCAGATAACCAAGTTTAGAACCGCAGTCATAGCGCGTTGCCGCAGCACGGTAGGCATATACCGGATAATCCTTGAGCATTGCGGCGATACCATCCGTCAATTGAATCTCACCACCGGAGCCTTTACCCAGTTTTTCCAGGTAATTAAAAATGCGACCGGACAATACATAGCGGCCTACAACCGCCAGATTTGACGGTGCGACATCTGGCATTGGTTTTTCTACGATGCCATGCATTTTTTCTACGCGATCCTTGTACGGGGTACCACTCACAATACCGTATTGACGGGTAAATTCACGTGGCACGTCCTGGACTGCAATCACGCTACCGCCCTCCTCTTCGAATAGCTCCGTCATTTGCTTCATCACTGACGGATAACCCTCATCGGCATCCATCAAATCGTCCGCCAGCAACACTGCGAAAGGATCATCACCAATCACCGGACGGGCGCATAACACAGCATGCCCCAGACCCAGAGCGGCCTGCTGACGAATATAAATGCAGTTAATATTTTTCGGGATTACATTGCGCACCAGATCGAGCAAAGCTTGTTTGCCTGCCGCTTCCAGCTCGCTTTCAAGCTCGTAGGCTTTGTCAAAGTGATCTTCAATCGCACGTTTCGCACGTCCGGTAATGAATACCATCTCGGTGATACCCGCCTCGACGGCCTCTTCCACCGCGTACTGGATCAATGGCTTATCGACGATAGGCAACATCTCTTTTGGTTGCGCTTTGGTGGCAGGTAAAAACCGGCTACCTAGGCCAGCAACAGGGAATACCGCTTTTCTAATTTTTCTCATTTTTATTTCCTGGAACAAAGTTGAAGCAATTCTGCTTCGGTCAGTAAAGGGATACCCAATTCCTGCGCTTTCACTAATTTACTACCTGCGTCATCACCTGCTACGACATAACTGGTTTTTTTCGATACAGAGCCAGCTACTTTGCCACCTGCACTTTCTATCATCGCACTTGCCTGATCGCGACTCAAACTTGGCAAAGTTCCCGTCAACACAAAAGTCGATCCCAACAAATGCTGCGACCCGACCTCTTTCTGCTCAACGGCTGGCCAATGTATGCCGGATGCCAGTAATTGCTGAACCAGCTCAACATTCAGCGGGTCAGCGAAAAAAGCCAATATCGACTTTGCCACCACTGGCCCCACATCGGATACTGCCAGCAACTGCTCTTCGGTCGCCGCAATCAGCGCATCGGCGTTTGCAAAAGTCGCTGCCAGATCTTTCGCCGTTGATTCACCGACATGGCGAATCCCCAGTGCATAAATAAAACGGGCAAAGCTCGTCTCTTTGGACACTTCCAGCGCAGCCAGAATATTTTGCGCCGACTTATCCGCCATCCTGTCCAGCGCAACCAAGGAAGTCAGTCCCAGTTTATATAAGTCAGCCGCCGTCGTCACAACCTGTTTATCAACCAGCTGATCAATCAACTGCTCACCGACACCATCAATATTCATCGCCTTGCGGGACGCAAAGTGGAACAAGCCACCTTTTCTTTGAGCAACACATTTTATCCAGCCACCAGAGCATCTGGCAATGGCTTCGTCCTCCGGTTTAACAATTGTTGACCCACAGGCCGGGCATTCAGTTGGCATCAGGAATTCGCGGGCATCCGCCGGACGCTTCTCCAGGACGCTGGCAACCACCTCCGGAATGACATCGCCGGCCCGGCGTACCGAGACCGTATCCCCGATGCGGATATCTTTACGATGCACCTCTTCTTCATTGTGCAAAGTCGCATTGGTCACCGTCACACCACCGACAAACACAGGCGCCAGGCGCGCGACGGGCGTGATTGCTCCGGTGCGACCAACCTGCACTTCAATATCCAGCACGGTGGTTAAAGCCTCTTGTGCAGGAAACTTATGCGCAATCGCAAAACGTGGCGCACGCGAGACAAAACCCAGACTATCTTGTTGCGCAAACGAATTGACCTTATACACCACACCATCAATATCGTAAGGCAAGGTGTCACGCTTGAGCTGGATCTGCTGATAGAACGCAATCAACGCATCGACGCCACGCACAATCGCATTTTCATCACAAACGGGAATCCCCATCTGCTCGTACCAGCTGAGTAAAGCACGATGCGACGAGGGCATCTCCGCCCCTTCCATCGAACCGATACCATAGGCAAAGAAACGCAAACTTCGTTGCGCCGTAATTTTAGAATCAAGCTGGCGCAAGCTACCCGCTGCCGCGTTGCGTGGATTCGCAAATTCTTTCGCGTCGGCGGCACGTTGACGCTGATTGAGTTTTTCAAAATCCTGTTTAAACATCAAAACTTCGCCACGCACGTCCAACAACTTAGGTGGATGCGGTGTAGTCAAACGCAGAGGGATGCTACGTATGGTGCGGATATTTTCCGTTACATCTTCTCCCGTAAAACCATCGCCGCGAGTAGCTGCCTGCGTAAAAATGCCATCGACATAACGTAAATTAATCGCCAGACCATCAAACTTCAGGTCAATGGCATACTCAACTACTTGCGCCGTGTCCAGTCCCTCGCTGACACGGCGATCAAACGCTACGATATCGTCGTTTTCAAAACCATTATTCAGCGATAGCATCGAGGTCGCATGCTGAACCTGAGTAAATTCAGGCAGAGGAGCAGCGCCAACACGCAAAGTGGGTGAATCCGGCGTTTTCAATTCGGGATGTTCTTGCTCTAAGCTTTGCAAAGCCTGAAACAGCCTGTCGTACTCAGAATCCGGCACCGTAGGGGTATCGAGTACATAGTAGGCATGCGCATAACGGTTTAATTCATCGCGCAGCGCTGCTGCTTTAATCGTGAGATCGGCATGGTGTTGATGACTGGCGGATTGATTGGATGAGGCATCACCAAAGAAATCATTTTGCATTTTGCGGAGAAACTACTTTCATTAAGCAGAGAAATTCTGCACTGTCCGTTGAATAAGGAAGCTTTAAACAGGAAGACTTTGAATAAGCCCATACACGAGCTCATCATGTCATTTTATTGCAAAATTTTAAAACCTCGCACGATGACATATCGCTGTATCAGGTTTGCCAGCCGGGTATAACGCTGCATCTCGACTACAGGATTTTTCGAAGTTTTTACAACTGAATCCGCATACTAGATGCGGCCTTCAGAGGCATTTTGGTCTAGAAGGCGCACCAGTATTACGGGTTCATTGCGGATTCGTTTTTAAAATCAGAAAAAACTGATCCTATATTGCCAAAACTAACTAAACAAGCGCTGAGCACGAGTTGATCCTGCTGCGATATCCGCCTCTGCCATGGCGGCATAAAATTCGTTCACCTGTCCTGCGATTTCGTCCAGTGCGGTCTTAGAGATTGGCTGATTACCGTCATCTACAACGGTGCCACCAAGCCGTGTCGCCAGCGATTTGGCACAAGCTGCCATCGCACCAAAACCATCGCGCAAAGGTGCGACACAAGGCACGTCCAGCAATAAGGTCAGGCGCGCAGTCACTGTTTCGCTGACACTGACATTGGTCGACAAAGTGAACAGATTGCCACCGTCACCGTCAGGCATCACCAGGCGACCATCTGGCCGCACATCAAATCCCTGTTTCTCCAATGCCGCCAGCAGCGTGCTGACAGCCCAGGGCGCGCCGTTGCTCATGACATTTACACTGAGTTGCGCATCGTGCTCAGACACGAACTGATGCAAGTCACGCGCATTCGACATGACACGATTCATGTCAGGAATATCGGGATGCGCATTTAATCTGTCTGCAATTTCACGTAATTTTGTGACAAATTCAGAGTATTCCAGTTCATTCAACGGGCCGCCGCGACTGACCATCTGCACACCAGCAAACAGCGTTGTGTAAATGCCGCCATGGGCAACTACATCACGTACGCCGTCGTGGCTGAGTCCGATAAAATGAACCGGTTTTTTACCTACGTATTTCAATCCCTGAATTTCTGTCAGCAATTTTTCACCACGTACCGGCGCATCGAATTCGAGCGGAATGATGCAGTCGATGAGTTCATCGACGGGCAAGTCTTTTTCCGAGGCATCGAATGGGTTAGCCTGAGAAATCGCTCCCGGCATTGACGCGGGCGACTGCCGCCCGAAGTCAGAATTATCCTCTGAAAAATCCGTATCCAGGCTGGGCTCATGACGCGGCGTATCGTAGCCATCTTCTTGAAAGCGCGGCTCCGTCACTGCATTAGGATTCATCAAAACATCGTCATGACCACTGCCAAAGGCCTGATCAACACTTTTCTTTGCTTTATATTCTTGCCATTTATTAAAAATCACAACACCGACAACGATGGTTCCACCGATTGCTAATAAGCTGATTTGTAGATCTGTCATGCTGCTTGCGCCTCAGATACGAAATGTGCTGCGGACTCCATGTCCACGGCAACGATACGAGAAACCCCCTGCTCTTGCATGGTGACGCCAATCAATTGCTGCGCCATTTCCATCGCAATTTTATTATGGGAGATGAACAAAAACTGTGTGTTAGCGGACATACGTTTCACCATGTTACAGAAACGTTCCGTATTGGAATCATCGAGCGGCGCATCGACCTCATCGAGCAAGCAGAATGGTGCGGGGTTCAACTGGAACATCGAGAACACCAGTGCTGTCGCAGTCAGGGCTTTTTCACCGCCGGATAACAAGTGAATTGTGGCATTTTTCTTACCCGGCGGCTGGGCCATGACCTGTACACCGGAATCGAGAATTTCGTCGCCAGTCATAATCAGTTTTGCCTGACCGCCACCGAATAAAATCGGGAACAGTTCGGCAAAATGATGATTCACTTTATTAAAAGTATCCTGCAGCAAATCGCGTGTTTCTATGTCGATCTTATGAATCGCATCCTGCAAGGTCGTGATTGCCTCGTTCAGATCGGCATATTGTGCATCGAGGAAAGTCTTGCGCTCTGTCGCTTGCGCCAGCTCGTCCAAAGCCGCCATATTCACCGCACCCAAGGCGGCGATTGCGTTGGTCAGTCGGGTCACTTCACCTTGCAGATACGATGGTTTCATATCATCGTGCAATTTCTGCGCAAGAGCCTGCTCATCAACCTCAAAATTACGTAATTGCTCAGCAAATTGTTCTTGATTCAAACGAGCTGCCTGCTCCTTCAATTGCAACTCTACGATGCGATCCCGTTGCGGCTGAAGACTGCGCTCTACTTGCATCTTACTTTCTTCGACCTGACGTAATTTTTGCGTCAATTGATCGAGTTCGTGACGCGCATCAGCCAGAGCGCGCTCCTGGTCGCTACGTTTCTCCAGTAAGGATTGCAAACCGGCTTGCGCCGTCTGATCATCCATTTCTTCCAGCTCAAGACGACCTTGCTGCATATTGGCAAAAAGCTGTGCAGATTGTTCGAGCGCAGTGGCGATGCTGCGGCGCAGTTCTTCCATCTTATTGCGATGTGATTTCTCTGCGAAGGCGGCCTCTTGCGCTGCCAGCTCCAAGTCGCGCAAGCGTTGACGCGCATCGCTCAGATGCTGTTCTTTTTCCAGATAATTTGTCTGGCCTTGCTCATGATTTTCTTGCAGTTCCGCAAGCTCGATATCGAGCATTTCAAATTTTTCTTCCGACTCGACCCGCGCTTGTTGCTGTTCGCTTTCCTGCTCGGCAATTTCAGCCAGATCGTTCATGATTTGCGTGCTGCGCTGATTAAAGCGTTCCTGCACTTCGGCCAACTTCATAAATTCAATTTGCAAGCTATGCATCGCTTGAGTCAGACTACTCACCCGCTGCCGCAATTCCTGTAAATTCTGCGATGCCTGTGTATAGGCCGACTCTGCACGCACGGCGCGGGTCTTGGCCTCATCGGCCAGCATGTGCTGAGCGCGGGATTGTTTTGTAATATTGTCGATCTCTTGCTGACGGGCGAGCACGCCATCTTGCTCAGAATCTGCCGCATAAAAGCGCACACTGGTTTTACTGATGACATGGCCTTGCCTGGTGATAAAGCAGGCACCGGCAGGCAGCTTGTCGCGCTGCTGAAACGCGTTGACAACATCATCGGCAGCATAGACCTGATGCAACCAATCCTGCATCAGGCTACGCACACCGGCATCATTGAGTTGCAGCAAAGAGAGCAAGGGTTGTAAGCCGGGAACCAGATCCGTTGCGGGGGCAATTACTTGCGGCGTATACAAAGCGAGTTTGGCAGGCGGCGCATCACTAAAGAAGGCTTTCGCCCAGTCGAGATTTGACATCTCCAGCGCTGACGTACGTTCGCGCAATACCGATTCGAGTGCGGTTTCCCAGCCTGCCTGAATATGGAGTTTTTGCCAGAGCTTAGGCAGTCCGCTCAATTCATGCTTCTCTAGCCAAGGCTGTACTTTACCCTGACTTTGTACTTTTTCCTGTAACTGCTTGAGTGCCTGCAGACGTGCATCAAGCTGAGTAGATGCCGCAGTATCAAGATTCACCTGCTGCTGTGCGGCGCGCCGCTCCTCTTCCAGTAGAGGCAAACACTCTTGCGCCTCTTCCAGTTGCATCGACGATTCTTCGAGCACCTGTTTTTTCTCTTCGAGTTGAAGCGAGAGATTTTCCAGATGGGCATTGTCCGGCATAGCCAGACCCTGCTTTTCCTGTTGCAGACGTTCTTTACGGGTTGCCAGCGTGTTCAGGATATTCGATGCATTGCGCTGATGCGCAGACTCCAGCTCAATCTGCTGCTGCAACTGCATAATTTTGGCACGCGACTCGGTAGTCTTGAGCTGTGCTTCACGCCAGACCTGCTCTAATGCGGGAATCTTATCGTTCTGTTGCTGCGCGATTTCCTGCGCCTGTTCGGAACGTTCATTGAGCTCTTCGACATGGACTTCCGCCTCGGACAAATCGTCCTGAAATTGCTGTCCCTGACGCTGCCACTGATCTCGCTGCGCGGTCAATGAATTTAACTGACTTTGCAAGCGACTACGTGATTCAATAACGAACTTGATTTGCGCTTCCAGGCTGCCGATTTCTGCATTAGTCTGGTACAAGTGACCTTGCGCCTGATGCATTTTGTCGCCGACCGCATAATGCGCCTGGCGCATCTGCTCCAGCTCCAGCTCAACGTGACGCAGCTTGGCAGTTTGTTCTTCCAGATCAAGCTGGGTTTTTTCTATTTCGGCAAAATGACGTGCCTGCTCGTTCGCGGCCTCGTTTTTGCGCAACAACCATAACAATTTTTGTTTTTCTTCCTGATCGCCTTGCAACTCATTATATTTATTCGCGACAATCGCCTGCGCTTCGAGTTTTTCCAGGTTGGCATTCAGTTCGCGCAAGATATCTTCCACCCGGACCAAATTTTCATGCGTGTCATGAATCCGGTTTTCAGTTTCACGGCGGCGCTCTTTGTAACGCGAGACGCCCGCAGCCTCTTCGAGGAAAATCCGCAACTCTTCAGGCCGCGCTTCGATAATCCGTGAAATCATACCCTGACCAATGATCGCGTATGCACGGGGACCGAGGCCGGTTCCCATGAAAATATCCTGAATATCCCGGCGACGGACGGGCTGACCGTTGATGTAGTAGGTGGAGGTACCGTCGCGGGTCAGCGTACGCTTGACAGCGATCTCGGCATATTGACTCCACTGACCGGCGGCTTTTCCCAGACTATTGTCGAAAACCAGCTCTACCGAGGAGCGTCCGGCGGGTTTGCGATGCGTAGAACCGTTAAAAATAACGTCCTGCATCGATTCGCCGCGCAGCTCTGATGCCTTGGATTCACCCAAAACCCAGCGCACTGCATCAATAATATTGGATTTTCCGCAACCGTTAGGGCCAACTACACCCACCAGCTGCCCTGGAACCTGAAAGTTAGTCGGATCAACAAAAGATTTGAATCCCGACAATTTAATGGAAGTTAAACGCACGTTATAAAATTTTGTTATCTTTTATGTTCAAATTCCGCTCCAGGAAACGACAAAATCGTGTCAAATTTGTCTGTATTTCTGTAAGCACCCGATCCTATCTGATCATCATAACATTTTGACGCCGCCGAAATCCGTTTTTGATACAGCATTCCACGACTGTTACTGCGCCGCAAGCCTGCTCTGAGCGCTATAATACGTTGCTTATGCGTCGACTATGTGCGACTCATGTGTCGCTTATAGATCTCCTTATACGACGTCGATTAGTGCCGGTCAGCGTCGATAATATAGACGGCTTCATGCGCAGCTTAATCCGCTATCGGGTGTTTCACATGGCTGCACCTAGTCGTATTTGCTTTACATGATGTTATGAGACGCATTCTTCAACCTCAGTTCCACAACTAAACGTGAATTTCTAGTGAATCCTTTCCTGCAAAAACTTCAGCCCTACCCGTTTGAAAAACTAAAACGCTTGTTTGCGGACGTCAAACCGAATCCTGCATACAAAGCCATCAGTCTGGGAATTGGAGAGCCGAAGCATCCGACGCCGGCATTTATTCGCCAGGCAGTCACGGATCATCTGGATGGCTTGAGCGCCTATCCGTCCACCGCAGGCTCGGACGCATTGCGTCTTTCGATTGCACAATGGCTGGCACGTCGCTATGACATACCGGCGCTGGATGCTGCAAGCCAAATTTTGCCTGTCAACGGCTCCCGTGAGGCGCTCTTCGCGCTGGCGCAAACGGTCATTGACCCAAGTAATAACGAGCACGGCAAACCGATTATTCTGTGTCCGAATCCGTTTTATCAGATTTATGAAGGCGCCGCCTATCTCGCTGGCGCAGAGCCTTATTTTGCAAATGCCGATCCGGCACGTAATTTCGCCCCCGATTACAAGAGCATTCCCGATGATATCTGGAAGCGCGTCCAGTTACTCTATATCTGCTCGCCAGGCAATCCGACCGGTGCCGTGCTGACCATGGACGACTGGAAAGAATTGTTCGATCTCTCGGACAAATACGGCTTTGTGATCGCCGCGGATGAATGTTATTCCGAAATTTATTTCAAACCGGAGGCGCCATTAGGCAGCCTGCAAGCCGCACGCGCCTTTGGCCGCACTGATTATCGCCGCCTGATCACGTTATCGAGTTTGTCAAAACGCTCGAATGTGCCGGGCATGCGTTCCGGCTTCGTTGCGGGTGACGCAGAGATTATTAAAAACTTCCTGCTATACCGCACCTATCACGGCAGTGCCATGAGCCCCAGCATCCAGTCTGCATCGATCCTGGCCTGGAATGATGAAGCCCATGTGCAGGAAAACCGTGAGCAGTACCGTCAAAAATTTGCGCAAGTCACACCACTTTTACAAGAAGTTCTGGACGTGAATTTGCCCGATGCCGCCTTTTATCTGTGGGCGAAGGTCGATAAATTCATTGCGATTTCCGACACCGACTTCGCCAAGCGTCTTTACCAAGAATATAATGTGACCGTTTTGCCAGGCAGCTATCTGGCACGTGATGCCCACGGCATCAATCCCGGTCAAAATCGCATCCGTATGGCACTGGTTGCCGAAGTCGAAGAATGCATGGAGGCAGCGCAACGCATCGTCGCCTTCACCAAGAAACTTGCCGCTGAACGACCACAAAAGCCATCGTGACCGCCGTGACCCGGCTATAAAGTGACACCAAAGCGCGCAATATCTCATTCAATTACATTCAATTACTTAACTATTTTCTTCAAACTGACTGAACTAACATGACTCAACAATTACAGCAAATCATTGATCAAGCCTGGGAAGATCGCGCCAGTTTCTCACCAAAATCAGCACCCGCAGAATTGCGCGAGGCAGTTGCCCATGTATTGGCAGAACTCGATTCCGGCGCCCTGCGCGTGGCAGAAAAAATCAGCACCGGCAACTGGCAAGTCAATCAATGGATCAAAAAAGCCGTCCTGCTGTCCTTCCGCCTGGAAGACAATATCGTGATGCCATCTGGCGATCACATGCAGTTTTACGACAAAGTTCCGACTAAATTTGCCAACTACACACAAGATGATTTCGTCAAAGGCGGCTTCCGCGTGGTACCGCCTGCCGTGGCGCGTCGCGGCAGTTTTATCGCTAAAAACGTAGTCCTGATGCCGTCTTATGTCAATATCGGCGCCTACGTCGATGAAGGTGCCATGGTCGACACATGGGCAACCGTAGGTTCGTGCGCGCAAATCGGCAAGAACGTTCATCTGTCCGGCGGCGTCGGCATTGGCGGTGTTCTGGAACCGATGCAAGCCAATCCAACCATCATTGAAGACAACTGCTTCATTGGCGCGCGTTCTGAAGTCGTTGAAGGCGTCATCGTGGAAGAAAATTCCGTGATTTCCATGGGTGTCTACATCGGCCAGTCAACCAAAATCTACGATCGCGCCACAGGCGAAGTCACCTATGGTCGCATTCCTGCCGGTTCTGTTGTAGTCTCTGGAAATCTGCCATCCGCAGATGGCAAATACAGCCTCTACTGCGCAGTGATTGTGAAGCGTGTCGATGCACAGACCCGCTCCAAAACCAGCATCAACGAATTGCTGCGCGGCGCGTAAATTTCTGTTTCGATCAGGGGAGCTGGACTCCTCTGACCGGAGATGTATTGTGAATAATCATTTTCGTTTTTGAATCGTTTTTGAATAGGGACACACCATGGCAATGGATCGCTTATTCCAGTTGATGAAAGAAAAACAGGCGTCTGACATGTTTTTCGCCATGAACTCGCCCATCCATCTAAAAATTAACGGCAACCTGCTGCCGATTAATCAGCAGAAAATGGATCAGGCGAATATCTTGTCACTGCTGAGTGAAGTGGTCGCCCCGGAGCACATGCAGCAACTCGAACGCGAAAATGAACTGAACATCGGTATCGGCGCACCAGGGATTGGCCGCTTCCGCTTGTCGGCGTTCCGTCAGCGCGGATCGGTATCGGCCGTATTGCGTTTTGTTCCCGGACATATTCCTGCGCTGAACACGCTGCACTTGCCGCCAGTGTTATCCGATCTGATTATGGAAAAACGCGGCTTAATCCTCGTCGTTGGTGCAACAGGATCAGGTAAATCAACCACCATCGCGTCCATGCTCGATCATCGCAATGAGCTGCGTACTGGCCATATTCTGACGCTGGAAGATCCGATCGAATATCTGTTCCGCAGTAAAAAATCAATTGTGAATCAGCGCGAAATCGGCACCGACTCCGACAGCCTGAAAACCGCACTGAAAAATTCTCTGCGTCAGGCACCGGACTGCATCTTGATCGGTGAGATCCGCGATCTGGAGACCATGCTGGCAGCGATTGCCTATGCGCAGTCCGGCCATCTGGTTCTGGCGACACTGCATGCGAATAATAGTTATCAGGCATTGAACCGGATTATCAGCTTCTTCCCGATGGAAAACCGCAATGCGCTGTTATTAGATTTGTCCTCATCGATTCGCGCCATTATTTCGCAACGTCTGATTCGCTCCATCGATGGCGGCCGCTGCCCGGCAGTCGAGATCATGCTCAATACCCGCTATGTTGCAGAGTTGATTGAGCAAGGCGACATCTTCCAAATCAAAGAAGCGATTGAAAAAAGTCTGTCACCAGGCTCGCAAACCTTCGAGCGTGCATTAATGCATTTGATCCGGGAAGGCCTGATCAGTCAGGAAGAAGGTCTGGCCAATGCAGACTCTGCCAATAACCTGTTGTGGCTGCTGAACAATGAAATGGATCAGACACAGTCCGCACCAGAACCCGAACCGGAAAAGAAAGAAGAAGCGTCTTTCACCGAGTTCACACTGAATATGTAAAGAGAAGAATGCACTCACTCGTTTTATATGGCATCCCGAATTGCGATACCGTCAAAAAAGCCCGCACCTGGTTGCAGGAGCAAGGTATCGCATTCACCTTCCATGATTTTAAAAAAAATGGATTGGATCGCGCAACCATTCAACACTGGTTACAACACAAAGATCTCGACACTCTGATCAATCGCAAAGGCACGACCTGGCGCGCATTGACGGATGAGCAAAAAGCCTCCGTCAGCGATATCGATGCCGCCATCGCATTGATGATCACCTCGCCATCCGTGATTAAACGTCCGGTTTTACAGATGCAAACAGACTCTGCCGCATCAGCAACAACGTCGCATATCGAAGTCGGATTTTCGGCTCAACAATACCAACCTCTTTTCAAGTAATCGCCATGAGCAAAACACTCGCGCTGACAGAAAAACTGATCGCGCTCTCTTCCGTCACACCGGAAGATAAAGGCTGTCAGGACGAATTAATTTCTCTGCTCAGCCCACTCGGTTTTACCTGCGAAACCATCCAATCCGGCGACGTCACGAATCTATGGGCACGTCGTGGTACGACACAGCCTTTGCTCGTATTTGCCGGTCATACCGACGTCGTCCCGACGGGTCCGGTCGATCAATGGCAATCGCTGCCGTTCACACCAACACATCGCGACGGTAAGTTATATGGTCGTGGCGCCGCCGATATGAAAACCTCGATTGCGGCATTCGTCGTCGCCTGCGAAGAATTTATTGCGGCAAATCCCAACCACAAAGGCTCCATCGGCTTTTTGATCACTAGTGATGAAGAAGGGCCGGCAACCGACGGCACTGTCGTCGTGTGCAATCAGCTCAAAGCACGCGGCGAACAACTCGATTACTGCATCGTTGGCGAGCCGACGTCGGTTGATCAACTGGGCGATACCATCAAAAACGGTCGCCGTGGCACGATGTCCGGCAAGCTGACCGTCAAAGGCATACAGGGCCACATCGCCTATCCGCAGCTCGCCAAAAATCCTATTCACCTGGCCGCACCGGCATTGGCTGAAATGGTCGCCGAAGTCTGGGATGAGGGTAACGAATATTATCTGCCGACCTCATGGCAAATCTCGAACATCCATGCGGGCACTGGCGCCTCGAACGTCATTCCCGGCTCGATTGTGATCGATTTCAATTTCCGGTTTTCTACCGCCAGCACAGCCGAAGGATTGCAGCAACGTGTGCATGCGATTCTGGATAAAAACAACATGGATTACGACCTCAAATGGACCATCGGCGGCCATCCTTTCCTCACACCAAAAGGTGAGTTAAGCGATGCGCTAGGTGCAGCGATTCACGCAGAAACCGGCGTCACCACAGAATTATCGACCACTGGCGGCACGTCGGACGGCCGCTTCATCGCCAAAATCTGCCCGCAAGTCGTTGAGTTTGGCCCGCCGAACGCCAGCATCCACAAGATTGATGAGCACATCGAGGTGCGTTACATCGATCCGCTCAAAAACATTTATCGCCGTACTTTAGAAAATCTGCTGACATGAGCAACCTGCCCGCCTCCATCTTCCTGACCATGCGCGATTTATTGCGTCATGCCGTCACTCGCTTCAACACCGAAAAATTATTCTTCGGCCACGGCAGCGCCAACGCACTCGATGAAGCCGCCTATCTGCTGCTGCATACACTGAAACTGCCACTGGACAAGATTGATCCGTTTCTGGATGCCCGCCTGTTACCGCATGAAATCGAAGCCGCTTTAGCCGTCATCGAACGCCGGGCGACCGACCGGGTACCAGCGTCCTACATCACCAATGAAGCCTGGTTAGGCACCTACAATTTCTACGTCGATGAGCGAGTCATTGTGCCGCGCTCCTTCATTGCAGAATTAATCCCCGAACATTTTTCTCCGTGGGTTCAGGATCCGGATGCGATTACCAGCATTCTTGAATTGTGCACCGGCTCCGGCTGCCTACCCATCATGCTGGCAGATGCCTTCCCTGACGCACAAATTGACGCTGTCGATATCTCCAAGGATGCATTAGCGGTTGCGCAGCGCAACGTCGACACCTATGAGTTGCAAAACCGGATTACCCTGATCGAATCCGATCTCTATACCAATGTACCAGAGAAAAAATACGACCTGATCATCACGAATCCGCCGTATGTCAATTCCGGCTCGATGGGCAAGCTCCCGCAAGAATATCTGCATGAGCCGCAAATCGCACTGGCAGGCGGCGAAGACGGCATGGATCTGGTGCGCAAAATCGTTGCAGGTGCAGCGCAGCGACTAAACAAGAACGGTATTCTGATGGTAGAAATCGGCAACGAACGTGAGTTTGCAGAACAGGCATTTGGCGATCTGGGTCTGACCTGGCTCACCACTAGTGCTGGTGATGACATGGTATTTTTGCTCCATGCAGACCAATTGACCGGATAAAACGTCGTCCCGTAGCTGAATCCGCCACCCGGCGCACAGCCACAAAAAAACAGATACTAGGTACCAGTATCAACTAGCAGCAACCAAAGCCGCACAACTGATGTGCGGCTTATGCATTTTTAAACAGATACTCCCCATTTTTTAAGTTAGTACACAATGATACGTCTTCAACAAGTCATCCTGGCGCGCGGCACCAAGCCTTTATTCGATAGCGTCGATGTCACGCTCAATCCCGGCGACAAGATAGGCTTGATCGGCTCCAACGGTGCGGGCAAATCCAGCCTGTTCGCCATGTTGCGCGGCGAGCTGCATCCTGATCAGGGCAGCATCGAATTCCCCGCCAAATGGCAACTCGCCCACGTCGCCCAAGAAACACCGCCACTGGAACGTAGTGCGATTGATTACGCGATTGACGGCGATACTGCGTTACGCAAACTCGAAGCCCAGTTAGCCGAACTCGAAGCCCAACCCGACACACCGGAGAATGGCCTCGCGATTGGCGAAATGTATGGCGCACTGGCCGATGCCGACGCCTACACCGTGCGCTCACGCGGTGAACAATTATTGATCGGCCTCGGCTTCACGCTAGTCCAAATGGAGCAATCTGTCGCCAGCTTCTCCGGTGGCTGGCGTATGCGTCTGAATCTGGCGCAAGCCCTGATGTGCAAATCCGACTTACTGCTGCTCGATGAACCGACCAACCATCTGGATCTGGACGCGATTATCTGGCTGGAAGACTGGCTCAAGCGTTATACCGGCACTCTGCTGATCATCTCGCATGACCGCGACTTTCTCGATGGTGTGGTGAATGTCGTCGTGCATATTGACGAGCGCAAACTCAAGCGTTATTCGGGCAACTACTCCGCATTCGAGCGCCAGCGTGCTGCCCAGCTGATTCTGGCCCAAGGCACCATCCTCAAGCAAAATCGCAAGCGCGCCCACCTGCAATCCTTCATTGACCGCTTTGCCGCCAAAGCCTCTAAAGCTAAGCAAGCACAAAGCCGTATCAAAGCACTGGAGAAAATGGAAGAGCTCGCACCACTGCGGGAAGCAGCTGAATTTTCGTTTGAATTCCGCGAACCGCTCAGTGCACCAAACCCCATGCTGGTCATGGAAGACGTCGATTGCGGCTACCGCGTTGAGTCCAAAACCGATCACAGCTTTACCGAAAGAACGATCGTCTCCGACGTCAAATTCTCCCTACAAATCGGCCAGCGTATCGGCCTGCTCGGCGTCAATGGCGCAGGTAAATCCACTCTGATCAAAACCATCGTCGGCGACATCGCCCCGCTGTCCGGCACTATGCAAACGGGCAAAGGCTTATCCATCGGCTACTTCGCCCAGCACCAGGTCGAAATGCTGCGCCATGACGAATCACCACTCTGGCATCTGGCCCATATCGCACCGAATGTCCGCGAACAAGAATTGCGTAACTTCCTCGGCGGTTTCAACTTCCCCGGTAGCATGGTCACTAGCCCGATCGCCCCGTTCTCCGGTGGAGAAAAAGCCCGTCTCGCCTTGGCCATGATCGTCTGGCAGCGCCCGAACCTGCTGCTGCTCGATGAACCAACCAACCATCTGGACCTGGAAACCCGCGAAGCATTGACCGAAGCCCTCGCCCAGTTCGAAGGCACACTGGTCGTCGTCTCCCATGATCGCCACCTACTACGCGCCACCACGGATCAATTCATCATCGTTGCTGACGGAGAGTTATTACCATTCGACGGCGATCTGGACGACTACAAAGACTGGCTGTTCAAAAACAAACTCGCCAAAGAATCCGCCCCGTCGTTACCAGCCAAAACCAAAGAAAAACAAGACGCGTTGCCACAAGCAAAACCAGTCCCCGTGGCTGAACAAATCGACGACAAAGAAAAGAAGCGCCGTGACGCCGAGCAAAGACAAAAACTCGCCGCCCAACGCAAACCCATCGAATCCAAGATCAAACGGCTAGAAGAGCAAATGGCCAAGCTCAACACCAAGAAACAAGACATCGCAGCCCAGCTCGAAGGCAGCGACATCTACAGCGATGCCAACAAAGAGAAGCTAAAAGGTCTCTTACTGGATCAGGCGTATCTAGTGAAAGAGCTGGAGCAAACAGAAGCAGACTGGCTGGAGCAGCAGGAGTTTTTGGAGGCTGTGTCGTAAGGAAGCTGGCTCACTACGGCAGCTATGTAGGTACGATTAGCGCAGTGTAATCGTACCTGCACGAACCGATTTAGTAGTTTAAAGAATAATGTGCGGAGCGGTACTTTAAACAAAATTTCCTATTACTTTTTATGACTAAGTGGCACGAGAGACAGGCTTGAATAAAAAACCACAACCTTCGAATGTCATTAGATCGTGCGTATTTGCATCTATCATCTTAATGGCTTTGCAATTTTTTTGCATTCAAGTTCTATATCCAGAGGCAAACGATTTTGTTCCAACCGAAACAGTAGTTAGAACATTTAGTTACGAAAATAGATCGGGCAGAAATACGGAACAAACTTTTGTAGGAACACACCGGATATTTTGTGCGGCTAATTTTTTAAATGCTGGTTATCCATGCCAATATTCGTATTTAAGGGGTAAAACTGTCACTGTTAAAGTTGCTCCTTACCCTGTTTTATTTGGTACGGGAGAAGTCATAACAAATATGAAGACTCTTGATGGATTAACTCTAATCGACCTTAGTCGCGGACAATTGGTTGATCAATGGGTCACGTAGTCTTACTTTGGTGCTTTCTTTTTTACGTTTGGACTTATCGGCTTTTTTGCGTTGGTTTTGCACGTCTTATCGAACAAAGAGAAATATAAATGAGCCATGCCTCTGATTCAGTCTGCCTAGATGCGATTAGTGCAACGCAATCCCACCTAAAACTATCTCTACGTCAATAAATCATGTCAGGCCGCATCTAGGTAACAAACTCCACCCTCTCGACAACGTCAAACGATCACCATGCCCGTCATCATCACACCTGCAAGCAGCACACACGCCGATGCGGTGCTCGATTTTGAGATGCAGAATCGCGCCTATTTCGAGCAATGGGTACACAGTCGTACCGACGCTTACTACCAGCCAGCGCGTGTGCGTGCCTCATTGCATGCGGCCGAGACTGAGCGTGAGCAGGATAAGTCGTTTCAATATCTGATCTGGACGACGGCATCAGATACGATTCCAGCGCAATTAATCGGCAGGATTAATCTGACGAATATCGTCCGTCCGCATTACAACAAGGCGACGCTCGGTTATCGCATGGCGCAGCATGCAACTGGCAAAGGGCAAGCCAGCGCGGCGGTACAACTGATCATGCAAGAAGCCTTCGGCCCACTCAAGCTTTGGCGTCTTGAAGCTGTGGTACGACCATCCAATATCGGATCAACCAAGGTGCTGGAGAAAAATGGTTTTCACGTCTTTGGCAAGTCACGACGCAGCGTTGAGTTGCATGGCGAATGGCATGATCTTTTGCACTTCGAGCGATGTGCCGAATAATCGATTAAGCTACCCGTTCCTATTTTGCAGTTAGCCTAAGGAACGCGTATGCCATTCATCACACTTACTGTCCGCAAACCCAAATCCAGTGAATTCAAATCCGCCGTACTGGATGCCATTCATTCTGCCTTAGTCACGTCCGGCGTACCCGATACGGACAAATTCCAACGGGTATTGGAACTGGATGCTGACGACTTTCGGTACGATAGTCATTACCCTGATCTCAGCTCTGCACGCACGGACGATTTTGTGCTGATCGAAATTCTCTGGTCGGCTGGTCGCAGCGTCAAGGTCAAGAAAAAACTCTTAGAAGATCTGATGCAAAAACTGACTCTGGCAGGATTAGATTCTGAGAATGTGATGGTCTGCTTTAAAGAAACCACCTGGGAAAACTGGTCATTCGGCGGAGGCCGCTTGATCCATACTTGAGTCCGGATTTTTGATCAGGTTGCGATCACTTCATGACAATACAGATTGCATGCGCTGCTTAAACGAAAGCAGCGCCATCGGCATTTGATCGTGAGCTCGGTGGCAACCGGCTGACCATCTATCGCGCAGCACGAATCGCCAGCACTGGGTCACTGCTCTTCGACTAGCGCATCCAGTCGTAGTTTTAAGATTTATATATGCAAGCACAGAAAGAACATCTATGAGCGCCCTTTTTACACCGGTCTCTATCGGTACACTTACATTAAAAAATCGCATCATCATCGCACCGATGTGTCAGTACTCTGCCGATGAAGGACAGGCGACCGACTGGCATATGTTCCATCTCGGCAGTCTCGCGTTGTCCGGTGCAGGCATGTTAATTATCGAGGCAACTGCCGTGGAGCCGGAAGGCCGTATCACGCCAGCTGATTTAGGTTTATGGTCGGATGCGACTGAAGCTGCATTAGCGCGTGTGCTAAAGGCGTTGCGGACTTATTCGGCAATGCCGATTGCAATTCAGCTCGCACATGCTGGACGCAAAGCATCGAGCCAGACGCCATGGGATGGCGGGCAATTGATCCCGGTTGCCCAAGGCGGCTGGCAGACCTCATCGGCATCGGCAGTACCTCATAGCGAACACGAAACTCCGCCAATTGCACTGGATCAGGCCGGATTAACAAGGGTAAAAAATGCCTTCGTCGCAGCCGCAATACGCAGCCATAAACTTGGTCTTGATGCGATAGAAGTGCATGCAGCCCATGGCTATCTGCTGCACCAATTTTTATCGCCCATATCGAATCAACGGACCGACCAATACGGCGGCAGCCTGGAAAACCGCTTGCGTTTTCCGCTGGAGGTATTCGAAGCCATACGGGCCGCGATTCCCGCAGACACCCCTGTCGGCATTCGGATTTCGGCAAACGACTGGGTCGATGGTGGATGGAATACAGAACAAAGCATCGTCTTTGTGAAAGCTTTAGAAGAACGTGGCTGCGCTTTCGTCCATGTCTCTAGCGGAGGTATTTCGCCACATCAAAAAATTCCGGTCGAACCTGGCTATCAGGTCGGTTTCGCAGCCCAGATCCGCCAACACACCAAGGTGCCTGTCATCGCCGTTGGCCTAATCACAGAAGCAGAACACGCCGAGTCGATTATCGCCGACGGACAAGCCGACATGGTTGCCCTCGCCCGCGGCATACTCTACGATCCACACTGGCCTTGGCATGCTGCAGCAAAATTAGGCGGCACGGTAGACGCCCCGCGCCAATACTGGCGCTCACAACCACGTGAATTGAAGGCCTTGTTTGGTGCGACGTCGATTGGTCAGCGTTAATGCAAGGATTGGCAAATCCGGATATTGGCAAACCCGGATCTTCGATTACAGCCAATTACAGCCAATTGGCGCAATTGCAGTTGTAGCGCTCTCATCTAACAATCTGCGTTTATATGCAGCGATAGCGGTCTAATAGCAAATCCGGGTTACAGCACGCTTTTGAAACAATCACCTGATTTTGTGACACAAACAAAACCAGGATGTTTGAGGC
Organism: Undibacterium sp. Rencai35W; assembly: GCF_049340185.1. Taxonomy (NCBI): domain Bacteria; kingdom Pseudomonadati; phylum Pseudomonadota; class Betaproteobacteria; order Burkholderiales; family Oxalobacteraceae; genus Undibacterium; species Undibacterium sp. Rencai35W. The sequence goes on from NZ_JBMPPC010000001.1 coordinate 752,436, forward strand.
AAACTCGCGACTACCCGGATTTTGTTACCCGACCCAGCACCCAACCGACCGATAGTACATAACGACTTCCGCCAACAACGCGGGTGACGCTGTGTTCGCAGGTGTCGGGGCGAAATAGCTTGATTCTTTTTGAGTTGTAAATTGGTGTCGCACAGATAAAATCGCCACCGGAACGTGGTGATTTCAGGATGAGATTGAGCCGGTAATGACGTCCATTTTGTATCGGATCGGTATGCGGCGGGATTTCGGTACCGTCGGGATAGCGGATGATGTAGCTGTCGAACGGAAGCGGCCAGGGTGCCGTGAGCAAAAGCATTTTGTCATACCCTGTGCCCTGCCTGCCTCGCTGCCAGCGAAAAACTTTGGATAGATACATGCGCAGGGATGTGAGTGCCATAGCGGTGTGGTGGTTTGGTATTAGTGATGAAGGTAGACGGCGAAGATGAACGATGTATTTTCGTGATGTCTATGCCCGATTCCGATGTGCAGATCGTGGTCAGAGTTTATGTAAATTCTTACTGGCCTCGCGCACGCTCAATCCCGATAATTGTTCTTGGTGTGCCTGTAAAAACTGACGGATAAAATCAGGATCGTGCCAGGCATAATCGCGTAAAGCCCAGCCAATCGCTTTGCGAATAAAAAATTCTTTTTCTTCTGCGCAGAGTAATGCATAGCGGCTGAGCCGATCGACATCAGTCGCCTCACGCCAGCCAAGTTGATGCAACAAAGCGATGCGTCTCACCCAAAAATCAGGATACTGAATTGCCGTATCCATCAAGGCTTGCACTCGCCTGTCTGGCGTGAGATGCGCTCTCAGCACATCACCAGTTATACCAGCCAAGCCATCAACGGTATCCCACCATGATTTGGATTGCACCAGCGTTAGTAGCTGCGCAATCGTATCCGCCGGGGGTGCCGCTGTCAGGGCAGGAATATATTTCGCCAGCAGATCAATCGCGACATACTGGTACTCACGTTCTGGTAAAGACCAGAGTTGATCTGCCATTTCAAAAAGTTGTGTGGCAGTTGACGGCTTGAGCGCACGGATCAACGGCATGACAGCTTGACGACGTATCGGAGCAGCAATGCCAAGATAGTCGAAGCGATCTTTCATATAAGCGCGCATACCTGGAGCGCGCTGCGGATCGGCGAATGGGATCAAGGCTTGCTGAAAGCCGGTGATGATGGTGCTTTGTATCATCCTGATTACCATGTAATACACAATTCCTAAAACTCAATCCGCAATGCTGGTGCGGCTTAGCGAGCAAAAATCGTCTGAAAGGCGCATCAACATTGCGCAATCTATTTCGGAAGTTTCTAAAAACCTCCAAATTAAAAAATCCCATTGACAGGACTTAGGCAAAAACCAAGACCTCTCAACACAGAGGCACGGAGTACGGAGCACAGAGCGGAGAAAAGCAGGCGTAAGCGGTACGGAGTGTTTTCAGAAATCCCCTCTGCTGATACGCGACAGTCAATGTCATCCCTCGCCTGCTACGCTAGCTCACTACTCACTGGGTCTGCTGCGCAAAAAACTCGCAAACTTCGGCAGCCCCGTCGAAGTCAGATCACGATAGCGATAAGTGACTGTGCTGCCGATCGCCGGCGGATCGCGGCGCTGTGCGTCACTCAATCCGGTTCCCAGGCGGAAGCGCTGCCCATCAGGAGTTTGCACGACCAGTGCGCCTAACAAACCCTGATATTTGCCATGCCCTGCTTCATGAGCGACGACAACGGCTTCGGCATCGAGCTGCGGTTTTAGCTTTAGCAATAACTCGGATCGTCCTGTCTGCCAGGTCGCATCTGCTCTGTGCAGCATCAAACCTTCACCACCGCCATGAACAACTTGCGCGAGTTGTAGCTTGAGGCTTGCTTTGTCTGCGATACGTGTCTGCGCTAATACCTGCAACCAGGCGACATTCGCTTTTGCCACGCTTGCCTCTAAGCTAGCAATCCGTTGCGAAAAGTCGCCCTCGCCGTTTGGCAGCTCATACAGTTGATAGCTAATTGACTTCCACTCAGCATCATCGGGCTCCTGGCGGCGTACTGCTGCAGACACCTGATCAAAGTGGCGGCGTCCCATCCACAGTTCGCCATCCAGAGCATGCTTTGGTAATGCCGCGGTGAACCAGGCTGGCGCGTGGATTATTTTGCCACTACGAAAACGTAATTGCTGTCCATCCCAATATGCCCGCACGCCATCAAGCTTTTCACTCACCAGATAGCGCGTGACATCAAATTTATCTGCGTAATTTTGTGCGAGCAATAAAGGCGGCGCAGTGAATTCACTTTGAGCACTCGCAGACTGTGCTGCGTAGGCAGAAACGGCGGGATGCAAGACGCCGCTGAGCAATAGCAGCGCAACTATTTTTCGCAATGGCGGGAGTTGAGGAGTTTTCATCAAAAATCCAATCGCATGAAGATGTTTAGTAAATTCTCTACAAAGGATACAGAAGGATGGACACAACATGGATCGGGCAAGACATAACTACGACACAGATTGGTAATGCCATTCAATCCAGCCACAAAAACCTGAGATTACCATCCCTGCATAGGCAAGGACGCCGCTAGATTTCAACTCTCGCCAGAACGATAAAACTAAGGCTAGACTTAACTCGACTGCATTAATCTAGCGGACTAATTTAACCCAGTTTGATTTAGTTCAATTCAGTTTTTTTAAGGCTTCTTTTACCGCTGCTGCGCTCGGACTATTTGGCGCCAGTTGCAAGAAATTGTTGTAAGCGACTTTGGCCTTCTCATTCTCGTTCAGGCGAGCGCGGGCATCTCCCAGGTTCAAATACGCAACGGCTCTCGACGGATCGATTTGTAGAGTATTTTCAAACCAGCGAGCGGCCTCGGCGTATTTCTCTTGTTTGAAATAGACGAAGCCCAGATTATTGGCTGCCAGACCGAAGTCAGGCCGGTATTTCAGTGCCTCAGTAAATGCCGCCTCTGCCTGCGCATATTGCTTCTCACGATAATGTTGCAAGCCTTGATCGTTGGCGCGCTGCGCTAGCTGACGAGACGAGGCATCGGCGGGTTTGGGTGCGGCAATTTTTTGCTCGCCACCGTTCAGGTTCTTGATGACGATTGTCGTATCGTTACCCGCCTTGACACGTGCACCATCGAGTTTGCTGTTGAGCGCAATTGCGTCGGCCGATAACTGATCCGTTTTTGCATTCAAAAATTCTGCTTCACTACGCACCTCGAACACAAATTCACCACCCTCTGATCCGGGCAAACTGCCGAACGCAGGCGTTTGTTGTGAGACGCTGGAGACGGCAGGAGCGATGTAGGCGGCGAGCTCTGTCGCGGTGATCATACCGTCACCATTCAGATCCGCCTTGCCCGACAAGGCTTGCAACAGCGTCCAGGTAAAGACTGAGTGTCCGTTCGGACCGCCGTCGGCGACCAGCTGATCGGCACCGCCGGCCGTTAACATCTGGCGACCAAGTCGCTTCGCATTCTCACGCAAGAACGAACTGCTGCCACTGCCGCGCGTCAATCCCAGTCCGCTGTAACAGGCATCCATGACAAACAAGACGTGCTTGGCATTCAGGTTCTCGGCAATGTTCTGTAAGTCTGTCATTGGGATCGCATCGACAGAAACCTGCTCAGGATCAGAATCGACCGGAATAATGTAGCCAAGGTTACGGCCTGAACTCAGTTTGCGCGTGGCGCCATGACCGGCGAAGAAGACAAAGACACGATCGTCTTTTTTCAATTGGCCATGCCCTAGCTTATCGTGAAACACCGCAAGAATATTATTTCTGGTGGCATCAGCATTGGTCAGCGTGATCACCTTATCACCAGCAAAACCCATGCGATTGACGAGTGTGTCGCGGATCGCATTGGCATCTTGCACGGCGTATTGCAGTTTCGGCCATTTGGCATAGTCGTTAATCCCGATGACAACAGCCCAACTGTTTTGATAATCGGTCGTGACATTGAGTTTTTCTACCGGTGCCTTGTTATCTTTGCCAATCTTAAATTCATTACCATCCCATCCTGCAAAACGATAACCGTCCGCGATCAGCCTGTCTAATACCAGAGGCAAAGCCTTGACAGTACGTTCATGAATATCATGGAACAAAATAATGCCGCGCTGCTCTTTATCGACCGTGGCGAGCACACGATTGGCAATCGAGTTCGGCACCGGATCGGCCCAATCCAAGGAGTCGATATTCCACATCACCGAGCGTAATCCCAGGCTAGACAAAATCTCCATACCCTCTTTATTTTTCGCGCCGTAAGGGAAGCGGAACAATGACGAGCGTGCAGGATCGATTGCTTTCAGGAGCTGATCGGTTTGTGCAATTTCAGCATGTAGGCTGTCACCATTTTGTTTGGACAATAAGGCATGACTGAAACTATGATTGGCTAATGTGTGCCCCGCAGCGAGTAATTTTTTGCTGGTATCCGCATTCTTATTCAGTTTTTCTTTACCTTGCGCATCAATACTGCCGACATTGCGCCCCACCTGAAAAAAGACAGCCGGTACGTTGTATTGCTTCAATATCGCTGCGATTTCGTCGGTGTAGGTTGAGTGCGGACCATCATCGAAAGTCAGTACGACGGTTTTGGCCGGCAGACCTGTGCCGAAAATTTCTTTCTCTTTTGCTGAGTTGCCAGCAACTTCCGGCATGTCCGGATAAGGCAAAATCACGCCGTAATCTTTCAGAATTTGTTCACGCGGATATAGTTTGCGCAATTTGGTCAGGTAGTCATCCCAGCGCTCGCGCTTGAGCTCAATCGAGCGCGATTCAAAACGGGAAAAGATATCCTTGAGTTCCTTGTCGTATTCTTTCTCGATCTCGTTTAAAGCTACAAGATCCTCAGTGACCCGCTTGTGCAGTTTGATCGCGGGTAAAGTCTGTTCGCTGGCAATGGCTTTTTGCAATTTGAGCAAAACCTCCTGAAACGCCAGACGGTCAGCGTCGTATAAGCCATCACCGGATTCGATAAAACTCAGCATCGCGTCAAATGCTGCTTCACGCTCGGTGGTTTTATACGCTTGTACTGTTTTTAAATACGCATCGACATTCTCCAGTCGCACCAGATTCTCATGAAACAAGGCTTGACCTATACGGTTCGCAGCGGCTTTCTCTTTGACCGACAAAGTTTTTTCATCTGCCAGCAATACAATGACTTTGCGATACGCAGCAAGAATATCGTTGAATTCTTTGGGTAATCCGTTTGCCGTCCGATCAACTCCGGATAGCGCTGCAACTCCGTCAGCACTGTCTATGGACTTCTTGGGGGTCGATTGAACAAAAAAATAAGCGGTAATTGCTACCGCTATTGTGATCATAACTGCGACAAGCGCTAGAAGAATTCGACGAGATTTCATCATGAAGATATTTGACTAAGGGAATGACGTATCTTAATTCAAATTAGCTCAGGCATGAAAAAAACATAACGATTTGGCATGCAATGGCGTTTGATGCGGATCATCAAATGGCAGAAATGACTTAGCCAGTCACCGCATCAGTTACTACAAGCGCAATTACCTTACCTCCTCTCCCGCATGCAGGAGAGGGGTGGTTCTAAGCTCGTTTCTGCGCTTGCTTCTACACTCGCTCCTCAGCTTGTCTTTGCTTTTTTTTGCGTTTCTACGAGAAGAGCTTACGACGCGATCACAACTTCTTTTTTCTCACTCTTATTCAACAAGTCTTTTGCAGCCAGTGCGAGAAAAGCATCGACTGCTGAGGCGCTGCCGCCACCACCAGTTTGTATGCTTGGTACCATGGCGATATGACCTTTCTCTATCGCCTCGGCAAAGCGCAGCAGTACAGTTTGCTGGAATTGCAGCTCTGGTCCACCGTAGGCTTCAACGTTCAGGCGAGTGGCCTTGGCCTGCGCTTCCCCCACTTGTTGTAACTGATAGGCCTCGGCGTTCGCGAGCGTACGTTTGGCATCGGCCGCACCGGATGCTGCCTGGCGTGCTTCTTCGGCAGACTTGATTGCTTTCTGTACCGCTGCACTACCTTGGTTCTCAGCGATTTTAACGGCAAGCTCAGACTCGGTAATCGCGGTCTGTTGTTTGGCTTTGGCTTCGGCCTCGCGCAAAATACGTTCTTGTACTGCGGCGGTCTCTTTGGTTTTATAGGTTTCTAATTGCTCTCTGGAAACCTGCCGCTCACGCAATTGTTTGAGGATCACTTCAATTTGTGTATCACCTGTTTTAGCCCGCGGCGTGCCAATCAGAACCTCGTTCAGAGTCAGGTTATATCCTTCAAAATTCTTGCGCATTTCGGCTTTGGCGCGCTCTTGAATGTCCGAACGTTCTTGCAATAATTCAATCAAGGTTTTGCCCTGGCCAATATTTTTAAAATAAGCAGCAACCATAGGGTCCAGCGTTTGTTCGACCAATTTTTGAATATCGCCAAAACGCTGTATCACGAGCGGCGCCATTTTATAATCGATGTTGACGACGACCGACAAAGGCAGATCAGGCTCGAATGCGTCCTTGGTAATCAGTGACACTTCGCTTAGATGTTTGTCGAGCTCATGCGAACCGACTGCGCCTGATTGCCACTTCAGAATAAAATTCGTAGTCGGTACATCAATCACACGCTTGGCATACGGATTTAATGCGTATTTACCTGGTAACAGAGGTGTGACCTGTACGCCTTTTTCATCACTGCCTACTAATTCACCATGACGATAGGCGTCACCAGTCACATCGTTGCCAGCCTTGCCGGTATAGGATACGACGACACCGACATAACCAACCGGAACTACACGTTTTTCAACGATTTCATATGTGGCGAAACGAGCGTTCAGATAATACGTACCTTCGACCAGCACTTGCAGTTGACGGCCTTTGTAGCCACCGGACTCAATGAATACCTCGGGATTCTGAAAGTCGTGATGATAACTACTGCTCTCGTGCGGATCAGCACCGACAACAGGTGCGACGATCGTACCTTCAGGTAACGACTGGCCTTCATGAGTCGTGATCACAGCGAGCTTATCGTCACGTATCACTAAAGGCTGGAAGCCATTGCGGGTACGCAGTTCACCTAGCATCTCGGCCAACTGCCCGACTACTTCGCCGTCGGTACTGACGTTGCCATCACCCGGCAAAGGCAAGGCGCATACTTTATCTGTCGTCAGCACCACAAATTGAGCGAGATTGATCGCGTAAGTACCTTCGCGCAGGATTTTTCTCTGCAATCCTTTTTGACCGCCGCTGGTCAGAAACCCGCGCACATCGGTGAAGTCATTCGCGGTCTTGTTGCATGCCAGATTCTGCGTCGGTGCCATTGCCTGACCATCACGGGCAAATACGTAGGCCAGTGTCCCCTGCTGTATGGTCACCAGATCATGCCGGTGAATCGCATACTGGAACGGAAAGAACACATGAAAACCGCCACGCAAGACTTCGGGTTGAAAACCGGCCTCCCCGTTCAGTGCGATAAAACCGTGTTCCAGAGAGCCGGAAGTAGACCATTTCTTTTCAACGATACCGATTTTTTCATTCGATATATAGACCAGTATATTGCTGGTATAGAGAAGGATAATCACTATAAAGACGATGATGCCTAAAATAATTTCAAACATGAGAATATCTCTTTCAAGTTAACTCCGATGGTTCGGAAATGCAGCAGCCCGACTGGCACTTTGTGAGCGCCTGCCTTACTGCTTTGCTGGGTATTGTTACTACGGGGTAGCGCGGAGTCTGTCGCACTCCTCGCTGGATCAGGACATCAGGACGGTCGTCGCGGTGCAGCTACTTCGCTAGCGATGACTTTTTGGGATTTGGCTACTTGCATGGCGGTCGCAATCAGACCGCTCATATCGCCGAGATTAGCCGGGACGATAATTGAATTATTGGTTTTTGCTAAATTCGCAAAGGCGCTGACGTATTGCTCTGCGACTTTCAGATTGACCGCATCTGCGCCGCCGGGGGATTGAATCGCTGCCGCGGTTTTACGAATCGCTTCGGAACTTGCCTCTGCGATTGCGAGAATCGCAGCAGCCTGACCTTGGGCACGATTAATCGAAGCCTGTTTTTCGCCCTCGGATTTTGCGATCGATGCTTCGCGCTCACCCGTCGCAATATTGATCTGCTCTTGCTTACGCCCTTCGGACGCGGCGATCAGCGCACGCTTCTCCCGCTCTGCCGTAATCTGCGCCTGCATTGCATGCAGAATTTCTTTTGGTGGTGTCAGATCCTTGATTTCATAGCGCAGGACTTTGACACCCCAGTTAGCGGCAGACTCATCAATCGCGTTCACGATGGTAGTGTTGATGTGATCGCGCTCTTCGAAGGTTTTATCAAGTTCCATCTTGCCGATGACAGAGCGCAAGGTCGTTTGTGCTAATTGCGTAATCGCAGCGATGTAATTCGATGAGCCGTAAGAAGCGCGCATCGCATCCGTGATCTGAAAATACAAAATACCATCGACCTGTAACTGCGTATTGTCTTTGGTAATACAAACTTGCGGCGGTACGTCGAGCGGGATTTCTTTTAATACGTGTTTGTAGGCGATGCGGTCAATAAACGGCACCACGATATTTAAGCCTGGCCCAAGAGTCGCATGATATTTACCCAGTCGCTCGACGACCCAGGCATGCTGTTGAGGTACGACATTGATCGTTTTAACGACGAATACGATCGCCAGTACGAAGAGCACCAGAGCGACGCTTCCTATATTTTCCATATGCTTACCTTTATTGTTTTAAGTGATGATACGTAATTCTGCTATTGGTCTTTATCAAGACATTGATCAGATCGAATTATTTACGAAGGTCTTACAATCAAGCGGCTACCTTGTATTTCTTCGATAATGAAAGCGCCGGGATAGCCCGCCGAGTGCTGCAACTCCACATCCCACATCGCTCCGCGATACATCGTGCGTGCGGTGTATTTGCCGTTACCCTGATCCTGCCACTCCTTCACCTGGATACTCATACCGATATCCATATTGACGTTAGGATCGCGAGCCGAATCCTGATTCTTGGTCCAGCCATACTTGCTGTTATGCAGTGCCAGAGTAGCGACACTGCCGACGACGGCAACCGTGATCAGTTGCATCGCCGGGCTTAAACTCAGTATCGCAGCCAGAGCGCCGGCCACCAGACCAACTGCGATCATTAATAAATAAAAGGTACCGGTAAATAACTCAAGTATCACTACTACGCCTGCCAGCACTAGCCATGTCATCCATGCATTCATATGATTAACTTCTCCTTATTTCTATTTATTGTGCTTGTTATAAATCTCGTGATTTTTATGATTATTTTATTAAATTGATTTCATCATTCTCTACGATGGTATCGAAACAATCATCGGTAATCGTTATCAAAATTTACCCACAAAAAAGCCCCCGTTACCGGATGGTAGCGAGGGCTTTTCTTGGAATGCTGAGGAAGTTTTGATTTTCTTTTTATTACTGTTCCGACACAGGTAGTCTAGTCCAAATTTTAGAAATCACAAGCTTTATCTATCCCGTTTAGCGCAATTTTGTTGCGGCGCACCAACAAGAAAAAAACGCGACTTATTATCAGATGTCCTGATTAAAGTCGCGCTTTTTATCGCTACACCATCACTGTCGGGCGGTGTGCGGCGAGTCACTGCTCTACCTCGCCGCATCAGGCAGTATTACTTAGCTACTGCTGCCAGCTTCTGCCAGGTATCAATCACCGAGTCGGGGTTCAGAGAGATGGATTCGATTCCCTCTTTCATCAGCCATTCTGCAAAGTCAGGATGATCCGATGGGCCCTGGCCGCAAATACCGACGTACTTATTAAGCTTGCGGCAAGCAGCAATTGCTTTGGATAGCAAGGCACGCACCGCAGGATCGCGTTCGTCAAAATCAGCTGCTAACAATTCCATACCCGAGTCACGATCCAAGCCCAGCGTGAGCTGAGTCAGATCGTTGGAACCGATCGAGAAGCCATCAAAGAATTGCAAGAACTCTTCAGCCAGAATCGCATTCGACGGGACTTCACACATCATGATCAAGCGCAGGCCGTTTTCGCCGCGTTTCAGACCGTTCTTGCCAAGCAAATTAACTACTTTTTCTGCCTGTCCCAAGGTGCGGACAAACGGCACCATGATTTCGACATTGGTCAATCCCATGTCATTGCGAACACGTTTCATGGCGAGACATTCCATCTCGAATGATTCGGCAAAATCACTCGCCAGGTAACGGGCTGCACCACGGAAGCCGAGCATAGGATTTTCTTCATCCGGTTCGTAGCGTGAGCCGCCGATGAGTTTTTTATACTCATTCGATTTGAAATCCGATAAACGCACAATCACTTTTTTAGGCCAGAACGCTGCGGCAATCGTTGCCACGCCTTCCGCCAGTTTGTCGACATAAAACGCTTTAGGGGATGCATGTCCACGCGCCACAGACTCAACTGCCTTCTTCAGGTCTGCATCAATGTTCGGGTATTCCAGAATCGCTTTGGGATGTACACCGATATTATTGTTGATGATGAATTCCAGACGCGCCAGACCAACACCTTCGTTCGGGACGGATTGAAAATCGAATGCCAGTTGGGGATTGCCGACGTTCAGCATGATTTTTAATGGCAGCTTAGGCAATTCGCCACGTAATTCCTCGGTCACTTCAGTTTCCAGCAAACCGTCGTAGATTTTACCTTCGTCACCTTCAGCGCAAGAAACCGTTACCAGCGTGCCGTCTTTGAGTATGTCGGTTGCATCGCCACAGCCAACCACGGCAGGTACACCGAGTTCGCGCGCGATAATCGCTGCGTGACAAGTACGGCCACCGCGATTCGTGACAATCGCTGCTGCGCGCTTCATCACAGGTTCCCAGTTTGGATCTGTCATATCGGCAACCAAAACGTCACCTGGTTGTACACGCTCCATCTCGGATGGGTCATGAATCACACGGACACGTCCTGCGCCAATCTTCTGGCCGATAGCGCGACCGGATACTAAAACAGTACCAGTACCTTTGAGTTTAAAACGTTGTTGTGCGTCGGTCGCTTTTTGCTGCGACTTCACGGTCTCCGGACGCGCCTGCAAAATATAGAGTTTGCCATCACGACCATCTTTGCCCCACTCGATATCCATAGGACGACCATAGTGTTTTTCAATGATGACTGCGTATTTTGCCAGCTCAACAACTTCAGTATCGTTCAGCGAATAGCGATTACGCATTTCGACCGGCACATCGACAGTCTTCACAGAGCGGCCTGCTTTGGCTTCGCCGGTAAATTCCATCTTGATCAGCTTGGAGCCGATATTACGGCGAATCACTGGTAACTTGCCGAGTTCCAGCATCGGTTTGTGAACATAAAATTCGTCAGGATTTACTGCACCCTGCACCACTGTCTCACCAAGACCGTAGCTGGACGTAATAAAAACGACGTCCTTGAAACCAGACTCCGTATCAATCGTGAACATCACACCAGCCGCCCCCAAATCGGAGCGCACCATGCGCTGAACACCGGCAGACAGCGCAACTTCTGCGTGGGTAAAGCCTTTGTGCACGCGATAGGAAATTGCACGATCGTTGTACAACGAGGCAAAAACATGCTTCATTGCTTCCAGCACGTTGTCGATGCCGACGACATTCAGGAAAGTCTCTTGTTGACCAGCAAATGACGCATCGGGCAAATCTTCAGCAGTTGCAGAGGAACGCACGGCAAATGACATTTCCGCAGTTGATTCCGCAACGAGCCGGTTATAGAACTCTTCGATTTCTTGCTGCAGGCGCGGCTGGAACGGCGTATCGACAATCCATTGACGGATCTCAGCACCGGCTCTTGCCAGCTCTTTGACATCATCAATATCCAGATTGGCCAGGCGGTCGGCAATCCGCTGCGCCAGTGATGCGCCGCCATTTTCGCTGTAAGACAAAAAATCGCGGAAAGCCTGTGCTGTGGTGGCAAATCCACCTGGCACGCGGACACCAGCTGTTGCAAGCTGGCTGATCATTTCGCCTAAAGATGCATTTTTTCCGCCGACGGATTCAACATCCGTCATGCGTAAATGCTCAAACGAAGCGACGTAAGTTGCCCCGGTATTTGCTGCGTTGGACATAACAACCTCTTTTTGATGGTAAGAAATCTTTGCTGTTTTCTATACAAACTGCACCGTGTTGCTTCGTCCATCGCTGTTTTTTTGTTATTCTTGACGCTAATAGACTAAATAGACTCAGACACTAATACATAGACGAGAAAACCTATCGCCACCCATTTTACATGGTGTCCTGCAAAATTTGCCCATGCGCCATGAGAATTTAGCGTCTTTTTTGTTATATGCATAGAAAGAGTTTTATTGTGCATTTCCCTCACCACATAGACAAAGCACCCCATGCCTGATCCACAACACACCCCTATGCCTGCTGCCAACCGTACGGTATTTTTTGTTTCCGATGGTACAGGGATCACCGCAGAGACTTTTGGCCACTCGGTTTTGACCCAATTTGACCTGAAATTCAAACAGGTCAGACTGCCATTCATCGATACCGTAGATAAAGCCCACGATGCAGTACGTCGCATCAATGAAGCCCTGGTCACTGACGGTAACCGTCCGATTGTTTTTTCCACACTGGTTAAAGCCGATCTGGCCGATGTCGTCTTTAAATCCAAAGGTATGCACATGGATTTGATTCAGACTTTTGTTGCTCCCCTGGAGCAGGAACTCGGTGTCAAATCGACGCATACCATCGGCCGCAGCCACAATATGACCGATTCGGAAGAATACAAAAACCGGATTGAGGCAATTAACTTCTCTCTGGCTCATGATGACGGACAGTCGCACAAAAATTTATCTGCGGCTGATGTGATTCTTGTAGGAGTGTCGCGCTCGGGCAAAACACCGACCAGTTTATATCTGGCGATGCAATACGGGATCAAGGCGGCAAATTATCCGTTGATTCCCGATGATTTTGAGCGAGGCAAACTGCCATCGAATTTACCGCCTTTTAAAGCGAAAATTTTTGGTCTCAGTATTGCGCCTGAACGCTTGTCCGAAATACGTAATGAACGCCGGCCGGGAAGCAAATACGCCTCGCTGGAAAACTGCCGTTATGAAATTAATGAGGCCGAAGCCATGATGCGTCGCGAGGGGATACGCTGGTTATCCTCTACGGCAAAATCGATTGAAGAAATCTCCACGACGATACTGCAAGAAATTAAGTCGGATGTCCGTGTTTACTGATGTAGTCTCCACATAACACCCAAAAAAAAACGCTCAAGAGAGGCGACAATGAAACTCCGTACCCGCATCATTTTATTATGTATCAGCACATTACTAGGCATCACGGTCATCGCGTCCGTGTCGCTGTATTCATTGCATCAGACCATGATGTCCGAGAGAGTAGCGCAAATCTCGAATATGGTAGAGATGGCAAGCGGTGCGATTGACAAAGCCTATGCGCTGGAACAGTCAGGCAAACTCAGCAAAGAGGATGCACAGAAACAAGCCAAACTTGCGATCGGTAGCCTGCATAAAGATGATCTGTACTTTTTTGTGCGTGACTACACGAGCGATCTGCTGTACGTCCATCCCAACGCATCCCGCATCGGCGTACCGCAAAAGGACATGAAGACATCAGGTGACCGTTATCGCGCTGCACTAACGAAGGACAGGATCGGTATCGTCAGAGCGGATGGCACCAGACCAGGAGTCAAAGAGCCGGTGGCAAAAATGTATGCCGTCATCAAATTTGCTCCATGGGATTGGCTAGTTGGCACGGGTACCTACATTGACGACATCAATGATGAATTCTGGAAACAGGCATTTACCCTGCTAGCCATTGGCGCAGCATTGATGATTATCGTCGCTGGTCTGGCATGGCATATGTTGCGCAAAATTCTCGGCCAACTAGGTGGCGAGCCGGATTATGCCGCAGGTATCGTAGAACAAATTGCGGCAGGTGATCTCACCGTCGAGATTGATACCAGCGCATCCGATCAGCATAGTCTCTTATTTGCGATCAAGACGATGCGAGACAATCTTGCCAGCATTGTGAGTCAGGTACGCACTGGAGCAGAGTCGGTCACGACGGCATCGAGCGAAATCGCCGCCGGCAATCTGGACTTATCCTCCAGGACAGAACAACAGGCCGGATCGCTAGAGGAAACCGCTTCGACGATGGAAGAACTCACGTCGACAGTCAGACAAAATGCTGACAACGCGAAACAAGCAAATCAGCTGGCCATTTCTGCCTCTGAAGTAGCGTCTCAAGGCGGCACCGTGGTCGGTCAGGTTGTCGACACTATGGGTTCCATCAATGAATCGTCCAGAAAAATTGTCGACATCATCAGCGTGATTGACGGCATCGCATTCCAGACCAATATTCTGGCGCTGAATGCGGCGGTCGAAGCCGCCCGTGCTGGCGAACAGGGACGTGGTTTCGCAGTCGTCGCCAGTGAGGTCCGCAACCTCGCACAACGCTCCGCAGCGGCAGCGAAAGAGATCAAGGTACTAATCGACAACTCTGCCGAAAAAGTCGATGCCGGAGGAAAATTAGTCGAAATGGCGGGCGCCACAATGCAAAAAGTAGTCGCCAGCGTCAAGCAAGTGACGGATATTGTTGCCGAGATCTCAGCAGCAAGTCAGGAGCAAAGTTCCGGCATAGAGCAGGTAAATAATGCGATTGTCGAGATGGACAATATGACGCAGCAAAACTCAGCACTGGTAGAGCAGGCATCGGCAGCAGCACAGGCACTGAACGATCAGGCGGCGGGACTGGCAGGTATTGTGAGTGTGTTTAAACTCAATCACGGAGAAACACAGGCAGCAAACAAAAAAACACCGACACGCGCCAATCCGAGCTTACATATGCTGCGCTGACCTTGGCTAAGCATCTGAATTGATGATGGTCTATTAAGAATTATGCTACGTAAAACAAGCTAAGCTGAATTAGATCGCTAAATTAATTAAGTTAATTAAGTCAGCAACCTCAACTAATCAGCGAAGTAACTGAAAAATAAAAAGGACATGGAAATTCATGTCCTTTTTTAATTTGCTTACTATAAATAATTGCTACAAATTATTTCGCCTAAAGCGATTGCCGCACTTGCTCAAAAAAACAGATCGCAGCACTGGCCGCCACATTCAGGGACTCAATCTCCGGGCGCTGCGGTATGGTCACAGAGTCCGTCGCAAGCGCCATTAAGTCTTCCGCTACGCCCTGCCCCTCATGGCCGAACAACCAGACAACAGGGCGATTGAGCTGCGCCTGATAAATCGTTTGTGTGGTGTGCGAACTTGTTGCCAGAACCGGGATTGCCGCATGACTGATCAGATGATGCAGATCGGCATTTTCAACGATATTCAATAAAAAATGAGCGCCCATACCCGCTCGCATGACTTTGGGTGACCAGGCAAAAGCGGTGCCCGGACTGCAAAATACATGACCGATACCTGCGGCGGCGGCGCTACGCAAAATCGATCCTAAATTGCCGGGGTCTTGCAGATTGTCTAGCATGACAGCCGACTCTTGCAGCACGTCTGGTGTCATTCCTTGCGGTGTCGCGACGACAAACATAATACCGACGCCGTGCTCAACCTGGCTTAAAGCGTGATACAAAGCATCCGGCAAACAAATACATTGCACTTCAGTAGTTTCAGCAGATTTAGCAGATGCACATAGGGCAAGTATCGAAGACACCTCGTGATGCTGGACACTGGATTCAGCGACGATACACATGTGCGGAGCACCCAGATGCTGCCAGTAGGCTTCGCATAAGTGAACGCCATCAAGCAAAGTGCGCCCGGATTTACGACGAGCCTGGGAACTAGTGGCGAGTTGCTTTAATTCTTTGTAGAGCGGATTATCGCGCGAAGTAATGGATTTCATATCAGCGTGGTTCAGCCATGGTTAACGTTGGATCAGCAGCGCTTTGACAGGCGCATAAGATTTGCGATGTATCGGCGAAACACCATGCTCACGCAAGCGCTCAAGGTGCAGCGCTGTCGGATAACCCTTGTGCTGATCGAGCGCATATTGCGGATATTGCAGATGCAGTTGTGCCAGTGCGTGATCTCGTGCCGTTTTTGCCAAAATCGATGCGGCGGAAATAGCCTGCACTTTATCATCTCCCTTCACAATGGCTTCAGACCGCACGGACATGACAGGACACCGGTTGCCGTCGATCAGTGCCAGCGTCGGCTGGATTTTTAATGCTTCGACAGCACGCCGCATCGCTAGCATGGTGGCCTGCAAAATATTCAGTCGGTCGATTTCTTCCTCAGAGCATTCGGCGATCGCCCAGGCCAAGGCATGTTGTTTGATCTCGATAGCGAGCTGATCACGTTTTTGCTCGCTCAGCTTTTTAGAGTCGCGCAGACCGGCAATCGGATGAAGCGGATCAAGAATAACGGCAGCGGCCATTACCGGTCCAGCCAAAGGGCCGCGACCTGCTTCATCGACACCACAAATTACTTCGCCCGCATAATCAAATAGCGAAAATGTCGCTGTATCACCCATGTAAAAACGCTTCCAATTTTGTTTGATCTAAAAAGTAATGACAAATCTGCTGTGCCGTCTGATGTTCTTTGTGCCCGATCAATACCGGCACAAGTTCATCATAGAGCGCCAGCAAAGCCTCATCCGCATCGACGTCCAGAACCTTAACAGCAAAGGCAGGGCAATCCGGATAGGAATCGAGATATGCCTGCAATTGCTCAAGCATGTCGTCACAGAGATGGCAATAACTACGGGAATATAGCGTGAACTGTATCATCAGGTGGTTGCTGACAGAGGAGATATACGGATACTCCCCATTATTTTTAAAAAAATAGGCATTAATCCGGATATTTTATGCGGTACATGAAAACATACTACTCCAGAGTATCTTAAAAAATTCACACACTACATCACGTAAAAGCAATCGACCTGGAATGTCGGCGCGATACACAACATAAGCTAAAACCATTGAATACTGCATTGAATGACAGCATCAGGAGACATTAAGCAGGAATTAAGTAAGATTAAGGCAGCATTATAGTCGGCGATGACCTCAGGCGTAACGTTTGAGTGAGTTTGCGCAATCGGGATTTTTGAAGCACCTCGTTTGCTGACAAATATCACGCAGCGAATAAAAAACTGCCCGCAGTTTTGCGGGCAGTTTTGATCGAATTACGCTCTTCAGCTAAGTAGATTCTTTGAGTACGGTTATTGTGACGTCGGACGTATCAGTATAAATTGAGAAAAATTATCACGGCGTACTAAGAGTGATGCCGCTTTTTTTGGATCCAGTTTGGACACCATCGCTGCGAATTGCTTAGCATCTTTGACGTCAACCTGATTCAGCATTAGAATAATATCGCCCTGATTTAAGCCTGCCTGTACTGCCGGCCCTTCAACCGACTCAATCACAACACCTGTCGCACCAGGCAGTTCTTTCTTTTGCGCGGCACTCATGTCGGTAACATAGATACCGAGCGCATTAGCGGCCTGATCACGCTTCAGTTTTTTATCGGTTTTTTGCGCTGCTTTGGTGTCCGGTTCTGCCTCAGAAACGGTGATAGCCAGATCACGGGCCGCGCCTTTGCGCCAGACGGTAATCGTCGCCTTGCTGCCTGGCTTCGTCATGCCGACAATACGCGGCAGATCCGTTCTCTTTTCAACAGTGACGCCATTGAACTTCAAGATTACGTCACCATCCTGAACGCCTGCTTTTTCTGCCGGTGCGCCAGGCTCCACGCGAGTGACCAAGGCTCCCTGTGCTTTTGGCAAGCCAATCGACTCTGCAACCTCTTTCGATAAATCATCAATCGCTACACCGATACGACCACGAGTCACGCGCCCTGCGGATTTCAATTGCTCAACGACACGCATCGCTTCATCAATAGGAATCGCAAACGAGATCCCCATATAGCCACCTGAGCGGCTGTAGATTTGCGAATTAATACCGATGACTTCACCGCGCATATTAATCAGCGGACCGCCCGAGTTACCAGGATTAACTGCGACGTCTGTCTGAATTAAAGGCAGGAAGTCGCCTGTATCACGGGCCTTGGCGGAGATGATCCCTGCGGTCACCGTATTATCAAGATCAAATGGAGAGCCGATCGCCAGCACCCATTCACCTGCTCTGATCTTGTCGGAATCACCCACTGTCAGGCGCGGAAGTTTGCTACCGTCGATTTTCAATACCGCGACATCCGTACGCTTGTCCGTGCCGATCACTTTCGCTTTGAATTCACGTTTGTCCGTCAGCTTGACGTAGACCTCCGACGCGCCCTCGACCACATGGGTATTGGTCAACACGTAACCGTCTTGTGAAATAATAAAACCCGACCCTACACCACGCGGCACTTCCTCCTCCTGTTGCTGGGGAGCTTGCTTACGACCTTTTGGCGCCGGTGCAGGTTGTTGTTTCGGTATAGGCATGCCGAAGAAGCGACGGAAAAATTCCTGCATCTGCTCATCATCACCGCCCATGCCGGACTGGCCTTGCTGAATTTTCTCGGTAGTGCGGATGTTCACTACGGCGGGACTTGATTTTTCTACCAGATCCGTAAAATCCGGCAAACCACTGACAACAGCGGGTGCCGCCTCAACTGGTGCAGCCCCGGTGATTGTGGGGGCGATAAAGCCGAAACAGGTAGTAAGTAATAAAGTAGAAACGACTTTGTCGACAGAAATAAATGTAGATTTTTTCATGGCGTCATCATTTAGGTTTAAATTCAATAGAGTTCATGACTTGCTTAATTGCAGCTAAAGGCACTTCTCCTACTACCGTCAACCAATACTCACCCTGGCGCTTTCCCATAATAGTCACCGCCCCTTGCTGCAAACTACCCTCGGTCCGGCCTTGAGTGTCCGGCTCGATAAACACGGAGATGGCAGCGAGTCCATCAGAAAAAATCATTTGTATGACCTGATGGGGCTTGGCCTGGCTGGCATCGGATGATGCCGCTGCATTATTGATCGGGATCAGGCGCTTCATCTCACGGGTTTTTTTAAACCCCGCAGGCAAAGCCTTGACTACCCAACCGGAGTTAACGTTGGGTTGCACCGTCAGATTTTCAATATGCCATTGCGCCGTGTTTTGAAAACTTGGTTTGACGCGATTTTTATCGACGTCACCAATCAAAATTTGGGTGAAAGCGATTTGTTCGATCACTTCATTTTTTGCATTTACCGTCTGGGCACGCAGTAGCAAGCCGGTGGATTTATCCATACAAAGACGATAGCCATAACGATACATATCTTTGGGCTCAAAGCTCAGTATCTGGCATTCCGCACCGGCAACGCGACTCTGTTCTGCTTTTTTAATCAGATAGGACTCAGGTAATGATTGTGCATTACTGGTCAGTAAGGCTGGAAAAATTTCCTGGGTGACGTGCTTCTCGACTTGAATGGTTTTGCTCTCAGGCAGATAGCAACTGACCTCATCATTGCGCCGGATATATTCACGAGGTTTGCCATCCAGAATTTCTAACTTTTCCAGCTCTACGTTACCGTCCAGAAGATGCGAAATCCGCGAGGTGCGCATCTGGTTCGCTTGCTGATAAACAAAAGTGCCGGTGTAATTTAATTTTTGTGCAGCAGTCTGCACTTTGCGCAGCATCGTCGGCACATCTTGTGCGTCCTGGCTTTGCGCGCACAAGATCGGCGATGCTGCCAGCCCTGTCGTCAGCACAAAGAGAGAAAAAGATAAACGCTTAAACAACATAGAGTCTACTTTTCCGGAACAAATGAAGCGGATGAGGCAGAGGCCGCTGCTGGAGCTGGAGCTGCTGCGTTTTCAATACCGTTGCTAACCGCACTGCCCGCTGCGCTACCGGCTATGTGATTGGCCAATTGCGAACCACTGACAATAGACGGAGAAAATTTTTGATGCGCCTGTAAATAACTATCCAGCCGTGGATCGCGTAACATCTCGATTTCATCTGGCGCTTTGTTTTTTGATTCCATTGCTGGCGCTGTACTGGCGTCGGCAACTAATTGCACAGGACTATTTGGAGCTTCAGTCGCTTTACTCATCTGAACTGAAGATGCACTACCGTGAATATAAGGTGTAATTTGTGGCACTAGCATAAAAGCTAGCACGGCCATTGCCGCAACGCTGAGCATGGCGGTATAACGGGTGAAACGAGATTTATCGGTATTCTGGCTAAGATTTGTCGCAACCTGTACGACAGGTTTCGGCGCCAGGATTACCGGCTCGGCATCCAGCAATGCGCTCATTTTGGAGGAAAATCCAGGACTGACATTTATTGCCAAATCATCTGAACGCAAGACATCGCCGATCTGGTGATAGATATTCCAGGCTTGTCGCGCATCAGCATCGGCATGCTGGCCCAAACTGGCGAGCATGGCGTCCAGTTGCGCATCACTTAACTCGTTATCGAGCAAAGCTGAAATGCTTTCTTTTTTGGTGTGATCTATGTTCATGATTTTATCCACATTTTTTACTACCTGTTCTTTTGATCTGTTTTGCTGCTCATCTGAGAGCTTTCGGCTTACAGCCAGGATCAGGTCACCATCGCTGATCCAGACTGGTGCCGAGCACCGGTCGTAATTTTTCTGCAATTGCCTCACGCGCCCTGAAAATACGGCTCCTCACTGTGCCGATCGGACACAACATCACTTCCGCAATTTCATCGTAACTAAGTCCTTCAATTTCTCGCAGAGTAATCGCGTTACGTAGTTCTTCTGGCAAAGCCTGCATCGCGCTATTGACGGTATCGGCGATCTGTTTGCTGGCCAGTAGAGATTCCGGGGTATTAATATCTCTTAGTCCCTCGGCGTCGGCAAAAGTTTCTGCCTCTTCGATATCGGAGTCGGTTGAGGTCGGGGCACGACGTCCCTGAGTGACCAGATAATTTTTGGCAGTGTTGACGCCGATTCTGTACAGCCATGTGTAAAACGCAGAATCGCCTCTGAAATTCGCAAGTGCACGATAGGCTTTAATGAAGGCCTCTTGCACGACATCCTCCGCTTCTGCCTGATCATGGACGAGCCTAGACACGAGCCGCATTAATTTCCTTTGATATTTGGAAACCAAAAGCTCAAATGCTTTTTTGTCACCGCGCTGCACACGCTCAACAAGGAGTTGATCAATCTCGCGCTCTGTCGTCACTCACTCTTTCCTAGGTTCGGGGTAATCTCAACGCGATTATATGTAGATAGATGCATAGCGAGGCTTAAAAGTTCCCTATCGTCAGCGATGTATTTTTTTGATTACGCTCATGAACAGCAAGCCAGCGCAACGCCACACTCAAAGCGCGCCAGGCAGATGCATCAACACTATCACGCAAAACCGGCACAATCTGCACAGCACCTTGCTCCGGACGTAAATGCAACATCATGACGTATGGCCAAAGTGTCGTTTCCCGGCACAGTCGAACCACCATCACCGGGGTGTCTTTACCATTACCAGGAAATTTTCTGAGTATCATACGGCCTGAAGCAGCGATATCCAGACTATATGCTGAGCGCCTTTTGATTAACAGTATAAAACGCGTCACCATTAGCGTACTCAGCACAAACAGCAAGGCAAACTGCAAGACGATATGAAGCGGCAGCATGAAAATGCTGTAAGCCGCCGTGACCATTGCAATGAACAACATGCCACAGCTAGCTAAAAGTAATCCGCGCGATGGCAAAATACGGACAGAGACAGCAATTGACATGGCAGCACCAAAAGAAAGCGGCACTTTAATCCAAAGAATCAAAGTGCCGGCAAAACTTACGCGTTAGCTATAACAGCAGCCAATCAAATTTTACTAAAAATCAAGGTGCCGTTAGTACCACCAAAGCCGAAAGAATTTTTCATCGCAAAATTGATGGTCATATCTCTGGCTGTGTTCGCACAATAGTCGAGATCGCATTCCGGATCCTGATTAATGATATTGATCGTTGGAGGAGATACTTGGTTATGCAACGCAAGTACCGTAAATACAGACTCCAGACCGCCAGCACCACCCAACAAGTGACCTGTCATTGACTTGGTCGAATTAACTGTCATTTTGTAGGCATGATCTGCGAAAGTTGCTTTGATCGCATCCGTTTCATTTTTATCACCCAAAGGCGTGGAAGTACCATGCGCATTCAGATAATCAATTTGTTCCGGGTTGATCTCGGCATTTTTCATCGCATTCAGCATACTGCGACGCGGGCCGTCCATTGAGGGCGATGTAATATGATACGCATCACCGCTCATGCCAAAGCCTAAAACTTCCGCATAAATTTTGGCGCCGCGAGCTTTCGCATGCTCATACTCTTCCAGCACCATGACACCGGCACCTTCACCGAGAACAAAACCATCACGGTCTTTATCCCAGGGACGAGACGCTGTCGCAGGGTCATCATTACGAGAAGACAGTGCACGGGCAGAAGCAAAACCACCGAGCCCCAATGGAGAAATCGTTGATTCAGCACCACCGGCAATCATGACATCGGCATCGCCATATTCAATCATGCGGGCAGCGGAACCGATGCAATGCAGACCCGTAGTACAAGCTGTCACAATCGCTAGATTTGGCCCTTTCAAGCCAAACTTAATCGACAAATGACCGGAAATCATGTTGATGATGGAGGCTGGAACAAAGAATGGACTGATACGACGGGGTCCGCGCTCAGTCAAGACCTCTTTGGTTTCCTCAATCAAAGGCAAACCGCCAATACCAGAGCCTACGATGACACCGATACGATCGGCATTTTCTTCCGTCACTGTGATGTCACTATCGCGGAAAGCCTGCATCCCGGCAGCGATACCAAAATGAATGAAAGTATCCATATTGCGGGCTTCTTTAGCCGGGAGATAATCCTCGACATTGAAACCTTTTACCTCACCAGCAAAATGCGTGGAAAAAGGCGTTGCATCAAATTTGGTAATCGTGGCGATACCGGATTTACCTGCCGTCACGGCCCCCCATGCGTCAGCAATAGTATTGCCAACTGGGGAAACGCAACCGAGACCGGTGACCACGACACGACGTTTAAGCGTACGGCTCAAGCGTTTCTCCTGGACTTGAAAACTGGTTATGCTTGGATTCTGGGCAGCACTTCAAAAGCACTGCAGCACTGCAGCGCTGCTGAATTACGCCTTGACGTGCGCAGTGGCGTAGTCAATCGCTTGCTGAACAGTAGTGATTTTCTCAGCTTGTTCATCA
This sequence comes from Undibacterium sp. Rencai35W, assembly GCF_049340185.1. Classification (NCBI taxonomy): domain Bacteria; kingdom Pseudomonadati; phylum Pseudomonadota; class Betaproteobacteria; order Burkholderiales; family Oxalobacteraceae; genus Undibacterium; species Undibacterium sp. Rencai35W. The sequence goes on from NZ_JBMPPC010000001.1 coordinate 775,504, forward strand.
GGGATTTCCATTTCGAATTCGTCTTCGAGTGCCATGACCAGTTCTACTGTGTCGAGGGAGTCAGCACCGAGATCGTCCACGAAGGAAGATTCAATTTTGATGTCTGCTTCTGCGACGCCCAGTTGCTCGGCGACGATCTTCTTAACGCGTTGTTCGATATCTGACATATGGTTCTCCATGAGTGGTTACAGAAAGTGCGCGCATTTTAGCAGGTTTGTGCGCAAAAAAAGCAAGTAAGGATTTTACCAGCACATCTCCGTCTAATTTCGGCGATTGTTGTGATAAATATCAATAAAATCATTTTAACCTAAATACATACCACCATTCACATGGAGCGTTGTACCGGTAATATAGCCTGCATCAGGCGACGCAAGGAACAAAGTTGCAGCAGCAATATCCTCCGGCTGCCCCAATCTTGCCAGAGGAATTTGTTGCAAAATCGCCGCTTTTTGATCCTCAGTTAATGCCTTTGTCATATCCGTATCGATAAAACCCGGTGCCACGCAGTTGACTGTAATGTTGCGACTACCAATTTCACGCGCCAGAGCGCGACTCATACCTGCAACACCTGCCTTGGCAGCGGCATAATTCATTTGCCCCGGATTGCCGGATGAGCCAACGACCGAGGTGATATTAATGATGCGACCATGTTTGGCTTTCATCATACCGCGCAAGACAGCACGCGACAGACGACCGACAGAACTCAGATTGGTAGAGATAACACTATCCCACTCCTCCTCTTTCATGCGCATCGCTAGTTGATCTTGCGTAATACCCGCATTGTTGACCAGTATAGATAAGCTACCAAATTCTTTTTGAATTTCTTCTATCAGAGAAGAACAGCGCGCGACGTCATTGACATTGAAAGCCACCCCCTTACCTGCGTCCGGCCCAACTGCCGCCAGATACTCAGAAATAGCCAAAGCACCCGATTCAGAGGTTGCCGTACCGATTACGCGGGCACCCGCTTTGGCCAACGCAATTGCGATGGCTTTGCCGATACCACGTGAGGCGCCAGTGACCAGCGCAACCTGATTTGCTAATTGTTGAGTCATTTCAGAATTTCCATTACTTTATCTAAGGATGCCTGATCAAATACAGCATCACCAATTAATTCGCCGTGAATTCGTTTGGTCAAACCAGCTAATACTTTGCCAGGGCCACATTCAATTACATGCGTGATACCGCTGCTGCCAATTTTTTGCACAGTTTCTACCCAGCGCACCGGACTAGCTGCCTGGCGCACCAAAGCATCTTTAATCGCAGCAACCTCAGTCACCATTGCAACGTCAACATTATTAATCAAAGGAATGACGGGAGTATTAAAAGTCAATCCAGCCATGTAGTCACGTAATTTATCTGATGCAGGCTTCAACAGCGATGAATGGAATGGCGCGGATACCGGCAATGCCAAGGCGCGCTTCGCACCTTTGGCTTTAGCAATCTCACAAGCACGCTCGACTGCGGCCTTAGAGCCGGCAATCACGACTTGCGCAGGCGCATTGAAGTTAACGGCCTCAACCACCTCGCCAGCATGCCCCGCAATAGCCTCAACACAGGCGGCAATCACATCCTCATCAGACAGGCCGAGAATTGCCGCCATTCCGCCCTGCCCTACAGGCACAGCACTTTGCATCGCTTCCGCGCGGAAACGCACCAGTGGCACCGCATCTTTAAAATTAATCACACCAGCAGCAACCAGTGCCGAATACTCGCCCAGACTATGTCCTGCCACCAAGGCTGGCAAAGCGCCACCAGCTGCAATCCATGCGCGGTAACAGGCAACCGCCGCCGTCAACATCACTGGCTGCGTATTGGTCGTTAAATCCAGGGATTCTTTTGGCCCTTCAGCAATCAATTTAGCGAGATCGAACTGCAACGCATCGGATGCTTCTGCTAAGGTTTGCTGGACGATACTGTTATCGGCAAAGCCATTCAGCATACCAATAGCCTGCGAACCCTGACCGGGAAAAACAAATGCAAATTGAGTCATAAATCTTGTTTAATAAAGAAGTTAATGAAGGAAATGACAAAAATTTTGATACCATTGAGAAAAGCCATCTGCGCAAGACAACAATTATCTCAACAAGGTCGCATCTCACATCTTGATAATCGCAGCACCCCAGGTAAAACCACCACCTACGCCTTCGATCATAATCGTCTGACCCGGCTTAACCCGGCCATCCCTGACGGCAACATCCAAAGCCAGCGGAATCGATGCGGCCGAGGTATTACCGTGCTGATCGACGGTCACGACCACCTTTTCCATCGGCATACGCATTTTTTTTGCCGTGCTTTGCATGATGCGGATATTCGCCTGATGCGGTATCAGCCAGTCTATCTGCGAGGCGTCCATACCAGCGATTTCCAACGCTTCGTTTGCGACCTTTTCCAGCAATGAGACCGCAAGCTTAAAGACCGCCTGACCGTCCATATACAAAAATGCATTACCGGTAATCGCACCAGAACTCACGTTTCCCGGTACGCATAAGATATTCGCGTAGCTACCGTCAGCATGCAATTTCGTTGCCAATACACCAGGCTCAGCCGAGCGCGATAAGACAACGGCACCAGCACCATCACCAAAGAGAACACAAGTAGTACGGTCTTCAAAATTTAAAATACGGGAAAAAACTTCCGCACCGATCACCAGCACATTCTTGTGTGCACCGGATTTAATCATGCTGTCAGCCATGGCAATGGCGTACATAAAGCCACTGCAAACCGCCTGCACATCAACCGCTGCAGCTCCGTTGGTAATACCAAGCTTATTTTGCACAACGCAGGCAGTGCTCGGAAAACCACCGAGAAAATCCGGCGTTGAGGTCGCCAGGATAATCAGATCGATATCGTTAGCCTGCATATCAGCGGCATCCAGCGCACGCTTCGACGCTTCTACCGCAAGATCACTGGAAGTCACATCGGCAGCAGCATAATGGCGCGCAGAAATACCGCTACGCGAAAAAATCCATTCGTCTGAAGTTTCTATCCCTTTTGCAGCCAGTTGATCCGTTAATTGCTGATTGCTTACCTTGTTGGGTGGCAGATAGCTGCCAGTACCGATAATTTTACTGAAAAAAGTCATGCGGTTTTCTGTGCCATGGGTTCATTAAGTTCCTCCGACATCGCGTCCGTCGCTGGCATCAGTTCTGCCATGGATGTGGAGATACGAGACAATACATCATTTTTTGCCGCATCGAATGCGCGCTGTATCGCCCATTCGTAACTGTACTTATCAGCGCTGCCATGACTCTTAAACACCAGGCCACGCAGACCCAGCAAGCTGCCGCCGTTATAGTTAGATGGGTTCATTGTGCGGGAAATAGACTTCAGCGCACTACGCGCAATCAAAGCGCCCAGCATATTCAAAGGGCTGCTCTTAAAAGCATCAGTCAATGTACTCTTGACAAAGCGCCCCATACCTTCGGCAGCTTTTAGCGTCACGTTACCGACGAAACCGTCACAGACGACGATGTCGGTTGTACCTTTGAAAATGTCATTGCCTTCGACATTGCCATAAAAATTCAGCAATCCACGCTCGTGATCCGCACGCAGCAGCTGTGCGGTTTTTTTCACGACGTCATTACCCTTAATATCTTCTTCGCCGACATTCAACAGACCAATCGTTGGCTTCGACTTGCCTTCCAGGGCGGACACCAGCGCCGAACCCATAATGGCAAACTGATGCAAATGCAAAGGTTCGCAGTCGACATTAGCCCCGAGATCAAGCATGTAAGTCGGTTTATTTTTTTGATTAGGCAACATGCTGCAAATAGCTGGCCGATCCACACCTTGCATGGTCTTTAGCACATAACGCGATACCGCCATCAGTGCGCCGGTATTGCCAGCAGAGACGCAGGCTTGCGCCTGACCATCTTTGACCAGGCTCACTGCAACGCGCATGGATGAATCTTTTTTGCGGCGCAGAGCGATCTCGATAGGATCATCCATCTCCACCACTTCTGTGGCATTGAGAATCGAGAGACGGGGATGATTGAGTGCGCGATTTTTTTTCAGTTCTGCCTGAATATGTGATTCAAGCCCTACCAGAATAAATTCAGCATCGGGTTCGCGGTTCGCAAACGATACTGCCGCTGCAACTGTGACTGCCGGTCCGTGATCTCCGCCCATGCAGTCAATGGAAATTTTTATTGTCATGTAGTGATACTAAACTTCATCCCGAAGCAGCTATCTTATCAAGATTGAGATAGTCAGGTCGCACTATTTCTTTCTGGGATTAATAAAAACGCACCAAAAAGAGGGATTTTATGAAAGTAAAACGAGAGAAAATTTCTAATGAAAAATATTTCTCCCATAAAAAAAGCGGCGCCAAGTACGAGACTCGTTACGCCGCTTTACTATCTAAGAAGAGATTACTCGTCGTTCTTAGTTTTCAATACTTTACGACCACGGTAAAAGCCGTTTGGGCTGATGTGATGACGCATATGTGTTTCACCAGTTGTTGGCTCGATACCTAATTGCGGAGCAACCAGGAAATCGTGTGAACGGTGCATACCGCGCTTGGATGGTGATTTTTTGTTTTGCTGAACGGCCATGATAACTCCTAATACTTCAAAAAATGTTTCTAAAATTTAACACACTTGTTTGTACGAATTAATTAACAAACAAGAATCCCTAACAATACTTCGACCTGAGTGTTTTTTCAGAATAATGCCACTAGGTACGCCCATTTATCTTCTTCAGCACAGCGAATGGCGACGCTTTTTTACTCGCTTCTGCATCAATCGGTGCCGCTGACGAATCTAATGAATCATCTGGACATACTGCATGTTTGGGCGATTGGGGTATTTCTAACAGCGCCTCATCTTCAATCAAATCGATGATATTCAATGTTTTGCTGCCTACAACTACATCAACCTCGTCATTATCCAATAATGCATCTATTTCATCTGCACTATCTTCATCTTTGGCGAGAATTAATACTGATTCTGAATCCAGCTCAAACACAAAAGGGGTCAGGCAACGCTGACACATCAATTGAATCTGACCACGCACAGCCAATGTGAGCTGAGGGTGACCAAGCTGATCCTTGCCGCCTGTCAGTGACCATGCAAGAGCACCGTCCTGCGTAGCACTTTCTCCGGAAAGACGAGGCAAATCCGCAATTAAAACACTACCTTCACGGCGCTCGTTAAGCTGGCAAAACGAGAAAGCGTCGATCACAATTGCTTGCATAGGATTATTTGAACCCAGAAAACCTGCGATAATAACAGGATTGCCCCCTGCAAGTCAAAGCCCACAAGCAATTATTGTGATTTTGTCGGCAATGTTTTATGAATGGACTGTATTTTACGCCATACTCTTGCCAAATTCACTAGCAAATTCCAAAACATGTCCATCAACCCGACTCAAGTGCGTTTGATTTTAGCATCCAGCTCCATGTATCGCCGCGAATTATTATCCAGATTGCAATTGCCATTTGAATCAATCTCACCCGACATTGATGAACAAGCATTTTCCGGCGAACTTCCGGAACAGACCGCACTAAGACTGGCGAGGCAAAAAGCTAAGGCAATCGCCGAATCTGCACCTGGCGCGCTAGTGATCGGCTCCGACCAGGTCGCCACGCTCGACGGACAGCAAATCGGTAAACCCGGCAACCATGCCAACGCCCTGCAACAATTACAAACTATGCGTGGCCGGGAGGTCGTATTCCACACCGCACTGTGCTTACTGGATGCCCGCGTTCCGGGCAAATGGACAACGCAGACGGAAGACATCACAACAACTGTCCTATTCCGCGACCTCAACGACGCAGAACTGGATGCGTATCTGCGCATCGAACAGCCTTATGATTGCGCTGGCAGCGCCAAAAATGAGGGGTTGGGCATCGCGATTATTGAAAAAATCGACAGCAGCGACCCGACCGCGTTGACAGGTCTGCCACTGATCGCCCTTACTAGCATGCTACGGCAAGCAGGCGTCAGCTTTTTTACCCAACCCTGATTATCATCCAGGCAGAACAAACATCCTTTGATAAAAACAGGGGAGTATCCTTAGTAAATATCGACAATCCGCATATTCTATGCGGGCAATTAACAATCAAATTCACATACCCTACCCAGTATATTTATGCCCGGCACACTTTATCTGATTCCCAATACCTTAGGTTGCGCAGAAGACCAGCAACAGACACTGCTCCAAAGCATCATCCCCGATACCGTCCAGCAGATGAGCGCGGGGCTGACACATTTCGTCGTTGAAAATGCCAAGACCACCCGTGCTTACCTGAAAATGCTGAGTCAGCAGCACCCTCTTGCCACACCTTTGCAAGAAATTGTCATGAGCGAACTCAACGTCAATACTCCGGCTGCCGCGCTGGAAGGCCTGCTTACACCATTACTGGCAGGCCACGATCTTGGCTTGATTTCAGAAGCTGGCGTACCCGCCGTCGCCGATCCGGGCGCCAACTTAGTCCGCCTCGCGCATCAACGCGGCATCAAAGTGCGCCCATTAGTCGGCCCATCGTCCCTGTTGCTCGCCTTAATGGCCAGCGGTTTAAATGGCCAGAGCTTCGCCTTTCATGGCTATCTGCCCACCGATGCAGCGCAACGCACCAAGCGGATTAAAGAGCTTGAAGACCGCTCCCGCAAAGAAAAGCAAACCCAGCTATTGATAGAAACACCATACCGTAATGCGGCAATGCTTGAGGCACTGGCGAATTCCTGCCATCCAGGTACCCTGATTTGCGTAGCGACCGACCTGAGCCTGAGTAGCGAAATCATCAACACCAGAACCGCCGCCGAATGGAAGGCAAAAATCCAGGCAAACAAGGCACCCGATTTTCATAAAAAACCCAGCGTATTTTTATTCCTTGCGCAATAAAACATCAAAAAAAGAACGACCGATCACAAAATCTGAAATTGCGCTAGGATAGCGATCAGATCTGTTATTTACACATTCACCTATCAGTCGCTTAGCCGCTTTACGGATAACTCAAGTAAGTTATCCAGATAATGAGCACAAAAGCGAAGCCAGGCCATATCAACTCAAGGAGACGCTCATGTTGAATTTCGATTTTTACAATCCTACCCAAATCATGTTTGGCAAAGGCCGCATTGCCGACCTCGATAAAGTCATTCCCGCCGACGCCAAGGTATTAGTGCTCTACGGCGGCGGCAGTATCAAGCAAAATGGCGTATTCGACCAGGTCATGAGCGCACTCGGCACACGCAGCATCACTGAATTCAGCGGTATCGAACCGAATCCCAGCTACGAAACACTGATGCAAGCCGTCGACTCTGTGAAGAAAAACAAAATCGACTTCCTGCTCGCCGTGGGCGGCGGCTCAGTGATTGATGGCACCAAATTCATTGCCGCAGCAACATTGTTCGACGGTGAGGATCCATGGGCGATTCTGGAAAAAGGCGGCCGCAATGTCACGCAGGCATTGGCTTTTGGTAGCGTACTGACCTTACCGGCAACCGGATCAGAAATGAATAGCGGCGGCGTCGTTACCCGCAAATCCATTAAAGCGAAAATGGCATTTTCCAGTCGCCATTGTTTTCCAAAATTTTCCGTCCTCGATCCGACAACAACCTTCACGCTACCAATCCGTCAGGTCGGCAATGGCGCGGTCGATGCATACGTTCATGTGATGGAGCAATACATGACCTATCCGGTCAATTCGCCGGTACAGGATCGCTTCGCAGAAGGTTTATTGAAAACCCTGATCGAAGAGGGCCCAAAAGCCTTGGCGGCTCCGGAAGACTATGATGTCCGTGCGAATCTGATGTGGTGCGCAACCATGGCGCTGAACGGCGTGATTTCTACCGGCGTGCCGCAAGACTGGTCTACCCATATGATAGGTCACGAACTGACGGCATTACATGGCATCGATCACGCCCAGACACTGGCAATCGTCTTGCCAAGCATGCTGAGAATCCGCAAAGAAAGTAAGCGCGCCAAGCTGCTGCAATATGCGGAACGCGTCTGGGATCTGCGTGACGGTAGCGAAGACAGTCGCATTGATCGAGCGATCACGATGACACAAGATTTCTTCGAGCAAATGGGCGTTAAAACTCGTCTGGCAGATTATCAATTAAATGCCGACAACATCCCGCCAATTCTAGCTGCGCTTGAAACTCATCGCATGGTGACGCTTGGCGAAAAACGTGATGTGACATTGGATGTGAGTCGTCAGGTGCTGGAACTTAGTCTGTAATTTGGCAGGAACTGCTACCTGCTTCTCAGCAAAGGACAAGCCATGAAAAAGCCCGCAATAACGCGGGCTTTTTTGATTCGGACCGGCATGATAGTTATGCATGCAATCTGACATGTGGACTGCGCTACACGCCGATTTTCTCCAGCATGCCGCCCAGTTCACGCAAGACCGGTTCCAGCTTCGGATGCTGCGCCGCGAATTGTGCTGACAAAGCCTGAGAGCGCTCGCTCAATGCAGTAAAAATCGGGTCGCCAGCTGTGTCATCGCGACTCAAGACTTGCACAATATCTTTATCGAGCGCCTCCAGCAAAGAACGCAGCTCGACATCCACCGTATCCGCATCCTGCAAACCCTCGTGCAATTGCTTTAACAGATCTTTTAAATTTTGCTTATCCATCGTTGTGCTCCTTGGTATTGAACATCTTCAGTGTAGCCCTGTCATACGCGAAACACCAGCACCACCGCCTCGGCGGCAATCCCCTCTTCCCGACCAAGATAGCCAAGACGTTCGTTGGTTTTAGCCTTGACATTAACTTGCCCAGTATCCACTTGCAGATCGGCGGCGATATTCGCCACCATGCCCGCAATGTGCGGCGCCATTTTCGGCGCTTGCGCAATGATGGTGGCATCCAGATTGCCAACTCTAAAACCGGCCAGATGTAATCGCGCTACTGCCTCCCGCAACAAAACACGTGAATCAGCACCAGCAAATCGCTTATCCGTATCCGGAAAATGTCGCCCGATATCACCGAGAGCTGCTGAGCCAAACAAGGCATCTGTAATCGCATGTAACAACACATCAGCATCCGAATGCCCCAGCAATCCCGTGGTGTGAGGAATATCAACGCCCCCGATAATCAGTTTGCGCCCCGTCACTAGCGCGTGACAGTCATAGCCCTGCCCGATACGAAATGGCGGAAAACGAGGATCAGGAGTTGCTGATGCGCTGCTCTCAGCGGATATATTAGTAGTCATAAGTAATTAACAAAAATAATAGTGAGGGTGAATTTGACGAAGATTTGACGAAGATTACGCTTTGCTCACAAGTCGGTTCACCATTCAACCCGGATTCCCCATCAGACCGCGAACACTTCGTAAAAACGCCGATGATCTACGGTCATTCAATGGATTAGCACCCTCGAGATGTGAATGCGAACGCTACAGCGGGAAGACGCGTCCATCAATCACAAGCGCCAGCAGGCTTTTAGAATTAATGGGGAGTATAGTCAATAACAGGCATTCATCCGCATATTTTATCTAGGTAAAATTTAATACTCCACTCCAGTATAGTCGCGACAATAATATTATTCAGGCGTACCCGCCAAATACGACTGCACCAGCGCAAGGTCGCTTGGTAAAGTTACTTTAAGATTGCGCGGATGACCTTCCACCATCATAGGCACATGTCCCGCAGCCTCCATCGCACTCGATTCATCCGTCACCTCCCCCGCCGCATCCAGCGCGGCACTCAATGCGGCATGACGAAACATCTGCGGCGTCTGGGCCAGCCACAAGCCTTCGCGTGAAATGGTAGCAAGCTTACCGTCCTGCAGTCGCTTCACAGTATCGACCACCGGCAAAGCCAGCAAACCGCCACTGACATGATCACCCACGCGAGTGATCAGTTCTTGAATCAATGCAGGCGTCAAGCCAGGCCGTGCCGCATCATGTACCAGCACCCAGTCGTCCGGATCAAGCTTGGACTGAATTGCCTGCAACCCATTACGTACGGTCTCACGCCGTGTTACGCTGCCACAGCGCAAAATGCTGACTTTATAACTTGCCGTATCGAGTCCACGCAATGCGTCATCCACGTAGGCGTCATACGCGCTGACGACGACATAGACATGCTCAATCAAGGGCGACGCCAGAAATGCCTCTACGGTGTAACGCAGAATCGGCACGTCATGAATCATCAAATACTGTTTCGGCACAGCCCCCCCCATCCGAGCACCAACACCGGCGGCAGGAATCAGGGCAACATATTTTTTGCGGGTCAGATCGGTTTGTAAAGAGCTGGTCATCAAAGCACTGCGTTCCTCAAAAGCAAAGGCTGCATCGTTTATAATTGGGGATTACGATAGTTATACATTTGCAGTCATTTTAACCGCCAATTCATGGCAACGAAGTTCTTTAAAGTGCTTTCGTACGCGTTGTTGAAACTGGTTGTACGGGCTGGTAAGCGATATGGCCCGAACTAATGTGCTACTCCATCGCCACTCAACTGCAATACAACTGCAACACAACAGCAACTCAAGCGCAGCTCAACCGCAATCCAACAGATACCCGACCACTCAGCAATGGCATTTGATCTCGTAAAAGCCTTACCTAAACCTGGCAACCGCTTGGTACTTCCCGCCTTACATGGCTCTGCTGATGCATATGCCTTATCGCAGGCAGCTACTGCACTGAAAGCTCAGCAGCGCATGCTCAGCATCGTCGTTGCAAATCCAGCAGATGCACAACGTTTACTCGATGAAATTCCGTGGTTTGCTCCTGAATTGCGTTGCCATTTGCTGCCGGACTGGGAAACCTTGCCCTATGACGCGTTCTCACCGCATCAGGATCTGGTATCGGAACGTTTATCCACGCTGCATGAGATACAAAACGGCAATTGCGATGTATTGCTGGTACCCGCCACCACGGCGCTGGTGCGCATGGCCCCGCCGTCGTTTTTGGCTGCCTACACGTTTTTCTTCAAGCAAGGCGAAACGCTGGATGAGTCAAAACTTAAATCGCAATTAACACTGGCTGGTTACACCCATGTCTCACAAGTCATGTCACCTGGAGAATATTCCGTACGTGGCGGCCTGATCGATTTATTCCCGATGGGATCGGTGCTGCCATACCGCCTGGATCTGTTCGGTGACAGTATCGAAACCATCCGCACCTTTGATGCCGATACTCAGCGCTCGCTGTATCCCGTCAGAGAAGTGCGCCTCTTGCCGGGGCGCGAGTTCCCGATGGATGAGACGGCTCGGACTGCATTTCGCGGCCGCTGGCGCGAGACTTTTGAAGGCGATCCGTCGCGCTCCATGGTGTATAAAGATATTGGCGGCGGAATTGCCTCTGCCGGGATTGAATACTACCTGCCGCTATTTTTTGACGAGAGTGCAACCCTATTCGACTATTTGCCAGACCACACACACTTCACCCTGATCGGCGATATCGAAGAAGCGATTCAAAGGTTCTGGGTAGATACCAGATCACGCTACCAGTTCTTAAAATCGGATCGTGAACGGCCGGTATTACCGCCAGAGTCCATCTTCTTGCGGGATGAAGATTTTTTTACTGAACTCAAATCTCTATCTCGCTGGGTTATTCAAAAAGACCCCGTCGCATCGGAGCTCTCCAGCAGTCTGCCCGACGTCGCCGTCAATCGCCGTGCCGATGATCCGCTGACGAATTTACGGTCGTTCCTGTTGCAATCCAAGCACCGCATCCTGATCTGCGCAGAAACACTGGGACGACGCGAGACGTTGCAACAGTACTTTAACGAATACAACATCACACTGGCGCTGTGCGAGGGCTATGGCGATTTCATCACCGCCAGCGACAAGCTGATGCTGGGCGTCGCACCGCTACATGCCGGATGCGTACTGGCTGAAGGCATTGCGTTTATCACCGAAGCCGAGTTATATGCAGGTTCCGGCAAACGCATAGGACGCAAGAAGCAGGAAGCGGTCACTCAGGTCGAGCACATGGTGCGCGATTTGTCTGAACTCAAGATCGGCGATCCTGTCGTGCATACCAATCACGGCATCGGGCGCTACATGGGACTGATCAGCATGGATCTAGGCGAAGGAGAAACCGAGTTTCTGCATCTCGAATATGCCAAAGATACCAAGCTGTATGTGCCGGTATCACAATTACATGTGATCTCACGTTACTCCGGCGCGTCGCCAGATGATGCGCCTTTGCACAGCCTGGGTTCCGGGCAATGGGAAAAAGCCAAGCGCAAAGCCGCCCAGCAAATTCGCGATACCGCTGCCGAACTCCTGAACCTGTATGCCCGCCGCGCCTTGCGTCAGGGACATGCGTTTGAATATTCGAGTAAAGATTACGAAACCTTTGCCGATAGCTTCGGCTTTGAAGAGACAGCCGATCAGGCCGCCGCCATTACCGCCGTCATCGGCGATATGACATCAGGCAAACCAATGGACAGGCTGATCTGCGGTGATGTTGGCTTCGGCAAAACGGAAGTCGCCTTACGTGCCGCCTTCGTCGCTGTCATGGGCGGCAAACAGGTGGCAATTCTTGCACCGACTACCTTGCTGGCGGAGCAGCATGCGCAGACCTTTGCCGATCGTTTTGCTAACTGGCCGGTCAAAATCGCCGAGTTGTCACGCTTCCGCTCCGGTAAAGAAATTGCACAAGCCATCAAAGGCATGGACGACGGTACGCTGGATATCGTGATCGGCACCCATAAATTATTGTCTGAAGACGTCAAATTTTCGCGCCTCGGTCTGGTCATCATCGACGAAGAACATCGTTTCGGTGTTCGCCAGAAAGAAGCTTTAAAATCCCTGCGCGCCGAAGTCGATGTTCTGACGCTAACGGCAACGCCGATCCCGCGTACGCTGGGCATGGCGCTGGAAGGTTTGCGTGATTTTTCCATCATCGCCACTGCGCCACAAAAACGACTCGCGATCAAAACCTTTGTCCGCAGTGAAAATGATTCGGTGATTCGCGAAGCCTGCTTACGCGAATTGAAACGCGGCGGCCAGGTCTATTTCCTGCATAACGAAGTCGATACCATACAAAACCGTAAAGCGATGCTGGAAGCGCTCTTGCCAGAAGCACGCATCGTCGTCGCTCACGGTCAAATGCATGAGCGGGACCTGGAAAAAGTCATGCGTGATTTCGTCGCACAACGTCACAATATTTTATTGTGCACGACAATTATCGAAACCGGTATTGACGTCCCCACGGCCAACACCATCATCATGCACCGAGCCGACAAATTCGGTTTGGCACAGCTACATCAATTACGTGGCCGCGTTGGCCGATCGCATCATCAGGCCTATGCATACTTACTGGTAAACGATGTGCAAACCCTGACCAAACAAGCTGATCGTCGCCTGGAAGCGATTCAGCAAATGGAAGAGTTGGGCAGCGGATTTTATCTAGCAATGCACGATCTGGAGATTCGCGGTGCCGGTGAAGTATTGGGTGACAATCAATCCGGCGAGATGCACGAAATCGGCTTTCAGCTTTATTCAGATATGTTGAATGAAGCGGTGCGCTCACTCAAGAACGGCAAAGAACCCGATCTCGCAGCGCCTTTGTCCAGTACAACAGAAATCAATTTGCACATCCCTGCACTGCTGCCGAACGATTTTTGCGGCGACGTACATGAGCGGCTATCCATCTACAAGCGCTTGGCCAATTGCAGCAAACAGGACGCGATTGATGATTTGCAAGAAGAAATGATTGACCGCTTTGGCAAACTGCCTGAGCCAGTCAAGACATTGCTAGAAACACACCGTCTGCGCGTAGCAGCCAAGCCTCTGGGCATCATCAAGATTGATGCGCATGCCGAAGCAGCGACTTTACAGTTCGAGCCTAAACCACCCATTGACGCAATGCGCATCATCGAACTCGTACAAAAAAATAAACATATCAAACTCAATGGTCAGGATAAGTTGCGGATTACCGCAAACATGCCGGATCTGGCAACAAGAGTCACGCAAATAAAAACAGCTTTACGTGCTCTGCATTAAACCAGGATTTCTCATTAGAACAACGGCAAATGTGTATTGGGCGAGCTGACTGGCTAGACGTGATGACGCAGCAGACTATATTCTGGAAGGAGGCGCAACAACGCTAGGCAGTTCGCCAGATGCGCAATTGCCGTTGTAGCGCCCCACTCACATCACGGAAGTACGATTCCCTTGACGGCCGCATGCCACTTGTGTTTCTACGAAGCGATAGCGGTCTAATGGGAAATTCGGGTTAAACTTCATTCCATCTACACATCCCACTAAAATAACATGCACTTAACGATACAAGGCCTGAGACAAATTCTGACGACCGACCTGGCGCTGATCAAGCACATCGCAGGCCTGACCCATGCAGAAAAAATTATTGCCATTACACCGCAAGCAGTTCGCCTTGAAAATCTGCGTTGTGAAAAAGAGTTAGCCGTACTCAAAGCACAGATCGAAGCAAATTGTTTAGCGGCACATCTGGACGCGACGCTCAGTGAATCGACACAAACTTTAGCCGATTTCAAATTAGTCGCGATGGACATGGACTCGACTCTGATCACCATCGAATGCATCGATGAAATCGCCGATATGCAAGGCCTGAAGCCGCAAGTTTCAGAAATCACCGAAGCAGCAATGCGCGGTGAGATCGAATTCCAGGAAAGCCTCACCCGTCGTGTCGCCTTGCTAAAAGGTCTGAATGCAAACGCTCTGCAAAAAGTGTACGACGAGCGTGTGCGCCTGTCTCCTGGCGCAGAAAACATGCTACAGACAGTACAGCAGGCTGGCTTGAAAACCCTGCTGGTATCCGGTGGTTTTACCTTCTTTACCGATCGCATGAAAACCCGTTGCAATCTCGACTACACGCACGCCAATGTTCTCGAAATCGATCAGGGAAAACTGACCGGAAAAGTTATCGGCGGCATCGTTGACGCAGTAGAAAAGCAACGCACGGTTGAACGCATCGCAGCAGACCTAGGCATCTCTGCCAAAGAAGTCATCGTCATGGGCGATGGCGCGAACGACCTCAAGATGATGAGCATTTCCGGCCTGTCAGTCGCCTTCCGCGCCAAGCCTGTCGTCAGAGCGCAGGCTGATGTGGCATTGAATTTTGTCGGGTTGGATGGTGTGCTGAATATCCTGCATCCTCAGTATCCTTAAAAGTTGCTGGAAATTGATTGGTACTATCAAGCCCATTCGTACTTGCCAATGGGCTTTTTTATGAATGCGAGAAATTTGCACCCTTTCAAAAAATAGTACGGACGTACGATTTTTTGAGATAGAATAGTTTGAGACCATGTTTGAGAGATGTTTTAATCTGGATTTTCCATTAGAACAGCGATAAGTGCGTATCGGCGGACTGGCTGGCTAGACGTGACGACGATGCAACCTGGATGTTGCAAGGAGGAACAGCAACGCCAGATAGTTCGCCAGACGCGCATTTACCGCTGTAGCTTTCGCACTCACATCACGATGACACTATTTTATTGAAGAGCGCATGCCATCTGCGTTTCTACGAAGTCATGGTGATCTAATGGAAAATCCGGGTTTAAGTGCAATACCCAAATCACTTTAAAGCGATCAACAGGAGACACGATGTTTGAAGAATTCATGGGCACCATGCCGGTAGCTGACCGTCAAAAATTTGAAGTGGGTGCGCTTGCCGAATATATGCGCCAGCATGTCGAGGGTTTTGATGCGAAAACGGCTGACACGCTGACTGTTGAACAGTTTAAAGGCGGCCAGTCAAACCCCACCTTCAAAATCACGGCGGGCAATCAACGCTACGTCATGCGTGCTAAACCAGGACCTGTTGCCAAGCTTCTGCCCTCTGCGCACGCTATAGAACGTGAATTTAAAGTCATGGATGCGCTGAATAAAGCAGGCTTTCCGGCGGCGAAGCAATATGCTTTGTGTGCTGATGAAGACGTCATTGGCCGCGCCTTCTACATCATGGAATTTGTTGATGGCCGTGTACTCTGGGACCAGTCTCTACCAGGAATGACACCTGCTCAGCGCGCCGATATCTACGATGAAATGAATCGCGTCATTTCGCAATTGCATACGATTGATTACGCGGCGATTGGCCTGGCTGATTACGGCAGACCCGGCAATTATTTTGCAAGGCAGATCGACCGCTGGACCAAGCAATACAAAGCGTCGGAAACTGAAAAAATCGAGGCGATGGATAATCTGATTGCCTGGTTACCGAATAATATTCCCGCCGGAGATGACACCAGCATTGTGCATGGCGATTACCGCCTCGACAATATGATGTTTCACCCGACAGAGCCACGTATTCTGGCGGTGCTGGATTGGGAATTATCGACACTCGGTCACCCGCTTGCAGATTTTTCCTACCACTGCATGAGCTGGCATGTGACTGCGGGTCAATTCCGTGGCATTAAAGGTCTGGATCATAAAGCGCTTGGGATTCCTAGCGAGCAAGATTACATCGCCAAATATTGCGAGCGCACTGGTAAAACAATTCGCCAGGAAGATTTTAGCTTCTATCTTGCTTATAACATGTTCCGCATGGCCGGTATTTTGCAAGGCATCATGAAGCGCTACGTCGATGGCACAGCATCCAGCGCACAAGCGAAAAAATCCGGTGAGGCAGCACGGCCAATGGCAGAGCTCGGCTGGAGTTACGTTAACAAATAACGCATAAAGCACGCATAGCAGATACAGCACATATGTAATCGAACAGATTTCATCGGCATTTCACTATCACCACCTAAATCACTACCTAAAAATAAAACCCTAAAATAGCAGGCTAACCCATCAGGAGACAAGCATGGAATTCGACTACTCGGATCGCTGCAAGGAATTGCAAGGTAAATTACTCAAGTTCATGGATGAGCATATTTATCCAAACGAAAAAGCCTACAAAGAAGAAATTGACCGCAATGGGCTTGAAAAAGGCAATCGCTGGATCGCGACCAAAATCATTGAAGACCTGAAGCCCAAAGCCCGTGCACAAGGTTTGTGGAACTTATTTCTACCAAAATCGGCACGTGCTCCAGAAGGTTTATCCAACCTCGATTACGCGCCCTTATGCGAAATTATGGGTAGAGTCGGCTGGGCGCCGGAGGTATTTAACTGCTCAGCGCCCGATACCGGCAACATGGAAACCATCGAACGCTACGGCACCGAGGAACACAAAAAACAATGGCTGGAACCATTGCTGCGCGGTGAAATCCGCTCCGCATTTGCGATGACAGAGCCAAACGTCGCCTCATCCGACGCCACCAATATCGAAACACGGATTGACCGTGATGGCGATCACTATGTCATCAATGGACATAAATGGTGGATCTCCGGTGCAGGCGATCCGCGCTGTGCCGTCTATATCCTGATGGGTAAAACCGACATCAACGCTGCACGTCACTCGCAACAATCGATGATACTGGTCGATGCAAAAACGCCGGGCATTACCGTCGTGCGCCCTCTTCCCGTATTCGGCTATGACGACGCACCACATGGTCATTGCGAAATTTTATTTGAAAACGTTCGCGTTCCCGCCTCCAACCTGCTGCTAGGCGAAGGGCGTGGATTTGAAATCGCTCAGGGCCGCCTTGGGCCTGGTCGTATTCACCACTGCATGCGTGCGATCGGTGTCGCAGAGCGGGCACTGGAACTCATGTGCAAACGTCTGAATAGCCGTGTCGCCTTCGGTAAAAAAGTATCCGAACAAAGTATCTGGCGCGAGCGTATTGCCGAGTCACGCATTCAGATCGACACAGCACGTTTGCTGACGCTGAAAGCCGCTTATATGATGGATACCGTCGGCAACAAGTTTGCGCAAGCAGAGATCGCCATGATCAAAGTACTGGCACCGAACGTCACGCAACAAGTGCTGGACTGGGCAATTCAGGCACATGGCGCAGGCGGTGTGTCAGGCGACTTCCCGTTGGCGGCACAATGGGCAGGCAACCGTACATTACGCTTGGCAGATGGCCCGGATGAAGTCCACCGCAATGCAATCGCCAAACTCGAACTGGCGAAACATATCAGTCTGACCGAGGACTTGGGTTTGCCGATTACCCGTTCCTAAGCAGCGAAATCCTGTACAACAAAACGGCGAAGACCTTCTTCGCCGTTTTTTATTCTGAGCCAGTCTTTATTTTAAAAAGTATTGGATCAGTACAAAACACAATTATCTTAATGAGATGCGCGTGACTGCCAATAAGTCGCGACTGATGTCGCTAGCAACACCATCGCACAACCAACGATGACCCTAAATGATTGTGACTCGTGCAACACAAAGTAAGCCAGCACAATGCCATACACCGGCTCAAGAGAAGTCAACAAACTCGCAAACCGGGTAGAAACATGACGCAGTCCAAACAGAAACAGACCATGTGACAACGCCGTGAACACGACGCCAAGCAATGCCAGCCCCCACCATGTCGCCGCCGAGACAACGGACAAGGCACCACTGACTAAAACAAATGGCAACAAACTCAGGCAAGCGACTCCATTCTGATAAAAAGCCAGCGTAAAAGCCGCCATACGGGCACCTTGCCAGCGATTGACCAGGGTCAGTAGCGCAAAACTGAATCCCGACGCCACACCCAAAGACAAACCGAGCAGAGCATTGCTTTCAGTCAAGCGATCCAGATGCGTATCACTCACCATCACCACCATACCGGCAAGCACCGCCAATGCAGCAATCCAGTCACGACCATATCGCGGCTCTTTAAATAGCCAAGGCTCAAGCCAGGCTACAAACAAAGGGAAACTCGCAAACCCCATCAAACCATAAGCAACCGGTGCTACCTTTAATGAAGCAAAAAAAGTCAGCCAATGGATCGCAAGCAAAACGCCACATAAGTACACGGCTTTAGAAATGCCTCGAAAACGTAATTCCCGCTGTAACACCAATACAGGAAACAAACTCAATGCCGCAAACAAAGTACGTCCGAATACCAGCAGCAAAGAACTGGCAGCGAACAACTTCCCGATGACACCAGCGCTACCAAACAGGAATACAGCGACATGCAGGGCAAGGATCGCCTGGAGAGATTTGTTATTCATGAGATGAACTCAACATAAACCTACCCTCTGAATTTATATATTTGTATATTTATCTAAGCGACCTATAGGCATTGATTATATGAATAACATTGGTTTAAATTATCCGATTTTAGGTGTGCCGTATGATCTTAGGCGATAAACCGCGTTGATTTCCCAATCGAAAATACAAATTCAGCATCATTTGATACCGCTCCGATTGAGTGGTATAGAAAATAAAGACAATATTTTCGTTGATACCACCAGAGTAAACAGCGCAGAACACGGCCTGGCGATGTAACAACCAAGGTGAACTTTACATCACTTTGCTGAACAAAATTTCAAGGAAAGTTCAAGGTGGCGCGTTTAGGAAAAAGCCAGGAACTTAATATCTACATACTGTATCTAGTAAATGATCGCCGTCCTATTCCTAAGCTATAGTCAAATCACTGCGCGAAACCGCAAACCTCTGCATAATAGAGTTGTTGATTTGAATTGTTAATTTTTTACTGCGCAATAATCTCCTGGAGACCCTGATGATTGATGTTTATTCCTGGCCAACCCCTAACGGTCATAAAGTTCATATCATGCTGGAAGAATGTGGCTTGGCATATCGTGCGATTCCGGTGGACATCGGTGCTGGCGATCAGTTTAAAGAATCGTTCCTGGCAATCTCGCCGAATAATAAAATCCCAGCCATCGTTGATGCTGACGGCCCTGACGGCAAACCAATTTCTTTGTTTGAATCTGGTGCCATTTTGTTATACCTGGCTGGCAAGACAGGCAAATTATTGGGCAAAACCGATCGTGAAAAATACAATACCTTGCAATGGCTGATGTTTCAGATGGGCGGACTAGGTCCTATGCTCGGTCAGGCACATCACTTCCGTATCTACGCACCGACAAAAATTGACTACGCCGTGGATCGTTATACCAACGAGGCCAAGCGCTTATACGGTGTGCTGGATAAGCAATTAGCTGAGACAGAATATCTGGCGGGCGATACTTATACGATTGCTGACATCGCCAGCTTCCCTTGGACGCGATCAGCAGCAAACCAAGGCATAGACTGGGCTGATTATCCCCATGCAAAGCGTTGGTTTGATGCGATTAGTGCCCGTCCTGCAGTGCAACGCGGTGTCGAGGTATTAGCGAATTTGCGTAAGCCTCTGGTTGATGACAAGGCAAAAGAAGTTCTTTTTGGTAAAACGCAATACAGTAAAAAATAAGGTTCACATGCGTCGTCCCCCGCAAAATAAAAGTACCAAGCTCTCGCAGGAAAGTCTTCGTCTGGTCAATCTGGCGGTGGCAGTATCGCAGTCTGCCAGCCGGATTGAGGATAGCGCGTGGCAAAAACAGCTTGATGCTTTAGTGAGGAAAAATCTCAAAGCACATCACGCCCAGCTCGATAACGCTGCCGAGCATGTGTTTAAACATCATCCCGAAGCTTATGAGGTGATGATTGAGACGCTGGAATCATTGAGCACATCTCAAGCTTTTGAACATAATGGTCAGTGGTTCGATGCGCTGCTGATCACGGCGCCGGTGCTTGCGTGGACGCGTTTTGAAATCTTCGCCGGGCAAATTGCAACAGACCATGCGCAGTTACTGGCGACGCAATTGCAAGCCTGTCTATTAACATCGCAGGCAAGATTGCATTTGCTGCCTACCCTGTATTCGCTCGACCAGTTGCCACGCAATCATAGCGAGACTGCGGTGCTACTGGAGCGCCTGGCGCAGGCGGAATTAAAAGGGCTTACGCCACAACATTCACAAGACTTAATGCCAGTGATTCCGTTTTTGGCCGATATCCGGTTTATGCTGGCGGTTGTGATTGTGCCGCAAGCTCAGCCACTTTTTCAATGGCAGGAGATTGCGGCTCCGTTCGATTGTGCACAAGCAAAAACGGTTGCACTAGAAAAATGGACTGAGCAAGCAACACCCACACTGAGCCGCCTGCTGCCGGGCTGTCATATCGACCTGTTAATGCCGGAGGCTTTTTATACCGCCTGCCGCGAAGCCGATATCAAAATACGGCCTGCGTTACTGCGCTCTGCCGTGTTCTATCTGACACAGCACCTCGATGTCGACGCCAGTGAACTACAGACCATCGTCGCAGGGTTTGGTGATGAAGATTCGCCAGGTCAGATTGAAGAATACCGGATCAGTTTTTTATTAAAATCGGCACCTGAAGTGTTATACGGTGTGGTCTGGCCTTTGTATCAGCCTGACGATCAGGTCAATGCCATCGACAACCCTACGGAGAATATCTGTGTTGGTGAAATTCCTGCAATCCTCAATGATTGCGGCGTATCGGACATCCGTAAAATCGACGATGTATTTTCGATGGAATTTTGCGATGACTGTCATGCGCCGCTCTTCCCCGATGCAGATGCTGACCTGGTCCATGCAGAGATGCCCGCCGATACGCCCGCACAAGGCTCGGAGCATTTTCATTGAGATCGCAGTCGGAATCGATCAAAAAAGCGGAAATCTTTGTTCCGCTTTTTTTTTGCTTTTTTTTAAAGTATTTCCTAGTTACTACCCATGCATTCCCCGTTATGGACTGACTCGGAATAATCCAATTATTTGCTTGCCACCGTTATATAAATCCGTTGTACAATTAGTTTTGAACGGTCGTGCTTTTTTATTTATGGTGTAGATATCATTCTTTTTCCGGATACTTTATACCTGATGTCAGCACTTCTTACATTGGCTTATATACAGGCCGAATACGGTATGAGGACTCAGCGGACAATCGACTGACAGGCCGATCAGAGTACAGCGACCAATAACAAAGGAGACAACATGGATTTGAATTACACGGCGGAAGATCTGGCTTTTCGCGATGAGGTAAGAGCCTACCTTGAGGCTAATTTGCCAGCCGACCTCAAACAAAAAGTATTGAACCACAAACGCATGTCACGCGAAGATTTTGTCCGCTGGCATAAGATTCTCGCCAAACAAGGCTGGGTTGCTACAGGCTGGCCCAAGGAGTATGGCGGTACCGGCTGGACGGCAACGCAGCGTCATATTTTTGAAGAAGAATGCGCTCGCGCTGGTACGCCGGCCATCTTGCCATTCGGTGTCAATATGGTCGCTCCCGTCATTATGGCCTTCGGTAATCAGGCACAAAAAGACTACTATCTGCCCCGCATACTGAATTGCGATGACTGGTGGTGTCAGGGTTACTCCGAGCCGGGTTCTGGCTCTGATCTCGCTTCGCTGAAAACCCGCGCCGAGCGCGATGGCGACTATTACATCGTGAATGGTCAAAAAACCTGGACAACGCTGGCCCAACATGCCGACATGATATTTTGCCTGGTGCGTACAGAATCCGGCGGACGCAAACAAGAAGGTATTTCGTTTCTGCTAATTGATATGAAAACGCCTGGTATTACCGTACGTCCTATCATCATGCTTGATGAAGATCATGAAGTGAATGAGGTGTTCTTCGATAACGTCAAAGTACCGGTACAAAACCTGATTGGCGAAGAAAACAAAGGCTGGACTTACGCCAAATATCTGCTCGGTCACGAACGTACCAATATCGCGGCAGTCGGTCGCGCTAAGCGTGAGCTGGAGTTTCTCAAACGTGTGGCCAATGACCATCAGAAAAACGGTAAACCGCTGATCGATGATCCGGTCTATGCCAGCAAAGTCGCGAGCCTCGAAGTCGAATTGATGGCGCTGGAAATTACTGTCCTCCGTGTGATCTCGCAAGACAGTGGCCGTCCGGGACCGGAAGCCTCTTTGCTCAAAATCAAAGGCACAGAAATCCAGCAACGCCTGACCGAATTGATGATAGAAGCGGTCGGCCCTTACAGCCTGCCATTTGATCCGACATTCATGCATGGTGACAGTGAGCATAGTGTGATGGGCGACGATGATGCCGCTCCGCTGGCATCTTATTACTTCAACTTCCGCAAGACGTCGATCTATGGCGGCTCTAACGAGATACAAAAAAATATCATCACCCAAATGATTTTGGGTCTGTGAGGAGAACACAATGGATTTCAGCTTAACTCAAGAACAGCAGCAATTTGCCGATGCGATCAAACGCTGGGTCGCCAAAGATTATAATTTTGAACACCGCAAAAAAATCATCGAATCACCAGAAGGCGTATCGGATAGCGCTTGGGCTGCGCTGGCAGAATTAGGCGCCATGGCACTGCCGATCCCTGAAGATCAGGGCGGCTTTAACGGTAATGCGATTGACATGATGATCGTGATGCAGGAACTTGGTCGCGGCATCGTCATCGAGCCATATTTTGCCACGGTGTTCGGGGTAGAATTTTTGAAGCTGGCCGGTACACACACCGGCGTACTGGAACAAGTCGCTGGCGGAGAAATTAAACTCGCTGCCGCCCTGGCAGAAAAACAATCACGCCACGACCTGTTTGATATCGCAACAATGGCAACAAAAAATGCTGACGGATTTATTCTGAACGGGACCAAGACTGTCGTTCTGCATGGTGCGCAAGCGGATAAGTTGATCGTATCGGCACGCAGCAATGGTGCTCAACGTGACACCGCTGGTATCAGCCTGTTCCTCGTGGATGTCACTAGTGCGGGTATCAGCCGTCGCGACTATCGCACGATTGATGGTTACCGTGCTGCGGATATCAGTTTCAATCAAGTTCAGGTACCGGCTGGTGCACTCATCGGTGCTGAGTCTGCGGGATGGGAGATACTCGATGCGGCATCCGACTATGGCGTGACCTTGTTATGCGCTGAAGCGGTTGGTGTGATCGAGGCAATTACCAACGCGACCCTGGAATATCTGAAAACTCGTCAGCAATTCGGCGTGCCAATTGGTAAATTCCAGGTCTTACAACATCGCATGGCAGAAATGTTTATGGAGATGGAACAAGCGCGCTCGATGGCAACATTGGCGGCTGTTAAGGTCTCATCCAGTGATGCAGAAGAACGTCGCCGCACTGTCTCAGCAGCCAAAGCACGGGTCGGTCAAGCTGCGCGTTTTGTCGGTCAAAATGCGGTGCAGCTACATGGTGGCATGGGTGTGACGAACGAATTGCCAGCAGCGCATATGTTTAAACGATTGACCATTATCGAGCTGTCACTGGGCGATACGGATCATCATCTGGCACGTTTTGTAGCGCAGCCAGGCTTCAAAAAAGCGGCATAAACAGCAAGAACTAAGTAACAAAACCCTGAGTACCGGTCATCAACAAGCACGCACTGCTCCTTGTGTACCTGCATTGTTGATGACCGTTGCAACCCATGCTTGCATCCAGTTTTTGTAATTACTCTCGCACTATCTCGTACTATCCTTCGCAACATCTCTTGCAGTATCAAACGAGGAGACGCACATGACAGCAAAAACCTATCAATGGTATTTCGAAGATTTTATTCCTGGCAGCGTCATTGAATTAGGCCAGCGCACACTTGGCGAAACCGAGATAATCGACTTCGCAAGACAATTTGATCCCCAGCCTTTTCACATCGACAAA
Organism: Undibacterium sp. Rencai35W; assembly: GCF_049340185.1. NCBI lineage: Bacteria > Pseudomonadati > Pseudomonadota > Betaproteobacteria > Burkholderiales > Oxalobacteraceae > Undibacterium > Undibacterium sp. Rencai35W. The sequence continues at coordinate 799,887 of NZ_JBMPPC010000001.1, forward strand.
GAAGCCGCCGCTCATTCTATTTTTGGTGGTGTGATCGCTAGCGGCTGGCACACCTGCGGCATCATTATGCGTATGGTCGTTGATGGGTTTCTCAACGACTCGGCCAGTATGGGATCGCCGGGCTTAGAAGAAGTACGCTGGATTTTGCCTGTACGACCAGGGGATACTCTGACCGTCAGTGCAGAAACATTGGAAAGTCGTCCATCGACTTCCAAGCCAGACCGCGGTGTAGTCATCACTTTATGGAAAGCCATCAATCAAGATGGCAAACTGGTCTGCACCATCAAAGGCATGGGTATGTTTGGCCGTCGTCCTGCTGCATAAACTAATCATCATCACGGAGACAAAATGCGTGAAATACACAATTTAACAGAACTCAAATCCCTGGTCGGTCAGGATGTTGCGACCTCAGACTGGGTAGAAATAAGCCAGCAAAGAATTAATACGTTTGCCGAGGCGACCGGCGACTTGCAGTGGATTCATATTGATGTAGAACGCAGCAAACGCGAATCACCGTTTGGTGGCCCGATTGCACATGGCTTCCTGACTTTATCCCTACTACCGATGCTGATGCAAAACGCAATCACGATGAGCGACGTCAAGATGGGCGTGAACTACGGCCTGAATAAAGTACGCTTCGTATCCCCCGTTCCGGCAGGCAGCAGAGTCCGTGCCAAAATGCATTTGCTCAGTGTAGAAGATATCAAGGACGGTGCCCAAATGACTTGGGAAGTCACGATAGAACGCGAAGGCAGTGATAAACCAGCCTGCGTTGCTGAATCAATTTCGCGCCGGTATTGAGCCGATGTCGACAATCCTAGGTCCGCAATACTGACGTATTGCCAGGCCGAGGCTACCAACTCTGTTTGGAGTGCCGTCTTGATTAAAGGATTTTTATACATCCCTTAAAAAAATATGCAGAATTCGTAGCATCCGCAATATCCATGCGCCTTGCAGAGCATTAATGGCTTGAGAGGCTCATGGATAGTGCGGATTCAATTTCAAAAGCGTCTAAAATTCTTTATTCGACATTTTATGAACCGCCTATTCCTGGCCTTTCCCTATGCCTCCGCATCTCTGCGGTGAGGCATGACAAGTGATAGCACGTTAAGCAGACAGACAATTTTGCCCATCAAGAGTCAGGTCAATCGTCATATCAACCGCCCTCTTTAATAAAACTTAATGGCATACACTGGCGGCAAATAAGCAGCAACTTGCTGCCATTCGTCACCTGCATTCTCGCTGCACCAGACGTTGCCTGTCGTCGACGCCATCAACAAAGTTTTGCCATCATCGGCAACGATCAATCCGTGGCGATAAATCAAATCATAACAATCCTGCTGCGGGAGACCATTACTCAAAACCTCAAATGTCTTACCGCCGTCACGCGTACGTGTGACAGACAAAGCACCGCCTTTAGGCACTCTTCTCTGATCTGCCTCCGCTGGCGCAAACCAGGCGGTATCAGGCTGGCACGGACTAGCAGCCACCGCAAAACCAAAATCAGAAACACCGTCGGGCGTCATTATTTGCTGCCAGCTCGCAGCATTATTCTCTGAACGCCAGATGCCGTTATGATGCTGACACCACAAAATATCCGGTGCAACCGGACAGCGTGCCAGCAAGTGTGGATCCTGAACGTTTTCACTATCCGCCAGCTCAGGTGGCATATAGCTTGCCTGCATGCCTTTTGCCGTCAGAGCCCAGTTTGCTCCACCATCACGTGTCTGCCACACGCCACCGCAAGAGATTCCGATGACAACATGCTGGCTGTGACGTGGATCGACGCAAATCGAATGAATACCGGGCACGTCGTAACCACCGCCAAACCATTCTTTACGTCCCGGCTGATCCCACAATGAGCGCATTAACTCCCAGCTGTTACCCCGATCGGTGGAACGAAATAAACCACCGGGCAAAGTACCTGCCCACAAGACGCCAGGCTCATCAGCACCACCGGCGACCAGTGACCAGATCAGCTTCAGTTTCCATTCAACCTCGCCTTGCGGCCGGGTCAATTGCTCGGGATAAGCCGGGACCGCAATCTCCGTCCATTCAGCCAGATCAGAATCACGCCGGTGCAGCTTAACCCCAAAATGTCCTAAATTTAATGCCGCATACAAAGCGCCGTCACGTTGATCATGCAGGCACATACTCACTGGCTCACCGAGAAAACTGATGTCACCCAGTTGCCAGCCAGCGTCTGTACGGACCAGATCAAACAAACCTTTGCGCGTTGCAATCATCGCTTTCATGATCAACCTCCAGAGAGAGCCTGCAAAACATACACGCGACTATCCGACAATAACGTGTCGTCCAGACGCTGACGGTCAAGTACTCGCCTGCCATCAATAAAAATCACGACATGCAGGCGCAGATGCCCTTGCTCGTCCAGTACATATTCACGTAATCGGGGATTTATTGTAAATGCAAAGTCTAATGCATCACGCAATTGGTAAGCGGGGGTATCCACTTCAGGCACCTCGGTAAACCGACTGAGCTGTTGAGTGAAAACCAATGTAGCCATGATTAGATTAAGATTTAGGCCACAGGCAAAACGGATACTTCAGAAGATTCGCATTCGCATAGCGATGATCGTGACTGACCTCTGCGCCAAGCCATGCCGGACGCGCAAATTCCTGTGCCTCGGATTGCAGCTCAACCTCAGCAACAACCAATCCGGCATTATCGCCAAGGAACTCATCAACCTCCCAGATCAAACCATCGTAAGCGATACGGTAGCGGAATTTTTCGATCAAAGGTTGTGCGCACAATCCGGCCAATAATTCTTTTGCGTCAGCGACGGGGATAGGATATTCCCATTCTCCGCGAGAAATACCTTCTGTCTTGCCCTTGATCGTCATCACCGCATGTTCACCCTCGATGCGCACACGCACAATGCGCCCGGGGTCAGCGCAAATATAGCCCTGGCATAGATGAACGCCCTGCCCTTGCTGCTTCCAGTTCTGATTCACTACCAGAAATTTACGTTCTATTTCTATGCCCATGCTGTGCGTCACCAGTTTGCTTAGTACGTAGGTTATTAATTGATCTGGTTCAGTGAGGTCAAGATCGGCTGCAACATCGCCTCCCCCAGCTTCATGCTGCGCGCGCCATCCCAGCCGACTTCTATATCCGGCAAGTTGGCATTGTCTTTAAATGGCAATTCCAAAGTGAGCGACACACACTTGAAGGTATGGCCGATGTACTTGGATGCCAGCTTCAGGACATCTTCATTGTACTTGCTTGCTTCATAGCCAAACTTAGTTTGAAAATCCGGACTTGCCGCGACGAAACTATCCACAAACGCTTGTTGTTCGGCAGCCTGTTTTTCGCTGAAGCCATCAAGCATTTCACTACCGGCAACGAAGACATAAGGCAAAGCCTCGTCGCCATGAATATCCAGAAACAGATCGCAGCCAACTTCATGGATTTTATTCTTCACATGAAAAACTTCAGGGCTTGTTTCCAGCGATGGCGTCATCCATTCACGATTCAGGTTGGCACCCGCAGCATTCGTGCGCAGATTACCGCGTACGGAACCATCAGGATTCATATTCGGCACAATATATAACACTGCCTGATCCAGAATACGGCGGGCGATTGGATTTGCCACATCAATCAATGCGTTCAGAGTACCTTCGACCAGCCATTCCGCCATCGTTTCACCAGGATGCTGACGCGCAATGATCCAGACTTTTTTCCTGGCAGCAGGATCGCCGACAACCACCATATTCAGATCTCGACCATCGACTGTGCTGCCGAGATCCTCAACCTGCACCAGTGGCGACTGCTCAACACTACCCAGCACAGCCAGATGACGCTCCCAGCTGTACGGTTCGAAATACGCATAATAGACACTATCAAATTCTGGCGAATGACTGATGGTCATTACCTTGCCGTCAAACTCAGTATCGACACGGAACCAATTCTCACGATCATAGCTCGCTACCGCCTGGTAGTTTTCCCAGCCGGCAGGATAAGTTGACTCGCCAGCGTTCAGAATATGCATCACTACATCTTGATCACGTGCGCCTTGTAAGCGGAAATAAAACCATTGTGCAATATCAGCATGAGAATCTTTACGCAACTTCAATTCAATCGCATCTGCTTGCATCGCTTTAACAACCTCAATCGCACCCGCATCGAAATTTTGACTAATTTTGATAGACATATGTTGCTCAGTTCTTTCTGATCCAGAATTATTTTTCTGTGTCGGCTAGTTTGGGATAGCCGCAACCCGCAGGTGCGGCAATAAGAACAATATTGTCACAGGTTTTATACGATTGTGAAAATAATTTAGTCATTTTTACGCTTTAAAGATACTAAATCCCTGGAGAATCTACAAAGTGTCGATAGAGACGTAATCAGGGAATTTATTGGTCTGTCGGGCAATAAAAAAGGCTTACAGAAAAATCTGTAAGCCTTTGATATTTATTGGTCGGGACGGCAAGATTCGAACTTGCGACCCCGTGCACCCCATGCAGGGATACAATACGCCCAATAACTACTATCCATGCGGCTTTTAACTTTAGTACGTTCAATATACAGTAGTGAAATAAATCTACTCTAGCCCCGAGACTTTGAGTTAGCAGGGTTGATATTAAACGCTTTACCAGGTCACGAACAGCAAAATCACGCTAGTACATGAGCCAATGAAGCCGATGGACCATACAACGAATCCCATCACACTTGCATAAAAGTTACGCGCATATTTATCCATCCAAAAGCCCAAGGCGCAGATCAGGCCGAATACGATCAGGTGCGCCATTATTGCGCCCTGAACTTTTCAGCCAGTTCTTTTTTCTTCATCTGCTGCGAACGTGCTTTTTCGACAAATTCATCATAGGTCATTCCCTTGCGTGAATATTCACGTTTTAGTTTGGCAACGTTATGATCAATCTCCATCATCTCGGCTTGCAGCTTTTTAGCAGCATTCAGGCGCAACGTATCCTGACCATAGCTGCCAACCTTGACCCCGACCGTATTTAATATTGCCTGACCGGTAGAGAGCTCACGGCCGAATGCATCGGTACCGCCCGAATTTGCTTTGACAATACTGTCCCAAGAGTGCGTGCCGGGCAAAATCGGTAGATTAGGCGTCATCGACTTATACAGATAATCAAGTGTCTTGGTGACGCGTTCTTTTGCTGTATCGGTATTTTCCGTGATCGCTTGGCCGGTGAACATGGATTTATTCAGGACCAGCTCCCCCATCAGCGCCATCGGACCACCTGGCAACACGGAAGGCGGCAGCGGAATCGCTGAATTTGATTGCCCCGTATCCACAATATCGCCGACAGGAATGAAGCGTCGAATATCGAGAAACACCGGCTGATTATGTGAGTCGTTCCATGGCATCCGGACCAGCTTCGGCACCAAGCCCCAGACACGCCCCGCTTTTTCTTCAGGCAAGTACCGGCGTTCGTCATCCTCATTGCCGCCAGACAGCGCATAGCTAATTGAATTCAACAGCCCTACCAGCATTGCCAGTTTCAATACTTTCCATGGGCGCTTAGCTACCGTCTCTGCCATCATCGGGATTGCGCGATAACTAAATGCCATGAAAGGGAATGCCGTTGCGCGCAATCCCGCCACCCATGGTGCATTGATACTGTAGTCAAGGAAGGATTTACGCGAGACATGCCCGGCGTCCATATCCGTAGCACCGCCCTCCTTTGCCGCCAGCCATGCGGCAAGACGAAATACCTCGTCCTCCGACTGATACAGGTCAATCAGTGTCGATCCTTCGGTGATGACTGCCTTGCCTGGCTTCGACCCTTTTGCCGCATCCCACGCCGCGCTTAATTCACCTTGCAGCAGGAATTGCATTGCATTCATGACCCCGACTTGTGCCGCGATGGAATCTGGATCCATGCCAGCTTCTTTTTCCAGCGCCTCAAGCAAAGGCTGAATTTGATCTTGCTGCAGTTCTTTACTTGCCCACGTGCCGATATTACCGCCCGAGTCCTGATATCGTCCGATGACCTCCTTCGCAGCCTCACGGTCCGCCATCCCCGCGCGCGCAGCGACATTGCCAGCGGTACCGAGCATGCCCTTACCGTCGCGATCATGTGCGGCCAACAGGATTTTTAATGCTTTATGAATATGGCTGGCAGAGACATCATGCCAGTCAGCCATCACGAAGTTAGTCATCACGTTATTCAGATGCACGGCCGGAGATAACGCTGTTTTACAGGCCTTCCATACTTTTAGGATCGATGAATAGACATCACCAAACGGCTTGAATGACCCACTACTGATTTGACGAACATCATTCCAGATCGGGCCAGGGATATATTTGCCTGCCAATTTGCCATATTTGTAGGCATCGGTATCATTCACCTTCGTCTCTGGAATTTTTACCCAGTCGCCAGGCTTGTAGACCGTATTCATCGTACCCAAGCTCAACTCTTTGGCATCAATCAATTTGCCCGGCACTTGTGTCTCATGCGCTAAGGCATACTTCTTACCTATCCACTCCATATAGCGGCCAACTTCAACGTCATGGATCATGCCGTGCAAGGTCTTCGCAATCGCAAAACGGGCTTCATCAATTTCGCCCATTTTTTCACGCTCTTGCTTGGTGAAGTCACGCCACAAGATTGCATTGCCGCCTTTTGTATCCTGCACCTCATACGTACCAGCCTGATCCCACTCGCTGTATTTTGCAGGGATTGCCTCACCCGCAGGCACATAGACGACTTCTTGCAGCTTCCCTTTTGGGCGATTCTCGATGCCATCCAGCGGCGTAGTACCTTCACCCGAAGGCGCATGTTTTTCCAGACGGATGAATGACTCCCCCTTGAGCTGCTTATCAGCTTGCCCCTCCTTCAGCTTACGATTCCACCATTCCGGCGCCGTATTTTGGATTGATGACATCGGCACCGATTCAGACAGCCCACGACCTTTATACTGATCACCCATGATCGCAATTGCCCGTGCACGCCTCTTGGCTTCGCCTTTGTCTTGTTCCAGCGTATGTTTTTCATAGGAGCGATGCAGGTATTCCATCTTATTGCGCTCATAAGCTTCGGGCGACAATTGCCCCAGTGAGACTGCTTCTTTCGACAACGAATCAATCATGTTCTTGGCTTCAGCCAGGACTTTGACTGACTCAGGCGGCAACTGCTTTTCGAGGTAGGCAATGGCCTGTGGATTGCTGTTGCTCATCCATTCGTAGGCAATCCGCGATTCTTCTCGCGTCAATGATGAGAGCTTGTCGAGCAGATTGCCGACTTTACGTGTCTGTACGTTCATGTGACCAGACAGACCGGCGCGGCGATCTATCACCGCATCAGGCACGCCATAGTCAGACACAAAACCAGCCTTGACTTGCTCTGGCGTATATCGATCAAGAATGAATGCAGCACCGTTATAGACCGCTGTTGTCGCGCGATCAAGGCCTGTGAGTTTGGTGACACCTTTGACTAAGGCATCAATAGGAGCGGCAGTTCTTGCCGATGACTGGATTAACTTTTCTGCACGTTCGGCAGGTGTTAGTTTGTCGTCTCTGATTCTGGAATAGAAGATTTCCTTAGTTCCGCTACCATTCTGATCCACGGCGGACACATGGTCGCGGAGTTGTCCGCTAAGCCGAACCAGTAGTTCGCCGGGCTTCCGTCCGGTTTGTCCTTGATGTCCTTGGTCTGATAATGCGGATTTGAGGAATGCGTATCGCGCAAGTGTTCCGCTACCAGCCGATACCTTACGCGCCAATCCAGCTTCTGCCAGTCCGCGTAAATCTTCTCGCGTAATTCTGCTACCTGAGCTGTCGACAAATTCCCCAGACTGCTTGTCATATTCAATACCTCCGATTCCACCTCCATTGTCGATATTTTGCAACGTCGCGTCAATCAGCTTTTGTATATTACCAACATGATCCCCATACACCCAATCTAAGGGCGCAACACCATTCTTTGGATTACCCTTAATCTGGGCTGGATGTGGGGCAATATGCTCCGTGGTACCGAACTTTAAGGCGCTGGATAACATCTGCTCAGGCCGACGCAGCATCGCGGCATGAGATAAACCAGCAGGGTCACCAATAAAGACTTGACCTGTATTGTGGGCATAGTTAGAAGCAATATGATAAATCTTAGTACCGAATCCACTACCTTCATTCAGTAGAGATACGTCAATCCACACATCGCCTTTACCATGTGCCTCTTCAGGGAATTTACCAGGGCGCTCATCCACCTGATTTGACATCTCATTATTTGCATCCAGATCATAGCCGTAGATACTCTTACCGTATTTATTGAATGGCCGCACCATCATGCGAGCTGTGGTCTCATCCGGCAGCGTGAATTCATAGCGCGTTTCGCCTGGGATATTGGTCAGCTTTCTAACTTTGATATTAGCGTCAGCATCTTTTGTTATTCCTTCAACTGTGTCCTTATCAGACTTATCATATTTAAATGCATCACCGATAGAGGCAATTTCATCCAATGCATGCTGGGCTATTGCATCATCACCGGTACGAGACAGCGCCTGCGCTTCTGCATTCGTATAGAAGTGCGTCTCCTGACCGGACAGAATATGCTTTCTGGCAGCACTGAGCAGCGTCAATGCCTCGGCATTGGTTGCCCGTTCCATCCAGTTAGCGACCGCATCTAATCCAATCGCACGAAGAGACGACTGCACTTTAGACAACAGTTTTTCGAGTCCAGTAATCTTGCGGCCAGATCCGGCAATGTCTGCTAGCACTTCTTCAATCGATGTCGTCAGCCACTTATCTTCGGATCGCTTACCGCGGATGTCCGCATTTTCCTTACGCCATTCACCGGCTGCTTTGGCGATAGACCGATTATTCAGGGCGAGTTTTCGCAATGCCGGCGCAAGCTCTTCACCGAGCGCACCACGCAAGCCAGCATGACCCAACGCTTCATGAAATAGCACCATCTGAGCATCTTCGGCACCATGCAGATTATCGGATACGAGATAGACTTGACCCTGGTAGTACGCACCTCGCGCATCATAGGGCGCATTAAACGGCAACTCATGCACTGACTGGACAACATTTATTTTTGGCGCATTCGCCCAAGTTTCAGACAGCGACTTTACCTGGCTTGTCAGCTCATCGGCTGGCATACCGAATAGGTAATTCAATGCACCATGACCTGATTTGAATACTGCGTCATCAACTACTTCTTTCTTCGATCCATCGGCTGTCTCTGCACTAGGAAACTCTTTCACTGTCTCCAGTAGTTTATGAATAGGTGCATCTAGTCGAATGGCTTTAACATCTTCGCCTAGCTCTCTTTTAGCCATCCACTGATGATGCCCATCCAGAACATGCTTATCCGATGAAATGAGAATAGAACGATCACCGCCCTCATAGGCTTTCGCTTTATCGACCTTTTCCGGCGAAAACTCAGCTTGGGTCGGCTTAAGACTATCGGCTGGCACTATTTCTGATTCACTATTGATGCCACGTGCCTTTAAGAAATTGACCATGGCGCCGCGATGCTCCGCCTTAATCTGAGGCATGTCAGCGCGCGGAATACCCAGCGTCCCAGATTCAGGCGCAAAAGCAGTCCATTCCTTATTAATTTTCTTACCAACTACTTCATCGCCTTGTCGCCCGGCTGTTGCGTCATTGCTTTGATTGCTCGCTTCATTGCTGCGCGCATCGTCTCGCTGGATGTTATCCGGTCCAGCAGGTACTTCACTTTCTTGACTTCTTCCTTCTCCAGCAATGGATTCTTGTGCGTCATGTTGTTCCCTCTTCGCAGCAGTTAATAATTCGCCCTTAGTCGGCACCTGATTATCGCCAAAGATATTCGCTTGTCCTGGATGCCCCATCGCTTCCAGTGCTTCGGTATAGCGTAAGACAAACTCCGCCATCTGGCGCGGACGCCGGATATTCTCATCGAGGAATTGCAGCATGTCATGACCTTCAGGCGTCAGCTTATCGCCAAACATGCCCGATTGACTCATGTAATCCTTGACGGTCTTGCCCTTATCTTTCAATCGAGACAGTTCTTCGACTGCACCCAACAGGTCCGGCGTAATGTCGGCGTCGTGTAAATGCCCCTCTTTGATCGACTCACGCACCTTTGCCACCTGTGGTGCTACCTGCATCAATGCTTTCGACACATTGCGCAAATTATCATCGAGGCTTTCTGTCATTCGCAGCAGCACCGGCGAATCACCATACGCTTTAGCCAGGACTGCATTGCGCATACGTGCATAGCCAGCCGGTGACAATTTACCGTCACCATCGATCATTTCGCCCACTTCTGTTTGCGGAATTTTCGCCATGAACCGGCGAATGAAATCACGTGATGTCGTGAAATCGCCGTTGTCGTCAGGGTTCAGGTCATCCAAGATATCCATGCGTGCCGCATCAGAGCGTGCCTGTTCCACCGACGACATGCGCGCCACCGTCGTAGCATTCGCCTGACGTGCAAACTCAGCCCGGTTCACCGGTGTTGTCCGGACACGAACCAAGACCGGCTTTTGCATCGAGGCAATCTGCGCGGGATCAATGCCAAACTGTCCGGCATTAGTCGTCAAAAACGATTTGTAATCTTCTGCCTTCTGTCCGTTAGCCTGATAGATGCGTTTCAGTGCAATCGTTCGCGCATTACCTGATTCGACTAAGCCATCAGCACCAACAATAGGCGCGCCGGTAGCGGCATCAGCAGACAGCCCCAGCCGAGCAGGATCCAGCTTTTGGACGATACCGGATATCTGAGTAGACGACGCCGCGCGATCGCGCTCACGCGGTTGTAGCTCAGGCGGATAAGCCGGATTGGCACGAAGGTTTTCATCATGGCTAGTCTGTAGGTCACCTGATTCCATCAGAGCATACTTTGCTCCGATTCTGGCACCGGCTTCTGTGGTGAATGAGGTATCAGCACCAGCCGCCGCTTTGGGCCATGCCGATGTGATTGATTTACGCTCTTGCTCAAGTTGCCCGACTTGTTGCGCCAGTTCTTCACGCTCTTTATCGAACGTCGGACCATAGCCGTTTTCAGTCGTGATCGCCTGCGCACGTTGCTTTACGCTGGAGAGCTCGGTATCAATCTCGCCCACGCGATCCAGGGCAGAGATATTCTTTGGCTTCATCAGCGCCGCCTCTGCTTCTGTTGGCTTAGGCGCTTCTGCTGGCTGCACCTCACTATCCGTGCTGACATCCGCAACGGCTGGCACGCTATTTTTATCGGCAAGTGACTGCTTTACCTCTCCAACTTTTTGGAATGCATAGGCACCACCATGACCGGCACCGCCCATCGCAATACCGCCCATCGCATTTTGTGCAATCTCGCCGCCCAGGTCATACTTCTTATTTGGGTCAGCAGCAAGCATGGCCGTATGATCAGAGAATCCTTGCGGCACACCTTGCAATACCTCTTCGACACCTTCTTGCGCCGCATCTTTGGCGACCGCTTTCAGTGATGCTTTCTCAACGCCAGACAATACTTTTGCCGTGGAATCACCGCCAAACAGCTTATTAGTCGCCAGCGTTCCCGCCGCAGTCAGGCCAGCCGACAGCATCGGCGTTTGATCAGCGACTTCGTTCGCCAATATCTCACGGGCTTTTTCTTTATCGCCGACCTTGGCCAGAATCTCCGCAAAGCGTGGAGATTCAGCAAGCTTATCGAATGGCATGGTCGATACTTGATTGTACGAAGATTCGCGAGAGCTATTGCCGGATGATCCCGCCTCAGACAACATACCGGCCGTACTTGCTGACTGCGTAGCTTTTTGCTGCACAATCGTCATTGCTTCTTTCGCAGCCGCTGCCTGTGCAATCGAATCGCCGCCAGAAGCTGCTATACGTGCTGCCGCCATATCGCCTGCTGCAACTGACGTCCCCAGCACGCGCGTAGCGGCAACACGACCAACACCTAAGCCAACAGCCATATCCGGCAATGACTTTGCCATCATATGGGTAAAAGCTAATGGATTGTCCTTCATCGCTTTTAGATTGCCGAGAAAGCCTTCCGCATCTGCTAACGCCTGCTGTTGACGAATCAATTCAGGATTGTCTACTGCATCATCAGCCTGAATTCGTTTGATCAGATCGCGGCCATCATCCTGAGCCAGCTTTCCTAGTTTGGCGACAACGTTGTATTTTGACGCCACATTCTCAGCGCGTGATTCCGTCGCAAATTGAGATGCGCGCTGCGCTTCTTCTTGCGTATCGGTGTGCAATGCTGCTTCGCCTGGTGACACAACATTGATCAGGTTAGTCAGTCCGCGATCAATGACAGCAGGCACACCTTTTACCGCGGCAAGGGTATTAGCGGCAGGCGCCTGCAAGAAGGTACCGATACCGGCTTCCATGCCGCCAATGCCTTGACCAAGCGCAGATGACACGGCATTGCCATAGTTTTTTAGATTATCAATAAATCCAGATGAGGTCTCTGGTTTTTTCTTTTGAGGCACGACTTCATCGGCAGACCAAAAGCCCTCTTTGGATTTGTCGGATGAAACAGGATCGTTATCCCACCAATTAGCCATGCCATTCCCCTCATAGTTACATAGAGGGAGAATGCCATCATAGGTACGTAAATCTTATTTCTTTGTCCTAACAGTCCCATCAGGAGCAATATAGCTAGCGCCTTTGGGCAGTTTGGCATAATCATCCGGCGTACTAATTTTAATCGGCTCGCTTGCTGCTGGCTTTTGCTGTCCGAGATACTGAGCAAGACCGGCATTCGTGTCGGTGATACCTTGTTTCTTCATCCACTCAAAGAATTGTTTTTCTTTCTCTGGATCACGATTGACCAACTGCTTACCGCTAATTGGGTCCATCATCGGCTTGCCGCGTTCATCCACTGCAGGCGTACCCAATAACGTTGTCACGTCACCAGACTCAACCTTGTAGGCACCTTTACCGACAATGGCAGGCATCACACCAGTTCGCACCGCCTCAAGTTGTGGCGCCGTTGCATCCGGATGCGCTTCTTGATACAGGGACACCCCTGCTTTTTTAGCATCATCCTCTTTGAGGATTTCACGGGCGCGCTGATCTTTTGCCAATTGCAATTGTTGTCCCTGAATGCCTAGACTACCCTGAGCAATCTTGATATGCTCTTTTTGATTCTTCAGACCTTCTGCCTGGAACATCCGGCTAAACAACGAATCAGCCTTCCCCATTGCATCGAGCTCAGCCATCGTATCAATGGTATGCGTAGAACCGTCAGGATCTTTTACTGTTAAAAGTCGTGTCTTGAGTCCATTGCCCAAGTCTTTAATCTTATCCGAGACGACACTTGTGGGATCAAGCTTGACCTTGCCACCATCATTAAATGACTTAGCAACTTCCTCAAGAGGCGCACCTGATTGCGCAATCTTCAGTGCGCGTCCATAACCCTCATCGTCAACCTGTTTTTTCATTTCGGTCAGATTGACCAAGGCATCCGATCCGGCTTTGTTATTCTGAATATCGTACGCCAGCAATGACGCATGATCGAGTAAGGATTCAGCCGTTCCATAGCTTGGCTTTGCCGGGGCAACTGGAGCTATCGCATCGGTCTGACCCGCACTGACTTTGCCCTGATACTCTTTCATCGCAGACTCATAATCAGACTGCGCACTGGCAAAGCCTGTTTGCTTCTGGTTATAGATCGAATTCTCAAACAGGTTTTTACGCCCTTCGGTATATTGATCTTCGCGATCCTCACGCTTACCTTGTCGCTCTGCCTGACTCAATTGCAGATTCGCCATTTTGTTTTGGGTAATACTGGAGCGGATACGATTTGCTGCATCCGCATCACCGTACTTGTCATAGACACCAGCCATTGCCTGCTGCCGCGCATCGGCGACCTGCTGATCAGTCATCGGCGACGCAGATGTTTGCCCCAAAAACTTCACCCCTTTTTGCATGGGATAATCTTGGCCTTCTGGCTGCGGACCAAGCATGCCAGGCTGCTCAACGTCGGCTTCTTCTGGCTTGGCTGTAGAGATTTTTGACAACTCCATGTCCTTACCTACGCGAGAAGTAGTGTCATATGCAGAATTGAAGGCAGAAATAAAATCTAAAACACTATTTTTATGCCGCATGATTTACCCCGCCTAACAATTTATAATTTACTACCGTGTGTCCATCTATGTCTTTGCTAATCGCATCAGGCATTACATGAATCAACTCATCGACCATCACACCAACATGATTGCCATAACCCCATTTTTCAGCAAATTGAGGCAAATAATTAAATTGATAAAGAGGAATACCAATCGGATGTTTCCCAACTAATACAATATTTTCTTTGTACTCCCGCATCGACCCACCGATTATGCCTGCCTTTGCCGCGCCAGTTAAAACACCGCCGACCCCGCCAAGAATTGCGCCGAACCCTTCACCCTGACTATTGTTATAAACGCTAGTCTGAGAACTTAAGATACTGCCAAGTCCACCCATTGCAGCTTGTTGCCCAGTCAAGATCGTATTGGTACCCGCGTTCATACCGTTTAAATATTGTCCTGCTGTTGAATTTTGATTACCTACCGCAGAATTGCCCGACGTGTTCGCCTGACTATAGGCGCCAGCACTGGCACCCGTCATGCCGCTATACATTCCCGCGACGTCGAGTTTCTTCGCCATATCCGTTGCTTCATCTTGACGGCGCAGATCCCGTGCAGTTGAAGCCACAGTAGCAATTTTGTCGATTGCGGCCGTGTTCAATCCCAATGCCTGCGTATTTGCTGTCTGCATCGATTGCAATGCCTGCGATTCGCCGGAAGACTTCAACCCAGCAGCATTAATCGCGGCATTACTACGCAGTCCAGCATCTGCAGTAGCCGCAGTGACGCCCGTATTCAACACGTTTTGTTTCATACCGACACTGTTACCGACCAGCGTCCGATAGTTATTTGTTGCATCAGTACGTGCGCCATTTGCCGATGCGGCAAGCTGCTGAGACTGCGCCAATGTGCTGGTAGCGGCAGCATCCGGCACGCTCAATCCATAACGGATCGCCTGACGCATTGCCTGATTTGACGCCTGAGCCTGACCGCTTCTTGCATCGGCAACCGCCTTGCCGACATCTTGCTCAATATCGGCGCCGTATTTTTCATTGATTGCACCGTTACCGGCAGTGTATAAATCAATGGCTTTCTGAACATCGCCACCGTATTTATTCATGCTGTCACCGATACGATCAGCCGCTTTACCGACATCTGCTTGCGAGTCAGCAGCAATCTTTTCTTCAGCGGCACGGATAGTCGATGCCTGTTTTTCTCCAAAGGCATTTTGACCAGCAGCCAGATTCTGATAACCGGCCGCAGCATCTTTAATCGATTGCGTGATCGAATTACGCTCTGCCGTATTCCGTGCAGAATTATCCGTCATCACATCATTTTTTAGCGCATCAGTAACCGTCTGGCCTTCTTTCCAGCGATTAAAGTAGGCATCACCTTGTTGCTTGGTCTGGTCCATCAACGCCGATTGTTTCTCAATAATCGGCGCCGTGATCAGCTTCGTCTCTTCATACTGACGCTTATTTTCGTCAAGCTGTGCCTGACCAAGCTTAGCCGATAGTTCCGCCGTCTCTTTGCTGGCATTAGCAACTGGCGTGTAGTCCGGTGCGGGTGCGCTATTCTTTCCCATTCCTAGCTCCTGGCAAGTAGCGGCAATCCTCTGGCCGCATCACAAGTAAATAAATATCGCCGTTCGGATGCGCGTCTTTTAAAACGTGCTCAAGCTTAAAACCAAGATGAAGATCAAAGTTATAAGCGGCATCATTGCCTTGTGCTACCAATCCGGTGAGTCGTTTTAATTTCAGTTGGTTAAATGCATAGTCAAACACGGCATAGAGAAATGTCCGGCTCAGCCAGTATTTCCCAATACCAGCGACATGAATACAGGCGCTAGCACGGTTATAGTCCTCAAATACCACACCGCACACAATCTCCCCACGGGCATTCACCATGCCCATTCCATAAGCATTGCCCCATGGCTCAGACCCGATCATGTCTGCAACAAACTGAATAAATCGTTGTGGCTGATTCGTAATTAGTCGCTTGTCATCTGCAATGTTGATCGCGGCAGACGGCGTTTCATGCAAGATAGATTCAGCCGTGCTCAACACAGGAACGAGCGATTTGATCGTGGATATCATGTCAGAATCCAATAACCGCCCTTCGTTCGCAGATAAATAGCCGTCAATATCCATGCAAACAGAGTGCCATCATTGGCACGCGCTACTGTAGGAGCGCTATTAATTCATTAATTTTGGCAATAATCTGAGCATTTGTCGCAGTAGGTGACAGCTCCTTTACCCGCTCGCCACGCTGCCCGGCAATCACTTCAATCGTCTCTTTGAGAGACACATCAAACTGATACCGGTCAGAGCCAACCGATGACTTAGGAATATTTGGGATAGAACGCTTAGGCATCTTTTAAATTCTTTGGTGTATCCGCAATGACTACGGCTTTGACTTGGGTATTGCCCTGGATTCGGATCGAGAATGTATCGGACTTATATCCAGATGGCATCACTGCACCGACACCGTTTTGTAAAACAGCGCTGTATATCAGCTTTTCTTTAGCATAAAAAGAAAACGATACCGACACCTGCGACGAGGGGATAGGATCTAAAAAACTTCCATTGATCGGCCGTGCATTGATCGCACTGGCACCAATACCACCGCGACCGCCAATCGTTGTAATCTTCGTGACATTAGAGGCAATGGCATCCGCTTGCTCTTGCGCGATTGCAGCCGCAGCATCAATGGCATAGTCCATGTCATATTCAAGCTTCACCGCACCAAAATTGACAGGCTTATCTAAAACAAACTCACGTCCCCACCAATCCGCCGTCATCGGCGCCGAGGTAAAAGACTCCAGAACATTGACCTTACGTTGATAGGCAAAGAACAGATCGCTTGTCGCCGTGTCGACATACATGCCATCAATATATTGATTCGTGGTTGTTAATGCGCCGCCTTCAATCGTATTGAAGATATAAATAATGCCGGCCACAGTAGACAGATAGATTTTAGTGCCATCAAATGCGGCCTTGATAGATGCTGGCACGATCTTATTCCATTCTTCAGGACCGAATAGTTCTGACGTGTACATGCTTGCACTGGAAATATCGATCTTGACTAGGCCATTCTTTGACGCATAAACCACGCCATCACCGACACCGCACACGGATGCACGCGCAACGCAAGGCAATGGCTTGCTATGCTTAATCGGTAGCATCTGATCAGGATCAGAGCCTGCCAATACTACCGGCAATCCTGTCGTCGCCACGCCGAGATTCGTATCAAATGCGGCAATGCCAACAATGTCGCCCGACATTTTTTTGCGGTATTTGGTTGGCCAGGCATGCGGCTGATAAGGCTCCGACATACATACCGTATTGCCATAATATCCAGCGAGCACACCATTCGACAGACTAACCAAGCCAACCATATTAGACGGCGGCGGCACCCATCCATCAGACACGGCAGAGTCACCAGGTATTTGCAGATCAGTCAGCGAATCTGCGTAAGTCGTCGTCGTAATATCAATTGCGACAAGCTGAAAATCAGCCTTCGTACCACTGCTTGTCCGGTATAGCCGCTTCTTGCAATTACCCCACGGCACAGCCCTTGTCCATGCCCCACCTGATGTATAGGTCTGTGAGGTAACAAGGTTAATGGTGATCTGACTATTGCCGGGTACTGATGCGATGTTCCAGGCACCGTTCACATCCGTCATGCCAGCAACACCGGCAATCGTTACCAGGTCATCTACCCTTAAATAATGGTTTGTGTTTAAGGTCAGCGTGACGGTCGTTGCCGTCTTCGTAATTGCTGTCACTGTTCCACTGTTAGCAGGTGACGGCTCCATTCCTGTAATGTTCCATGATGCATCAACCTTCCCAGTTAGCAGCGAAGATACTGGGGAAAACGAGCTCTCTTCATTATTATCTGAATAGAATGTGTAGGCGTACAGGCGCGATGCATTCACTGCACTAACACCGCCAGAAGTTCCAACGAAAGGCGCGACAATAGGCGATGGAATGCCAAGTGACAATGATGCAGAAGGTGTACCAGAGCTATTCACTGGCGTACCAATTGCTTTAGTTGTGACCTTGGGGATGCCGTCGCCGGTGTAGCAAAACCGCGCTTCACCCTCGATAGGTGCGCGCACCATCTGCACAAACTCAGTCGGCCAGCAAAAAAAAGTGGTGTCATCAACTCGGAATATCGATTTCAACGCCGATGCAAGTGCTGGCTCATATACCTTTTTTGGCTTACGCATAGGGCGCAATTCGCCTGACAAGAGCGTACAGTTTGCCGCAGACCTTGCCCCATTTTGCCCCAATGCACGGTTTGCCAAGCGCGGAACGATACCGCCAAAATTCGTAATTCGTAACGCTGTCATGATCGTTCTTCCGGTGGCGATTGCATCCGCAAACGTTCAGATTCAAAACTGCTTTGACAATGATTGATATCAAAGATAAACAAGGCATCAATTAAAAATCGAAGCGTTTTATAAGGCTGCGAATTCCGGCAACGCCAACACCTGGCACTCAGTGTCTCATCTGCATAGCCACTCAATAAGGCATTTGCTAACTGGTCTACCGCAATCGCAACCTGTTTTAATCTCATGGGATCACCCACATCGCAGCCTGTGCCGCGCCAGCCAACGCTAGGGCCTCAGTCAACTCGGCTGCGGTGACATTGATCTTGTTGTTATTAGCGAGCACCCAGAGGGTCGATGGTGTATTTGTACCAGTCAGTGCCACGATCGCGCGTGCCATCCGGTTTTGGCTTACCTCATCACCATCGAAGGTATTCCCTGCCGCAGTAGTGACCTTGATGTTCTCCACGTTTGTCTCACGAACATCTTTGCCAAACGTCCGTCGCGCCTCAGCTCCCAAGTTATAGGCCGCGGTCATGCTGGCAACAGAAATACCAGCAGCAAGAGCGGCCGGTTCTTTCAAGAACCCAAGACTTGGCACCTTGGCCCAGGCGAGCGATGCCAACGATGCATCATTCAGATCTGCCATACCGGTGATATTCCCAAACACTTCGGGGATCTGCCGGTAGTCAATCGCGACTTTCTTATCCAAGTCACACAAATAATAAAATGCAGTGTTCATTTCTGACTCCGATGATCAAATGGGCAGGACATGGCAAACGATTTCCGCTCAGATAAAAATTTACGGTAATAGTGTTTCATCCTTGTTGGCATATTGAATAGCTGTTTATCGCGTTCTTCCTCAGTGGCTTTCCCGCATATAGCGGTGATTTTTTCACGCTTAAATGGGATCACATGAAGCAATGGCTGACCAGCATAAATAGTCACCTCACACTCTTTCAATGCTGAAAATACGAAGTTAATCGTATGGTATTTGTCATAGTCGACAACGCCTGGATACACGTGCAACTTATCTAAAAAGTCCGCATGCATCAGCGCAGGTAGCACATAGGCTGAATAACCTTCCTGCGCCTGCACTGTCCATGGCATCGGAATTTTAAAAGCCATCGGCTTGATCGCAGGATCAATTTTCGCCATTCCTTCAACCACCGCAAAATCAAATGGAACAGGCTTTAATGCATGACAATCTGCTGCCGTCGGCGCAAGCTGGATCACCGTGCCAGCACGATTGGCTTTGATATGAATATCGGTGTGCGCGGTGATAATGTACCCAGACTGGAAATAGTCGAACATACCAGGACAAACCGATACCTTCTTCTCAGTTTGTTTGCGCATCCATTCCGGACGAATCTTTCCAGCAGAGACGACCGGTGTCGATACTGCAAAATTGCCGATATAGGATTTAAATAAAATTGTGGGTTTAAAACCAAATAGTTTCTTGAGCCAGTTCATTTACGTGGCTCCCGTAGTTCATTCGTATAAACACCCATGCGAGACTGTTGCTTCATCTTCAACTGCTCTATTTCCGCACTCTCTCTTTGCGTCTTTGCACGTGGCTTACAGTTTCCACGCAAGTCTTTACGCCGCATAGGGATACACGTCACCAATGGCGTACCAGCAGACAGCATGGCGTCATGGTTTTTTGCATGCCAGATCGCAGGGAAGTTCACTTCTTTTGGATACTTATCGGTATCGACTAAACCGCTCAGGCATGTAAAACGCGGGTCAATATGATTCAGTGGCGGCATAAACAACGTTGAATAACCAGGCGCAGTCTTGATCACCCAATGGTTAATGAACTTGATCGCAGGCCCCGGATAAGTAGGCGAAGACTTACCACCAAGCTGCTCTTTGTTATGAAATTCAATAATCGGACCAAGAGGATTACCGCCGACCTCAATCAATGATCCATCCCCATTAGTACGAACATTGGTATCACCCCATAGAGGAATGATGAAGCCCACCCCCATCGCGTCAACAAGCGGCATGCACTTTTTTGCAGTCGCCCCATGCGAACCAAATTGATCGCGCCCACTATTCGATGTTGGCCGAATCTTTTTAAACCAGTCAGGCACCATCTTGATTGCAGGTACAGGCTCAGGGATGACGCCGAACAATTCAGGATCGCAATAAAACTCCATCAGGTCCGATTTGAAGAATAAGGACAAACTCATTTCACCTTACCCCCAAGAGCCCACGTCACCAGAGACAAGCGCTCTCCTTCAGTAACTGGATTGACCTTGTGCGGGATGTTGGAATAAAACACGATCAAGTCCCCCATTGCTTGCTTCAATGGTGTTGCGTTGACTTGGTCACCACTCAGATTGAACAACAGCTCACCACCGTCATAGTCCTCTGGCTCAGTCAGCATCAAGCTAAATGACAGCTTACGAAACAGCCCATTTTTTGGCGCCAGCATAATATCGTTGTGCCAGTCGTAATGCCCCTCTGTCTTGTACTTGGAATACTGAAAGCCATCAAACCGGCTCAGTTCCATTTGAAACTTATCAAAATTAATCTTTGCTGCCAGTTCATTGAAGCGATCAAAGATCCAATAGGTATCATCGCCTGGCTCAATCCAGACGATATCTGTCTTGCGTATACCTTCATCCGTCACCGGCGCATCCTCTTCGCCGATACGCGCTTTTGCAAATTCGCAGAGTTCACCTATCGACTTTATCTGTTCACACTCATTTTTTGTGAATGCTCCCGACCAGATAACAAAAGGCTCCATTGGCGGAATGAACGTGTCAATATTTCTCATAGGGTCCTAGATATTATCAATCGTGACATATCCACCGGCAGGCACAGTGACTGTAATGCCGCTTGGAGAATAGGCTATCGATGTTGTTGTTTGCGGTACTACCGTGGCTGGGCCACCAATTCCACCGGGGATAGCAACGCCACCAACATTCGTACCAGCCCCCGTATTTGCTGGGAAATAGGGGTTGTAATTTGCAGGAGTCGAAGGCGTATAGACATTGACATAATAGGCAGTCGACGTCGTATAGCTATTTGGTGATGGCGATCCAGTGTTATAGGGCGATGGCTGGGACGCAGCGTTATAAGTACCTGTATTCGCTGTTGAATACGAGTTGTTGCTATACGCCGTGTTTGGAGTCGGAGGCGTTAGCGGCAATGGAGCTGGCGTGCTGTAATTGGCAATGGTGTAAACAAGAACGTCACCATACACAGAAGACGGAATAGCAGGATTAACGACATTGCCACCAGATGCTGCATTACCAGCACCGCCCTTACCACCAATCCGCACCGTTGTTTTACCAAATGGCGGAATGTAATTACCTGGTGAATTAAACGTAATGCTGGCCTTTAATCCGACATTTGTTTTTTCCCGCAACAATGCTTGACCAAGTTTCATCTCAGCCTCACTTGTTATCGACAATAGAAAGCGATCCGCTCAGCGATCCATTCTCATAAAAGAATGTCCAGATATCAACTGCATTCGCAGATGTGCTACGTGGCGGTAAGATACCGCCTGCCCACTTAATCGTATTGCCAAACGCCAGCGCACGGCCGGCAGTAGCATCATTGACCGTCATCAATGAAAACGTAAAGACTTCACCACCTATCGCCGCAGGAAAATTAGTAAACGTCAACGTAGTATTGGCAGATATCGTGACTTTAAAAAACGTTGCTTCATCACCGGCCGCAAGATCGATGGTCGTCGTTGAGCTCGATGCGGTACTGGTTCGTTTCACGTCTTGCGCATACTTTAGCCATGATGGCATAGGTACCGTGGCCCAAGAAGAGGCGCTACCATTGGTCGTTAAAAACTTACCGGCATTCCCTGTCTGTGACGGAAGACTTGGAGGGATGATCACATCAGCCCAACTAGCCGTCGTTCCATCTGTTGTAACGAATCGTCCGGCATTACCAGCTTGCGCAGGCAACCCACTTGGCACATCCGTCCAGCTTGCGGTCGTTCCATTCGTTACCAGAACGCGCCCGCCATTTCCAGACTGCGAAGGAAGTGATGCAGAAAATGCCGCTTGAGCGACATAGTCAACCGTCGCAACAATATTGCCTGTCGTACCAAATGAAACCGTTGCCGCACGCAAGGTACCGCCAGCATAGTTGTGCGTACCAGTATAAGTATCACCGGCACGGATAGACCGCGTAGCTTGCAGATCGTCAATGTCTGTTTCAAATGCCGTCAGTTCAACGGCTGTTGTCCGCAGTTCCAACAGATCACCACTTGCCCACGCCCGTGCTGTCGTACCTTGCTGTCCACGCGTAACGATCATGGACGTTGCATTAGCCGCATGCGTCGTGACCTTGACGACTTCAATATTGCCAGCCGCGTTTTCCAGCGTGACGAAGAAATAATCTGCTCCGGCTATCGTCGGGAATCGACCACCATGCCCCGGCTGAATAAAGAGAGTCGTATCTAATGCAGTCGCACTAGCCGATAGCGTTGACTGCCCATTGTTGGCGTAGAGTTGCGTCATGCTATGAAGTTCCCTTTGCTTGCGCGATGAATCGATCCATTAGCTGCGTTGCACGCTGGCTATTTGTATGCTCATCATCTTTGACTTCAGCACGTCCAACGACATACTCAACTAACATGGCTTCGTAGTTTTCACTGATTGGCACAATGTCGGCCAGCGTAGTAAATGGCACCGGCGCAGCAATGTACCGGATAGGCAATTGCGCCCCTGCTTGCGCTGGCGGGTACAGATCAAACCGCAATGGCTCAGAGGGTTCAGGCATCCAATTCACCGTAGCACCTTGCGGGTCATAGATCCAATTCGGTCTAAATAGCGTCAGAGTTACACGGTCCCCCTCTGGAATTCCGACGACTTCCAAGAAGCCCACCGCCCGATTAATATCAACCGTTTGCACATACCCAGCCACACAGGTATGCATCGCATTTTTTGCAAAGAGTGCCGGATTAATATTGAGCAAGACGTTGAATGCATCATTCAACCAGCCAATCAGTTCCGCATCAGACTGCCGATACCCAGTCGTACTATTGGTGTCATTGAGAAGAGAACGTGCTTTGGTGATGATGTTACTAACCAGCATCTGAAATGTGCGCGCCATTTGTTAGCTCCACTTCGGACGTGATGCAATACGTGCCTGACCGTTGCTACGCGCTGCATTGATGTTACTGTTGTCGACCATCGCATTAAACGATTGCAAATAGGCCGCACCTAAATCCATATTTGTCCATGGCTTATCGGCGTACACCATTAACTTACCTTTGGCACCCATCGCGATTTCGTTACGGTACTTCACTGCAATTTCGTCTGGTAATCCAGTTGCTGCATCACTTGGTTTTGCAGATACCCGCAATTTCAACCCCGTCGATGCAGTTGAAAGAGGCTTTGGATAAAGCGTAATGACACCAGGACTTAATTGCAGATAACTGACAGGCGTACCGGTATGTAAAGACCAGTCATCGTTATTGTCAGAATCTAGTGAATTAGAGGTAATAACAGTGAGTTTTGCACCGTCGTAATAGGCATTTTCGACACGAACTAACTCTTTGTCCGTGTCCATAGGGATAACAATCGAACTAGCTCCCGCCAAGACTGGAATCGTCGATAGCGTGATTTGCCATGCACGTGACCGCTCAAGCAATTGCTGGGCAGCGTTACGCAACTCATGTTCAACCAAAGGGATCGGACAATTACGCAGATTTGGCAATACATAAGGGAACCAGTACGACCAGACTTTCATTATCTTTTAGCCTTTGTCGCAGCTTTGTTTGTGTTCTTTGGAGTCAATGCTTCGACCGGTGCACCGTTATTAATGACAATCGTTTCATCAGGATCATCACTGGCATCATCATTGCCCTCATCGCTGGCAGCAGCTTTATCTAATACAGAACTCAGTGCCATTTCAGCACGCTCAAAATCAGCGGCATCCGCAGGGAAGAACGAACCTGTGTTCAGCAAGAATGCACAATGGGAATCATCTTCAACATCGCACGTCAGAGGTTGTCCGACAAATTCATAAGTGATCTTGTCGTCAATATGGGCAATGACCGTGCCATCTGCGCGAGGTTTAATTTCTGTTGCGAGTTTCATCTTTACTCTCCGTAAGGATAAAAAAAGGGGACTATCTGGCCCCCTTTTTGGAATGGCCTTATTGCAGGGCCGCTATGGTTATTAAGCGAAACGGTAGGTAAAGATAATGGCCGCTTCACCCGCTGCCGCTGTCGCTGCCGCTGCTGTCGCCTGGATCATGATGTAACGGTCATACGTCGTAGGCGTCACGCGTGACAGGGCTTTACTTAATGCCTGCACTTGACCGCCATTTTGTGACACTGTTTGAGCAGTAGCCCAGGCAGCGCCACCGTCAGCAGTAAGAGCAGAGATTGCGGTACCGCCAGCGCCTTGAACGTTATTGACCACAGCCGCATTTGAGATACCTAATTGCCATGCGATGGTTGGCGTACCGTTCGTATCGAGCTTGTCAGAGTCAATCAACAACGCAACAGGCACGCAACCAGCAGGCAAGATGCCGATATTGCCCAAGTTATTCAGCGTCAAATCGCCAGCAACAAACGGTAATTTAAAGCGTACTGTGACGTCGCTAGAATTAGACGGGGTTGGTGTTGGCGTACGGCCAATCAAAAAATCATTTGTGGTAGTTGATGCAAAAGCCATGTCAGACTCCTATAAATTTTGAAGTTGTTCACTTAGACCAGGGTTCCCCCTGGCCTAAATCAACGACGGGTTAGCGGGTAGCCGCTGCGGTATCCAATGCAAATACACCGAAATCCTGCGCACCAGCATCAGTAGTGAAGGTTGTTTTCTTCGTACCAAAAATGCTCGACGTAGAAATCACGACCTTGTCACCGTTATCGCGAGTTTCTTCGTTCCAATCGAAACGCAGATCAGTACCAGGTGAACCGTAAGCAACGACAGCCGCCTGAGAACCCATAAACAGCGCACGTGCTGCTTCGATGTTGGAACCAGCACCCGCATTAGCGAAGCGAATCACATTACGATGGCTGTGCAAAATCGCACCGCGATACATGCCCAAAGAGCCTTTGAACAATGGATTGTTACGACCTTCAGACGCAGCCGCAGCTTTTTGAATATCCAACCATTGGCCAGTATTCGTATTGCTACGTAAATCATCTTCCTGCCATGTATGCATGACGCAGACGAACGTTTCATTGCCATCAATCTTGCATGGCTGCAGAACGGGGATACCAGTCGGGCCACCACCTTGTACTTGCGCACGAGTGACAGCACGATCGATCATGCGCAAATCCATCTTGTCCGTCGCAGCAATGTTGTTGAATGCCGTTGCGACGTTGCCGTATAAAGTGTGCGCAGTATCTGGAGCAACTAACGCATTGTTAGCACGACCGGCATAACCGAGCGGCAACAAGAAGTTAGGATTGACACCACGAGCACCAGACAGATAGATGAACAGCAATTCATCAACCAGACGACCCCACCATTGGGATTGTTGACGCTTGGCTTTTTCACGCAGGTTATGCAGCGTGCGCTTACGCGTCATGCGGCCACCTGTATTCACGCCGGCACGGGCTTGGTCGATGTACAGAGTATCTGTGTAGAACTTCTGTGCTTCTTCCTTACCTTCGAGCATGTCCTCGCCTTCGACCGGCGCCATACGCATTTCTGCCAGCAAGTCGTAAGCGATCTGATCGCCTGCATCGGATTGCAGATCTGTCAGAATTTGAATAGGCACTTCGGACTCAGCGCCCTTGCCCATGAAACGTTGATTAAAATATGATTTTTGCGAAACGTCGAAGGCAAGCAAACCAGCCCAACGCTTCACACTCTTGGGATCATTGACCCCGACGATGGTGCGCGCCATAAAAAGTGCTCCTATAAAAATTAAAAATTAGGAGCACTCCTGCGCGCCGTTCTGACCTACTACAGCTACTACTCTGCCATCATTGGTGCGGACTTCTTGACCAATTCAATCTTCACGTTTGTTGGCGCTGTGACTTTGATGCGCGCATGCTGACCAGACTTATGAACGAGTTCAACTTCAACTAATTCACCACCAATCATCACGCGCTCACCTGGGCGAATATCGAGTGTGAGACTGCCCTTTTCTTTGCTCATGCGCGGCTCATGAATTTTTCACGTTGAGCAGGCGACATCTTTGCAATAGCTGACTCAAATGCATCGCCGCTCAAAGAATCAACCGTCGAGAATTCATCACCAACATCGCCAGGACCATCAGAACCAGGTACTTGGCTTAATGTTTTTGGCGCTGCTTCCAGATTCACCTTGCGCTTATTTTTAGCTTCGGTAACCGGATCTTCTTTCTTTGGCGCTACTGTCGCAATGCCATGCAATATGTTCACGCGCTTATGCGCTTCGCGTAAGAACCATTCTTGATCTTTATCTTTATTCGCATCGTTCGCTGCTAGAACTTTGATAAATTGATCCAGATCCCCACGCTTTGCCTCATCGGTGCGATAGTCTGTGCCGCCCTCTTTTGCGATGGAATTCACAAAACTCTTAACAGTGAACACCCATTCTTGATTTGCACTTTGCGCCGACATCTCCTTAGAGATATCGACTTTCACTAATGCTTTGTCGAGTTCACGAAGATATTTATCGTGTTCAGACTTTTGACTTTCATACTCGTCAAAATCAATTTCACCCGCTTTAAACTTCGCCTTCAAATCTGCAATATTTGTTTCGACTTGCTCGGCCGTTTGCGTAAATGATGCAGGTAACTCAGCGTGATAAGTCGGACGGAATCTTTCCGGCGCTTCATCAACGACTACGGTTTTTTGCGCGACGTCATCAGATGCGGCTAACTTAGCAGCATCGTCTTCCTTTGCTTTGTCATCATTCTCAACAATGGCATCCGCATCCGAATCACCATCATCACCGCCGTCTGCGTCTTCTTCATCGTCATCATCACCGCCGTTGGCAATCGCTGCCAATGCCTTACGGTTAGCCTCAGCGGCACCGTCATCATCTAAAATAACAGCGCGTTCTTCATCGGTTAATGTGGCTAAATCTTCTTCGCTATAAGTCGTGCTCATCGCATACTCCTGCGTGCTGGTTAATAAAAACTACTCATTTATTCGGATTCACCGGAAGCAATTGCAGCCACTTCCAGCATCTTTTCTTTGGCTAATGCCCGGACTTTCTTCATGCGGACAGGATCGTTTTCGATTTGCTCGCACTCCATCACACAGCGGAGGTCACTTTCAACCTTCCACTTCTCATCTTCACTGACGGTATTTAAGGAAATTCGCTTCTGTGCCATGATGTACTTTCAAAATTGTTACGGATATAAACCAACGTCTTTAATCCAGATCTGGAGATTTTCTAATCTGATTTTGCATTCGGCTCCTTTTTCTGCGATTTCATAAAGACCATCTTCAACTCGGTCAGGAAGTCGAACAGAAAAGGCTCCATCAACGTCGCTGGCGCCGTAGGCTTTGGTTTCTCTGGCAAAGTCTGCACAGACTGACCCGGGGAGGCGCAACCCGCCAGCAGCACGAGTAGCAATAAGGTCGCGCTTAAACACATCACTCTGTAATTGTATTTTTCCGTTAAGTTCATTTGCTTTACTCTCCGCAGTTGCATAGACGACTGTTAATCTTGAAATCTCTTTGTTTCGCTCAATCAAAGCTGCAACGTAGTCGTCATGGTTTTTCTTTTTTTCTAATTCCCATTCAGCTTGTACTTTATTCTTTCCAGCCTCAAATCCTTTGTGGTGCACATAGCCGAAACTGCCAAAAAGGCCAACAACAAAAGCTATTAATCCAACCAAACGCACCCAAACGCTAATGGAAATCATGCGGCACCACGCAAGCAAAGTTCTTTTTCGTTGCTCCGACGGGTAGTCAGACCTGGCAACGGTACAAGTACGCCACCGATGCGACTCTTATTCCAATTTGGTAACTGGTTACAAGCTTCGATCAGTTTTCCTTGGTAGAGATACCGTGCCGCTGTTGACTTTGACTTGTCGCAAGCGATTGTCGAGCCTAAGTTATATGCAGCATCACCAAATGCGGCCAGAACTTCTACCGGTAAATTAGGATGGCAACGATCAACCGCATCAACGGCCTCAGCCATTTCAGCCGTGAGCAGAGACTTACATTCAGCCAAACTGTACTGACGATTTTTTACAATATCTTTTCCCGTATGCCCGTAACAAACTGTTAGTACACCAGGCGGGTCGTAATAGGCGTATTGACGCAACCCCTCTGCGGGGATTGCAATCACGGTTGCTAGCAACGCGGCGGCACCTACTTTTTTACTATTTGCCATTACGCACCTTCTTTTGTAAGACAAAACGACTTATAGCGGCAAGCACTCCAGAGAGCATAGAAAGAACTGCAAAAATACCTCTCGGGAAAATATCTGAAAATAGCGGCAATATTGATTCAAGCGCTGACAAAAAACCGGATAGCAATGCGAAACGTACAGACCATGAATAGCGCAATACGCGCTTCCATTCAGGAATAATCATGGCTTTCTCTCTATCAGTCGATCCAGCTTAGAACTAATCTCTTTCAGGTCTTCACGCACCGTGCGCTTGTTCTCATTAATCGATTCTTCTTGACGCCGGTCAATCTGCTGCTGAGAGACACGCGCCTCTTCGAGCACCACAACACGCTTGTCCATGTTCTGCCACATGGCCGCACCAGTGACTAAGAATCCCGCAAAGGTAAGTAGATGCCCCAAATTGACCGTCGCATCAAACTTAATTCTTTTTTCGCTTTGATCAGGCATGGCATTGTTTGGCATCGTGCGAGTTCCAGAGAAGTAATGGCGCAAGGTTGCCATCATTGGTGCGACTACATTTCCATGAGAAATAAAATGAGTGCTTCTTCATCATCTAAAAATCGAGTCACGGCACTAGCGTTATCAATCAATTCAGGCATGGATTCATGCAACTTCGACTGAACAACAGGGATGACATGAGTGGCAGCATCAATGCCCTGTTTGATTTGATCCAATAATTGCGGCGTCGCTGGCAATGCCGTAATGACTTTAGTATTTTCAGCGTGATCAGAAGTCTCAACTGAATCAGCCGATTCACGGATAACATCTTGAGTGGCATCAGCAGGCTTCTTCTGTGAATCAATGCGATCCCACCACTCACGCACGCGCTCGGCATGATCAGATCCATACACCTGAGAAGGCGCTTCATTCGGCGCGCTCGTATCAAAAGAAAACCAGGTAACGGTTGCATCAATCGCCATTACTGATGCGGTATCGAGCGATAGCCAAGTGACTACGGCGCTCATGTCGTTGCCAAAGTAACGTTGATTGCCCCCGCAACAATGAGTGCCCTCTGAGCTGTCGTGAGAGTTTGCCTATATAAAGTCGGCGTAGGAGTCAGTTGATGCGTCCATTGCGCGATCGTGACAGCAGCTTGCTTGAGAGTTACCGTAAGCATGCTGCTATTCGCACTATATGCCCGGTAACTGATCACTTGATTTGCGCCACCTGGATAGACGGCTTCATCCAATGTCATTTCACAAGTCGATGCAGCGGCCGTGCTGATGTAGCTCGCATCGTTTGCGACAGTCTCATTGATTGCACCAGATAATGTCGCAGCAGTCGATGTCCATTGACCTACGCTTACATCTGTCTTTGGATACACCTTAGTAGGCAATACTGGCGTAGGCGGAACAATGACATTGCCCGTATCCTGACTATTGAATACAGCAGCCCCAGATATGCGAGATAAACCAAAGACGACGGCTGCCATTAGTTCACCACCACAGGACCAGCAAATGAACGCGCAGCCGGTGATTGCGTTGTCGTGCCGTTGGACGTAGAGAACTCAAGCCAGGCAGTACCGCCGACAGCAACAGAGATAGTCGGAATTGCTAAGGTAAGAAGACCAGCACCATTGATTGCCGCGCCACTTCCTTTCGATGCTGGCGCCGCTAATTGATCAGGGGTTGCTTCGTTATAGATCGCCCAGTTGATGCCAGTGATATTAGTCAGAGGATTGCCACTTGCATCAACGATGTTCAGCGATACGACGCGTGAATAGAATGCCAAATTCATCGCATTAAACATACGCGTAGCAACAGTCGTTATTTCTGTACCTGCACCTTGCCCAAAATGGGTATTTGGAGATGACCAAGCCCCCGACATATCAGCAATGCCGACAACATTTGTATTGCCTGCGGCTACTGCCGCAATCGCGTTATGGATCGGCGTAAAGTTTGGATATGTACCGCCACCATCAACAATATTATTAATATTGGCTAGCAACCACTTAACACCAGGGAATCTACTGACCCAATCATTAATGATTGCATTCAGGCCATTCGTGTATGCAGTTTGTGTCGTCGTGTCATTTGCATCGTTCTCGCCCTGCCACCAAAGCACAAATTTATGTCCAGTAGCCCCGAGTTTATTTGCACGATCCAAAGCAATACCATAGTAGGTATTGAGGGCAGTATTAACGCCCCACGATGCAAGACTGGTCGAACCGACCGCGCAAGGTACAAGATAGAGCGGGACGCCAACTGCCATGACCATGCGTGCTAGTTCGCCAAAATAGGAACCTTGTGGTAGACCACCGGCGGCATAGGTTGCGTAAGGACTAGCGTATTCCTTGGAGAATTGATTGCTGGCCGTCTCTTGGTTGACTACCCAGTTATTTGATTTATCAAATTCAGTTGATTTCCAATTTGGATGCGCAGCCGGAGCAACCCAAGCAATATAAGTATTTGCCTTACCGACGTTCTGAGACTGTCCAAACACCATACCTACATCACCAACACCAACGTCATTAATTGAACTGAGAACTGCTGTATTGTTTGAGAACCGTACTGAAAACGTCCCATGATCTATATTTGGTAACGTCACAGTCGCGTCAAACGTGCCGCCCGATGGCGACGCAACAAGCGTATTCCATGAACCTCCGCACCACTGCCACTGCAATGATGTCGGCGTGCCGGTGTAAGTTCCTGCTACACGAACAACTGCTTTATTCTGAGAGTTGCGCTGAAATCCGCGGTTTGCTTTAACGCAAGTAGCATGATCAGGTATTGAAAATGTAATTGAATCAGCAGTGACAGTTACACCAGTAATCGTCTGCGTCACAGCAGGGAAGTTATGCCAGCGAACGACTAAATTGCCCGTGCCAGGCGTTTGCCCAGACAACGTGCCACTGAAATTACCACCACCTAACGTTCCGCCAATATTGGCAAACGCGCCACCGTTGAACGATGCTTCGATATAGTCAGGCGCATTACCACCTGAAAATGACCCAGCGATAGGAATATTAACGCCAACGCTCGCGCCATTCGCAGGCGTAGTGACAGCAATGGAATCCACCGGCGCCGTGTTTGAATAGTAAGCATAAGGATTGGCTGCATGCGCTGCCACCTCAGTACCGGTCAATTCACGCGACCAGTGAATATCATCTAGCATGATGAAATCAGGTTCAGCACCACCGGCATTATCGTACAACCCTGCAATTGTTACCTGGCCAGCCGTCGATAAGAAGTTGACCGCGTTACCCGTCTGCGTCTTGATTAATACGCCATCGACATAGAATTTCACCGTGCCAGATGCAGACCGAGTGATATGCAGCATCGAATCTTTGTTTGCGGCATTGGCTGGATTGCCAACATCATTCCAGTTGAGCTTCGTCGTGCCATCGTCAAAGAATGGGTACCAGCACCAGCCGGTCCCTGCAACTTCATATACAGTAATGGTCAGCGGCGTCGAAGAACCGTGCGTGATACGTCCAATGCTGCGGATCGCTGTTGTTGCCGCCGCAACGGACGGCATACGAATACGCCGGTAGAGGGAGAATGCACCGGTACCGACATTCAAACCAATCGAACTGGCACTCGCCGCCGTGTAGTACCGGTTATGAACCGTCTTGACATTCGATGGATCGCGGCCATTACCAACGGCCGTTGAGACAATAGGCGGTGCGCCGTTACCACTGACCGTCCAATCACGCGCATTTCCACTGTGATCTTTACCGTTAGATGTCGCTGTACTGGCATCCTCAGATGCCCATGAGTACGCAGAAACAATACCCGTATTAAGCGCATCGGCTGTGAGTGCCAGCGGCTCTACGCGCTGATTACGTAAAACGCCCATCTATTCTCCCTTGTCGATTGAACTTGCACCCGTGATATTCCCTTGAGCGTCACGGTCCACAACTATTTCTGTTTCGTTATCAGCATTTATCGCACCGGTAATGTTGCCGTTCTTGTCGCGCTTGAACTTGATCGACTTATTCACCGGCTGTTTTGCATCAACCTGGACATTGAATGTCATTGGCGGCAATGGTTGCGCTGTCGGCTCAGCGGCTTCTTTTGGCACGGCGACCTTTTCAGCAGCTTTAGCTTCTTGATCCAATAGCTTTTGCTCAAAGACTTTCGTCATCTCAGCCATGCGCTGTTCAATCATGGCAATCTTCTTGTCACTGGCATCTTGAATCTCTGCAATGCGAATACGCGTATCCTGATCAATACGTGCGGCTTCCAGCTTGGTATCTGCTTCACGATTGATTTGTAATGTCCGGTTAGCTAAATCGCTTTGCGCCTTACGCAGCTCACCGCTGAGTATGTCAATCTGCTGAGAAGCATCCGACTTGATCCGGTTGATTTCATCCATGACGTCAGGTGCAATACCAGGCTGGCCCTGAGCTTGTGCATTCGCTTGCGCCTCTGCCTCAAGCTTCATTGCTTTTGCATTAATCTCACGGACTTTTGCTTGTTGCTCCTGCATCGCAAGGCCTGCTGTTTGCTTCTGCATTTCCAAAGCCTCAGCCTGTTGCTGCATTTGCTGTTGTGCCTGCTGCGCTTCTTCTGGCGTCATTTCCTTGTTAGGATCGCGGTCGCCCGTCATCTTGCGAATCGCATCAGCAATCTCATCTTTGTTTGGCAAGTCTGAAAACTCCATTGCCATGGTCATGAGACGCAGCGATACCTCGGGAGGAAGACGTGTCGACAAT
Organism: Undibacterium sp. Rencai35W; assembly: GCF_049340185.1. Taxonomy (NCBI): domain Bacteria; kingdom Pseudomonadati; phylum Pseudomonadota; class Betaproteobacteria; order Burkholderiales; family Oxalobacteraceae; genus Undibacterium; species Undibacterium sp. Rencai35W. Next base: position 833,146 of record NZ_JBMPPC010000001.1, read on the forward strand.
TGCTGAAGACTGTCAAACATCACCTGGCGAAGCGTGCCGGCATAGTCTTGCTCAGACACGATAAAGTCCGCTACGCTTGCAGTAATGTCATTGAGGAACCGCACCGATCCATCGGCTTGCACCTCTGGCTGGTTCACACGAACCCAGTCGATTGCCCCTTTTGATCCGGTCAGGCGAATGACTTTTTCCTCTGTATAGAACTGTTCAGTCAGGCTTAATTGCTTTTCGCCCTGGATTTGCGCGGCTAAGCGTAGATTGTCAAATGGCTCAGTCGTAACGACAGAGCCTTGCAATTGACGTGCTTGTATCGCAGCGCCTGACACTGCGTTAGTCTGCCGCCCCATGTTTTCATCGGCAACACCGGCTAATTTTTGTATGGACTGAGCCGCCAGTGTCATCATTTGTATCTGGCCGTTTGCTCCTTCCGTATCACGGCGAATTTGCAACTCTTTACCTGCATTTTTAATGATCAGGCCATCGGGACGATCTACCTCATCGCGCAGCTCATCCCAGTCATCAACTGCGCCTTGGTCAGCAATAATTTGATTAGTGTTTAGCAAGAACAACGCTTTTGATGCGCGCTTGTTCAAATCCATTTGGATGTCGCGCACACGGCGAATTGCACCATACGGCAAGCGATCACGTCCTCGGCGATAGCACCAGATCGGCGTTAGACCGAATCGGTTGTGTCGATAGATAGACGGGCCACTCGCAATCAAGTCTGCATCAGTAAAGACCGCGAAATGTACGCGCATCATCATGCGATCGGATAAGCTTGCCCCCTGTGCAGCGATGTTCTGCGCCATAACCTGATCATGATCATTAGCAATAGAACCGCGCATATGACCATCCATCACAACTTTAACTTGCGTTGGCTTGCGATACTGGCACTCAATGAGCTTCACCCGACGGCGCTGCGTATCCACATTTTGGCTTGATCCGGTACCGCGAAACGATGTCGTGCCACTTGTCTGGGTTTTACTCTCCGTTGTGTACCAGGTATCCTCTTCGCTTTCGTTCCCGTTATTAAAATTTTCAATCGCACGCCTGATCTGATCTTTCCTTTTAGGAAACATCATCAGCGCAACATCCTCATCAACCCAGCGCCAGCGGAAGATATACCTTGCGTCACTCAAATCATGTTCATAACTGGCAGAGTCCCAAAGAACATTGCGCCAGTCTTCATACTTGCAATACAAAATATCTTGCGTAGGATCATCGCGAACGCCATCATCCATCCAGCCGACACCAGACTTAATGGCATCAGCAAACGCCCGGGAGCGGACAAACGGCACACGATTCACGTCACTGACAAACTTCATTACCTTCGTCTTGATGTCTGCCATCTTCACGTCATCTTCCGCACGGGGAAGAATCCGCCAGTCCATTTGCGCACGGCGTTGCGTACCAATAAGCCAATCGACCATCGGTGCCACTTCGTTATAGACGAGAGGCGCTTGCCCACGATCACGCAGAATTGCTGCGTCCTCTTCTGCATATTGAATGGAGTCGTAGAAGTCCGCATCCGTTGCCATCTCTAGCCGATTCGCCGCCTGCTTATCTTTCTCATGGAAAAACCAATTCAGCAGCTTACGATGCTCTTCACGTGCGGCATCCGTATCGAGCGGATCGACATTCTCAAAGTCTTTTCCAAAGTGATCATGCGCTTCATCAATCGCATTGCTGAGCTGATCACCGGTCGCACGGCCACGGACGGCGCTGAATTCGATGTCATTCATATTCAACAACATCCTTTTCATGACGCATTTCTTCTTGCCTCAGCACTTGCCCGTCACCCTTGAGCGTCATTTCACCAAAGGCTTGAGCGAACTCAGTAGCAGGAGCAGAAGGCATACGGATCAGGTCCGGCAACCCATCATGAATAATGGTCGCAATCTTGAACCATGCACCGGTGGAATATTCCAAGCCCAATATCTCAGCCGCTTTGCGCGCCTGCTTAGCCAAATAACGTTCATCGTCGTATTTATAAGAAGCAGACTCGCAGATCACGAACCACGGCGCTTTAGGTTTGCCCGTCATCAGCACCATTGCGCGCTCATCGTTGACCCAAGTGAGCAGCATAATGATCTCGCCGTACCGATGTGCCTTGTGTGCGTTTTTGATGTTTAGCGATGCGCCCATGACAAAATCCTGTATTGAGTAGGACTTCACTTTGCCATCATTGGCACGCAAAAAAATACCGCCCGAAGGCGGCATAAATCAGAAGTTAGGCGCTTCTGACACTCTGAACTAAAGAACTCACTATAGAATCATTGGCACGTCACCGCGCCATGAAAGACCCAGCGCGGCGCAACGTCTTCTTGCGCACGACATTGCTAAACACATTGCCTCGATCTTTCTCCTGACCCCACTGACGGAATGCATCAGCGCCATGGCTATTCTCATCATGCACGTGCTCATCCGACCATGATCCCGTCGCCTTATTCCATTTTTTCCGGTAGTTTCCAAGGCGCTTCAATCCAACAGCACAATTAGTTTCATCGAACCATGCCGAAGAAAATGCCCCGCGTGTAGCCTGAATACCCGCCTGCAAATTCGTTATGCGCGGCACAATCTCAAACTTATGCCCGGGTAACAAGCCTTCCAGAATCTCTTTAAGCGAGCGGTTGGTATCGGCATCTTCGCCAAGTCGCTTATGATCGGCATCGTGCGGAAGATAGTGCGTTCCATAGACATAGCCATATTCAATGCTCAGCTCCTGTAACTTCGTCGCATAGTGCTTCAAATCCTCACCGCTGTTTTCGTAATAGTTCAGGAACCGGTCCTGCATCGTTGCGAATTGATGAAACCAGATAGAAGAGGCATCACCGCGCCCCAGATCCCAGAATGTATTGACCGGCATTTGCAGAACAGGAATACGCTGCAGCAATCGCCCCTGTTTGCGAGCAGTCGACATTTGTTCGGCGTAATAACAACCCTCAGTTGATACTTGAAATGCCTCATCAGGAAACGACGGATATTCCTGCCACATCTTCGTTTGATCGCCAGAGAAGTCAGATTCACAAGTCGCCACGTACCAGGCACGCTGACCGGCACTGAACTTGACACCACAAATTTGCTCAGTGTTATTGAAATAGACGTGATAAGTGGGCGACACCATGACCGTACTTGGATCAAGGGTGTACTCAGGCGCTTCCCACCATGCAAAAAAATGCAGCCGATAGTCCTTAGCCGATAGCTTTGCTCCTTGCTCTTGCGATGCCTGCGCACGCTTGGTGATCTTATAGAACTCACCGTCTTGGCCTTCCGCCGTCGATTCGATTACTGAGATACCAGACTTTGGCACTGCTGGAATAGACCCGGTAATCACCTCTTGCGCTTTTTCTGGAAACTTTGCACAGATCTTCCCAAATTCGGATACATGCAGCCGGTGAATAGTCCCACCACGCACCGATGTCGCCACTTTGATGATCGCGCCATTGTGGCCAAAGATCATCGTAGACACATTACACTTACTCAATGGGAAACGGTCGCGCAATGCTTCAGGTAGATTGTCGTAAGCGAACTTCACCTTGTCGCGGAAAATCTCTTCGGCTGTATCCTTATCCTGGGCGATGATGCCGCACTTGATAGGACTATTCGAGAACAGTGCAGTGTCTAGCCAGAGGATAGCAATCAGCGTCGTATTATGAGATACAAATCCTTCTGCAATGTAGGTTCCAGTCGATGTTTGCATATCCACGACCTCACCCATTCCAATAGCCTCAATCTTGGTAATAGTTGCCCATCCAACATCACCGTTGCGCTTACCTGGAAACTCACGACCTTCCCAAAACCTATTCCCAACAAATCGTATTGGCCTTGTTTGGCCAATCACGCGAAACAATTCGTCAATGCGACCAAATGCGATTTTTGGCACGGGCACTTTACCGAATTTACTTGGTCGAACTGCGATGTCATTCTCAATGCAATGACTATAGCCACGGTTTTGACAGTAAGCATTCATCCGATCCCACACCTTCCCCTCTCGCTGGCTAACATTGACACCAGCAGAAGTATTACTTTTTGAGATTGAACCCTCACCATCAAGTATTCCACCAAACCAACCGTCTTCAAAAGTTGATTCTTCCCAAGGTTTTGCAATCCATCGAACCTTAGTACCCACCTTTAACTTACCAACTACCTCATTACCATTTCCGCTCAGGCTTCTCCACTGCGCTAGGTCGCCAGCCTTTTTAGATAGCCAAGGATGCCGATCAGTACATACTACCTCTCGCCCATCATCAAAGGTTATTTTGAATCGCTCGGCTTGCATTGTCTTTACCGCTTGAACTTGCGCCGTTCGCATACGTCTTGCTTTCCCTCTTCCTCCAGGTGGATGCTCATCACATGCAACTACCTCCATTCCTGGCTCGATCTGTCCAATTGGTATCCATTTAAGATCCGCTGTTAGAACCCTAGTTTCTGGCGAAACGCAAAATCCCAATTGCCTAGCCTTCAATATGACATTGCGATGGTGCAGGCGCGCCAGTAGCCGTCGCTGTGCACGGTTTGGGATGAATGGCATAACCAAATCATCCTCACCATCGTCACCTTTGATGATGATCTTGTACAGAGCACCAGACGTCAGGCGCCAGAATGGATCATCCAGACAGCGCTTGAGCTCTTCTGGATTCGTTGGCAGTTCAATCCGCACCGGCATATCCATCGTTAGCGCATTCTTTCTATTGCAGCCAATATGCCTTTACAAAACGCACTTTTTTCTCTCTCTTGTACATCCTTTTCCTGACCCGCAAGGAAAGAGGACTTCAGTAAAAGTGCGCTTTCTTCATCATCTGTTACGTAAACAATTTTTTGAGATTTATCCAGCCAAACTAATTTCTCAACCCTAATTCTTACGTACTTTGGACCATGGCATATTTCACGTCCGTCCCCAAAACATTTTGGTGGCTCGATAACGGCCAAAGCCAAATGTTGGTGCTTCCATGCAAATTCATGCGCCCACATAGGTAAATCAATTACGGTAATCGGCTCAAAATCCATCGTGAAAAGTATTGCGTTCATTCCATATCCTTTACTGATAACTTAATGTCAATCATCAAAGCTCAACGTATCAATACCGTTACCGCTGTAGCAATCGAATTCACACGCCACTCTAACGGCGTCAACAGCCGTACAGCCAAGATGCATCGCCGCCAGCGCGAAATTTCCACCCGAACCAATCGCAATCGTCGGGGATTCATACTTATGCGGATATGGACCGCGATCATATCGATAGATTTTTTTATCGGGACGAATGACGATGAGTCCGACAAAGTCCGCATTGTCTCGCTGAAACAATGGCAGATTTGATGGCATACAACCTTTGCGAAACCAGTGAATCATTTCCTGAATGCGGTCAAAGTCTCCAGCGGCCGCAAGCAAACAGCCTTTGACCTTATAGAGTTTGGTCACAACAGAAATCACACCGTCACTAGTGCAGCGCTTATCTGCGGCCAATGTCTTTCCATCCCATGCAATTGTTGTCACTCGTCTTCCCCTTCAATATCTGACACGCCAGTCACATTCCCGCTCAACGATTGCAGCAAGTCGCGCAGCGGATCCGTCTTCTGCTTGTTGTCGAGCTCATACAGACCTTTATGCTTCGCCAGCTTTTCCAGCGATGAATTCTTGTCCCAAAACTTGTATTTCACGCCGCCGTATTGATCAATCTCGAACGAAGCAACAGCAGCAGCCGTGGCAGCATCCAGTTCATGAGGTAGCTTTAGCGTGCCATCTGGCTTAGTAATCGCACGGATATCGGAGTAAGCAACTCGCTGGATCTCTTCCAGAATGCGCGCAGCAGAGACCGATGCTTTCTCAGCCGCCATTTCTTGAATAATTGCCAACCTTGCCTTAACCTTTTCATTGCCTGCAAGCACGGAAGCTTTTTCCCAAATCGTCTTATCCGCCCAAGTCAGCGATGCAGGATACGCTTCACGATAAGCAGCAGATTGATTCAGCCCGGCACCAAGACCTTGTGCAAACTTCTCTTGTTGCGGTGTTAATCCGTGTTCGTTCTTACTCATGTGCTTTCCTCAATTACGCCAATTAATTGCTGATGTATCCATTTACTTTCGCCGGTATGTATTGATCTAAAATTGATCATCTGACCATCAACACCATCAACAATTAAAAAAGCTGGGAACCCCTCAAATGTGAAATTCATTAACTCACTGCTGAAATAGACGCGCACCTGCTTCCCAATAAGGTCAGATAACCCGCTGCGCTTGTTCACGACTGAATCTCCAAAATATCAATGTTGTGTACGCTCTTCATCAAATGACGCTTAATACGGTAACCTTCTGTGATTGCACCCTTCACGTCTGCCACCACTTCGCATTTCTTCAGGCAATCCCAATACACAAAATCCGCGACGTAACGCATCGGAGGCCGCTTGCGCTTGGCGACAATCACACTCGGCGCCAGTTCAAACACTACTTGCCGCCGGATGTTGCCGACTTGCTTTGCCTTTTCCAGTTGCTTCAGATAACACCAATATCTGTGCTCAGCCTTGGAATCAAATCGCCCATCTGTCGTTTCAATCACCTGGTTGCGATATTTGGAATCGCCACGCTGTAGCTCTACCTTACGATCCTTGCCACGCTGTACGCGCAGTTTCAGATTTAATAATTCGACAGGCGTTACGCGAAGCATTGAATCGTCACCCACAGTGGCTTTGGAGAACCATGACTTGATCGTGCTGGCGCAAAGTCACCCGTCTTGGCAATGACTTTCTCACGCTTGGCACGCATGACGATTGCGCCATAGGCACGCTGATCGGGCGGCGGCTCTACACCAGACTTGGCAATTGCTTCACGGATTTGCTCAATCGTGAATGGCTCAGTCTTTTGCTTTACTACGTCGACCAGTGCGTCATAAGCGCGAACGCCCCAGCCAGGTGTGACGCGTTCGGCGTGGTCAAAAGCGAGTTGCGCGCCAATAAATCCTTGATTAGTTATCACATTATTCTCCTTCTCTCAGTGCGCGGTACCGTCCGTACCTGGAATTTCTTGCAGAATCTTCGACACGCTTAATCAACTTTCGGCGCATCAGATAAATCAATCCCCACTCAACGCGATGCTCTGATATCTGCAAGTCTTGGATGATTTGAGAACGGGTCTTGAAATGAAAATCCGTTCTCAGATAAGCCAACACGACATCAGAGGCACTCCCCTGGACAATCACGCCTTCTGGTCGCGGGTTAAAACGTTCTGGCGGTTTCGTACCAGTCGTTCCTTTCGTACATTGCAAAACAATCCACTGCACTGCATCCATTACCGCCCCCTACCATGTTGATTGATGACTGTCATTGCTTGATTCTTCTGCCTGAGCTGCGGAATACGGGAATGTACGGATGCTCGATGTAGTACACCTTGATGTCATCGTAAATCTGACGCACATCAATGGTCTGGTCATAGACGCCGATCAGTTGCGCAGCGAAACGGTCAACCCGCTCTTGGTACTGCTCAGAATCCTCAGTGCTTGACGATAATTTCCCCGCGATCATGAACAGAGCAATCCGGCAATCGCAATTAAAAAACGCTCGCATCGCACGCCGATGCGTCTCATGCATCGTTTCGACCGGTGATTTAAATTCGCCTTTTTGCGCCATTACCTCAACTCCTTCAATCGTTTTCGTTCTGCCCTGATTTCCAGCCTCAGTGCATCCAGTGCGTCAGGTTCCAACGTGTCGTAGTGCGCTTTTCTGACGTGCTCGGGACTCTGTGCCAGTATCCGGATCCGGCAGCAACGCAAGTTCGCATTGGTTCGTCCGGCATTCACTTGGCAAAGTTCGCAGATCATGCGGCGATCTTTTTAACTTCAACAGGAATAGAGATATCGCTCATCAATTTCATTGAGATCAGAGGCTTGTCCGTACCACCTAAGAAAACCTTCTTCACTTTTTCAGGGTCTCCAATGAAAATTGGCTCTTGGCCCGGCTTACCCTCAACATTATTTTGCGCATTAGCAATGCCGATCATTAGCGATGGATACTCAGGCTCTTCACCGCGCATCTTGTAGCCTCGATAGCGATTTTCAAATTCACGCGCAACAAACGGCCATTCGTCCTCTGTCTTAGTCCCTAACCCAATCCAGCCGCCCATGTCCGCGACAACCCGATGAATCAGAAAGTCATCGAAAGCCACATCTTGATACGTCCCTACACGGCGAATGGCACCATCAACCTTTGACCAGGCAATTGCCGCTTGGTCTTGAGTACGCCCCTGTAAGTTGCGCGTCACGTCGGCGATTTTTGGCATGAACTGACCATTGTCGGGGTTCTGCGTATGCGCCCACAAAGCCTTTTCAACTGCGCCAATGTCATACTGACGCAGACCTTGCCAATACAACTCGATCACCCCGCCAGCCAGCGTTTTCCCGTAGTAATCTGCTACTCCAGTGAGTAGAGTGACGAATCTGACTTGATCGCTAGCCTGCATTTTTGCTCTCCAACCATTTTTTTGCGGCGTTTGCTGTAGCCTGCCCATGAATACCCAATTGCGAATCATCATTTATCGATTGCCTTGGTGAACCCTGCTGCTTTGGCTTAAGCCAGTCGGCATTGATTCCAGACCAGCTACGCTCAACGCAAATCAACACCGCGTCAGGTACTGATAGCCCCGCCTTTCCGGCCTCGCGGACAAAACTTTCCAGAGCGATATCGGTATTCGTTGCGCGCTTGGCTTTTCTCACCGCCATCCACGCAGCGACCACCTTGCTAGCGACACCGTTTAATTCAAGTTCTTTGGCAAAATCAAACTTTGGCGCTTTAGTGCTAGCCGCTTGCGGCGCTGTAGTTTCTGGAATCAGACAATCAGGAATCAGAGAAGAGGGAATCAGAGAATCAGGCAATCTTGGCGATGACATGTCACTGCCTAGGTCATGCTTTATCACCTCCTTATCTTGTTCCTGCGTTGAATTTGAAGGCGCTGGTATAGTGCTAGCCTGCTCTCGGACGTGCGGAGCCTGATGCTCAGAGAATTTGACTATCTGAATAAAGCGTTGGCCTTCAGCTTCATATCTAACAATGAAACCAAACTTCTCCAGCTCTGCAAGTAAAGGCTCAACCTCAACAGTGTCATACGCTAGCAACTCACCTTTGATACGCTTGGGGCGATCTTCTAAGCGCCCCTCTCTATCCGCAAGCATCCACATGCCAGGGAAGATATAGCGAGCCCAGATTGAGCACTCGGCCAAATCTTCGTTCTTATACATACCAGGCTTAATATTTCTAGCACGAGCCATGAACTAAGCCCTCCAAAATACCCATACGCCTAAGAATTCGATGCGTATGTACTACAGCATCTTTAAAGAGAGCAATCATTAATTCATAGCTGAAGTCATCAGGACGCTTACAGCGGCCATCCAGCATGTCGTGGCAAGCGCTACAGCCAAATGCTGCAGCGGTGTCAGGAGCCTTCAATCCAGCACCTTTACCGTCTTCCAGTAAGTTGCTATGGCAAAGCACGGTTGTTTGAATGTCGTAATTACAGAATGGAAATCGCAAGCAGCATTCCTGACCGCGCGCTGCCTTACGTATTGGCGTCATTTTTGGACGATTGGAGCGCATAGGCTTTGTGCTGCGCTTCATTGGAGAGCGTTTGAGAGTCATGCTGCAGCCTCATCAAATAAAGATGCCTGCTTACTATTCTCTTCAATTGTTATTTGAAGTTGCTCTATTTCATTTGATATACGAGCAGATGCGATATCCAAATAACTGGAATCCATTTCTATACCAATGAACCTAAATCCTTCGCGCATCGCAGCTTTGCCAGTACTTCCGCTACCCATGAAAGGATCCAGCACTACACCGCCAGAAGGCGTAACAAGTCGGCAAAGGTAAGCCATCAAATCAGTCGGTTTGACTGTTGGATGGATATTGCCTTGCGGGCGCGGCTGATATCCATCATCGCGGCGAGTGATGTGCTGGTTGCTGGTATTGGAAACCATACCCCCTACAGATTGAGGTAACGAATCACAGCCGAAATTCCGGTCAGTACGCGATGCTTTTGCACAATAAAAAAAGCGAGCAGCAGATTTATTTAATTCAATTCTTGGCTCTGACGACCCAATACGTCCGATCATTCCACCGAATTTGACGGCGCCAGAGAAGCCGTTCGCGGTTGGTTCGCTTCCACTCACTCGGCCTTGTTGACCTTGCGCATCAGGGAAATTTGCTAATACTTCATCACTGCCATCGTGAATAATGTTTGCCGGCCATCGCCCAAGCGGATCACCACCACGAACCCCGGGCAACATGGCATAGTCAGTACTACCTACGCTTGAATAGCGACGGTCTTTGCTTGCTTCGCCTTTGCGGTTCTCGTACTGGTGCATTTTGTCAAATGTTGAACCAGCACCAGCGCGCAACGATTCTCCCGTATGGATACGGCAATCATCAATGTTCAATGCGCCAGTACCGTGCTTAGACCAGTTCGTCTCAACAGTTCCGATTAACGGCTTACGTGCCATGCAGATTGGCTCATGCGCTGGTTTTAACGCAGTGCCGCCCCACTCGCCATTGTGAGACTTAGGAAATCCTGAACCATAAATCCACATGATTTGATCGCGGATTTCAAAACCGGCATCTTCGATGGCACAAGTCATTCGGTGATAAGTTCTACTACCAGAAAATGCAAGTAAATGACCGCCTGGCTTCAAAATTCGCAAGCACTCTACCCACATTTCGACGCTAGTCGCAATTCCGGTTGAATCCCATTTTTTCCCCATAAATCCAAGTTCATAAGGGGGGTCCGTTACAACACTGTCTATAGTGTTATCTGCTAATTGCTTCAATACCTCGATGCAATCACCAAGATACAAAGTGGCATTACCAATGATTACTGGATTCATCGCTCAAACTCCGCCAGAACAGAAGCCATCATGTCGTGGGATTGATTCCCTAGACGAGCGGCAACAGCATCTAATAAATTATCAAAACGTCCTAAATCAATACGACGATGTTTGACCATAAAACTTACTGCCCATTTCCGGCGTGAACTTTGCCAATAAATTCCTTTTACTCCACTTGATGCATGTCTTTCAGGTTCAAAAATAGATCTTTGAATATCCCAACCATGCTTTGTAATCCTCAAAGAAATAACATCTGCATCAACGCCAGATAATCTGGACCATTGAGCAAGCGTCATTAAAGTTCCATTGAATTCAATAACCCGATTTGATGTCTTATTATTGGCTTGCTCTAATAACGTAGCCCATCGACAGTTAGTAAGCTCGTAATTACCTAGTGGGTTTATCCGATCAATTGAATGATTATTTGATGGTCGAATTCCCATGTCCTCAAGAAATGCTTCAAAGGATGTTTGCCAACGTTCACAAACTTTTATTCCCCTTGCACCATACTTCGCATAGGAAGATGCACCTGGCGTATTGCAACGCGCTTTCATTGCACACCATGTTTTGTATTCAGGAGTTGCATGAGGAATTTTTGGAGCAATATTTCTTGTATGCCCATGCGTCACTAATGCGCCTCTCATGCCGCCCTCCGCGCTTCATTTGGATTTGCATGAAAGATGACACCCATATTTGCGCCATCGGCATAGAGCTGTTCAAGATATTGAGAAAATCCCTTAACAGTCAGATCAGTTGTGCTACCAACTAACACGCGCACACCGTCACGATCAAAATCCCACTTTTTATAGTCTTCTTTTTTGCAGAGGTCAGGATCGTATTCTTCGGGCAGATACAGGCGCTTATATGTTTCATGCCAAAGAACATCAGAATATTTACGGCCTTGGTAATAGGCTTGCTCAGCGATGTCAGCAAGCGGACCTACCCACATCAAAGCGTTTTGATCTAGCTTTCTGGCTTTGACCTCTTCGCCAATACTCACGACCAAAGGATGATCTGGATCAATCGGTAAATTTGGTACTAGCGAAAGTACTGTGCTGACTTGTACAGCTCCAACAAGACGTATCTTGCGAGTGATGAATTTCTCGCGCTTAGTCATAAACGCCCCGCTTTAGAAAATATCCAGCGAGGACACTGGCTTAATGAATGTGCGCCCTTACAAAATGGGCAAATCAACGGTCTCATACCTTAGTCGCATCCACAGTGTCTAAATTCGCGCGCGCCAGCACTTTCAACGACTCAAACACTTCACGCTCAACGGTGACTTGGGTCTGACTGTTCAGGCAGATTCCCGCGCCAGCGAGTATCAACGCAACACGCTCAATGTCGCCGCCTGGTTGCTTCATACGGCTAATCGTCGCTTCGTGTACCACCAGTTGATCAGCAACATTCACCTGACCGGCATCAGTAATAGCGCGCAAGATAGCTGAATAATTCTTGCGTGACGTTGCCTGTACTTCGGGCGATACTGATTCCATCGAAATTCCACCGCGAGAAAATAATGGGTCGTCATAGCCAATTTTAGGTGTCATTGTTTTGCCTTTTTGGTGAAATATTTTTATTGGTGATTACGCAGCGGTTTTCGCTGGACGCTGATCGACAGAATTAGGTTATGTCGCAGAAGTGACTTGATCGTTTAAGTCGGGCCAAATTTCTTGCCAGTCATCTTGACGAAGCTCTTGACGTGTAACTTTCTTGCTTGTGAACTCTTCGATCTTTGTAGATAAACGGGCTGATGGGCGCCGATGTCCACTAGCTAATTGAGAAATGTAAGATGGCCCCACACCAAGATGTGCCGCAAGTCGTGTAGCGTTACCACGCTCGAGCAAAATGTATGTTGAGAGATTCATTTAAAACCTTCGAGGAATGGACTTGATAAGTCACTTTAGCATAAGCGAAAGTAAAAAACAAGCATATGCGAAATTAGCGTTTGCTAAAATCCGCAATATGGAAACAGTAAGAATTAAGCAACTCCGGAAATTAATTTCCGAAAATTTCAATGGGAGCCAAACTGAGCTATCAAATAGATCGGGCGTATCCCTATCTCAGCTTGGTCAGTACTTGGGTGGCTATAGAAATTTAGGCGAAAAAACAGCAAGGAAAATTGAATCTGCAGCAGGAAAAAATATCGGCTGGCTGGATGGAGTCAATCCTGAAACGACACTATCACCATATAAGCTAAACCAAACACCCGCTGAGTATCAATTAACAAAACCAAAACAAGAAGAACCACCGGCAATTGACCCAATGATTGCCGCCGTGATCAAAATCATGGAACAGACTGACGAACGCGGCCGGCGCAAGATGCTGTCAGCCTGCGAAGACATTCGCGACAACTATTTGATACTTCAAAACCGCGTCAATGCAGATGGCGCAGTGCCAGTCATCCCAAAAGAACTGTCACACGATCCCGACTTTAAAAACGCGCTGGAAGTTTTAGTCGATACGTTCTCCCACAAAGACCAAGATCAAAGACACTACTGAAAAGTCTGCAATTTAATTGCAACATTGCAAGCCACTTATGAATTAATTATGCATGCTTGCATAATCCAGCGATGGATATTGCAAGCAGACTCGATCAGGCAATGATTGCCGCAGGTCTTCGGGACCAAATACAACTCGCCAAAGTTTCTGGCATCTCCACTTATAAAATCAATCGCGTTCTCAGCAGAGGCACCAAGTCTGTTAATGCGGAAGATGTATATCAATTAGCGAAGGCATGCAAAGTATCGGTTGCCTGGCTAATCTCTGGCGAAGAGACAGAAACCGGCGAGTCAGTCGTACTTGCGCTGATTTACCGGTCTGAAGAGGCATTACTGTCAAAATATCGGCAATGTGACGACAATGGAAAAGGCGCAATTCACATCGCTGCCGATGCCGCTATGCACGTTTCACCAGCCGAGCAGAATCTAACCTGATGACCTGGGCTTTTTGCAGCACTGGGTATTTAGAATGTAAGTTGATGGCAAAATTTAATAGTATCGCCTGACCTTTTTCGTTCAGACGCTCATTTGCTTGTAGCAATCCCTCTTGCTTTGTACGACATTTTCGCACTACACCCATACAACAACCCTTTCGCATTAGTTGTAACAAAGTATTACCGAATCGTTAATATATGTTATTTTTTCGGCAAATTAATTGATTTTTGCGCAATTGCATTTGCGCTTTGGTTAATAGAAGATTGAACAACTGTTAAATATTGAAATACAACCATTTCATTATTGCCGTAAATCATCAAATATGCCCCGAACCATGGGCATATCTTGATCAAACTAGACATTGATGATCTGCATTTAATTCAGATCGTATCTTCCGAACTCAGCTTCTCCGCGGCAGCGACTAGGCTCGGAATCAGCGGCGCAGCCGTCAGCCGTCGCTTGTCAAAGATAGAAAACATTCTCGGTCACAAAATCGTCCATAGACCAGGACCATTTAAACTAACTCGGGCTGGGCTACGCTTTCTTGAGCTGGCAGATACCGTGTTGCATGAGCACGACATATTCCAACGCGATATCGGCAACATCAAATCAGGAAACAACCTGCTAAAAATTATGGCGAATCCATCGATCATGATTTCTGATATGCCACAGGTCATAGAGACGCTGAACCTCAAAAATCCAGATCTGCAAATAGAACTCAGCGGCGGCTCACTGACAGAAACCCTCAAAGCAGTACAAGATGGTGACATCGATGTGGGCATCGTGACGGATCAGCCATATATCGAAGGATTGCGGTTTTACAAATACCGCAACGACAGATTATGCGTACTCGCACCCATCTCTCATGCGCTATCGCAAAAGGATTCTGCAACACTGCGAGAGATTTCCGCACACCCCATCATCGGCGCGGACAAATCGCGGCAAGTCTCTATCATCATCGACACCCAGGCAAAACACGAGCGGCACGAACTCAATTACATAGTCAGAACAACTGATTACGACCTGCAGGCCAGCTTAGTCGCCCAAACAGACATCGGTGTTGCGATCATGTTTGAAAGTATTGCCCGGCGCTTTGCCAACGCACCAGTGAAAATAATCACCCTCAATGAAGATTGGGCCGTGCGTGAACTATCAATCTGCGTCCAGGACACCGGCAGTCTGTCCGATCCCTGCACAGATTTTATGCAATTAATGATCCAGCGCTTCAGTGCATCGAAACGCAACGTCTGATAACGCAAGATCCTATAGTAGATATTGCTTACTTATTTGTTTGCATTTTGATATATTTATCGTATAGCACTCAATTAAGTCGACCAGATGAAACGATATGCCCTCACCCTACTACTTATACTCTGCGTCGCAGCTTGCACATCCGACAGCAAGCCGGCAGAAAAAGCCAAGTTTGTACCGATGAAGGGCGAATTCAAATCAAAAACCATCCAACTCAATGAGCATGAGCACGTCACTGTATTTGATATGCCAAATTATTATCTCGGTAGCCGGTGTTGGGTATTTGTGAATGAAAAAACGAATACGTCACATATGAAGTGTGATGATAGCTTTGGTAATGAAATGCCAGAATAAGGTGATGCCACGATGAATCGACAACAAAAAACGACAATCATAGTTGCTATGTCGTTGCTTTTCCTTAGTATCATTTATGTCCCATTTAGCTATGGAGGAAGAAACTTAGGGCATCATTGGATTTTCTCGCCGACATATGACCAGGCCACGATAGATACAGGGAAGCTTTTAGTTGAATGGGCAGCAATAGCAATCATTAGCTTTGTTATCTACACATCATTCAATACATTACTAAAAGCACTTATTTTTGCCATTCCCGCATTAAGAATTATCAGAGCTGCAGTCTGGTTATTTATCATATTCATAGCCATTTCTACCATCAGTACATTTTTCTCCAGAGAAAGTACCAACATGTATGGCGAATTCGATATGGGAAAATTGTTTGCCTCTTTAATTGTAAAAGTAGTCATTGAGTGCATTTTTATCGGCGTATATTTTTTTCTTAGAAATGCAATCAATCAATTGCACATTAAGTTCTACGGGATGCCACATCCCTCACTACAAAAACCGTGGAGCGTGTAATTGCGCCAGATTGCAATATGCCTCGTTGTTGCGCTCTCATTATCTGCTGAGGCAAAAACTCAGCGCAGCCATAAGGCCATCGCAGAATTTAAACAACAACAGCCCTGCCCCGCTACTGGCAAATCAAAAGGGGCTTGCCCGGGCTACGTAATTGACCATCGAATCGCTCTATGTGTAGGCGGCATAGACGATGCGTCTAATATGCGATGGATGACGACCGAGACAGCGAAAGCCAAAGACCTCTGGGAATGCAAAAAAAATTGGGAAGAAAAGCTAAAAGAATGCGAAAAAAACAGATGCTTCATAAATAATTAACATTTTCGTATATACAAAACATGCTAATTTTTTCTCAATTTTTAAATGAATAAATTTTTTATTACCCTTATTTCTGTAATGGATTTTTAGAAAAAGGTTGATCTACTGAATTTCTTCTTATATAGTTTGTATATACAAAACAAAAAATTATGCGCTCAATAATCATCTCACACAAAACTGATACAAAACTTGGCGCAAAACATGATGCTTCGCTAGAAGAAGTAAACGAATGTTTTGACAACAAATGTGGGATGAACTTAATTGACGATCGCGAAGAACATAGAACGGATCCTCCTACTCTATGGTTTATTGCCGAAACGAATGTAGGCAGGCTACTAAAAATTATTTATATCTACAAAGATGGCAACTTTATTATCAAGTCAGCATTTGATCCAGATCAAACTGAGATAAATATCTACGAAAAACACGGAAAGTAAGGAAACAACATGAACACGCCAGAAAAAATTGAAGGAACCGTTGAAGCATGGGTATCTGGAAAATTAGGCCAAGATGAAAATCATGCGAAACCGGCACCAAAAGAATTGGAAAAACAAATTGACGAAGCTCTCGGGCTGCAAGCAATTTCGATCAGATTAAATAAAGAATTAATTGAAGATTTCAAATTTATCGCCAAACATCATAAGATTGGCTACCAGCCACTGATGAAAGATGCGCTAAAGCGATTTGCAGAATCAGAATACAAACGGATTGCAGTAATGCTTTCCAATGAAAAAATAGCCATTCAAAATGAGGCTGCAGTGTGTCAGGAAGATGTAACGCCACCTCCCAAATTAGCTGCATAATAATAGCTATGCAAAATAACAACCCGCTACAGCGGGTTTTTATTTGCCCTCTCATATACAACGCTTGAATTAGCGTTGCGCACAAAGCACCTTCGGGTGCTTTTTTTTCGTCTGTTGTTTTTATTAATAAAAATATTTTAAAAATACTTTCGCATTTGCTTTACTTTTACTTTCGCCTTTGCTAAAGTGCATTCATCGGAACCAGCAATGAAAGACATCCATGCAAGCAGTAATGATTGTAGATCGACGCGAAGAAGCTGCCCATGTTGCAAGTGTGATTCGCAGCAATGCAATCGCTAATGCAGTGCGCTGCAAAGGCAGTTCTTACTACTACGCAGAAGCATTCAACGTAGCAGAAGCATTACAAGAAGGCGCAACGGATCAGGATCGTGCACGGATGGCTTCGTATCTTGCGCAAGGCAAATATGCAGAAGTTGGCAAGTTAGTTGAACAAATCAGCATCATTTATTGGACAGAGTTTTTAGACGGTATCACTTTTTAAAAAGGAGTAGCAAATATGTCAGTCGCATTCGCAAGAGCAAAAGCCATGATGGCAGCAATCGCCGCCTTACTAAGTCAAGGCTTATCAAATCAAACAGTGTTTGAACGTGTAGGCGCATATAAATCACGTGGTAAGGGCTTGGGAAAATTTTCAGGCAAATCGTTTCGCCGCGGCGGGTATGTCGGAGACAAATCAGGCAATCGTGAAGCACAACGCCACGCAAAACAGGGTCTGCAAAACGTCGTCGTCAAAGGTTTTTCATTAATACAATCGGTGAAATCATGAAAAACCAACAAACAAAACTAATCGAAGGTTTGATCAAGCTATTCGCATTAAAAAACGATGCAGAACTCGCGATGAATTTGAAAGTAGCGCCGCCGGTCATCAGCAAAATGCGTCACGGAAAACTGCCCATCGGCTCATCCATCTTAATCAAGATTCACGACACGTTTGACATAAGCATTAAAGAAATCCGTGCTCTGTATCTCGAAGCAAATTTTTAATTAACAAGGCTGGCTCACTTACGAGCCGCCACAAGTAATCAGTCTCAGGAATCGGGTTAGCGCCGGTTCAAAATGAAGCTCCTAAAGATGCTGAACTCAACCACTGCTTTATGTGAACTGAGACTGATTACTTGTGGTGAATGCGGAGGCTGGTCCGCGAGTAAACATAGTTCTAAAGAGGAAAGAAAGAATCCCGACAGTATTGCAAAAGCAACTCGAACTATATGCAGGTTTCAGCCCCTGCCACCACATTAATTTAACAGGAGGCTGCATGACACGAACAAAACCGATCAAAGCATTTAAGTACTGGCGAGATGCAGGCTTTACAAAACGCAGCGCATTTTTTCTTGCTGTGAAACATGGGATGCCAGGCACATGAAATTTATTAGCAATTTTCTGTGGTACCGGAAGCGCGGTTTCAACTGGCGCACATCATTGAAGTTAGCAAGAGACACAATTAATTAAGAGGAAGCTATGAAAGTAGAACTGATTCAAGAGCGAGCATTTACAGTACGCACCGGTACAAAAGCGATTCATGGTCTGTTTCACGTCAGTGAGTGGGAAGGCCTGAACAAATATCAAGACAATGCTGGCCGGACTTTGATACTGAATGACGGGCAGATCGTCAAAGGATCGCCAGAGCTGCTGGCATCGCTTACTGATGTTCCAGCCGGTTTCGTTCAAGTTCCAGAAACTAAGCTGCCGAACGGTTTAGTCGTTCCTACTTTCAAAGTTGCGCAGCATGTCAGCGGAAAAGATGAAGACGGCAATCTGCTGTTAGATGGCACTTGCAAGCCATGGACGAATATCAGTTTCTTCGATGCGCAGAAAGCTTGTGAAGAATACGAATATGGATTCATCACTGAAACTCAGTGGTTAGCTATCGCATATGACCTGTCACAACAAGATTGCAACTGGACAGGCGGCAAAGTTGGTGAGGGCTATATTTTTCAGGGTATCCGCAATGGCGTCGGCGCTAAGTCTGGCGATTACGTACCGACTGATTCAACAGAGCGCCGCTGGATGACGCTGTCGAACGGCTCCAAGATTTGCGATATGAACGGTAACGTTTTTCAATGGATATTCGATGACGTCCAAGGCAATGACAAAGGCGTGATCGCAAAAGCGTTTGAAGCACATTCACCTTCATTAACTACCGCTGGCTATCCGTCAGAAACTAAGGGGGTCGGCTATCGCCCCGGCGCTGGCAACAATTGGTCCGGCAATGCGCTCATCCGAGGCGGCTGCTGGGTCTCGGTCGGCAATGCGGGTGTCTTCTATCTTGACCGCGGCCTTCCCGGCAGCGGGAACGGCTGTATCGGCTTCCGCTGCACCCTACCTTAATTCGGGCTTCTGGTTTCAGGCCACCGGTCACGGCGTAGCTGTGACCTTCTTAAATACTAATAAATTAATTGGAGTAGGACATGAGCACAGCACTAGCAGTATCACAGGGGTTCGGCGAATCGCAGTCAACATTCGCAGTACAAGAAACAGCATCGAGCGCGATCGCAGCACAATCTAAAGCGATGGTTGAATCTCGCTACATCATGGCCATGCGGAATCCTAGGAACTGGGACACTGTGCGCCAGGACTTGATTAAAGAGTGTCGTCGCCCTTCTTTCGCCAATAACAAATCAGCTTATTACATCAAGCCTATTGGCCAAGGTGTTGAGGGTTTGGGCATTCGTTTCGTAGAAGTTGCGTTGCGCTGTATGAAAAACGTTCTCGTTGAAACAACGATGATCTTTGAGGATGAAATCAAAGAGGTTCATCGTGTCTCAGTTACGGATCTTGAAGCAAATATTACCTACCCGCTTGATGTGCGCGTATCCAAGACCGTAGAACGATCAAAACCGAATGGTGACGGCTCTTATCTGTCAGTACGCAAAAATAGCTACAACAAGGACGTGTTCACGATTCTTGGCACTGACGATGACTTGTTAAACAAACGAGGCGCTTTGATCTCGAAAGCGATTCGCACGATTGGTCTACGCATTATCCCTGGTGATCTGTGCGATGAGGCCGAGGACATCATCAAGCATATCCGCTTGGATGAGGCCGCAAAAGACCCGGATGCCGAGCGCCGCAAGATCATTGATGCCTTTTCTACGATAGGCGTAACAGCTACGGATTTGATTTCCTACCTTGGCCACGGCTTAGAAAAGTGTGCGCCAGCTCAAATAGTAACTTTACGCGGTATCTACGGCGCAATAAAAGATGGTGAAGCCACTTGGCAAAGCGTGATGACTAACAAGGCTGAAAACGCTCCCGCCGATACTCCAAAAATATTAGAAAAATGTTCACCTGAAAACTTCGATAAGAAAAAAGAAGGTTGGCGCAAAACGATCATTGAGAAAAAGAAAACGCCAAGCGAACTGATTGCAACAATTCAAACACGCGAATTACTTACTGATGATCAAAAACTGACGATTGATTCCTGGGCTCACGAAGCCGACTAATCAGCGCCAATTCATTCAATCTTTTAAGGACTCAACATGCAAACTCATGAATTAACCCAAGGCTCGCCAGAGTGGCTAGCGTATCGCTCAACGCATTTTAATGCATCAGATGCACCGGCAATGTTAGGCAAATCACCGTACAAAACACGCTCGGCTTTGTTACATGAGATGCATACAGGCATGGCGCAAGAGATTGATTTATCGACAAAGCGTCGTTTCGATGATGGACATCGCTTTGAAGCTCTGGCACGACCATTGGCAGAAGAAATTATTGGAGAAGATCTGTATCCAGTCACAGGATCAGAAGGCAAATTATCTGCATCGTTCGACGGCCTGACGATGGACGAAAGCATCGTCTGGGAACATAAAACCCTTAATGATGAAATTCGCTCTGCCGAAACAATTAACGATATCGGTATTCATTTCCATATTCAAATGGAACAGCAATTGATGGTATCAGGTGCAGAAAAATGTCTATTTCTGGCTTCGCAATGGGATGGCAGCGATAACCTAATCGAGGAAAAACATTTCTGGTACACCTCAAATCAAAGTTTGCGTACAGCGATTGTGCAAGGCTGGTGCCAGTTCGCAGATGACTTAGCCGCTTACGTGCCGGTGCAGATTGCTGAGAAGCCAGAAGCCAAAGCAGTTATCGAACTACCTGCTCTATTTTTGCAAGCTGAAGGCAGGCTGGTTAATTCCAATATGGAAGCCTTTGGAACAGCGCTGGCCGTACACTTGGCCGAGACGCGACAAATGGTTTACGTCTCAGACCAAGACTTTGCTGACGCCGACAAGCGCGCAAAGATGTACCGCGATACCTGCGACAAACTGACTTTGACAAAGCAATCTATGTTGTCTCAAACAGTCAGCATTGAGGAAGCTTTTCGCATGATTGATACCTGGCACGAAGATTTGAGAACGACTGCTTTGCAGATCGAGAAGGACGTCAAAAAGAATAAAGAATCGAAACAACTGAGCATTATCAGTGATGCCAAAGTTTCATTTTCTGAATTCATTGCTGATCTTGAAAAAGGTATTGCGCCAATTCGCCTGACCTACACCGCACCAAATTTTTCCGAAGCGATCAAAGGTAAGCGCCTGTTTGCAGCGATGCATGACGCAGTTCAAACCATGTTGGCAAATACCAAAATTGAATTGAGCCAAGTTGTAGCTGGGATCAACGCCAATCTGAACTGGTTGAAAGGCTACGAAGAATTCAAGTTCTTGCTCAATGATTTGCAAACTATTGTCTACAAACAGTCTGACGATTTTAAGTTGCTAGTCATGAGCCGGATTGCTGATCATCAGAAGCGCGAGGATGAAAAGCTGGAAGCTGAGCGCACTCGTATTCGCGTGGAAGAAGAAGCCAAGGCCAAAGCTGCACAGGACAAGATCAATGCTGATGCCGCAGCAGCTAAGGCCGCAGACGAAGCAAAAGCCGCAGACGAAGCAAAAGCCGCCGCTGAGATTAAGGCAGCTCAGGACAAGATTGCGGCAGAGGCAGAGGCGCCTATTGCAACGATTGCAGTGCCAGAACCTTATCCATTCCCAGTTCGCACAGTTGCAAACACAGACGCCCCTACCCTAACACTCGGAAAAATCGGTACGCGTCTGGGCTTCTCTCTGACTGCTGACTTTCTGCGAACTATTGGATTTGAACCGGCTAGCAGTGAACGTGCAGCAAAGCTGTATCACGAAAGCGATTGGCAAAATATTTGCTCTGCCCTCATGAATCACATTGAGAGTGTGCGCAATCCTGAGCAACAAGCTGCTTAATCAACTGCTACCTACCAAGGACATCATCATGACAACCGAAAAAAAGCATCCGGTAATTGCATTAACCCCAGTCACATCATCACAAATTGACTCCATCGGCCACGATCCAAAAACAAATACGCTAGCAGTGAAGTTCAAAGGCTGGGGCGAGAAGCCCGGCAATGTGTATCACTACCAAAACTTCACGCCTGAAATGTATGCCGATTTCAAATCTGCAAAGTCAATCGGATCTCACTTCAAGACGCATATCAAGCCAGCGACTGAAAAGCATCCGTATTTGAAAATTAGCTAATCAGAATATCGAAGTTACACAAGCAGTTGCACCCGTGCACAACGCACATAACCAAACGGAGAATATATGAACGCAGTAACTCAATCAGAAATAAAAGCAGTTGAAGAAGTGAAGCATGAATTTGTTACGGTACCTGAAACTATTTTTCCAAATGGCACTGTAGTTCCATCATTCAAAGTCGGTAAGTACATAACTGGCTGTACTGATGATCAACTGGCGATCAATGCCAATGCTTCACCCTGGGTAGAAATTAATTTCATTGATTCAAAGGCAGAGGCTGAGAAAGCGGGATTAAAGCTGATCACTGAACTGCAATACTTAGCATTGGCTCATAACATTTCAGGTGTTGCAATCAACTGGACTTCTGGCATCGTTGGTGAAGGTAGTTTGTTTCAAGGTCTGCATGACGACACTGTCGAAGAAGCACAGCCAGGCGACTATGTGCCGGAAGAAGAAAGCGAACGTCGCTGGTTTGAGTTGTCAAATGGCGAGCGCGTTTTTGACGTTGCCGGCAACTGCTACACATGGATCTTTGACGATGTCCAGGGTGATGAAAACGGCATAGTTTCATCGGCCTTTACAGAAGACTCACCATCAATCACTACAGCACCAGCGCCATCATATGAAAAAGGCGTCGGCTGGTATCCCAAAGCGGGTTCTGATTGGTCCGGCGATGCGCTCATCCGAGGCGGCTGCTGGGGCTCGAACGACCATGCGGGTGTCTTCCATCTTGACAACGACCGTCCCGGCGGCGAGGGCGGCGATGTCGGCTTCCGCTGCACCCTACCCTAATTCGGGACTCTGATCACCGGCCACCGGTCACGGCGTAGCTGTGACCTTTCTCAACAACTCACATAGTAAATAACATGAACACCGTACATCCAACCCAAGACGAGCAACAACAATTTCGCATCAGTGCATTCAAGGGCATCGATGTCGGTCTTGGTCAAGCGGATCCAGTCGCCAGCATTTCGGCCAAACTTGAAGAGCAATATCCGAATCATTTAATCCTGGTGCAAGCCGGTAAATTTTTACACGGTTACGATAGATCAGCTCACGCGCTGAATGTACTCAAGCAATACAAGGTCAAGCTAGTAGGTACGACTGATACGCCTCATATTAGAGTCGGATTTCCCGCTGGTAATTTTAAAAAGCGCCTATGGTCCATCGTTGACGAATTCAGTATTCCCTATGTTGTCGCACTCGGTAGCAAAGAAGCTGGCCACACCGTCTACGTTTCTGAAAATGCCGTCGGCAATTCGCCGGTGCTTGCGGCGATCTCAAAAGATGTCGTCAACCAAATCATTTATGACATGCAGCAGCGCGGCGAGATGAACAAGGTCACGACTAAGCAAATGCTGTCCAATCCCGATTCGTCCGGTTTCAAACTCAAATCCCAGGCGCAAGAACTGGACATACACTTAATGCAAGACATCATCAAAATGCCACGTGATATTCGCGTCACTTACGGTGAAAACGTCCGTGTCTGTATGGCTCGTATCATGCACGGCATATTTGCTTACGGTTTGGAACTCAATAAATCGGTTTTACTTGGCAAAATCTCCGCTGATGTCGATCTGCTCAAACATTACTTGGCACAGGCTCCACGGCTAAGCAAACTTAAGTTCGCTTTTGAGCACAGAGTTGGCTTAGCGGTTGAGCTTGGCCGGTTACTTGGCGGCGTAATACGCTCAGCGAAGGAACCAGCATGAACAACCAAGGGGGTTTTCTGGAAAGTCCAGCAATGCGCTCATCCGAGGCGGCTACTGGAACTCGAACGACAATGCGGGTGTCTTCAATCTTAACAACGACCATCCCGGCGGCGAGGGCGGCGATGTCGGCTTCCGCTGCACCCTACCCTAATTCGGGACTCTGATCACCGGCCACCGGTCACGGCGTAGCTGTGACCTTTCTCAACAACTCACATAGTAAATAACATGAACACCAATTACGTGCCGATGACACTGTTGCCAAAAGTAATAGATTCAGCAAATTGCAAAATTGCCCAGCACTTAAACCGTTTGGTTAAACACTAGGGGCGATCATGAAAAAGCAAATTATTGATTTACTGAATCAACGTTTTGGCCGCTTGCTTGTGACTTCCTACATCTTGGGAAAATGGCTTTGTCAATGTGATTGCGGCAACACAAGGTCAGTACAAGGGCATCACCTGCGCAATGGAAATACCAAGTCATGCGGCTGCTACAGAAACGAATTTTCAGAAATTCATGTCACCACCCACGGACAATCAAAATCAGCATTGTATTTGATCTGGACAGGGATGAAGGATCGGTGCGGAAACCCAAACAATCCAAATTATGACCGTTATGGCGGTCGCAGAATAACGGTATGTGATAGATGGGCAAATTCATTTGAGGACTTCTCTGCTGACGTTGGTAAGCGCCCTAGAGGAACGTCCCTAGACCGAATTGACAATGACGGCAATTATGAACCTTCCAATTGCCGATGGGCGACCAAAATAGTTCAAGCACGCAATACCAGTGGGAATAGATATTTCACTATCAACAGCGAGAAAAGATCTCTTGCTGAGTGGTGCGAAATTAACAATTTACCTTATCAGCGTGTTTATGCTCGGCTAAAGCGCGGCAGGACAATTGAGCAGGCACTTGGAGCGTGATCATGAAGCACCGGCTACGCCAACACGAACAGCAAGGCTATGACAAAACAGAAGCCTTGGCAGCATACGCAGCAATGTTTTCACATACTGGATCAACTATTTATAAAGGAACAGCATGACTATCGTAAGCAAAGAGCGAATCAAGCGAGAGTATGAAGCTATTCGCGCCCATGAATCAGTCAAAGACGCTATTCATTGGACGGCGCATAAATTGAATGTGAGTGAACAGATTGTTTCTGATGTTGTTTATGAAGAAGAAAAGGTGGAAGCATGAAAAGATTTTTATTAAAAAGCAACGCAATCGTATTCATTTACATTTTTCTATTTTTCGTACTCATACTGCTGATGATTCATGCATTGTCCCAATATGATGCCTATCAGGTGCGCAAGCTGGGTATCGAAACTGTGATCAAATTTGACGGATGCTATGCACAATCAAATGGTACTTTGGTGCCATGCATGAACGTGCTCAAAGAGCATGAAGGGGAAAATCGTGACTGAACAGCTTTTTTACATCGTGAGCGTTAAGCATACAAGCCGCTTGGACAAATACATTACGCTCTGGCGGCCAGATGACAAGGGCTACTGCTACCGCACTGAGGTGGCTGGCAAGTACACAGAATCACAAGTTGCCGCGCATCAGGGGTACTACCATACAGGGTATGACGTTGCGGTGAAGTGTGAAATTCTCGATGCAATTGTGACGACATCAGAAATAGGTTACTTGGATGTTCCTGGATTCGTAATACCAAATAAAAGTAGCTCATGGCTTGATATTCTGTACGCACCATTGTGGCCGCTTCCATTTGAGCCGAAACCTCAGTATCGCGGCGCTCGCTATCCAAAACTGGCAAAAGCCGCTTAAACCTAAAACAACAAGGAAAAATTTGGCCATGTGTTTATTGACTCAAAAAGAATTTTTGCCAGGCGATCCACCGCCAAGTGGATACTTGGCATGGCACGAATGGGCCAATGAGCAAATTAAAGCTGGATTGCAGCAAGTTTCTTGCGGTCGATGTGGACGGTTTCAATTTCCGCAAGAGCTATCGATGAGTGTCGATGAGAGAACATTGCAGGGCAAGCACGGTAGCGTATCAATTACACTGCCAGTTTGTCTTGATTGTGCATCTAAATAGTTAGAGGAAAAATCATGAGCGCCGCAGATTACGTATTAACCGACGAAGAAATTCATGACATGACTGGCTATTCACGCCCGTTCTATCAAATGCGCGTCCTGTCTGAATTAGGCATCCCAGCAAAGCGCCGGCCAGATAACAGCTTGATCGTCATGCGAATGCATTGCCTGCATCCGGTTGCACAAAAGGCAGCAAATGATACGCCAAAACTGAAGTCATCACGCAAATGACCAGAACTCGAAAAAAAAACAAGGGACTGCCACGCCGCGTGTATATCCGGCGTGGCAACTATGGATTCATGTCCGCCGAGAGGATTCGAGATCCCAGAGATGGCAAACTAAAGTTCTGGATCCAGCTTGCTACCGTTGTTGAGGGTGAGTCCGCCATGTATGCGGCACTCTCTACCCTCTTGAACGGGAAAGTGTTGCAAGAAGATTCAATGCCCTATTTGTGCTCAGAGTTCAAAGCAAACAAGCTGGGTAAGTACAGCGTCGACGTGCGCAAGCAGTACGCTAGCTTTCTGGATGTGATTGCCAACGACTTTGAAGAATTCACTGTAGCGCAGGTCACGACCAAGAATTTTGCAGACTTTCTAAAAAACAATTACAAAAATAAACACAATACGGCCAAAAAGATTACCGCCCTTGCCGCCAAAATGTTTAAGTACGCGATTTCAGAAATGGGGATTCGCCAGGATAATCCAATCGACCAACTCGACAAATCCGACTACGAGACCACGCGCCGCGAGTTCTGCCCAACACATGAGCAAATAAGTAAGATACGCGCTGGTGGACTAAAGAGCACACCACGCAAGGATAATGGCACTGTGTACGATACCGTCAGTGGCCCTATGTTCTGCTGCATCATCGACATGACCTATCTATGCTGGGCGCGTGCTATCGATATCCGTATGCTGAAAGAAACGCAGATCATTGATGGCGGCATCCTCATCAAAGCCTCCAAGACCAGGCATTCAAGTGGACTAGCAGTCGATATTCAAATCACGCCACAGATTCAACGGGTGATCGATATCGCCCGAGCGATCAAGCGTAAATATAATGTGATCAGCCCATACCTATTCCCTACCAAAAAGGGAACGCCATACACGAAGAGCGGATTAACATCGATGTGGGAACGGGCGAGAGAACGTGCCGGGGAACTGGAGGTTCAGTTCAAAGATTTACGCGCATTAGGCGCGACTGATGCGGCACGGGCAGGAAATAACAAAGAGGAAATACGTGCCAGACTGGTTCACACGACATCAAAAACGAGTGAAATTTATATCAAAGATGTGATACCGGAGAAGTCAGATTTAGACATCCCTCTGCCTTGGGAAAGCGTTTAATATCAATCCTAAGCTCAATCATATTGAACGCTGTTCAATATACAGTGCTGCGTTTACATACAGATATGATTATAAGTCATTGATTTCATTGGTCGGGACGGCAAGATTCGAACTTGCGACCCCGTGCACCCCATGCACGTACGCTACCAGGCTGCGCTACGCCCCGACGCTGAGCGAAAGATTATAGTGCATGCTTTGTTTTTTTTCCATGAGAAATTAATCATGGTAATGACGCCGTATTGCTCCGGCATTATTTGAGGTATTTTTTTACTGCCTGAATGCCACGCTGATAACCATATTCCCATTGGGCGGCTATTATCTTTTTATAATCTGCGTAACTTTTTGATGCGACCAGTTCTATTCGATTTTTGAGAATGAGTATCTTTTTCTCAATCTGAGTATGAGGAAGAGCCTTTTCCATGTCGGCAGTATCGACCCATGCTTCTGCATGTTGCTGCATGACTTTACTCAACCTCAAATTACCGTCAAACCCCAGTACAGCACGCAGCGCAGGGAGTGAAAAGCTTGCGTCATAATAGCTCTTCACTTCCATGACGACCTGATCTGCAATGCGATGGGCAATTTCAATGGGAAAGAGGTCAATCACTCCGCCCATATAGTCGCTCCCCTGATAGTGATGACAAGGAAAATAAAACATATCAGATACGGAAGCCCGTGCCGCTTCTGCGATAGGCATCAATGTGTCGGTTGCGATATGAGTAGCCACAGCGCTGCGAGGCAAATGCGTCTCGCTGACAGGTGAGGTCATCTCGTGCAACATTATTGCCGTACGCTCACTACAAAATACTGTTTCGCGAAATAAGGGTCGTACACCTCTCAGCTTTCCGATATCACTTTCGGGATATAGTAACTTTCCTGCAATGATAGCGACTGCTGGTTTGTTATCGTTTTCAACCGCGTCAGGCAGAGGCAGACCCGGTGGAATTTCAAATAGATAATCGTGATGCAAGTCAGGGATCTGCAAAGCACCAGAGGCAAACAAGCGTCGATGCAACGCCGCACCCAAGGCGCCTGAAACGGATGCTTTAGGACCTGATTTCATCCCACGCCAATACGCATACATCTCAGGCGAACTTACCCAGTCTTTGCGCTGTACGTCGTCCGGCAAGCCCTGAATAATTGCAGCAGCAATCGCTCCGCCACAACTCGCCAGCAAAACATCGGGCTTTTTCCCAGCGTCACTCAAGGCCGCATAAATACCGAGGTAATATGAAAATCGAAATCCACCTCCAGCCATCACCATACAACGTTGATACTTATGTTCCGGTGGCTGCATAGAAAGATCCAAAGATATAAATTAGGTAGAGAGTTTGAAGATAAAAATAGCAACGCGCCAATGTTATATCACATCAACCTGAACACGGGTTCCATCTGGTAACGGTAAATGGAATAGCCTTTTGTAAAGCTGATGTAAAAACAAAAAACACCCGTCTGCACATACTGCGTAGAATGCGAACTTTAGATTGCAAGGATGACCAAAGTGAAGAAAACTGGACTCGCCAAAAGTGACGCGAAAAAATTAATGGGCAAGATGCAAGCAGCAGGTCCTGCCGCTTTCGGAAACAGTCCATTGACTACCATCGACAAACGAGAACAAAGAAAAATTGACCAGGCACTAGGCTTAGTACCGTTTGCCGTCAAATTAAACAGTGAATTAGTGCGACAGTTACAAGAACGCGCTCATGAACAAGGCATCAGTTTAAACGAAGTCGTCGCAACGGTGATAAGCAAGGGATTAACCCTGGTGTGAATTACGCGGTCGTGAAGGCGGGGCTTGCATTCTAGGCTGATGCTTTAGTAAGGGGTTAACGCATGCTAAAGAGATAGTCAAGGTCCTCGGGTTTTCTTGAGAGGACGATATGAGACCAGAAAGGGGCTTCGGCTCCTTTTTTATTGGATAATTTATTGAGTAACCGGTCAACGAGAGCTGGCGTGAGGCGGAAGTAAGGCTAGTGATAGGGTAAGAAGAAGAAGAAGCACAGCAGGCAGCAGATAAAAGGAGCGTACAAGTGGTGTTGCAAAAGCAAAAGCCCCGCTCAATTTCTTGAGCGGGGCTATGCGGAATAAAAGCCTGACGATGACCTACTTTCACACTGGTTGCAGCACTATCATTGGCGCGGAGTCGTTTCACGGTCCTGTTCGGGATGGGAAGGGGTGGTACCGACTTGCTATGGTCATCAGGCA